>NZ_JBTNDG010000004.1:0-185522 GCF_054511125.1 Arthrobacter sp. TMN-50 | reverse complement strand
CACCAAGACCGGCCGAAAAAACCTCAGCGATGCTACGGCCTCCACCTGCCTTTTCCTGCTCCTTCATACCTCCATGACATCACCCGCCACCGACATTTTTAGGCCCGAAAGGCGAAGGCCCGAAAGATTTGCTAAAAAAGTTTTGAGCGCCGCATGAAGCGGGCGTAGCGGACTAGAGCGCTGGCAAATTTTCCCCCGAATGTGCGCCATCCGGGGACCAGCGCACGCCGTAATCGTCACAAAAGGTTGTGGCGACAGCTTCCCCAGCCAGACACGCACCATCCACCAACCTTCGGCCACCGACAGGGTCAGCCAACTCCACGGTCACTCGAACAACGTCATTACCAGGACAGTCGTACCCGCCTTCGGGCAACGCGGCAACGTCAGTCTGGATCACTATTTGACCGGGCTCATAGCTGACGTATGGCCCCAGCACTGTCCCCGTAACGCCGCCTGAACATCCCAGCCGAACTACTCCGAGCTCCAGCCTGGTTGAAGTCGGCGAGACGTTCGCCAACTCAAGCAGTTGCCATGTTCCCACCGCCGACCGTTCACTGAGCGGCCAGCGCACGCCGTCGTTCTCGCAGTAGATTGTAGTGACTGCCCTTCCAGTCAGACACGCACCATCGACCAACTGCCTGTCACCGATTGGTTCGGAAAGATCAACAGTGAGCGGCACTACATTATTGTCGGGACAAGACTGGGCTCCATTCGACAAGGGTTCGACGACGGTCTGAATTACTAGTCGATCTGACTCGTAGAAGATTTGGGGCTCCCTCACCGCTTCCGTGACGCCACCGGCGCAGGACACGCGAGTCACACCTATCCGTAGGCTCGTTGAGTCCGGCGACACGTGAGCAGGACTGATCAGCCGCCAGGTTGCGGAAGCTGGGGGTCTACCGTCCCGCTGGTCACATCCTCCGAGCAGGGCGGCACCGGCCAGCGCACTGGCAACCAGTAGACACCGACAACCACGCCGCATCAGCCACCTCGCCCTCACCGCCGGGCCATTCCGCCCGGATGCAGACCAGTATCCTCCCGCACCTAATTGGGGTGAAGCCCCACCGGGGGTAAGTCACAGATCAGCTGATTGAACCGCTGTCGGTCTCCGTGCCTATGCTTGGGTAAACCGCCCGGTACCCAACTGAAAGGACCGTGTAGAAATGGTTCATAAAGTCCAAGCCGTAGTTGTCAGGGAAAAAAACGCCCCAGCCAGCATCGAAACCATCCTCGTGCCAGATCCGGGACCCGGCGAGGCGCTGGTGGACATCCTCACCTGCGGCGTCTGCCACACCGATCTGCACTACAAGCAGGGTGGCATCAGCGACGATTACCCGTTCCTCCTCGGCCATGAGGCTACCGGCGTGGTCAGCGCCGTAGGACCCGATGTCACCGAGGTGAAGCCCGGTGATCGGGTCATCCTGAACTGGCGTGCGGTGTGCGGCGAATGTCGCGCCTGCCGTCGGGGCGAAGCCCAGTACTGCTTCAACACCCACAACGCCACCCAAAAGATGACCCTCGAAGACGGCACCGAGCTTTCCCCCGCGTTGGGCATCGGCGCCTTCGCTGAGAAGACCCTGGTCGCTGCCGGCCAGTGCACCAAGGTGGACCCCGCCGCGGACGCCGCCGCCGTCGGTCTGTTGGGCTGCGGCATCATGGCAGGCATCGGCGCCGCCATCAACACCGGAAACGTCCGCCGCGGGGACTCGGTAGCAGTCATCGGCTGCGGCGGAGTGGGCAGCGCTGCCATCGCCGGCGCCAGGCTTGCGGGCGCGACGACGATCATCGCCGTCGACATCGACGACCGAAAGCTCGAAGCCACCCGGAAGCTCGGAGCGACCCACACGGTCAACTCCAAAAACCAGGATGCCGTCGAAGCCATCCAGGCTCTCACCGACGGCAACGGAGCCAACGTGGTGATCGACGCCGTCGGCCGCCCTGAAACCTACAAGCAGGCCTTCTACGCACGGGACCTCGCCGGCACCGTGGTGTTGGTAGGCGTCCCCACTCCGGACATGGTGCTGGAACTGCCACTCCTCGACGTCTTCGGTCGCGGCGGCTCCCTCAAATCCTCCTGGTATGGAGACTGCCTCCCGTCAAGGGACTTCCCCATGCTGGTCAGCCACTACCAGCAGGGCAACCTGGACCTCGACGCGTTTGTTACCGAGCGCATCACCCTGGACCAGGTCGAGGCAGCCTTCGACAAAATGCACGACGGTTCAGTGCTCCGTTCGGTGGTGGAACTCTGATGGCCGCCCGCGTTGAACACCTCGTCACGTCCGGGACCTTCTCGCTCGACGGTGGAACCTGGGACGTTGACAACAACGTCTGGATCATCGGCGATGACACCGAATGTATCGTCATCGACCCGGCCCACAATGCGGACGCGGTCGTCGAACAGATCAACGGCCGCCAGGTGCGTGCCATTCTGTTGACTCACGGGCACGATGACCACATCCGCGCCGTCGGCGACGTCTACGACGCCGTCCGGGGCCCGGTCCATCTCCACTCCGCCGACCGGATGCTGTGGGACCAGGTCTACCCGGGCCAGGCGCCGAACCAGGAAATCAGCGACGGCGATGAATTCCAGGTAGCCGGCGTGATTCTGAAGGCATTCCACACTCCCGGGCACTCCCCCGGGTCGGTGAGCTTCTATCTTGAGGAAGCAGGCACGGTTTTTACCGGCGACACGCTGTTCCAGGGTGGTCCAGGTGCCACCGGCCGGTCCTTCAGCGACTTCCCGACCATCATCGAATCCATCCGTGACCGCCTGCTCAGCCTCCCAGCTGATACTGTGGTGCGCCCCGGGCACGGCGATTCAACGACGGTCGGCGCCGAAGCGCCGTCCCTCGATGAGTGGATTACGCGCGGCCACTAAGGCACATCAGCTGGAAGCACGACGACCGCCCCGTAGCCACCTGGCCGCGGGGCGGTCATTCTGGCAGTCAGGATACGCCGGGCAGGAGGGCTGCGGAAGCCTCCGATGGCTGAAGTGTGTAGCCTGCCTGCCGGTAGGTGGCGAGGATGGCTCGTTCGACGTCGTCGACCGTTACCCCGGGGACAAGATCGTTGGCGGAGCCCGCCGTTGCAGGGTCCCAGTCCAGTCCCATCGCCGCGTACGACGACGTCAGCACCTCCCGGATCGGAGCCGAGTTTTCGACCACCACCACAGAGGAGAAGAGCCACGCACCGGACACCACCCGCTGGGCTGTCCCCACCAGCTTCACGCGGCGCCCAGCCGGGCCCACCCCGTGCACGCTGTATTCGCCGGGGCAGTATTCGCCGGGAATTTCGCCTACCGCCGCGACCACGCCCACTGAGCGCAGCGCTGACGCAAGCAGTTCCCCAAATTCGGCGAAACGTTTCCGCGACCCGGCAACCGCATCGGTCTGCGGCTCCACATGATCGATGACCAGGCAACCGCGATGGTAGGCAGCAGCCCGGCCGCCGGCCCGGCGGACCAACGGCTCAAACCCTTGTAACCGCGCAGCAGCCTCTGCTGACTCGAACCCGGACAGTCGGGTGTCCCGCTGCCCAAAGGCCAGGGTTGGCTTGGGTCGGTACAGTCGCAGCGTGGCGGGACGCTCCCTGGCAGCTACAGCGCGCAGCAGGGTGATGCCCTCCGCGAGATCCGCGGCTGCCCCGGCCGAAGCGACGTCGCGCACCACCAGCAGGTCTGTCCCGGTCATCTAGGTTAGGCTCCTGTCCATGGTCTTCCTGCAGTTTCTGGTTGCCGCAGCAACATTCCTGCTGCTCGACGCAATCTGGCTCAAATCGATGAGCGGGTTTTATCGTCGGCACCTGGGCGACCAGCTTGCCGACAAACCCAATTTTCTCTACGCGGCAGCGTTCTACCTAATCTATCTAGCCGGCATCGTGCTGTTCGCCGTCCAACCCGCCCTGGCCGCCGGGTCATGGCTGGCGGCGTTGGGTTACGGCGGAGCCCTGGGGTTCTTCGCCTATGCGACCTATGACCTCACCAACGCCTCAACCCTGAAACGGTGGCCGGCTGTGCTGGTCGCCGTGGACCTCGCCTGGGGCACCGCTCTGACCGGCCTGATCACGCTCATCACCTACCTGGTGTTCGGATGACCCGGTTCACCAGCGCGGCAGCAGCGGTGGCCGCGTTCTTCCTGCTCAGCCACTGCACGACGACGGCGTGTAGCCACCGCGGGTAGCGTTGCCGGGTGGGACACTTATCAGGTGACGCTGCATACCCCGCAACTTTCCCGCCGGTCGGCGGCCCCGCAACCGCGCACCCTGATCGACATCATCACCGCTACGGCAGAATCCTTTCCTGACGCGTCGGCGCTCGACGACGGCACCACCAGCCTCAGTTACGCCGACTTGCTGGCGAGCGTCCGCGCGATGGGGAAAGAGCTGCATCTGGCAGGGCTGGGTGCAGGCGACCGGATCGGCATCCGCATCCCGTCCGGCACCGCCGAGCTGTACATCGCCATCCTGGCTACCCTGCTGATTGGGGCAGCCTACGTCCCAGTGGACGCAGACGACCCCGACGAGCGCGCCAAACTTGTCTTCTCTGAAGCGGGTGTCGCCGGAATCATCCGGGCGGGACGCGCACCTGTGGTGAGGAAGGGCAGAACCGCGCCATTCCCGGCACCACGCAAGCCGCGCCCTGACGACGATGCCTGGATCATCTTCACTTCCGGCTCCACTGGAACACCCAAAGGTGTTGCAGTCACTCACCGCTCGGCAGCAGCGTTTGTTGACGCCGAAGCCCGCCTGTTCCTGCAAACCGAACCTGCCGGCCCCACGGACCGTGTTCTCGCCGGGCTGTCGGTGGCCTTCGACGCATCCTGTGAAGAAATGTGGCTTGCCTGGCGCAACGGTGCGTGTCTGGTTCCCGCGCCCCGCGCCCTGGTGCGCTCGGGAATGGATCTGGGTCCGTGGCTGATCACCCACGGCATCACCATGGTATCCACGGTACCCACCCTTGCCGCCCTCTGGCCGGTGGAGTCGCTCGAAGCGGTCAGGCTGCTCATCTTCGGCGGCGAAGCCTGCCCTCCCGAATTGGCAGCGAGGCTGGCCACCGAGGACCGTGAACTGTGGAACACATACGGCCCCACCGAGGCGACGGTGGTCGCCTGCGCTGCGCTGCTGGGTGGGCCGGGTCCGGTGCGCATCGGTCTCCCGCTGGACGGCTGGGACCTCGCCGTGGTCGACGGCGAGGGCGTCCCCGTCGCCGCAGGCGACATAGGTGAGTTGATTATCGGCGGCGTTGGCCTGGCCCGCTACCTAGATCCGCAGAAAGACAAGGACAAGTACGCTGCCATGCCGTCGCTGGGCTGGGATCGTGCCTACCGCAGCGGTGACCTGGTCCGGTTCGACCCGGCTGGCCTCGAGTTCATGGGGCGCGCCGACGAACAGATCAAGCTCGGCGGCCGGCGCATCGAACTCGGTGAAGTCGACGCCGCCCTGCAGTCCCTGCCGGGAGTTGCCGGTGCTGCTGCGGCAGTGCAGACCACCGCCGCCGGCAACCAGGTGCTGGTGGGCTATCTGGTGGCGGCGGGTGCGCCGCTCGACCTACCGGAGCTCCGCATCCAGCTCGCTGGCTCGCTGCCCGCGGCGCTTATTCCGATGTTGAGCGAGACCGCCTCCCTGCCCACGAAAACCAGCGGAAAAGTGGACCGGGCGGCCCTCCCTTGGCCGCTGGCCCAGGCTATCGACGGCGACGTGCCACAGCTCGACGACGAAGCCCAGTGGGTGGTGAATCAGTGGACGGCGGTGCTCGGCCTGCCGGCGTCGGGATTGGACGCCGACTTCTTCGCCTACGGCGGCGGCAGCCTGTCAGCCGCACAGTTGGTCTCTGCCCTGCGGCAGCGATACCCCACGGTCACAGTAGCCGACATTTACGCTCATCCGCGGGTGGGTGCCCTGATCGAGATGGTCCGAAATTCGGAGCCCGTCGGCGGAACCGTCCGGGTTGAACGAAACGTGGCCCGCACCACCCGCAAGGCTCAGGTCTTCCAGACCCTGATGGGACTCCCACTGCACCTGCTGGTCGGCATGCGGTGGCTGACCTACCTGATGATCATCAACCAGGTGCTCGCCGTCGCTGGCGTCCCAGCGGCGCCGACCCTGTCCTGGTGGTGGATCCTGGCCAGCTGGACGGTCTTCGTGAGCCCGCTCGGCCGGATGGGTATCTCCGTGGCCGCCGCCAGGATCCTGCTCGGCGGCGTCCGCCCGGGAAGCTACCCCCGCAGTGGCAGGGTGCACCTGAAGTTGTGGCTTGCCGAGCAGATCGCCGACATGGCGGGCACCGTGAGCCTGGCCAGCGCCCCCTGGATCACCTATTACGCCAGGGCGCTGGGTGCAAGGATCGGGCGCGACGTCGACCTCCACTCGGTGCCACCGGTCACCGGCATGCTCCACCTCGGCAGTGGCAGCTCGGTGGAGCCCGAGGTTGACCTCTCCGGTTGGTGGGTCGACGGCGATCTGGTCCACATTGGCCGGATCAGCATCGGCGAGCGGGCCGTGATCGGCACCAGGAGCACGCTGATGCCTGGGGCAAGAATCGGCGCTGACTCCCAGGTGGCCCCCGGCTCGGCGGTGCTGGGGAAGGTCCGCTCCGGTCAGCAGTATGCCGGATCACCCGCCACCCGGGTAGGAAGAACCAAACCTATCTGGCCCGACGCCCCGCCGACGGCGTCCCGCTCCATAAGTTTCCCGGCATTCGCCGCCGCCTCGGGAGCGCTCGCCGGGATCCCCTATCTTGCGGCCGCCATTGCGGCGCTGCCCATCCTTGCCGCCCTGCGCGGCTACCCCACCCTGTCCGACGCGCTGCCCCAGCTGGCCTGGTCGGTGCCCGTCGCTGGCCTGCTGTGGTTTGTGACGTCAATGCTGCTCATTCTTGCCACTGTACGATTGCTCGGTGTTGGGCTGCGGGAGGGATATCACCGGGTCCGCAGCCGCATCGGTTGGCAGGTCTGGGCCACCGAGCGAGTCCTGGACCTGGCACGCGACTTTCTCTTCCCGCTCTATGCAAGCCTTTTCACGCCAGTGTGGCTGAGACTGTTGGGTGCCTCGGTGGGCAGGAACGTCGAAATATCGACGGTGCTGCTGGTCCCGAAAATGACAACGATTGGCGACGGCGCCTTCCTCGCCGATGACACGATGGTTGCCTCCTACGAGCTTGGTGGGGGCTGGATGAAGGTGGCTCCGGCGAAGATCGGGAAGCGGGCTTTCCTCGGCAATTCCGGGATGACCGCCGCTGGCCGCCGCGTGCCGAAAAACTCTCTGGTCGCCGTGCTGTCCGCAACCCCAGCCAAAGCCAAAGCTGGTACCTCCTGGCTGGGCAGCCCACCGGTGCGACTGCGCCGCACCCAGCTGGATGCGGATCAGACACGGACCTTCGACCCACCCCGGCGGCTGAAGGTGGCCCGGGGAGCATGGGAGGTCTGCCGGCTTGCCGCCACCCTGCTCACCGTGGCTATTGCCGTGCTGGTGCTCGTGGGGCTCGACGCCATCGCCGTGCGCTGGGGTTATCCAGTAGCCGCGCTGCTTAGCGGTGTGGTCATGCTCGGTGCGGGCGGGGTGGCGGCGGTGAGCGCCGTCGTCGTGAAATGGCTGCTGGTGGGCCGGATTCGGGCCGGCGAACATCCACTGTGGAGCTCATTCATTTGGCGCAACGAAGTGGTTGACTCGTTCATTGAAACGGTGACGGCTCCTTGGTTTGCCCGGGCTGCCAGCGGCACCCCCGCGCTCGTGTGGTGGTTGAGGGCGCTGGGTGCGAAGATCGGTCATGGCGTGTGGTGCGAAAGCTACTGGCTGCCCGAGGCCGATCTGGTGACCCTCGACGACAGCGCCACAGTGAACCGGGGCTGTGTCATCCAGACCCACCTCTTCCATGACCGGGTGATGTCGATGGACACCGTAACCTTGAAGGATGGCGCAACGATGGGACCGCACGGAGTGATACTTCCTGCTGCCCGTCTGGACCAGGGTTCAACTGTTGGACCGGCGTCGCTCGTGATGCGCGGCGAAACGGTACCCGCCGGAAGCTACTGGATCGGTAACCCGGTCAGTCCCTGGAAACGACCGGCGGCCGCACGATGACGCAGGCGGTCGACGGGACGCTGGCCCGGAGTTCCGGCGTTCCCGATCCATATACGCCCGGGCACGGCTCCGAGGACTGGACAGCGCTGCATTATGACCTGGAGCTAGATTACCGGTTGGCCAGCAACCGGTTGGCAGGCCGCGCGCTGGTCTCTGGCCGCGTCACCGGGCCGGCGTCCCGCCTCCACCACAGGATCGAACTGGACCTGGCCGGGCTGAAGGTCACCAAGGTCAATCTTGGTGTCGGGCGGGTGCTTCGGTTTAGTAACAGGGGCTCGCGGCTGGTCGTGATCCCGGCTGAGCCACTTGCGGGTGGCCACGAGTTCACCCTGGACATCAGATACGGCGGAAATCCGCTGCCCGTGAGGAGCGTCTGGGGCGAGTTGGGCTGGGAGGAGCTGACCGACGGTGTGCTCGTCGCTGGGCAACCTACCGGCAGCCCCTCCTGGTTTCCCTGCAACGACCACCCCGGCCACAAGGCCACCTACCGCATCGCTGTGACCACCGACACCAACTACCGAGCCGTCTGCAACGGACGGCTGATTTCCCACACCCCACGGGCAAGCCGCGGCACCTGGGTTTACCACCAGCCCGAGCCGATGGCCACCTACCTTGCGACCGTCCAGATTGGGCGATACCAGCTGGACCAGTCCGGCGCCTCCCCCGTCCCTCAATTCACTGCCGCGCCCGCAGGACTACGCGACGCCGCACGCCGTGCCCTGGCCCGCCAGCCGGACATGATGAGAACCTTCAGTGATCTCTTCGGGCCGTATCCCTTTGAGACGTACACGGTGGTGGTGGCCGATGATGTCCTGGAGATTCCGTTGGAGGCGCAGTCCCTGTCGATCCTTGGGCGGAACCACCTGACCAACGGTTGGGAATCCCAGCGGCTTATCGCCCACGAACTATCCCACCAGTGGTTTGGCAACTCGTTGACGGCAGATTCCTGGCGGGACATTTGGTTACACGAGGGGTTTGCCTGCTACGCCGAGTGGCTGTGGTCCGAAAGGTCGGGAAACCTTTCCACCGCGCAACGCGCAGCGGACGCTTGGCGCGGTCTGGCGGCCAAGCCGGAAGATCTGGTGATTGGCGATCCTGGAGCGGCGCACATGTTCGACGATCGGGTCTACAAGCGGGGCGCGCTCGCCCTGCATGCACTCAGGACTGCCGCCGGAGACGAACTGTTCTTTACGCTGCTCCGCGATTGGACCACTCGGTTCAGGCATCGAAACGTTACCACCGCAGACCTCGTCGACGTGGCAGACGACATCTGCGCCGGGGTCACAGGCTTCGACGCTGCGGCGCTGCTGAAGCCCTGGTTGTATCAGACCAGGCTGCCGCCCCTGCTCTGACCCCGGCGGATGGGGTCACGCCGTCACGTCTAGCGCCCGCCGTCGAGCATGCGGCTGCGCTGTTCCTGACCCGGCACACCGTAGGGATAGTCGGAAACCTCAGGAGCGCTGACAGTGCTCAGCCGGTCAACTTCCCCAACGGTGAGGGTCACGACGTCGGCACCCAGGTTGTCGGAGAGCTGGGCAGTGTTCCGCGCACCGAGAATCACAGAGGTGACGGCTGGCTGCTGGGCAACCCAGGCGAGGGCCACCTGCGACGCAGTGACGCCGCGCTCAGCGGCGATTTCCACCACCGTGTCGATGATGCGCCAGGTGCGTTTCTTGGCGTTGCGTTCCTTCCAGGCTTCCATTCCGCGCTCGGGGTTTTCGCCAAGCCGGGTCTCGCCGGTGGGCGAGGTGTCACGCTGGTACTTACCCGTCAGCCAGCCGCCACCCAGGGGCGACCAGGGCAGGAGACCGATGCCAGCGTCGAGCGCTGCCGGGACGATTTCCGACTCGATCTCGCGGACCAGCAGGCTGTACTGCGGCTGGAGGGTGACCGGTGCGTTCCAGCCGTTGGCCTTTGCCATCATGGCGGCCTTGGTCAGCTGCCAGCCAAGGTAGTTGGAGAACCCGTAATACCCGATTTTACCGTTGCTGATTGAGTCCTCGAGGAAACTGAGGGTCTCTTCGAGCGGAGTCAGCGGATCCCAGGAGTGCACCTGGTACAGGTCGATGTGGTCGACACCCAATCGCGCCAGGGAGTCGTCCAGCGCCCGGCGGAGGTGGCGGCGGGACAAGCCAAGATCGTTGACGCCATCGCCCATCGGGAAGCGGCCCTTCGACGCCAGGACCATTTGGTCTCGTTGGGTAGGATTTTTGGTCAACCACGAGCCAATGATTTTCTCGGAGGTACCGGCCGAGTACACATCGGCCGTGTCGATGAGGTTACCACCCGCTGCCGCGTAGGCGCTCAGAATCTGATGCGAGGTCGCCTCATCTGCCTCCGCTCCGAAGGTCATGGTGCCCAGCGCGTACGCCGAAACGGCAGTGCCGCTGTTTCCAAGCTTCCGGTATTCCATGGTGGTACTCCTTTGGATCGTCTGGTGCTGTTTCCCTCATCTAGCCTAGTTGCTGTGCTAGAGCTTCCTGATAGTCAGGATCTGTTCGGCCCGCCCGAAGGGGCCCACGGTGTCATGCAGCACGGCGGAGGTCAACCCGATGCCGTCTGTGCCAAAGCTGACGCTTGTCTCCAGGCCGAGCCACACGCCGGCGGGTTCCCGGTAGAGGTGAACCTGCAGGTCGAGATTGGGGAACATCCAGCTGCCGGGCCCGGGAGCGACGCGGGCCGAGACACCATTGGCGGTGTCGATCAGGCCGATGAGTCGAACCAGGTTCGTTGTCGGAAGGTCTTCAACCAGCTGGTGAGGCGTCCTTAGCCAGACTCGGCCGCGGCCGGGTCGGTGCCCTTCCACCACCCGGAATTCCAGTGACTCGATGTACCCGCCGGGCCAGGCTGTCATCTCAGCAAACGGGCCGGCCGCGTCAGGCCCGGGCATCGGTGCGTCCTCGATCGCCGCCACGGCAGCGCTATCGGCCTTTGCCAACCGCCAGGCTTTCGCCCGGACCACGGTGCGGCCACCGGAGATCATCTCTGCTTCGAGCAGTTCGATGGTCCTGCCGGGTCTGACCACCTTTACGAGGACGTCGAACGACCCACCTGGAATCATCCCAAGGATGTCGAAGCTGAGCCGCGCCATCCGCAGGTCCGGGCGGGGGCTGCACTGCTCCAGGCAGTGAGCCAGCAACCCGGCCACCGGCGCCATGTGCTGTTCCTCGGGGTTCCAGGCACCCTGCGCGTGGACGGTCGATTCGAAGCTGCCTTCGCCCAGGGACCGATAGTAGGAATCCGGCACGTATGAACCTCCGGAGTTAGCGCCGGTTGAGGAAGCTACGGATTTTGGAAGTGATGCTCCCGCTCACGGAACCACCAGTTCTTCCACCGGTGCTGCCGCCAGTGCGTCCCCCCGCGGTTCCCCGATTGCCGCTTGCCAGTCGTCCAACGGCGTTCTTGATCGTGTTGCTCAGACCCATGGTGTACTCCTCTGATCGATGAACGACGGCGCCGTTCACCTACGACTCTACGCGGGCAAACCGTTCACGCATGCGAGCCGTGGCTACGCCGGTGAAGATTCGAGTTCTTCCTGGGCCTGGGCAGCCAGCCGCATTAGCGTCAGTTCATCGGCGCTCGAAAAGCTGCGCGGACGATCGTCGATGACACACAGCGTGCCGATAGGCCAGTTGTCCGGTCCGCGCAATGTGTGCCCCGCATAAAACCTGATGTGGGGCTTCAGTTGCACTAGAGGGTTGTTGCGGAATTTTGTGTCGGCCAGTGCGTCGGGAACCACGAGCACCCGGTTGCAGCGAATGGTCTGGTCGCAGAAGGAAACCCGGCGCGGGACATTCGCGCCAATCGGGCCAGCCACCGATTTGATGAACTGGCGGTGCTGGCCAATCAACGCGATCGACGCCGAACTGACCCCGAACACCGCCCGAGCCTCACGGGTGATCCTGTCGAACCGCTCCTCGCGGGCCGAACCCATCAGGCCGGTTCTGTGCAGTGACCGCAAGCGCCCGGCTTCGTCAGGGTCCATCGGGAATAGCGCGGCCGAGGTGGTTGTGAGACGTCTCAGCGCCGTGTCGGTCCAGCTTTCAAAGCTACTCTCGGCGGGAACCCCCGTCGCGAGGGAAATGTTGTCGGTGGTGTACGCGGCACGCCGTACCGACGAGTTCTCGTCGTCGAGCATCTCATTGATGGCGTGCGAGACCATGTCCCGCTGGAAATCACCGAGCTGCACCAGGCCATGAACGTACGCCTTGAACTCGACCAAATCACAGGAACCGCCGATGCCAACGTAGTTGGTCCAAGCACAATCGAGGTCGAGGCCGGAGTTCACCGCGGCAAGGCGCGCGAACCACTGCTGCAGATAGGGATCCATCAGGTACCTCCTCTTTATGCTCATCGTGAGTGGGCGTCGTAGCCGTCGGCCTCCATCGCATCCCGCAGGCGGATCAGTCCGGCCTGGATCCGCGACTTCGCGGTGGGTAATTTGATCTGTAGTGCCTCGGCGACCTGCACATATGTCAGACCACCATAGTAGGCAAGATTGACGGCTTCTGCTTGGCGAGGGGTGAGAGCCGCGAGACATTTTTTGACGCTCTCGGTCATCATCGTGTGATGGACCGTATCTTCGACGCTGTCCTGCCCCACCGCGGCCGAACGCTGGCTGTACGCGGCATCCCGCCCAACCGAACTCTGTTCACTGCGCACCCTGTCGACGGCCCGGCGGTGAGCCAGGGTGAAAATCCAGCTCTGCGGCGACCCTCGATCGGCGTCGAACTGCCCAGCAGAGGTCCAGAGAAGTAGATAAACCTCCTGAACCACTTCGGCGGCGATCGCGGGGTTCTTGATCACCCGCAGTGCCAGCCCATACACCCGTTTGCAGGTGATCTCGTAAAGATCGGCGAAGGCCAGCTGATCTCCGTCTGCAGTACGGAGGAGAAGCGCGGTCAGAGGAGGGAGGCCCACTTGATCCATCCCTGGGGAATCGACCGGACCGAGCGTAGTGCTGTGTGACATGAGACCTCGCCGTTAAGTGAAGTGTGCGGTTCGAGACCGGTGACACGGCTGCATCGTCGGGGCCCACACCATTCGAACTATGCCATCGGTCGGTCGGTCGCGCAACAGGCAAGGAGAATTTCCTCGCCTGCCCCGCCTGCGATCATTCAGCGCCGACCCCGAGACGTGGCCCCAGATCGCGGTACTTGGTGGTTCGGTTGGACAGGAGCTCGTCGATGGAGGCCCCTGACAACGCCGACAGCTCGTACTCGATGGCGGCGCCCATCCGCAGGCAGAAGGCCCTGGCTTCGGCGGCGGCGTCGTCACGCTCATCCACGATGTGATCAACCAGGCCGTTGGCGTGCAGCGAGGCCACGTTGACGCCCTGCGCCTCGGACAGCGCCGGCGCGAATTCGGTGCTGCGGTGCATGATGGCGCTCGCCCCTTCGGGAGGCAGCGGCGACAGCCACGCGTGGTGGGCGGCGATGGTGCGGTCGGCAGGGAGAAGCGCCAGGGCTCCCCCGCCGGCGCCCTGACCCAGCAGCACCGAAACCGTCGGCGACTGAAGTCCGATGAGGTCGTAGAGGGATCGCGCTATTTCGCCGGCGAGGCCACCCTCTTCCGCTTCCTTGGACAGGGCCGCGCCGGCGGTGTCGATCACCGTCAGCAGTGGTAGACCGAGTTCCTCGGCCAGCTTCATGCCGCGTCGGGCTTCGCGCAGCGACGCAGGACCCATCGCGCTTTCGGAAGTGGATCGGGATCGGTTATGGCCCAGCACCACGCAGGACTGGTTGCCGAATCGTGCCAGAGCCAATTGCAGGCCCGGATCTTTTTCGCCCTGACCGGTGCCATTGAGCGGCAGGACATCCTGGGCGGCCCAGCTGAGCAGCCTTCGCAGATCGGGGCGATGCCGGTTGCGGGAGATCTCGATGGAGGTCCAGGCGTCCGCTGGGGAGGGAACGACGTCGAGGGTCGCCGGGGGTGCCACCGTTTCTGCAACGTGCTGGCTCAGCACGTTCAGTGCGCGGTCGACGATTTCGGAGAGTAGCTCCGGTGGGACGACCGCATCAATGAGCCCCTTGTCGTACAGGTTTTCGGAGACCTGCACGTTCTCGGGGAACGCGGTGCCGTACAGCGCCTCGTAAACCCGTGGGCCGAGGAAGCCGAGCAACGCGCCCGGCTCAGCGACGCTCACGTGGCCGAGTGAGCCCCAAGAAGCCATCACGCCGCCCGTGGTGGGGTGCCGCAAATACACCAGGTACGGTAACCTGGCCCGCCGGTGGGTGCGGACGGCAGCCGAAATTTTCACCATCGAGAGGAACGCGAGGGTGCCCTCCTGCATGCGGGTCCCGCCCGATGCAGGTCCGGCCAGCAGCGGCAGGTTCTCACGGGTGGCGCGTTCAATAGCGTTGACGATCCGGTTAGCGGCGGCCAGCCCGATGGACCCGGCGAGGAAACGGAACTCGGAGACGATCACTGCCACCCGGCGGCCGCGAATCAGGCCCTCACCGGTGAGCACCGACTCGTCCACCCCGCTCTTCTCCCGGGCGGACTGCAGTTCCCGCTCATACTTCTCATCGGGGTGCGGACCGGGGACTGGGCTATCCCAGGACGCGAAAGTTCCCGGGTCCAGGACCACCTCGATTAGTTCCGCCGCCGTCAGGTGGCGCACCGGCTGGGCCGTCACGTCAGGAGTCCTTCGCCACGGCGTCATCCAGCCAGCGCCGAATGTCATCGCCATCCTGGTCCAGCAGTGGAGGCGCAGTATGGGCGGAGTTGGTGGTTTCCTGTTCGGCGCCATCGAAGAACCGCAGCGGCGGTCCGGGAAGGCTCACCGTGCCGAGTAGCTGGTGCTCGACGTCGATCAGCAAGCCCTGCGACTTCACCTGCTCCCACTCATACACCTCGTCGAGGGACCGGACCTTGCCCGCCGGAATGCCTGCTTCATTGAGCTTCGCCAGCAGTGGCTCCGACTCGTACCCAGCGAAGGCTGTCTCAATCTCGTCGATCAGGAGGTTGCGGTTCCGCACCCGGTCGCCGTTACTGGCGAACTCGCTACGATCAACGTCGATCCCGAAGGTGGTGGCGAACTTTTGCCACAGCTTCTCGCTGCCGACGCTGATCTGGACCTTGCCGGCATTGCAGTTGAAGAGGCCGTACGGCGCGATCGACGGGTGATGGTTGCCCTGCGCTTTCGGCACCTCGCCGGCGACGGTGGTCCTGGTGCCTTGGAAGGCGTGGACCCCAACGAGCGCAGCGAGCAGCGAGGTGCGAACCACCTGGCCCTTGCCGGTCTTTTCTCGTTCCAGGAGCGCGGCCAGCGCGCCGTACGCCCCGTACATCCCAGAGAGGAGGTCGGCGATCGGCACGCCGACCCGCTGCGGGTCGTCCGGGCTGGGCCCGGTGAGCGACATCAGGCCAGCCTCGCCCTGCAGGATCTGGTCGTAGCCGCTCCTGCTGGATTCGGGGCCGTCGTGCCCGAACCCGGTGATCGACAAGATGACCAGGCGGTGGTTGAGCTGGTGCATGGCCTCGGTGGAGAACCCCAGGCGGTCCAGGACGCCTGGCCGGAAGTTTTCGACGACGACGTCGGCCCGTTCGAGCAGGGCGGTCAGGATCTTCTTGCCGTCGTCGCTCTTCAGATCCAGCGCAATAGATTCCTTGTTCCGGTTGCAGGACAGGAAGTAGGTGGCCTGGGGGTTATCCTCGGGGCCCACGAAGGGTGGGCCCCAGCCGCGGGTGTCATCGCCGGAACCGGGGTTCTCCACTTTGATCACACGGGCGCCGAGGTCGGCCAGCATCATGCCGGCGTGGGGTCCTGCCAACGCGCGGCTCAGGTCCACCACAAGGGTGCCGGCAAGGGGGCCGGACCGCTCTGCGGGGCTGTCAGTAGCTGTGGTCATGGTGATCTTTCCTCTCAGTGGGGTGTCCGGTTCCGGCGATTCAGGGCTTAGAGCCAGCCCGGAACCACGAGGACCAGCCAGGCGACCAACGGTCCGACGACGACGACGATGCCGCCGTAGGCGAGGATCTGCTTGTAGAAGCGGTCCCTGTCGGTGCCTTCGGGGGCGTTGGCGAGCACCAGCGCACCGTTGGTGGAGAACGGGGAAACGTCAACCACTGTGGAGGCGATGGAGAGGGCTGCAATCACGCCGATTGCTCCGATTTCGCCGGATTCCAGGAACGGAATGGCCAACGGAATCAAAGCGGCGAGGATCGCCGTGGAGGAGGCGAACGCGGAAACGACTGCACCGATGTAGCAGATCAGCAGGGCTGCGAGCAGTGGCATGCCCAGGCTGGCGACGCCGTCGGAGACGTATTCGATGGTGCCAGCTTCCTGCAGGACGCCGACGAAGGTCAGCATGCCGCAGATCAGCAGGACCGTTGACCAGCTGATCTTCTCGACTGCTCCCTTTTGTGACCGTGGTGAGATGAGCGCCAGGGCGACGGCAACCGTGATCGCGACGAAGCCGACGTCGACCTTGAAGCCCAGCGCCACAACGGCGAGGATGACCAGGCCGGCAATGGTGGCGAACTGCGCAAGGGTCTGCTTGCCCTCGGTAGCGACAGCGCCGCCGTCGTTAGCCTTGGCCTTGGCCTTGAGCGAGTCGGTGCCGGAACCGGTGCCGCGGAAGTCGACGTCGGCACCCGACGCGCGGGCTCCGACGCTGGCGCGCATCCGGGCGTCGGCTGCGCCTTCAACGAACTGTTCAACCCGTGCGGAGAACAGTTTCCGGCCGCCAAGAACGAGGAACAGGACGACTGCGATGAGGAAGTTGAAGATCAGGCTGGAGAGGAAGAGGGCCATGGGGCTGTATTCGAACCCGGTGTCGGCGACGATGCCGTTGACGATGACGCCGTAGACAGCGATGGGCGAGAAGCCGCCAGCCTGCGCACCGTGGACCACCATCATGCCCATCAGGAGGGGGCTGATCTTGTGCTTGGCAGCGAAGCCGAGGGCGACGGGTGCCATGATGGCGACGGCGGCGGGGCCGAGGGCGCCTACTGCAGTGATCACGCCGGTGATGACGAACATGATCCAGGGAATGAGTGCTACCCGGCTGCGAACGAGCTTGACGGCGCCGTTGACGAGGAGGTCGATCGTGCCGTTGTTTTGGGCGATCGCAAAGAGGTAGGTGACACCGACCAGGGTGAGGAACAGGCCACCCGGGAAGTTGGCAATGATGTCATCGGTTTCCATGCCGAGGAACACTGCACCTAGCAGGAAGGCACCCACGAAGGCGAGGGCGCCCATGTTAACCGGCAATAGCGTGGCGATGAGGAACATCGCTGCCAGAATGATAATTGAGAGGAGTTGGACGGACATGGGTCTTCTTTCGCCAGTGAAAGTGTGATGTGACGCACGTTACCGGCGCACTGGACTAGACTGTTAGACACTGATCCATTTGTCAATTGTTACCTGCTCGGCCCCTACACTGGCAGAACATCTCCCCGCTGACGTTGAGGACCGCTGATGAACACCCTGCCTGACCCCCGGCAGCTTGCCCGTGCGCCCCGGCCACGACTTTATGAGCAACTGGTCGAGCAGATTCTGGTCTATATCGAGGACGCTCAGCTGAGCCCGGGCGAGCTGCTGCCCGCCGAGCGGATTCTCGCCGAACAGCTGGGGGTTTCACGGGCCACGTTGGCTCAGGCGCTGGTGGCCCTTGAAGTGCTGGGGATTATTGACGTCCAGCATGGAACGGGTGCGGTGCTGGTGTATCGACCGAGCCTGGCCACGGTGATCAAGAAGCTGCGGGAGCACCAAAATCGACTGCCCGAGATTGCCGAGGCCCGCAGCACCCTTGAGGTGAAGCTTGCGTCACTGGCTGCCAGCCGACGGACCGAAGCAGACTTGGCTGCTATCGATGCCGCGCTGGAGGCGATGGCTACTGAAGTTGCCGCGGGAGATCGCGGCACCCACGGCGATGAATTGTTCCACCAGGCAGTCACGTCCGCTGCGCACTCCCCTGTGCTGGCACAACTGATGGCGTTCATTGCCGAGCTGGTCCTGGAAACCCGGATTGAGTCGCTGGGCCAACCGGGCCGGCCGGAGCAGTCTCTCAGGTCGCACCGGGTGATTGCGGAGGCTATCCGTTCCGGCGATGCTGCGGCCGCGGCGGCCGCCATGCAGTCGCACATCGATCTGGTCTCCGACGTGGCGTTGTTGAAGTAGCTGGACGCTTGATGTGGGTCTTTTGGCCCCAAGAGCCGACTCCTGGGCTCGATGAGCGCTGCGGACCTTTCCCGCGCGGTTCGAACTGGGACCATCCTTCGACAGGGCTCCGATCGCGTTCAGCTGGGGGTGACCGACTGATGACGTTGGGCGCGTCAATAGGATGAATTCTTCGCAATATTTGGTTTCAGTAACTCTGCGGCAGTCACAGTCTTGAATGGTTAAGGGCGGTTTACAACAGGGTTCCCGCAGTTGAGGCGCCCGTCGCTGGGCGCCCCAAGCTTTGCTTACGTGGGTATTGGTCTTACTTTTGCAAGAAGGTGAGTAATGCCTGCTTGAACTCGTCGAGGTGGCTTACGTTGCAGCCGTATGCTGCGCCTTCGATGACGTGCAGGTCGCTGCCGGGCAGGGCTGCATGGGTGCGTGCGCCGGATCCTTCGAACGGTACGACGCCGTCACCGTCGTCGTGCAGGACGAGGGCGGGGACGGTGACGCTTGGCTGGTCGTCACGGAAATCGGTTGTCCCGAAGGCCTCCATGCACCCAAGTGTGACCTTTTTTATCTGCCTGTTTGCATAAGGTGAGGACTTCCTGGCGTTGCGCTTCGGTGACCGAGAGGTCTACGTTGACGGAGAAGAACTCGCGGTTGAAGCCTTCAAAGACGGAGTCTTCGTCCTTTGTCAGGTCCGAAGTCATCGCCTCCGCCGCGGGAGAAATCGACCAAAGTCGCGTCGGTGAGATCTAGCGCCTCGATGAGGGCCCGCAAGTCCTCGGTGAGGGTGTCGTAGGTGAGATGGGATCGGCCGTACAAACCAGACTCTCCCACTTCGTCAGCAGGCCTTTCGGATAGGCCCTCCCCCGACGGTCTTCCCCCGGGTTGAGTGCTTCGATGACCTAGACGGCTATTCGAACCGTCCAACCGGCCACAGCCCAGTTGAGCTTGGATGTGAAGGCATGAGGTGAGGCATGTCATGCCGTCTTAATGCGGGTTTGGCGGTCGGTGCAGGTTGTTCAAAGTGGTCAGCGACTTGAACGTAAGCCGTACCGGTGTAGCACAGGGCGTAGATCGTGTTGCCCTGCACACGTTAAGCACGCCATCGTTCTCAAGACACCCGAACAAATGTTGCCGATCGAGTTCAATACCCGGTCTTGGTGGCACCTACCCGCCTGCCTATGGAGTGCAACTTGGAATGACCTGAA
The DNA here is from genome assembly GCF_054511125.1 of Arthrobacter sp. TMN-50. Classification (NCBI taxonomy): domain Bacteria; kingdom Bacillati; phylum Actinomycetota; class Actinomycetes; order Micrococcales; family Micrococcaceae; genus Arthrobacter; species Arthrobacter sp. TMN-50. The sequence goes on along the minus strand of NZ_JBTNDG010000004.1, from coordinate 166,121 downwards.
GTATTTGACGGAAGCAGTTCATCACAATTGCATTCCAAAATAGTTTGCAAGCCTGCTGACCATTACGGAGCGCAGTCCAACGGACTACGATCAAATTGGAAGCTAAATGTCCTGCTTGGTGTTCGGAAGCTATGTGCGCGAGTCGAAGATTGAGAACCGGCGTTCGCGACGCTTGCATGGTGTGACGGCAGCCCACTGGGGCGCTGCCGGGTCTTACAGAGTGGGTGCAATGAACAACTATGAACGCCCGAAGTCCGGTCCCGGGGTGGGGACCGAAGTTGATCGCGCCGCGCTCGCCGGGCTGTTACTGCGCACGGCTGACGGTGACCGTGAGGCTTTTACAGCTTTCTACCATCACACTGTGTGCCGGGTCTATGGCCTGGCACGCAGAGTCATCATCGATGTTACGCTCAGCCACGACACCACCCAGGAAGTATTTCTGATGGTGTGGCAGGATGCCCACAAATACAGCCCCGCCGCAGGAACGCCCTTGGCCTGGCTAATGACTATCACCCACCACAGAGCAGTCGATAAAGTTCGCAGCGAACAGAGGCGCATCGACCACGAGGCGAACTGGGGTGCGGTCACCCAAATCACCGAACGCGACGAGACGGCGGCGGGTGCCATCGCCGTCGCGTCGTTGGAAACCCTGTCACACGTGCAACGGGAAGCAATTTCCCTGGCCTATTACGGCGGGCTTACCTACCGGGAAATAGCCGAAAAATTTCACCTGCCGCTGCCGACGGTCAGGAGCCGCATCCGGGACGGGCTCTTGCAACTACGAAGCCGCCTGGAAGTAGCCTAAGCGATGAACTACCGCCCTCAGCAAACTGTAGGGGTCCCCGAAATGGTAACCCGGAACCCGGACGCGGCCCCCAATATGCCAGTCCCCCACACGAACAATGGCAACCGCAATACCGAAAAGCCTGACCTGTACCGCAATCAGTCAGGGTATTCGGACGCACCCGACCTTTCGATCTTGGACTCACAAAATGAATAGCAAAGATCCTAATCTGGGATCTGGGGTAAGAGATGCTTTTATAGGGGAGGAAATACCATGCGGTGTGCCAAACAATATGATTTTTGGCGGGCGGTACAGGCTTGACACCCTCCTCGGTCAGGGCGGAATGGCATCGGTGTACCAGGCGCGTGATGAGGTACTCGGCAGGGACGTGGCGGTCAAGCTATTCCGTGCGGGTGCAATCGGAGAGGATGAGATCGACCGGCAGCAGGGCGAGGCCAGAGTCCTGGCCGGGCTGAGCCACCGCAACCTCGTCACGGTCTTTGATGTCGGCACGGAGACCGCAACGCTACACCCGCAGACCTACCTAGTCATGGAACTGGTCCACGGCGAGGATCTCCACCGTGCCAAATACAATGCGCCGCTCACCGAACAAGAGACGGTGGCCATGGGCGCCGGAGTGGCCGACGCCCTTGCCTACATTCATGGCCGCGACATAGTCCACCGCGATGTGAAGCCAGCCAACATCCTCCTCGGTGGCCCCGGGGACGTGCAGCGGGCGTGGAACCCCAAACTCACTGACTTCGGCATTGCCCGGCTAATGGACGGTACACGGTTGACCGCCACCGGACAGTCCATCGGCACTGCCGCTTACCTGAGCCCCGAACAGGCTGAGGGCATTTCCGTAACTCCAGCCAGCGACATCTACTCTCTGGGACTGGTACTACTGGAATGCCTCACCGGGGACACCGCTTTCCCGGGGCCTGCGGCAGCATCCGCTGCGGCACGGTTATATCGCGGCCCGCCGGTTCCTGTCGCGCTGGGCAGCGGCTGGACCGAGCTACTCCATGCCATGACCGCCCGGAATCCTCTGGACCGCCCCACCGCGGCCAAGACAGCGTCGGCGCTACGTTCTCTCCTCGGTTCCGGTGCTCCGCGAGCAACAGACAATGGCGATCAAAGGACATCGGATCTAGAGTCCATCTCAACGATTACGCCAACCTCAGCCCTCCGGCAAGATTTTGCGTCGCAGGATGGTCAGCCAACCTCAGCCATACCCACCGCTAGCCGGACAGGAAAATTACCCTCGCGTGCAATTAGCACCCCAACGGACAGGGAATTGGCTCAGCCGCATCGGGAAGGGACGCAGGATCCTTCGGGGCAGCGCCGCAGACCGGGGGCCATGCAATGGATGCTGATAGCTCTTATCCTGGCAGTCGCGCTGCTGGTTATGACAGTGCTGATATTGCCGACCCTCGACATCGGAGACGGACCGATCCCCGTTCCCGCTGACTATCCTGCGGCCCCAGGGGAACTCGGGGATCTATTGAAGGAGCTACAGGACAGCGTGGCACCACAATGACCCGATTCCTAAACCGCGCCTTGACGGTGAGCCTCAGCGTGGCTTTGCTCAGCGGATGCAGCAGCACCTCAGGGGGCTACAACCCGGACGCAGCCGGACAGCTCCAATCCGAGGTGCTGGCCGTCACACAGCTCTCTGTCGGTGGAGACTACGACAAAGCTCTAAAAATTCTAGATGAACTCAGTGTCCGTTTGGACGTCCTGGCGTCGGGCGGGTCCGTTCCACCCGACCGGCAGCAACGCATAGAGGACGCCATCACAGCCCTCCGCTCTTACCTCGAAGCCCAGGCCGGTGACCAAAAAAACCCAACCCAACCTGCACCCAACTCACAAACGCCCACACCGTCCCCACGGATATCCCCACCTGTACCTGGTGAACCGCAAATCCTACCCCCTGCTGCCCCTGTCCCACAGGGTCCACCACCGGTGGTGCCGGCACCACCGCCACAGCTTCCGCCACCGCCACCGCCAAGCGAACCGGCACCACCGCCACCGCCAAGCGAACCGGCACCACCGCCACCGCCAAGCGAACCGGCACCACCGCCACCGCCACCGCCAAGCGAACCGGCACCACCACAGCTTCCGCCACCGCCACCGCCAAGCGAACCGGCACCACCACAGCTTCCGCCACCGCCACCGCCAAGCGAACCGGCACCACCGCCACCGCCAAGCGAACCGGCACCACCGCCACCGCCAAGCGAACCGGCACCACCGCCACAGCTTCCGCCAAGCGAACCCCCGCTACTGCCACCGCCTGATCGTTAAGTCGTCTGCGGAGTGCAACGCGTTTGATAAACATGATGATGAACAAAATGATGGAAACGCATCAGCGCAGCGCCGCTTGGTGTGCGACGCGGCGAGCCACGTGCGCGCGTCCGTCTTAGTAAGAAACGTGAGCGACTTATTGTCATCAGTTCGTGCGGTGTAACTCTGCCCCGCCCGCTACTCAGGCCCTAAGATCCCCGGTATTCCGTGGAAGTTGTGCCCCGTTACATTTATTGGAGTCCTCGAAGGCCAGGGACCTGGTCGCTGGACCTGGTATGGCGACAGGTCAGCCGTAACGTGGGCGCCGACGCTTGCCACCGCAGGACAGACCAGCACCGTTTCGCTGGAGTTCAGCAGGCTGGAGGTTTGCGGTGATCAAAGGGTATGAGAACCTCGATGTTTTCATCGGGGTCGACATCGGTAAGAGCCCGCCCACCGGCCGTTGGGGCGGCGTGCGGTTGCCGGAGCGTGCACATATTCCCATTAGTGTTACGAAGGTTACCGGCGAGTAGCTATCGTTTGTGCGGTGCACGCTCCCGCCCGGGGAGCTTCGATGATACGAAGAGGTTTCAGCGCATGCCGCACCGTTTTTCGACATTCCTTGCCACTCTGGCCCTGCTTGGCGGAAACCTAGCCGGGGCACCGCCTGCCGCAGCCGGTACCGAGGACATCTCCCCGCCCGGCGCGAACAACTGGTCCTGCCAGCCGAGCGCCGAACACCCGTACCCCGTCATCCTCGTGCCCGGAACGTTCGAAAGCATGCTCAAGAACTGGTCCACGCTTTCCCCGGTCCTCGCCGACCAGGGTTACTGCGTCTTCGCCCTCAACTACGGCACCACCAACAACATCGATGCCACCGGCCCGGTGGCTGATTCTGCCGCGGAGCTTGGCTCGTTCGTGAACGCTGTGCTGGGTGCCACTGGAGCGGAGAAGGTCGATCTTGTCGGCCACAGCCAGGGCGGCATGATGCCGCGCTACTACATCGGCTTCCTCGGCGGCGCTAAGAAGGTCAACCACCTGGTCGGAATCGCTCCCTCCAACCATGGCACCGAGGGACTACTCGTGCCTGCCGATGAGAACCCGTCGCTCGCTGCGTCTGACTCCAACTTCCTCTGCCAGGCATGTTCCGACCAGCAGGCTGGTTCACCTTTCCTGACCGAGCTGAACTCGATCGGCGATACGGTGAATGGTCCGTCCTACACGGTGATCAGCACGAAGTACGACGAGGTTGTCACGCCCTACACCAGCCAGTTCCTCGACGGGCGAGCCAGGCAGGTCACCAACATCACCATCCAGGACAAATGCGCGCTGGACCTGGTCGAGCATGACCAGGCACCCAACGATCCAGTGGTGCACCGGCTGGTGTCCCATGCTCTTGCCCAGGATGGTCCGGCGGATCCCACGTTCCAGCCGCGATGCCTGTAAGAGATGTTCGAATGCACCGGTCAGGAGAAGCAGTTTCCGGCAACCTTGAAAGGCCTCTAACCCACAGCCTGCTTGTAGGCTTCGGGAATGGGATCCGATGACGCGCCGAGGTCAGCTACCGGAGCTCAACCGCCGACCACGAGAGATCCTCGGCTGGCAAGCCCCGCCGAGTAACTACTACTACTCCTAGAAGTCCCAGTCGTCGTCTTCGGTGTTGACTGCCTTGCCAATCACGTACGACGAACCCGAACCGGAGAAAAAGTCGTGGTTCTCGTCAGCATTCGGTGAAAGCGCCGACAGAATCGCCGGATTCACATCGGTGACCGACGCCGGGAACATCGCTTCGTAGCCAAGGTTCATGAGCGCCTTGTTGGCGTTGTAGTGCAGGAACTTCTTGACGTCCTCGGCCAGCCCGACGGAGTCGTAAAGATCGTGGGTGTACTGGACTTCGTTCTCATACAGCTCGAACAACAGCTCGAAGGTGTAGTCCTTGATCTCCTGCTTCCGCTCCGCCGACTCTTTTTCAAGACCCTTTTGGAACTTGTAGCCGATGTAGTAGCCGTGAACGGCCTCATCGCGGATGATCAAACGGATCAGGTCAGCCGTATTCGTCAGCTTCGCCCGTGACGACCAATACATCGGCAGGTAGAAACCTGAATAAAAGAGGAAGCTTTCGAGCAGCGTCGACGCCACCTTGCGCTTCAGCGGGTCATCGCCCCGGTAGTAGTTCATGACAATCTCAGCCTTGCGCTGCAGATTCTCATTCTCCGTCGACCAGCGGAACGCCTCGTCGATCTCCTTGGTGGAAGCCAGCGTGGAGAAAATCGAGGAATAGCTTTTGGCATGCACCGACTCCATGAACGCGATGTTCGTGTACACGGCCTCCTCGTGAGGAGTGATCGCATCCGGGATCAGGCTGACAGCGCCAACGGTGCCCTGGATCGTGTCCAGCAGAGTCAGGCCCGTGAAGACGCGCATGGTGAGCTGCTGCTCGTCGGGAGTCAGCGTCGCCCACGACTGCACGTCGTTGGACAGCGGCACCTTCTCCGGTAACCAAAAGTTGTTGACCAGACGGTTCCAGACATCCACGTCCTTGTCGTCCTGGATGCGGTTCCAGTTGATTGCCTCAACGTGGCTAAGCAGCTTGACCTTCTCGGTCATGTCATCCCCTAAATGGTGGGTTAGTTCTTAGATAAAGCGTACGACGACGGGCGAGGACCCGCCGTCGTACTCAAGCAAATATCAACCGATATCGGTTACAACATACAGCTGACGCAGCCCTCCACCTCAGTCCCTTCCAGCGCGAGCTGGCGGAGACGGATGTAGTAAATGGTTTTGATGCCCTTCTTCCAGGCGTAGATCTGGGCTTTGTTGATGTCACGAGTGGTGGCGGTGTCCTTGAAGAACAGCGTCAGCGATAGACCCTGGTCCACGTGCTGCGTTGCAGCCGCGTAGGTGTCGATAACCTTCTCGAAGCCGATCTCGTACGCGTCCTGGTAGTACTCGAGATTGTCGTTCGTCAGGTAGGGCGCTGGGTAGTACACGCGGCCCAGCTTGCCTTCCTTACGGATCTCAATCTTCGACGCTACCGGGTGGATCGACGACGTCGAGTTGTTGATGTAGCTGATCGACCCGGTTGGCGGCACAGCCTGCAGGTTCTGGTTGTAGATACCGTGCTCCATCACCGAAGCCTTCAAAGCACTCCAGTCCTCCTGGGTAGGAATGTGGATGTCCTTGAACAGCTCGGCAACCTTCTCCGTCTGCGGAACCCATTCCTGGTTCGTGTACTTGTCGAAAAACTCGCCGCTGGCGTACTTGGACTTCTCAAAGCCGCCGAAGGTGGTGCCGGTCTGGATCGCCAACCGGTTCGACGCGCGCACTGCGTGGTACACCACCGAGTAGAAGTAGATGTTGGTGAAGTCCAGGCCCTCTTCGGACCCATAGTGGACCCGCTCACGAGCCAGGTAGCCGTGCAGGTTCATCTGACCTAGGCCGATGGCGTGGCTTTGGTCATTGCCGCGGGCAATCGATGGCACCGAAACGATGTTGGACATGTCCGACACAGCCGACAGAGACCGGATGGCCGTCTCGATGGTCAGACCAAAGTCAGGCGAATCCATGGTTTTCGCAATGTTCAGCGAACCCAGGTTGCAGGAGATGTCCTTGCCGGTCTCGTCGTAAGACAGATCATCGTGGTACGTGGTGGGCTGCGAAACCTGAAGGATCTCGGAGCACAGGTTGGACATGATGATCTTGCCATCGATCGGGTTGGCCCGGTTCACCGTGTCCTCAAACATGATGTACGGGTAGCCGGACTCGAACTGGATCTCAGCGAGGGTCTGGAAGAAGTCGCGAGCCTTGATCTTGGTCTTCTTGATCCGGGCGTCGTCAACCATCTCGTAGTACTTCTCGGTGACCGAGACATCGGAGAACGGCATGCCGTACACCTTTTCGACGTCGTAGGGCGAGAACAGGTACATGTCCTCATCCTTCTTGGCCAGCTCGAAGGTGATGTCCGGGATCACGACGCCGAGTGAGAGGGTCTTGATGCGGATCTTCTCGTCAGCGTTCTCACGCTTGGTGTCGAGGAAGCGGTAGATGTCAGGGTGGTGCGCGTGCAGGTACACAGCCCCGGCTCCCTGGCGGGCACCCAGCTGGTTGGCGTAGGAGAAGCTGTCCTCAAGAAGCTTCATCACGGGGATTACACCCGAGGACTGGTTCTCGATCTGTTTGATCGGCGCGCCGACCTCGCGGATGTTGGTCAGTGCGAACGCCACGCCGCCGCCACGCTTGGACAGCTGCAGGGCCGAGTTGATGGACCGTCCGATGGACTCCATATTGTCTTCGATACGAAGCAGGAAGCAGGAGACCAGCTCGCCGCGCTGGCGCTTGCCGGCGTTGAGGAAGGTGGGTGTTGCTGGCTGGAAGCGGCCTTCGATGATTTCGTCGACCATCTGGAGTGCCAACTGCTGGTCGCCGCGGGCCAGATGGAGTGCCACCATGCAGACGCGGTCTTCGTAGCGCTCCAGGAAACGCTTACCGTCGAACGTCTTCAGCGTGTAGGAAGTGTAGAACTTGAAGGCGCCGAGGAACGTCTCGAAGCGGAACTTCTTGGTGTAGGCGCGCTTATAGAGGTCGCGGATGAAATTCATTGAGTACTGGTCGAGGGTTTCCCGCTCGTAGTACTCGTTCTTCACGAGGTAGTCGAGCTTCTCCTCAAGGTCGTGAAAGAACACCGTGTTGTTGTTGACGTGCTGCAGGAAGTACTGGTGTGCAGCCTCACGGTCGGCCTCGAACTGGATCTCTCCGTTCGGACCGTAGAGGTTCAGCATGGCGTTGAGCTCGTGATAGCCCATGCCGTGGAACCGTTCTAGCTGAGGTGCGGCGGTGCCGCCTGCTCCCGTGGTCTCTGTCTCTGCAACAGTCATATCCAAAACGCTTCCAATCCTTGGGCTACGCGGTCAACGTCCTCGGACGTTCCCATCAGTTCAAATCTGTATAAAACGGGGACTCTGCACTTGGCTGCGATGATGTCCGCGGCCAGGCAGTAGGTTTCCCCAAAGTTAGTGTTTCCGGCACCGATGACGCCCCGGATCAGTGATCTGTTTCCCTCGTCGTTGAGGAACTTGATCACCTGCTTAGGTACTGCACCCCGCCCGGAGGTCCCTCCATAGGTGGGGAGGACCAACACAAACGGCTTGAGTGCTTTGAGCGTTGGATTCCGAGTCAGCAGCGGCATTCGTGCAGACTCGACCCCCATTGCCGCGTCCAGCTTCTGCACGAATCGATGGGTGTTATCCGACGACGACGAGAAGTAGATCAGCCGGGCATTGGTCACTCCGCCCGGCTCACTCGGAGCCGGTGCGGTTGGTGAGATGTCCACAGCTGCGCGGGTCATGAGATGAATGCTTCCCGACGACGGCACGCTGGCCATCTGGTCGACAGAAGATCCGTTTCCGTCAGATCAGGCGACCGAGCTGACCGATGCCTGGCTGAGTTCTGCCAGTTCGTTGATCTTGTCTGGACGGAAACCCGACCAGTGATCCTGCTCGGTGATGACTACTGGAGCCTGCATGTAGCCCAGTGAGCGAACGCGCTCCAAAGCAGCTGGATCCTGTGAGATATCCACGCTCTGGTAGGTGATGCCCTTCTTGTCCAAGGCCCGGTATGTGGCGTTGCACTGTACGCATGCTGGCTTGGTGTAAACCGTGACGGTCATAGTCCCTCTCCCCTTGTAATTCTTAGCTTGTTATCGACGCATATTCAGGAATTGGACGGCTTCAAAAAAGTGGGCTTTCCGGTGATGTTCCGGGCTGCTCCGCCTATGCCTACCTTGCCAGCGGTTCGATATACAAATACTACATCTAGTGCAAACCGATGGGTGCGACCCCAAGATGATGTATTACAAGTATGTCATTCATCAGCGGATTCGTCCACAGATAATCCACAAGCGAACCCGTCGAAATGCGCGGAAACCGGCCAATCCACGGACGTCATCCACACCCCTGTGGAGTACTTGCGCACAGGCAAAATATTTCTATGTCGCGTGTCATCGGCGTGTCGCGGTTCAGCGATTTCAGTGGCAGGGTCACCCCTTTTTACCCGGTCGCGGACGCAGATAGGCGCGGACCGACGTCGGGCCGTTGCCGTCAGCGTGACGTCCGAACCGTCGCCGCTACACCCGAAGCGCCGCCGCCGTGAACAATTGCGCAGCACTGGCGGGTTGGACCACACACAGAGACCGCAAAAGCGCAGCTCTGGTGGGTGCGACCGTACCGCACCCACCAGAGCTGCGCAAAAGATTGGACGGCCTGCACGACCACGCCACCGCACCCACCAGACCTGCGCAATTGAGACAGACACCAAAGCGATCCGCCCAAGGGATCAACTGAGAGCGCGCACGATAGCTGAATCGACGCCAGGAACGGGCTCGCACGTTGGGTCGACGCCGGGCCAGGCGCCAATAGCCCATGGGTCGGCGCTGGGCCAGGCCGACGCCGGGGCACCGCCGGGGCACCGCCGGGGAACCGCCGTCGTGACGCTGGAGCACCGCCGTCAGCGTGACGTCCGAACCGTCGCCGCTACACGCGAAGCGCCGCCGCCGTGAACGATTGCGCAGCACTGGCGGGGTGGACCACACACCGAGGACGCAAAAGCGCAGCTCTGGTGGGTGCGACCCCGCTGCACCCACCAGAGCTGCGCAGAAGATTGGCAAGCCTGCGCGGCGAAGACGCCGCACCCCCCAGAGCTGCGCAAAACCTTCAAACCCCGCAAAGAAGCTCTCTGCTAGGGCAAACGAACCAAAGAAACCTAACCGAGCGGCTTCTGGGACAGAATCTGGTCCACGCCCATGCGTCCATCGCGGAAGGTCATCATTGCGCCGACCAGGTAGAGGCGCCAGACGCGGGCCACTTCCTCGCCCATCATGTCGACTGCCTTGTCCCAGTTTGCCTCAAACCGGTCGTGCCACGCGTCGATGGTGCGGACGTAGTGCTCCCGCATTGCCTCGACCCCGAGAATCTCGAAGCCGGCATTTTCGATCAGGTTGACGGTGTCACCCACCGCGCGCATATGCATGTCGGGGGCAATGAAGGATTCGATGAACGGTCCGCCACCCGGATGCTTCCCATGCCGCGACATCTGCTGGATCAGCACCTTGCCGCCGGGCCGCACATTGCGGAACAGGGTGGACGTGTAGGTTCCGTAGTTCTCTTCCCCCACGTGCTCCCCCATTTCCAGGGAGGCAACGGCGTCGTACGGTCCGTCACGGACGTCTCGGTAGTCCTGCAACCGGATTTCCACCCGGTCCTGCAGGCCACGTTCCTTGATGCGCTGATCAATAAACGCCTTCTGCTCCTTGGAGATCGTCACGCCGGTCACCTTCGCCCCAAAGTGCTCGGCAGCGAAAAGGCTCAGTGAGCCCCACCCACAGCCGACATCGAGGAACCGTTGGCCGGGCATCGTGTCCAGTCCGATCTTGCGGCACACCTGGTCCAGCTTGTCCCGCTGGGCATCTTCGAGGCTGTAGTCCTGGTCGTCGGACAGCCAATAGCCGCAGGAGTACGCCATGTGCTCGTCGAGGATCAACTGGTAGAACGCATTGGACAGATCGTAGTGATGGCTGATTGCTTCGCGGTCGCGAAGCAGACTGTGCAGCCTGCCTTTGATCCTCGCCTGCGACGACGGCGCGGGCAGCGGCGGTCCGAAGACCCCCAACTCCCGGGCCAGCTTTGTCAGCTGCAGCACCAGGGCGGGGGTGAGCTTCGGCATCGACAAACCCCGCGTCACCACCACGCTCCACAAGTGGGTCAGCGCACCCTCCAGCGAGCCAGGCACGTCGATCTCCCCAGTGACGTACGCCTGCGACGCACCCAACTCCCCCGGGCTCCAGAGCAACCGGCGCAGGGCGTTGGCACTGTTGATCTGCACCTCCGGCTGGTCCTCCGGCCCGGCAGTACTGCCGTCCCAGGCCCGCAGATGGACGGGCAGTTCGCCACCGACAATGGGTTCGAGGAGACGCGCGAGCTTTCCGGCAATGTCCTTATCGATGCTGCCGGCCTGGAGTGTGGATTCTGGGTGAGTCAAAGGAATGCTCCTGATGGTTACGGCCGGCGGTCAAAGATGAGCTGCTGCACATCTAGGTACCCGGACTGGAAACCGGCCCTCGAATAGCACAGGTAGAACTGCCACATCCGCTGGAAGACCTGGTCAAACCCCAGCGCCGACACGTCGTCGGTGTGGGCGAGGAACCGTTCCTCCCAGAGGCGCAGGGTCTGCGCGTAGTGGTCACCCATCGATAGCCGCTCCCGGACCCGAAGGCTGGTGTAGCGGTCGGTAATGTCTTCGATCGCCCGGACCGAGGGGATGAATCCGCCAGGGAAAATATACTTGTGGATCCAGGTGTAGGACCGACGAGTCACCATCATGCGCTCATGCGGCATGGTAATCGCCTGGATGGCCACCCGACCGTCCGGCGCCAGCAGCCGGTCAATGGTCTGAAAGTACACGCCCCAGTACTCGTAGCCCACGGCCTCAATCATTTCCACCGACACGATTGCATCGAACTGGCCCTCGACGGCGCGGTAATCCTTCAGCTCAACAGTGACCAAATCGGACAGACCGGCGTCGGCGACGCGACGTTCGGCCAGTTCCTTCTGCTCACTCGACAGGGTGACTGAAACCACGGTGGCGCCGCGGCGTGCAGCACGGATGGCGAGTTCGCCCCAGCCGGTGCCGATTTCCAGCACCCGGGTGCCTTCGCGGACGTCGGCCTGGTCCAGCAGGCGGTCGACCTTGCGCTGCTGGGCTTCGGGCAGTTCGTCCCACCGGGCATCAAGCAGCTGCGGTCCGTTGGCGTCGAACAATGCGCTGGAGTAGGACATGGTGTCGTCGAGGAACAACTTGAACAGGTCATTCGACAGGTCGTAGTGCCGGGCAATGTTGGACCGGGTGTTGACCTTGGTGTTGCGCTCTTTGCGGGGCGGCTTGGGCAGGTACAGCCCACGGAGTTTCTGCAACGGCACCGGCACCAAGTGAGCTGCCTGAGCGGCGAACACTTGCATCACGTCGGTGAGGTCCGACGCCGTCCAGTCCTGCGCCATATAGGCCTCGCCAAGACCGATCAGCCCGTTGTCGCCCAACCGGGCGAAGAAGTCGACCGGCCGGTGGATCCGCATTTCGGGGCGGGGTCCGCCGCCGGGAGCGCCGAGAACGGTGCCGTCGTCGTACACCACCCGCAGTTGCAGGCGATTGACGGCCGCGGCGAAGATCTTCTCCGCGAGGGCAGCGGCGACCTTGTTCCTCGGACCCGACGGAACGTTGGCGATACCGGGCCAATACTCCGGATCTACGTCTTCCTCGGAACGAACAAGGGTACTCATCGAACTGCCTCCTGTGATTCATGGTGTGGGCGGGTGCGTACTGGCAACCGACGCATCCAGAGTTTAACTCCCTGCCACCGGATCTGCGCAGCCGCGCGGAGTGGTGCAACAGGGATAGCGGTGATCATGCGAACAACATTGCGGGTGGTCGCCGGCAGGCGCTGATGCGCAGCCATCGTTGCAATGAAAGGGGCCTGGCCCTCCCGGTGGAGGATGATAGCAATCTTGAGGCGTTCGTCCGGCTCGGGGACACGCATCTCATAATTTCCCGAGACATCGTTAAACGGCGACACATAGAACGCCTTCTCCGTCTCCGCCCGGCCCGCCTGATCGGGGTCCAACAGGTAACAATGACGTTCCCCGTAGGTGTTGTGCACCTCCGCGACGACAGCGGCCAGCGATCCGTCGACGCGGTGGCACCAAAAAAGGGTGAGCGGGTTGAACACGTGACCGAGCACCCGCCCGCTGGCCAGCATGGTCATCCGGCCGCCGTCGTCGTCAATCCCCTGGGCCGCAAGGTACGAGGTGATGTTGGCCCGGATGGAACGCTTCGGATCGCCCAGGTGGTCAGCCGCGGAGAACACGGCGAAGGGCCTGAGGAGCCGCGGGAGCTGCGGCAGGTCATCGAGGTCGACGAACCAGCTGTAGCTGCGGTAGGTGAACTCGTTGCGCAGGGGCGTGCGGCGCACATGCCGGATGGTCGTGGGGTACAGTGCCGCGGTCATGACGGGGCGTCCACCAGTGCTGTGTCGAGGCGCTCGGCATCCCAGGAGCCGCCCAGCCGCTCCGCCGCGCGGAGTCCTGACAGCGCGCCATCCTCATGGAATCCCCAGCCGTGATAGGCGCCGGCGAATGCGATGCGATCGTCGCTGAGCTCAGTGAGACGACGCTGCGCGGCGAGCGACGACGGCGTGTACTGGGGGTGCTCATACGTCATGGATCGCAGGACTGACGCTGGGGCTATCTCGTCGCCCTCACCGAGGCTCACCAGGAAGCGGTGGTCAGTGCGGCCTTCGAGCCGCTGCAGCCTGGTGAGGTCGTAAGTCACCAGCACGCGGTCGGGACTCGCCTCGCAGGACGGCAGCCGGTAGTTCCAGGAGGACCGTGCGGCGTCGGCCCGCGGCAGCACCGACTCGTCGGTGTGGAACAGGGTGTGGTTGGTGGAGTACGGCATGTCGCCGAGCACCTCGGTCTCCAGCGGCCCGGCATCACCCAGCATGGCGAGCGCCTGCTGCGGGTGGGTGGCGATGACGACCGCGTCATAGGTCTCCGACTCGCCGTCAGCAGTGACGACGACGACGTCACCCGTCTTTCGGACGTCAGTCACCGGTGAGCCGAGCCGGACATCCTCGAGGTGCTCAAGCACCCGGCTGACGTACTCCCCCGAACCACCCGTGACGGTGCGCCACTGCGGCGAGCCCTTGATGGTGAGCATCCCGTGATGGGACATGAAGGTGAAGAGGTACCGCGCCGGGTAGGTCAGCGCCGTCGCCGGGTCACAGGACCAGACGGCCGAAACCACCGGGGTCATGAAGTGGGAGGTGAAGTACTGGCTGAACTGACCCCTGGCGAGAAACTCGCCGAGGGTCATGCCGTCGTCGGCGGCTGACTCCCCGGCCGTGCCGTCATACCCGCCGGTCTCCTTCAGCAGCGCCCGGGCGTCACGCTGGAACCGCAGTACTTCGAGCAGCATCCTCAGGTACTTCCTGCGCCGGAGCACCCCCGGCTGGGCGAAGACCCCGCGCCGCCCCTTGGCCCCCGCATACTCAAGACCACAGCCGTCGCACCGCACCGACATGGTCATGTCCGAGTCCTGGGTGGGAACCCCCAGCTCCCCGAAGAGCCGCAGCAGGGTGGGATACGTCCTGTCATTGTGGACAATGAACCCGGTGTCGACCCCGGATGTGGTGCCGTCGGACATCGGCATCTGGTGGGTGTGGGCGTGGCCGCCTGCGCGGTCGTCCGCCTCGTACAGGGTGACCGAATGATGACGGCTCAGCACGTACGCCGCAGTCAGCCCGGCAACGCCACTGCCCACGATGGCGATCCGACGCCGGGGAAGGGTCTCGCCCCAACCGGCATTGAGCGGGTCGGTGTCATGCTGCTGCTCGGTCATCTGCGCTCCTCCGCGTGGGTGAGTGACCTCGCCGCCCGAGCCGGTCTGACGGGGCTAACGTGTCACCACAGGCCTCCTAGAAGGAAAGCGCCTGTTGTAAATATAGTTTGGTAAGAGTTCGGAGACGGACCATTCCCGGATTGGTGGGACGGGCCGGGCCAAAAGGCATGATTGAAGCTCCAGCTGACGAAAGGATTGCCGGTGGTCAACCCCGTACATTTGCGCACCCTCCTTGAGGTGATCCGTCTGGGTTCCTTCACCGCTGCGGCGTCCCGGCTGGGGTACACGGCGTCAGCGGTATCCCAGCAGATGTCGGCGCTGGAACGGGACACCGGAGCCACCCTTTTTGAGCGGTCGGCGCGCAGTGCTGTACCCACCGAGGCGGCCGTCGTCATGTCACGTCATGCGGCGAAGGTGCTCACCGACATCGACGCGTTACTGGCGTCCACGGCGCGGGCCGAGTCCGAGTCCACCCAGGAGCTGAGGCTGGGGATTTTTCCCAGCCTCGCGACCTACGCCCTCCCGCGGCTGCTCGGCACCCCCGAGTGGCGCCGGCTGGGGATCAGCCTGAAGGTGTACGTGGCGGAACCCGCCCAGACCATCCAGGGGCTCCGGACCGGCGGTGAACTAGACCTGGCCCTGGTGTTTCAGGTCGGCCAGGGCGGTCTCGCCTGGCCATCATCGGTCAGCCGACAATGGATCGGCGACGATAATTTCCGGGTGGTGCTCCCCGCCGCGTGGGGCATCCAACCGGGTGCCGCAGTCAGCGCCGACCAGCTCTCCGACATGCCGTGGATCATGCACCACCCGGGGACCGCCGACGCCACAGTGATCGAACGCCTGTTCGCCAGCTGCAGCTTGCATCCCCGGGTGGTGGCATACTGCGACGATTTTCATGCCAGCCTCGCCATGGCCGCTGCAGGGTTGGGCGCCGCCCTGGTCCCCGATCTGGCGATGACTCACGGCCCGGCCGGGGTGGTGGCCCTCGACGTCCCCGAGATTCGTCTGGCACGCAGCATCTTCGCCCTCCAGATCAACGACAAGCAGACCACCAGGGTGCGGCTGTTCATGGACCAGCTGGCGGGCATCCTCAAGGCGCAGCGCATCGAACCGATCCGTCACTAGAGCTGTGCCCGCACCCGCTCCGCGGCCTTCACCAGGTTGCGCAGCGACTCAGCGGTCTCGGCGTAGCCGCGGGTTTTCAGCCCACAGTCGGGGTTCACCCACACCTGGCGGGCGGGCACATGCCGGACTGCCTTCTCCACCAATTCAGCTACTTCGTCCTCGGTGGGGATTCGGGGCGAATGGATGTCGTAGACCCCTGGCCCAACCCCTCGGCCAAAACCCTGCGTCTGTAGGTCGTGAACCACTTCCATCCGCGAGCGCGCGGCCTCGATAGACGTGACGTCGGCGTCGAGTCCGTCGATGGCGTCAATGATGGCACCGAATTCGGAGTAGCACAGGTGGGTGTGGATCTGGGTTGCTGGTGCGGCGCCCGCCGTCGCCAGCCGGAACGAATTTACCGACCAGCCCAGGTACTCCGGCTGTAATGCCCGGCGGAGCGGCAGGAGTTCGCGTAGTGCTGGTTCGTCGACCTGGATCACACGGATCCCGGCACGCTCCAGGTCGGCCACCTCATCGCGGAGTGCGAGCGCCACCTGGTTTGCGGTCTCCCCCAGCGGTTGATCGTCCCTGACGAAAGACCAGGCCAGGATCGTAACCGGTCCGGTGAGCATTCCCTTGACGGGCTTGGCCGTGAGCGACTGGGCGTACTCGGCCCACTGCACGGTGATGGCCTGCGAACGGCTCACGTCCCCCCACAGGATCGACGGCCGCGTGCATCGCGACCCGTAGGACTGCACCCACCCGTGCACGGTCACCTCGAATCCGTCGAGGTTTTCGGCGAAGTACTGCACCATGTCGTTGCGCTCCGGCTCGCCGTGCACCAGGACGTCGAATCCCAGGTCCTCCTGCAGCGCGATGACCCGCGCGATTTCCTCGCGCATCAGCAGCGTGTATTGTTCGGCGGTCAGGTCCCCCCGCTGGAAGCGGGCGCGGGTGGACCGCACCTCGGCTGTCTGCGGAAACGATCCGATAGTAGTGGTGGGAAGCACCGGCAACCGCAGGGCGGTGTGCTGCGCGGCGACCCGTTCCTCGTAGGTGGCGCGGGTGAAGTCCGACGGCGTCAGCGCACCCAGGCGATCCCGTACCTCGGGGCGGTGCACTCCTGTGGCCAGGGCCCGGGATGCCAGGATGGCCGACGCGTCCGAGATCTCCGCGTCAATCGAGCCGGCGCGAGATCCGTCGACCAGGCGGGACAGGGTGACCACCTCGGCCACCTTCTGGTCGGCGAAGGCCAGCCAGGACCGCAGCCCGGGGTCCAGCTGCGGCTCGTCGTCGACGTCGTGAGGCACGTGTTGCAGCGACGTCGACGTTGCTACCGTCACCCGAGCCGCCGGCCCGCTGAGAGTGGCGAGAGTACCGGCTGCAGCCGCCAGATCGGTCTTCCAAATGTTGTGGCCATCCACCACGCCGGCCACCACGGTGGTGGTACCCAGGGAGGCAAGGTCAGCGGCGGCGGGCAGATCCCCCTTGAAAAGGTCGAGATGAAGGGCATCCACCCCGGTGGCGCCCAGGACCGGCAGCAAGGGCCCGAGTGAGCCGTACTGGGTGGTGACCAGCACGGCCGGCCGGTCGGTGACCGCCATGAGGAATCTGTAGGCGGTGTCCACGGCTCCGGCCACGTCGGCGGCGGGGACCGTCTGGTCCTCCACCAGGGCTGGCTCTTCAAGCTGTACCCACTCCGCGCCGGCCGCTGCCAACTGGCCCAGGAGCTCGGCGTAAAGCGGCAGCAGATCCTCGAGGCGTCTGAGCGGGTTGAAGCCGGTGGGCGCCTCATCGGCTGCCTTGCTCAGCAACAGGAAGGTGACCGGGCCGATCAGGGTCGGTCGAACCGTGATCCCCTGCGCTGCGGCTTCGGTCACGTTGCGGAGCGTCCAGTCGTTGGCGAGCGTGAACGCCGTGTCCTGGCCGATCTCGGGAACGAGGTAGTGGTAATTGGTATCAAACCACTTGGTCATCTCCAGCGGCTGGCGACCCGTGTCGCCGCGGGCCAGGGTGAAGTAGGCGTCCAGCCCCAGCCGGCCGGCGTCTTCGTACAGGTCCTGGAACCGGGCCGGCAGCGCACCGAACGTGACAGCGGTGTCGAGTACCTGGTCGTAGAGGGAAAACGAGTCGGGAATCGCTGAGCTGGTGTTCCCCAGACCAAGCGCCGCGAGCCGGGTGTAGCTGGCGAGGCGGAGCTGGCGGGTGGTGCTCTCAAGATCGGCGGCGGTGCTCGTGCCGGCCCAGTAGGACTCGACAGCTTTTTTCAGTTCGCGGCGTGGGCCAATGCGGGGGTAGCCGATGATGGTGGCGGCGGGAAATTCACAGCTCATGATCGTGGGTCCTTCCAAAGAGGGGGAATGGTTCAGGCGGATTGGCTCAGGCCAACCGCTGGCGGGCGGCTGAGCTCCAGCCGGTCCAAAACGTCCAGGGCTGCCGCGTGTTCGTTGAAGGTATAGATGTGGATGCCCGGGGCACCGTCGTCGAGCGCGGCGTGGGCCAGGTCGACGGTGGCCCGGACGCCGATGCGCCGTCGGCCGGCGTCGTCGTCGGCGGTCCTGAGGCGATCCACCAGCGGTGCGTCAATCTCGACGCCCGCGAGCTCGCTCAGCCGCTCCATCCGGCGCACGCTGGTAAACGGGATGACACCGGGAATGATGGGGATTTCCACCCCGGCCCGGCGCGCTGTACGGAGGAGCCTGCTGTACTGCTCCGGAGCGAAGTAGACCTGGGTAATGGCGAAATCGGCGCCAGCTGCCTGCTTGGCGAGGAGCACCTCGATGTCATGCTCAAGGCTCGGAGATTCGGGATGCTTAGTGGAGTACGCTGCTACCCCTACCGCCACCTTCCCCGCGCACAGCTGGGCTGTCCTGAGCCGTTCAACCCGTCGGATCAGCTCGACCAGTTCGGTGGCATAGCGCAGTTCACCGTCGGGGAGCGTGCGGTCGCGCGGTTGATCCCCGCGGAGGGCGAGGATACCGCGCACGCCGCTGGAGATCAGGTCGTCGATCAGCTCCCTGAGGTTGGCCCGCGAACTCCCGAGGCAGGTCAGATGGGCTAGCGGTTTCAGGGAGGTCTCGTCGAGCAGTCGTTTGAGGAGGCCGACGGCGGTGTCACGGTTTGATCCCGACGCTCCGTAGGTGACCGAGACGAAGTCCGGGCGGGTTTCCTCAAGCGCGCGGATTGTCCGCCAGAGGCCGTCTTCGGCCTGGGTGGATCGGGGCGGGAAGAGTTCGTAGGACAGAGCCGGGTAGCTGGGTGGGGGCGGGAGAGGCAAAGACATTTGTGTCCAGTCGTTAGGTCACAGCGGAGGCATGATGACTCCGGTGAGTGAAATAAACAGAACGAACGCAGATCCGAATGCCGGCGCGGCTCGCCAAGGCTACCGTCAAACTCCTGCGCACAAATGTCAGGCCCACATGGGGGCACCCACACTCTCCGAGGAGAGTCGCTGACCCGTTACTGAAGTAACTTGATCGCTACGCTACGCCGTCGACTCCACAGCATCAAGTATCTTCCCCCAGATTTCTTCCCCGCCGTATTGCTGGGACAATGCTAAGCATGCTGAAAATCCCTTCAGGACCTCGCTTGCTGACACGCGTAGGCGGACTGGTCCGACACAGGCGCCTGATCCTCGCGGTGAAGTCCGCGCTTGCGTCGGCCATCGCGTGGATGATCGCTCTGCAAGTTCCGGGTGTTGCCTCCGAGTACCCTTATTACGCGCCCCTTGGAGCGTTGGCGTGCATGTATCCGACCATCGCCGGCTCCGCCCGCCAAGGAATCCAGACCCTGGCGGGGCTGGCCATTGGGTTCGCCCTGGCGTTTCCGGTCATCATCCTGGGCGACCGCTCCGTGGTCTCGGTAGCGCTGGTAGTGGGCCTTGGCGTGGTCGCGGCTGGCCTCCCGCGCATCGGTGCCGGGCGGGACTGGATTCCCATCGCTGCACTGTTCGTGCTCTTGCTGGGCGGTGATGACCCTGATGGATATTCGTTCGGGTACCTGCTGCAAATGCTGGTAGGGGTGACCGTGGGGCTCCTGGTGAACATGCTGATCTTCCCTCCCCTGCATCTCAACGGGGTGGTCACTGGACTCGATAACCTCAGAGCTGCGCTCGCTCTGCAATTGCGGGACATGGGAGCGGCACTCCACGAACGCTGGCCGCCGGAGCATGCGGAATGGGCCGACCGGCAAAACAAGCTCACCACCTTCAGCAAAGAGGTGCGTACTGCGGTTCAGCTGGCGGATTCCAGCCGCCACGGCAATCTCCGCCAATACCGCCACAAACGGGATTTTGCCGCCGACTTTCACTCCCTGCAGTCGATGGAGCGGATCACGTTCTATGTCGAAGACATGACCGAACTGTTGTCCCACGTCATCTGGCATTCGCAGGAAAGCATGCCGCTACCCAAACCGCTTGGACCTCCCCTCGCTCATGCCGCAACCCTCACGGCCACCGCAGTCGAGGACTGGGTCACCACGGGACCCTCGATGACCGACGCTGAAGCCGCCGTCGAGGACCTGATGCAGGGCCTCAGACAGGTCTCACCAGACGAACGGATCGAGGCGACGGCGTCACTGGGCATGGCGCTGCGACGCATCCTGCTGACCATCCGAGCCGATGCGGGACCGCAGGACCGGGATGGACCTACTCCGCCGGCTCCTGGAATGAGTGGTCGATAATTCCAAGCTCCGCCAGCCGCGCTGACATCCCGGCACCGTCGGGCGCGTAGACCCATTCGATATCCGGTGTCCGCGACGACGGCGTGGCTTTCGACCGGCCACCGGCCAGGACAGCCTCGCCCATGGTCAACTGGCGGATGGCAATGGCACGCACGTTCTGCGGGTGCTGCTCGGCGAAGTCTGCGTAGATTTCCTCGTCATGCTGACCGTTGTCACCGATAAGCAACCACTTGATATCGGGGAACTCGGCGGCGAGCCGTTTCAGAGAGCTTCGCTTGTGCTCGGGCCCGCTGCGGAACCACCGGTCCCGGGTAGGTCCCCAGTCGGTGAGAAGTTTCGGGCCGGCCGGGTACAGGTTCCGCGAGAGGAACCGGGTGAGCGCCGGCGCAACATTCCACGCACCGGTTGACAGGTAGAGCACCGGGGCGCCGGGCGACTCCTGGGTAATCCGCTCCAGCAGCACCGCCATCCCCGGGGTGGCAGCACGCGCGTGCTCATCGAGGACGAACGTGTTCCAGGCCGCGAGAAACGGCCGCGGCAGGGCTGTGACCATCACCGTGTCATCAATATCCGAGACGACGCCGAAGGTGACGCCTGCTGCGACGACGCGCACCGGCGACTCCGCCACAATGCCATCGGCCGAGCGCAGAGAGACGGTGTGCCACCCCGGTGTGAGGTGGGCGTCGATCTGTGCGTCAATGATGCCGCCGCGGTCGGCGGTGACCTCGTGGGTTTCGCCGTCGACCTCCACCGTGACCTTGGCGTACCGTACCGGGGCACTGGTGAAGTTTCGCCAGCCGCGAATGCCTTCCTTGATGGTCTTGAGCACTTCGCCACCCTTGATAGGAGCCATCTCCTCTGGATCGGCAAGCACCACGCGTGCCAGAACGCGGATCCAGGTGCCCGACCCGTAACCGGTGTAGGGGATGATCGTCTCCACATGGCCGCGCTTGATGGCCAGGTTTGTCTGGATTGAATGCCAGGCGTCGTCGACCCGCATCCCCACATGGGTGCGTTCCTTGACTCCGTCGCTATCCGGCTTTGGCTGATCTGGGTAGGTGTTCGATGACATGGGATCAGTCTTTCACGCCAACGCGCTAAGGGTGGTTCAGTAGGCTGGGGACATGATCGAGACCTGGTGGACCCGGTTCCTTGACGGGTTCGTCCGGGCTGCACCTCCGGACATCGCTTTCATCGAGCTGACCATCATCGTGCTCGCCGCAGCAGCGCTCTCGCTCCCCCGCTCAACCTGGCGGTACTTCGGCCTGTTCACCACCGTCGTGCATGAACTAGGGCACGCCTTCGCGGCGCTGATGACGGGTCGGATACTGACGGGCATCACCCTGACCATGGATCATGCTGGCGTGACGACGACGCTTGGGCGGCCGGGGTGGCGCTCCGCGTGGTCGGGGTTCTGGGGCTACCCCACTCCTGCAGTTCTGGGGGCAACGTTGGCGTGGGCCGGGATCAACGGGTGGGGGCCGGCCGCACTTTCGGTCGGTGCCTTGATCCTGCTGGTCGCGCTCCTGGTCATTCGCAACGGCAGCGGGTTGCTCATCCTGCTGGTCACCGGCGGCGTCTCGGTGCTGCTGATGATGGCATTGCCGGAACAGTTCACCGGCCATGTTGTGGTGGCACTCGGCCTGGCGCTGCTGGTTGGCTCGGTCAGAGACTTCGGCAAGGTCAGCTCGGTCCACCTGCGACGCCGCCGGGAATTGCCATCGTCCGACGCCTACCTGTTATTTCGCAGCACCGGCGTCCCGTCCCCCATCTGGTTGGCGCTCTTCGCCGTCATCATTGCCGGGTCGTTGGTTTGGGCGTGGGCATCGCTTTCCGGTGTGGTGCTGGCGGGTCCCGGATAGCGCTCGCCCAGGTGACCTGCTTCACAACGCTACCCCCGCATACTTCACCGCAGTTTTTTGCGCCGAATCGAGTGCGGCACGCGATTTCCGGCGGAATTAGGGCTACCGTTGGGAAGCCACACTGATCGTAGCGCGAACGCGAAGCGCGTCTTGGATAAAATTTCGGGAGCATCTTGGTGATAACTCAGCGGGTAAAATCCGTACTCAGTGCTCTCCCGCGCGGTTCGCGACTCCCCGATCCTGCCTGGAACGTCCGTCACCGGCTGATTCTGCTCTTTGCAGTGGTCTCGGCCGGGATGGTCACCCTCTTCTCCCTCGTGCAGCAGGGGCCCTTGTGGCTGGCTTTGGTGCAGGGGGTGGCTCCCGCCGCCGTAGCCTTCCTGGCGTGGAAGGCTCCTGTGGGACGGCGCTTCAGCGCATCGCTCAGCTCGGCTTCCCTCATGATGATTGCGGCGATGGTGGTGCAGATCAGCGGCACCATCGAAGCCCATTTCCTGTTCTTCATCCTGGTGCCGGTGGTGGCACTGTATGAGGACTGGGCCCCGCTAGCCACTGCCTCACTGCTGGTACTGGGTCATCACGCGTT
The DNA here is from genome assembly GCF_054511125.1 of Arthrobacter sp. TMN-50. NCBI lineage: Bacteria > Bacillati > Actinomycetota > Actinomycetes > Micrococcales > Micrococcaceae > Arthrobacter > Arthrobacter sp. TMN-50. The sequence goes on along the minus strand of NZ_JBTNDG010000004.1, from coordinate 143,380 downwards.
ACTAGGGGTCAGTCAGCCGACTGCCGTCTACAACCATGACGCGGCGCACGACGAACCGCTCATTTGGTCACTAATCCATAGTGCACTGTTCCTTGCGATGTGCGCGACGAGCATTGTTCATTGGACCATCCATGAGCGGGCCCGACGCGAGGAGAACACGCTAATCGAGCGGCTAGCGAGCCAGGCGCTCCACGACCCCCTCACGGGTCTTGCCAACCGAACCCTCCTGCAGGACCGCCTGGCGCAAGCCCTCAGCCTTAGCCAGCGCACCGGCGCACCGGTAATGATCGTCGCCGTCGATATCGACGGCTTCAAACCCGTCAATGACTCGTACGGTCACGCCGCCGGAGATACCCTCCTGGTCGAGCTGGCACGCCGCCTTGAATCCTGCATCAGGGCTGGAGACACCGCGGCGCGCAACGGTGGCGACGAGTTCATCCTGCTGCTTCCCGGAACGGGCAGCGATGAAGGCGAAGCGATGGCTCAGCGCATCCTGGCAGCTATCGGCCCACCTGTTGTCCTGCGCGGAGTTCAGGTACACATCAGCGTCAGCATGGGTATCGCCGTCAGTTCACCGAATATACCGGCCGAGACAATCATGCAGGAAGCCGACCAGGCGATGTACGCGGCGAAGCACAACGGCAGGGGAGGGTTCGTGATCTTCGACAAGACCCTCGCTGGGGGCGCATTGGGCACGTTGACTGTCTATCCTGAGCACGCACGGTCATGGGTCGCCTACGTTCAAACCCTCCGCACAGAAATTGCCGTAGCAAAGGAACTGGGTCAGATCCCCGATCAGACCCGCGGCCCGGAAACGGCGCGGCGCACCCTCGAATCGATCATTGCCGCAGTAGACCTGTTGCCGATGGGCCAGCAGTCCGTTGGTCTCCCCTTGCCCGAGCGAAATGCGCTGGCGGAGTTCGTGTTTCACCACGATCTGGTGCAGCACTGGGCTGACACGCTGAGGGTCAATTCAACCATCCAGGCGCAGCGCACCCCCGAGGCCGACCTCTTCTGGCGTGCACTTCGTCAGATAGCGCTTAAGGACCGAGCCGACCCGGTTGCCGACGTGACAGCGTTCGAGCCGGCTCCGCATCCGGCTGAAGCTATTTCGCCGTCACCGTGACGGTCGGCTTGACCGGCGGTTCTGCTGCATTGACCTGGAGGCCAACGGACACCCCTTGGCCCTTTCGTAAACTCTGGGTCCAATCGGAGCCCACGCAGGTGACCGATTTTTTTGTCACCGACGTACACTTCACGCCCCAGGAGTTGGCAACGCTGATGACGTTGGGATCAGAGAACGTCACCGACCAGGTTTTCACGTCGCGCGCCGCTTTCACCGAAATGTTGGCGACGTAGCCTCCGTCCCAGGAACTCTGCAGCGACCACTGGGCTGTGACTGCTGTCGAGCCGGTCCCCGGCACGGTCGGCTTCGAAGTCGGTTTGACGGTCGGCTTCGAAGTCGGTTTGACGGTCGGCGAGGGCAGTGCCACGGGCCGCAGGATTGGCTTCAGGGCAGCAAGCTTGGCAGTCTCCGGGGTGCGCCAGTCGGATTTCAGCAGGCCGCCGGTGTCTGAGCTGTTGGGATTGAAGGACCAGTAGGCGAAACTGGTTCCATTCGTCGCCAGATAGCTGACCAGTTTGCTCATCCACTGCTTATCCGAGGTAGTTTCTAGTTTCGAACCAAATTCGCCAACAAGCACCGGTGCAATTCCCTGCTTGGAAATGTAGCCCCAATTAGTGTCCCAAATACCGGACAGATTCGCGGGATAATTGGCCGCCGAGAACCACTTCTGGGGATAAACGGACGCTGGGTAGTCGTGGGGCGAATAGACCACCTGGTTGGGGACAGTCAGTTTCACTGGCTTCTTCGCCACATCAGCCAGCCCACCGCCCCACCACGTCCAGGAATCATTGCCCTGCGCTTCGACGCCCTCAACAATGATCAGGAGCTTGGGATTGACCGACTGGACAGCCTTCCCCGCGCGGGTGGCTGCAGCGTGCCAGTCATGGGCAGGATTTGACCCGCCCCATCGGGCTGCCCCGTGAGGCTCGTTGTGAAGATCGAAGCCGATCACAGTTGGTTCGTTCTTGTACCGGGCGGCAAGCTTCTTCCAGTCGGCGATCCAGGTCGCTTCGCCGTACTGCGGGGTGTACCACAGCTCCGACTGGCTGTCGGAGGACGGCCGGTGACGGTCAAGGATGACGTTCAGGCCAAGGGCCCTGGATTTGGCGACAAACAGGTCCATGACCTGCTGCGGACTCTTGTTCGCCAGTTCAGGGTTGGCGTAAAAATTCGTGTCGGAACTGACCTTCCCCGAGGTGATGCACTGGTTGGAGTAGGGCAGGCGAATCGTGTTGAACCCCATCGACTTGATCTGCTTGAGACCATCATCAAGTTTGATGGTCCACAACCCATGCGGAACGCAGTCGGGTGTTTCGAGCCCAAACCAATTGGCTGCTCTGATGACATAAGGTTTATTGGCTGCGTCACGAATGGTGCTGCCCTGCGTATGGAGCCACCCAGAACCCTTGACGGAAACCTCGGCGGCCCGTACCTCACTGAGTACAGACGGCTTAGCCGCGGGTGATGCTACTCCACACCCAGCCGCCGCCAACAGCACCACCACTGCAGGGATAACTGCCCTAAAAAGTCGGTTTAGGGGTCCTGCGGTCCATGCAGCATGCTCCACCATATGATTCAAGTTCCTTCTACGTAAGAACAACTGCTCCCCAATAATCCAAGATGAGAATACGCTAAGAACGCGGCGCGACAGTGACCACTCAAAAGCATGGGGCAGCCGGTGGCTGGCACTGACAGTGCGCAGCACAAAGGCTCGGGTATTCTGATAGCTGAAGAAAGGGGTGCGCGCCATGGAATTTTCGAACCGGGATGACTCTGCCGCTGTGGATTATTACGCCTGGCCGCGGCCGCTGAATCCTCGACTTCTGAGAATCGTGAAGACGGTGCTCGGCGCCGCAATGGTTATTGTTTTGCTCACCCAGGTTGTGCCGGCGAATCTTCTGGGTGGCCTGTCGAACCATTTCTTCACTATCCTGCTTCTCCTTTCCTGGGCAGGTCCCGCGCGGCGCATGATGCGCCGGTATACCCCGGGCGGCCGAGACTCCCGGACCACCGACGAGCCCTAGGTCAGCCCTTCGAGGCGTGGATCGGCGACACGCGTCCGTGAGAGGATCACGGTGTGCCCAACCGAATGATGCTCCTCGATACCGCGTCCCTTTACTTCCGTGCGTTCTATGGATTGCCTGACTCCCTCAAGGCTCCCGACGGCACCCCGGTGAATGCCGTCCGCGGACTGCTCGACATGATTGCGCGGCTCGTGGCTGACTACCAGCCGACTCAGCTAGTCGCGTGTTGGGACGACGACTGGCGTCCCGCCTGGCGCGTCACCCTCATTCCGAGTTACAAGGCTCACCGGATGGTCAATGCGGTTGACGACGGCGTCGACGTCGAGGAGGTTCCGGAAGGACTAGTGGCCCAGGTGCCGTTGATCCGTGAGGTCCTCGCTGCCTTCGGTATCACGGTGGTCGGGGCGGCGGAGCATGAGGCCGACGACGTCATCGGCAGTCTGGCTGCGCAGGCGGACTGCCCCGTCGATATTGTTACCGGCGACAGGGACCTGTTCCAGCTTGTCGATGACGAACGGGACGTCCGCGTGATCTACACGGCCCGTGGCATGAGTCGGCTGGAGGTCCTCAGCGACGCCACAGTGGTCAGTAAGTACAAAGTGTTGCCCGGACAGTACGCGGATTTCGCTGCGCTTCGTGGGGACTCCTCCGACGGGTTGCCGGGCGTCGCAGGAATCGGTGACAAGACAGCCGCCAGCCTGCTGCAGGAGTTTGTTGACCTGGACGGTATTATCGAGGCCGCGAACGACGGCGCTTCGTCCATGTCCGCGTCGATGCGGGCCAAAATCACCAAGGCCGCCGATTATCTGGCCGTGGCACCGATAGTCGTCAATGTAGTCCGGGACCTTGATCTCGGCGAGTTCGACGCCGCTATCACACCCCGCAATCCCGAGCAGCTGGAGCACATTGAACAGCTGACATCGAAGTGGGCCCTCGGCGGATCCTCAGGGCGTGCACTTCAGGCATTGGCGAACCCCGCCACTCCTGACTGACGTGACTGTCCCGGTTCATCGTCCCCCTTCATTTTGGCCGGGCGCGGCAGTAGGCTTCCGGCATGGCTATTGCACGCTACCCTAGTGTCGTCATCGACTGCCCCGATGCGGCGTCTCTCGCATCCTTCTACGGAGCACTGCTCGGGTGGAGAGTTCATGCCAGCGACGGCTGGGCGGACATCCGACCGGAAGACGGCAGCAACTGTATCTCCTTCCAGCAGGTGGCCGAGTATCAACCGCCACGCTGGCCAAATCAGGCCGTCCCGCAGCAAATGCACTTCGACCTGATGGTTGGGAACCTCGATGAGGGCGAGACAGCAGTGCTTGGTCTTGGCGGAACGAAGGCTGAAGTTCAGCCTGGCGAGACGTTCCGCGTCTTCCTCGACCCGGCGAGCCATCCGTTCTGCCTGTGCCTCGAATGATTAGGTCACAGCAAATGACAGACTGGCACGGCCATCGCTTCACATCGGGACCGCTACCGCCGGTGAATGCACCACGGAGCATCATGGTGTTTGTATAACGGTTGGCTCACGTAACCAAGTCGTGCTGTTAGTTGGCGCGTCGTATCTGTAGTGTCCAAGTCATCCTAACCACCTCATCCGAAAGCACACCAGTGAAGAAGTCCTCGCCCCTTCTTGCCCTCTCAATCACAGCCCTTCTCCTTACGGGTTGCGGCTCCAACGCTGAGCCCTCGGCGGTGGTAACAACGGACTCAAGCGCCTCACCTGCTCCAACGTCGTCACCCAGCCCGACGCCGACCCCCAGCTCGACTCCGAGCCCCACGCCGACCCTCGAGAGTTCACCACCATCCGCTGAGCCTGCGGACGATCCGGCATCGGCCAGCGCAGAACCGAGCATCGAGCCCACACAAGAACCTGTATCCGACCCGACCGACGAGCCAACCGTGGTGGCAGAGCCAACGGAAGAACCGATCACTGAGACGTCCGAGCCCCCGATCCCGGGGCTGTCCGGCAGTTACGACGATCTTGAGCTGGTCCCGGCCTGGGATGGGCTCCACGTGGTCCGCCACGTTGGTACTACCTGGAACATCATCGGGTCCGGTTATGCACCCGGAGCGGAGATCCAGGTGAGTTTTGGCCCGGCCCAAACCGATTCCTCATTGATCGGATACCCACTTGTCTATGCAGATGCCAACGGTAACTACACCTTTCTAATCAGCCTGGCGCCCGACCTCGCTCCGGGAAACTACGGCGTGATGGCAGTACCCATTACCGGCCTTGCCCCTGACGAAATGGAAGCTGCCAAACGATTCGCGCAGATTGAGGTTGTCTCCACCTGGGCGCCGTAGCTGCCCGAGTAGAGGCAGCACGCAACTGACTCTCAGCCCACCCGCTGTGCCTGGACCGAGTCAGCAGAGATGACCATTGTCCGGCGCGAAACCGGTCATTTCTGTTGACTCGATCCGGGGGGTGGCGGGGGCTGCTTCGCGTATCCGGTGGCCTGCTCGAAGCCGTAGGCCACCTGCAACAGGTCAACGTCCTTGCCGTGCGCCATCGAGAGTTGCAGGCCGACCGGCAGACCACCAGAACTGAAGCCCGCTGGCACTGAGACTGCTGGGATTCCCGTCGCCGAAATGAGGCACGCTGAGCGCATCCAGTCGAGATAGGTATCGAACTGTACGCCCTCTACCGAGGTGGGGTACCGCAAGGACGCGTCGAACGGCAGCACCTGGGCGGTGGGAGTGGCTAAGACGTCGAACCGGTCAAAAAAGTCGTTGACCCTTCCGGCGAGCTTGGTCCGCGTGAGCGCAGCGTCAACGAGGTTGCGCCCCGTCAACGCCCTGCCCTGTTCGACGTTCCACTGCACTTCGGGTTTAATCACGTCGCCGTGCTTCTCCAGCAGAGAGCCGTAGGCAAGGAGGAAATCGAAAGCCCGGGTGGTCCCGAAGACCTCGTCGGCCTCGCGGAGGTCCGGCGCCGCTTCCTCGACCACAGCACCCAGCTCCATGAAAACCCGCAGCTGCGACTCAAGGACCCGCAATACTTCCTTTTCCACCGGAACGCCCAGGCCGAAGTCGGGCGACCATGCGATGCGGATACCGGTAAGGTCTCGCTGCAGCTGGTCGCTAAACCGTTTGGCGTCCAGCGGAAAGGGGTACGGCACCTCCTGGTGTGGTCCGGCCACAGCACTCATTCCCAGCGCAACGTCTTCGACGTCGCGCGCCATCACGCCCGTACGCCCCAGCCAGGCCCAGGCGTTACGGGTCGGTACCATGGGCAGCACTCCCAGCGACGGCCTGAAGCCGACGATGTTGCAGAACGACGCCGGAATGCGCAGGGATCCACCCATGTCGCTGCCGTCGCTGAGCGGCTGGATGCGGGAAGCGATGGCTGCTGCTGCTCCACCGCTACTGCCCCCGGCGCTCACTGTGGTGTTGTACGGGTTGGTGGTGGTGCCGAAGACCTCGTTGAAGGTGTGGGAGCCGGCAGCGAATTCGGGGACATTGGTTTTCCCGGTCGTCACCACGCCGGCACTCTTGAGCCTGGCGATCACCAGATCATCAAAGGTTGGCACATGGTTCTTGAAAATGGCCGACCCCTGAGTGGTCAGCAGTCCCTTGGTGTTATTGGTGTCCTTATGCGCCATCGGTAAACCGTGCAGCAGCGGCAGGTCCGCACCGGACGCCGTTAGGGCGTCGGCGTTGGCCGCCAACCGCTGCGCGCCGTCCCGGTCCTGAGTCACCACGGCGTTGATCTGTCCATTCACCCCGTCAATCCGGGCAAAGTGCGCCTCGAGTGCCTCGCGGGCAGAAACCTCACGATGTCGAATCGCGGCGGTGAGGGCGGTGGCTGACAGGTCCATGAGGCCGCCCGTCATCGCGCAACTTTCGACAGAATGGCGGTCATGGCTGCCCGGACGCCGGTGGTGAGAGTGGGTTCCATATCCGGCGCAAAGTGCGGCGAGTGGTTACCCGGCAGGCTGATGTCGGCGTCGAGCCGCTCCTGGCTGTAGGCACCGAACATCCAGTACACGGAGGGGACGCCGATCGCCGTCGCGAACAGGCCGAAGTCCTCGCTGCCCATCACCGGAGGCACTTCGTTGACTGAGCCCTCCCCCAGCGTGAGGCGGAGCTCCTGGATCAGGGCATCAGTGGTCTCGGGATCGTTGTAGCACTCGGGAAAACTGGAGATCTCCTCGATGGACGCATCCGGGGCCCCGGACGCGTCTGCTTCAGCTTTGATGATGCGGCGCAGGGAACCAAGAACCCGATCGCGCACCTCGGGATCGAAGGTGCGGACGTTTACCGAGAATTCGGCGGTGTCCGGGATGATGTTCTCCTTTAATCCGGCATGGAACGTGCCGATGGTGACGACGGCCGACTTCATCGGGTGCACCTCCCGGGAAACGATCGTCTGGATACGTACCACCATGTGGGCGCCGAGGACGATGGGGTCGATCGACTGGTCCGGCTGTGAGCCATGCGCCTGGCGACCCTGGACAGTAATCTTCCAGGAATCCGCCATGGCCATGGCTGTCCCGCGGCTGATGTTCACCGTGCCGGCAAGGCCCGGCCACACATGCTGGCCGTATATCACCTCGGGCTTCGGAGCCTTATCCCAAATGCCGTCCTCCACCATGGCCTTGGCGCCCGCAGCCGTTTCCTCACCGGGCTGGAAGATGAACACCACCGTGCCCGCCCAGGTCTCGGTGTCTTCGCTGAGCAGGCGGGCTGCGGTCAGTGCGGCGGTGATGTGTGTGTCGTGACCGCAGCCGTGCATCACAGGCACGTCGGTGCCGTCCGCGAGGGTGCCCCGCGCCCGGCTGGCGAAGTCCAGACCCGTGTCCTCCTGCATGGGTAAGCCATCGGTGTCGGCGCGGAACCCGACCACTGGGCCTTCGCCGTTCCGCAGGACGCCGACGACGCCGGTCCCCCCACACAGATATGCCTCGATCCCCAGTTCGGCGAGAGCCTTCAGGATGAAGGCAGCCGTTTCGGTCTCCTGCATCGACAGTTCAGGGTGGGCGTGGAGGTGACGGTAGAGCTCGTGCATCACGGTGCGGTGGTCTGCGGACAGCTCGAGTGGGGTGGTCTCGGTAGTCATGGGATTCCTATCGTGTGAGGGGATGCGGAGGCGCTGGATCAGGCTTCGGGCTGGTCGTGAGCCGCCAGGGGTTGGGTGCTCTTCGACCTGAGGAACCAGGCGAGCACCGCGGTCAGCAGGACCACAATACCGGTGGCTGGTTTGGCCAGTGCCGGGACGGCGGGCACCAGGATGAACAGGACGACGGCGGCCACCACAACGGCGATCACTGTCACGCGGGGTTGCTTCATGGTGACGATGAGCTGCACTAGGACGGCGCCGATAATGCTGGGGAAGATATAGAGCCGGGCGACGTCGACGATGTCGGTGGGAATGATACTTACCAGCCAGGTACCGAGGACACCCACGAATAGGAGCATCGAGAACACGTGAATCATGGCTGCCCCACAGATCGCCATCAGGGCTGAAAACTCGCCCCGCTTGGTTCCTGCTTTCGCCCCAACAGTGGCCTGGGCGACGAGGGCCGAGGGCAGCAGTTTGTTGGCGATGTTGCCAATCATGAACGCCTGGTACATGGCCGCCGGGCCGAGCACCGGATAGTAGGTGATGGGTTCAACGATCCACAGGACGAAGAAGGCAGCAGCGACGGCGAAGAAGGCCGTCCAGATCATGCTCGGGGTAATGCCGAGGTCTGTGAAGAGAACTAGGTAGAGCGGCGCGGCGAGGGACAGCACCAACGCGAAGATCATGGTGATGCGTCCCCAGCGGGAGGTCGTGCGGTCAAACTGGTCGACGGCCGCGGTCTGTTCAGCAGTGGCAGTAAAAGTCATGGCGTTTTTCCTTTCGTTGTAGAGGTTGCTGCTCAGGCTGCTGCGGGAGCGAGGCCAGCGGTGTGGGCGAAGTAGGCGACGGCGAGACCCACCAGGATGGCAATCCCTAGGCCCCACTCACGAAGCCAGGCGGCGGAAAGGGTTTTGGCGAGGATAAGGCAAACACCCATCACCAGGGCTGAGACGATCACGGTGATGATGTGCACCGGGGTTTTCCCCAGTTCGGCAATCCCCAGGCTGGCGAAGGCGCCAATCAGGGCCGCCGCTGGAACGATCGCCATCAGAGCCGGGTTGACGTGGCGCAGTTTGGAGTCGCCCCGCTTCAGCAGCGGAGTGAGCACCAGGGTGGCGATCATCCACATGGCACCCGACATGCTCATGGCCATGAAGGCGACGACGAACACTGCCTGGCTGTAATCGGGTCCACCGAGAGTCGCCCCCATGGTGGCGGCAGCCAGGGATGCCGAAGCTGATTCTGTGGCTGCCGAACCGACCAGCCCAATCCGGACCAGCACTGCTGGAGTGCCGAAGAGCGTGAGCAGGGCAATGCTGACAAGAACAACTGCGAGAGAGGGACCAACCGCTGCTACTGCACCAGCACGGAAGGAGGTCTTCAACTCTGCCTGTGAGATGCCCGCCGACGGACCGGCCTTTTGCGCGGCACGCATATAGATCACTGATTGGAGGATAATAGCGCCGAACACGCCAATAGCCAGGACCCAGAGGATCGGGATGTTGGCGATGGCGAGGATATCGGTAGATCCTCCGGGGATGACTACGGTTTTCATGGCTGCTCCAGTGGGACTGAGTGACGGGTCAGATCTGCCTGATCGAGGGCGATCAGGGTGTGCGCGAGCGCTGTGACGCCAGTGGCGACGTCGGTGAAGTCTGTCCATTCCTCGGGACAATGGCTTTTCCCTGCGGCGGAGGGGATGAAGATCATTCCCATCGGCGCGAGTGTGGCCATGTGGACGGCATCGTGAGTTGCACCGCTAGGCACCGGCATCCATGGAATGCCGAGGGTATCGGCGACCCGGGCGGCGGTGTCGTGGACGCCTGGGTGGGTCTGCACCACCTCGTTGTCGGTGGACCAGGTGAAGTCGACGTCGACGCCGTGCTGGTGAGCCTGACTTAGGATCTCCTGTGCCAGGCGCCCCTTCACACCGGAGAGCCATTCGGCGTCGACGCTGCGGATCTCGCTGGTCATCCTGACCAGCGATGGCACCACGTTGGGCGAGCGGGACTCGGATTCAACGCGCGTGGTGGTGGCAACCCCGTGGCTGGGTGCGCCACATCCCTCCCGGCGGACGGCGAGCACCGCCTCGGCTGCCGCGACCATCGCGTCCGCGCGGTCGGTCATCGGGCGGGTCCCGGCGTGGTCGGGTGAGCCGGTGAAGACCGCGAGAAGTCGTTGGATGCCAGCGATGCCCGTGACGATTCCCAGCGGCAACCCTCGCTGTTCGAGCGTGGGTCCCTGTTCGATATGCAACTCCAGAAAGGCATGGAGCCCGGTGGAGCGGGCCCACCGGGAGGAAAGGGCCGACGCCGGGTCAAGCCCGAAGTCCGCGTAGCTCTGGCCGAGGGTCACTCCGCGGTAATCCGTGCGGTCCAGATCCCAGGTGGTGAGCTCGCCAGCCGCGGCCCGGCTGCCGAGACAGCTCAGACCGAACGGGTTGGATTCCTCACCGAAAAAGTCCACCACCAGGAGGTCTCGGGTCAGGGCGGTGTCGCTCTGACGCAGCTGCTGCACCGCATCGATGGCGCCGAGTACGCCGACGATCCCGTCGAATCGGCCGCCGCCGTCGACCGTGTCAGTGTGGGACCCGGTAACCAGTGCTGGCGCGTTGGGGTTGGTACCGGGTAGCCGCCCTACGATGTTGCCTGCGCTGTCGGTGCGGACCTCAAGCCCGGCGTCGCTCATCCGCTGAACGGTCCATTGCCGGGACTCGCGGTAGGCCTCACTGAAGACGTCACGGGTCCAGCCCGGGCGCGAGGCATCGCGATAGTCCGCGAGCTCTGTGATGCCAGTTCCAACCCGTTCGGCTGTCTCGGCGGTGGGACTTGTAGTTACCATGATGGTCTTTCGTCGGGGGTGCCTGCATGCTGTGCAAACGATTGCGGAACCGCGTAAAGATGCATAACATTCGTTCGAATATGGTCTTCATCACACTACCCATGACGCATTTCGTCAAGGTTTCAGCCGAATTAACTTCTCCGCGCCGGGATTGAGCGCAAACCATTGCGCGACGAGCGGGGCGGTGCCTTAGACTGCGCTAAAGGTTCGGAAGGAGTGCCGTTATCGCTGAGCACACGGGATCGGAACGCCCAAAGCCAGTCACCCTGGCAACGGTGGCCCGGCACGCCCAGGTTCACGTGTCCACCGTGTCGCGGGCGCTCAGCGAGGATCCCGCCGGGGTTGGAACTGACACGGTACGGCGGGTCCGTGAGCTCGCCGCCATACTCGGGTATCGCCGGGATGTCGGAGCGGCGGGCCTGCGCACCGGAAGCTCCCGGCTCATCGGGGTTCTTGTTCCCCGGCTGACCGACCTGGTGCTGGCCACGATCTACGAGAGTATCGACGCTGCGGCTGGCACCGCTGGCTACACCACCGTGGTGTCGAACACCCTCGATGATCCGCTGCGTCGCAGGGCCAGACTCGACGCGTTGCTCTCCCGCCGGCTGGACGGCGTCATCATCGGCGATTCCCATATCGGTGACACCGCTGCTTTTGAGCTCCAGCAGCGCGGCGTCCCCTACGTCCTGGTCATGCGCAAACTCGAGGGTCATTTGTCGGTGACCACCGATGATCATCTGGGCGGACGCCTTGCGGCAGAGCATCTGCTGTCCCTGGGACACAAACGTGTAGGAGTGATCGCTGGCGACCTTCTGGCCAGCACCGGGTTGCAGCGAAGTCAGGGTTTCCGGAGCGCCTTCGACGCGGCCGGATTCCCGGTCGAGGACCACTACATGGTGAATACCGGCTTCGGCACACGGGCAGGACGGATAGCGGGAGATCAACTGATGCAGCTCCCCATGCCGCCGTCGGCCATCTTCGCCGTTGACGACCTGACTGCCGTCGGCGCCATGGGTGCCATCCGCGCTGTGGGCAAACGACTCCGGGAAGACGTGGCGATCGTCGGCTACAACGACGTCGACATCGCGGCCAACCTGCCGGTTCCACTGACCTCCATCCGCTCTGCCCTCACCGACATGGGGCGGCTCAGTTTCGAGGCCCTGCAGCGGCGGATTAACGGCGAGAGTGCCGAGTCGGTGCTCCTCAAACCCGTGCTGATTCCTCGGGCGACCACCGTGGAACGCTGGGGATAATGGCTGGCAGGATCCCCTGTATGATGCCGATTGGGGATGCCAAGGTCTTTTTGTGCACCACTGGCGCACGCGCGTCTATCACTGTCGGATTGGCCAATGGCATACCTGCCGGTGACAACCCGACCCGGTCTCAAGGAACGTTCAATGATATTCAGGCCCCTGCAGCTCGGAACAGTTGCTTCGGCATCGGTTGCCGCACTACTGATCAGTTACGTGACCGTTCTGCCCGCCACCGCGGGGCCGCAGCTTCCCGGGCTGGATGCCGTGCAGGAGGCAACGGTCGCCGAATCGGGGCTCGCCAACGAGCCCGCCGATCGCTTTATCGTGAAGTTCGCGGACCGGTCCCGCGCCAGCACCGCGGAACGTGATACTGCCTACGAGGACACCGCGAGGAGCCTTGGAATCCCCGTCGAAGAGATTGGTTCAACAGTCGACGGCGCCACGGTGGTTGAAGCGGCCGGTGAGCTGACCGAGGCCCAGGCCGATGACGTCGTCGCTGTCCTCGAAGCCCGGGACGACGTCGAGTACGCCGAGGTTGATGTGTTTTTGCGGCCGACGGCGGTGGCTCCGAACGATTCGCTCTACGGGTCACAATGGAACCTGTTCGAGGGCCGGGGCGGGATGCGGGTTGACGCGGCCTGGCCACGTTCCACCGGAGAGGGGGTGACCGTAGCGGTGATCGACAGCGGAATCACTGCGCATAGCGACTTAGCCGGGAATCTGGTTGCCGGCTATGACTTCATCTCCAGTCCGGAAATCGCCGGCGACAGCGACGGCCGCGATCCCGATCCGGCCGACGAAGGCGACTGGTGTGAGTCGGAGCCCTCTTCCTGGCACGGAACACATGTGGCCGGGACGATTGGCGCCCTCGCCAACAATGCCGAGGGCATCGCCGGGGTGGCCTTCGGCGCGAAGATCCAGGCCATCCGCGCGCTGGGGGCTTGCGGCGGCTACACCAGTGATGTCGCCGCTGCCACCCTGTGGGCAGCGGGCGGTGCCGTATCGGGCGTTCCAGTGAACCCCACGCCAGCGAAGGTGATCAACCTGAGTCTCGGTGGCGATGGAGCCTGCGGACCATCGTTCCAGGCCGCCATCAACTATGCAGTCAGCCGGAATGTCGTCGTGGTGGCGGCCGCCGGCAACGCCCGTTCACTCGTCCAATTCACGTCGCCAGCGAACTGCGACAACGTGATTGTGGTGGGGGCCACCGGCCGTGAAGGCAACCAGGCCAACTACTCGAACTACGGTCCGGAGGTTGATGTGAGCGCGCCGGGTGGCGACGCGTCCACGGGCCTTGCCAGTGCCATTCTCTCGACGGTGAACAACGGCGTTTACGCCCCGGCAGCCGAAGGCTATGGCTACAAGCAGGGAACGTCCATGGCGACCCCGCATGTGGCGGGTGCCGCAGCTCTCATGCTGGCGGCTAATCCGGCGCTCACTGCGGCCCAGGTTGAGGCGCAACTCAAAGCGACAGTACGCCCCTTGCCGGGGTCGTGCTATACCGGTGGGTGCGGCACGGGATTGGTGGACGCCGCGGCAGCGGTGGCGTCAGTTGCCCCGGCCATCCCGGATCTTGCCAGTGCTACCCCGATGGTGACGGGACAGGCACGGGTCGGCGGCGTCCTCAGCGCCTCCGCCGGAGTCTGGGGACCGGCCCCCGTTTCCCTGGCCTACCAGTGGCTGCGCGGTGGCACGCCGATCCCGGGTGCGACGCAGGCAAAATACACCGTCGCCGCCGGTGATACCGGAGCGAAGCTCAGCGTGCGGGTCACCGGCACCAAGCCGGGCTACAACTCGGCCATCCGCACCTCCCAACAGACCGCCGCGGTAACCAACTCGGCCGACGACGTCGTCACCCCAGTCCCGACTATCCAGGGCACCCCCCAGGTGGGCAAGACCCTTACCGCAACGCCCGGTGAGTGGAAACCGGCCCCCGTGCAGCTGACGTACCAGTGGTTGCGTAACGGCTCGCCGATCACGGGTGCCAGCGCACCCACCTACACGCCAGGCGCGGCCGATCTGAACCGGACCCTCAAGATTCGCGTCACCGGTTCCGGCACTTCGGTCCCGCCGACCGAGCGCACCTCGGCGGCAACTGCAGCAGTTGTGCCCGGCGTGCTCCAGCCGACCCGACCGGTGATTAGCGGCGCAGCCGCCGTGGGGTCGTCGCTGGTTGCCGAGCCGGGCGTCTGGGGTTCGGGCACCACCTTCTCCTTCCAGTGGTTGCGCAATGGGAGCGCGATCAGCGGTGCGACCACCCCCGCCTACCGGCCGACCGGCGACGACATCAGCACGCGTCTCAGCGTCCAGATCACCGGCACCCGTCCCGGGTACACCACGGTCGCCACCACCTCGACACAAACCCAACCTATACCGCGGCCATTCAGGGATGTCCCAGCGACCATGCAGTTCCAGGACGAAATGTCGTGGATGGCTGCGGAAGGTATCAGCACCGGCTGGCGTGAATCTGATGGCACCAGAACCTACCGGCCCCTGACCACGGTCAACCGCGACGCGATGGCAGCCTTCATGTACCGCATGGCCGGAAGCCCAGCCTTCACTCCCCCAACCACCTCCCCCTTCGCCGACGTGTCCACCACCCAGCAGTTCTACAAGGAAATGGCATGGCTGGCGAAGAGCGGGATCAGCACCGGCTGGAATGGCCCCAACGGCACGAAGACCTACCGCGCACTGACCCCGGTGAACCGCGACGCGATGGCGGTCTTCATGTACCGCATGGCCGGAAGCCCAGCCTTCACTCCCCCAACCACCTCCCCCTTCGCCGATGTGTCCACCACCCAGCAGTTCTACAAGGAAATGGCATGGCTGGCGAAGAGGGGGATCAGCACCGGCTGGAATGGCCCCAACGGCACGAAGACCTACCGCGCGCTGACCCCGGTGAACCGCGACGCGATGGCGGTCTTCATGTACCGGTTCTCGCGTATCAGCTAAGGGGCGACCTCGTAGGGAGGGCCCGGCTGGAGGTAGCGGGTTAAAAAAATCCGCTGGAACGACTGATGTTTCAGTTGTTCCAGCGGATTATTGGTGGAGCTAAGGGGATTCGAACCCCTGACCCCCTGCATGCCATGCAGGTGCGCTACCAGCTGCGCCATAGCCCCAATTCCTTGGTGTCACCCCGCCGAACCGGCCGGAGCAACTTGTTTAGTTTAGTCAACATTCCGCCCCCTGCAAAATCGGCCGGATCCAAACGACTCGGGACCGGGATCTAGCCCTCCACCGGAGTGGAAGGCATCGACGCCAGACCCACGTTGTGTTCGGTCAACTGCCACTTGCTCGGACCATTGGCGCCACTATCCAACTCCTCAAGAACCGACCAATGACAGTTGGAAACACCCGACAGCGAAGACCACAACTGAGGAGGCAACCCCATCAGTGCAGCGAGACCAGCCCGAATCGCGCCCCCATGACTCGCCACCACCAATGTCTGCCCGGCAGCAAGGCCGGAGACGGCGTCAAGCGTACCCTCCGCCATCCGCCGGCCCACGGTAACGCGGCTCTCTCCCCCGCCTGCGCGCACCTCTGGATCACCATTGCGCCAAGCCGTCTGATCATCCGGGAAGCGCGCAGCGATATCCGCAAAGGACAGGCCCTGCCACCTCCCCGCATCGGTTTCGCGTACCCGAGCATCACAGTGCACCGACAGCCCCGTCAACGACGCTAACTCGGTTGCGGTGTCAGCTGCACGAGCCAGATCCGAGGAGAGGAGGCGCGCCGGAGCAAGATGTGCCAGCTCCGCGGCAGCCTCCTGTGCCTGCTGCCTCCCGATCTCATCCAGCGGAATGTCTTCCTGGCCCTGGAACAAGCCACGCGCATTCCAATCGGTCCGCCCATGCCGCCAGAAAATGATCCTTCGCACGCCAGCTGAGTCGACGGCGGCAAACCTCACTCGGCAGAAGCGGCGTCGGCTGGGGCAGGCGTGGTTTCGAGCTGTAGGTCGATGACCGGACAGTCGCCCCAAAGCCTTTCCAGTGCGTAAAAGACGCGGTCTTCCTCGTGCTGGACGTGAATCACAACGTCGAGGTAATCCAGCAAGACCCACCGTCCCTCGCTGCGTCCTTCACGCCGGACAGGCTTCAGGCCCTGCTTGGACAGCTCCTCTTCGATGCCGTCCACAATCGAGTTGACCTGCCGTTCGCTGGAAGCCGAGGCAACCAGGAAGACGTCGGTAATGGCCAGCCGTTCGCTGACATCTATAGCCACAATGTCCTGACCGATTTTCTCCGATGCTGCATGTGCAGCAGCCCGGGCAATCGCGATGGACGTTTCGTTAGCGCTCACTGATCTCCTTGTGTGTGGTCAGTCATCATGTTCAATTGAATACACCGGCAATCATCATGATTCCGGTAATCAGCGCCAAGGCGCCCAGACTGACAATGGAATATTGCACTAGCTGCAGGCGCTTGACCCGCGCCAGCCCCGCCGTCATGGCATCGAGAGGTTCAAGCCCGTGCGCAGTGCGGGCTCCGATTGGAACTGCCGCCGCTGATACAGCATTCGGCGTTGGCTCAGCCGGCACCGTCGGTCCCGGGACGCGAATAAATTCCTTCGGCGAAACGATCGAGAGGTTGTGAGCCGTGGTGGGATCGTTCGCGTTCGGCTTTCGCTGCTTATTGGCCTGCGAGAGCTGCTGCATTTTTTGCGCACGACTGTTAAGCACCGCGGCGCGCTCAGCCAGTGCTTTCTGCTGCGCCAGGATTTCCAGGTCGACAGTGAACGGATCATCAGGCAGGGAGGATTCCATCCTGGCCACTTGCATCTGTGCCTCATCAACAATGGCCTGCCGGGCGGCTGGTGCCTGCGTGACGCTCATCTGGTCAACGTCGGGCGCGGGTGGTTGATTAGTTGGTGCCGCAGCCGGCTCGGTAGCTGGCTCGTCTGACCGACGACGACGGTCCCGTCTGCCGCCCTCACGCACCGGTCCCAGCCCGGCAGCCGGGCGGTCCACCTCCGCTTCAGGCCCGGCATTCGGGGTACGCGTCAGCGTCGGATGGCTTCGAGTTGCGGTGTTGACCTGCTGGATGCGGCGTTGGCGACGCGACGGCTCAACTGTCTGCTCCGAACCCGGGCGTTGTTCGGCCAAAGCGCGGTATGCACGGAGCGCTTCACGGTCCCTCGCCCTGGTCTGGGAAACCCGTTCGCCGGGGCGGGTGGACTGGGCATCCACCGGGACGTCCGCGGCGCGGCGGCTGCGCCGCACAGAAGGCGTGTGGCCGACGGCCGGCTGCTCTGCCGGCAGCTGCCCGGTGCGCGCCTCGTCGCTGGTTTGGGACGCGGGCGCCAGATCGTCAGCATTCGTCCCGCGGGTATGCCGAAGAGACTTCCGGCTGTGCGGGGATTCGTTGCTGTTACTCATTGCTTTCTCACCCAGTAGTAGATTCCATGTCGTGTAAACCGTGCCGCCCGTTTGGCCGGGTGTGCCCGCCCTCGGCACGGTACAGCCCGTGCTTGGCGATGTACTGCACCACCCCGTCGGGTACCAGATACCAGACGGGATCACCGACAGCGACCCGTCGACGACAGTCTGTCGACGAGATGGCCATCGCCGGAACCTCCAGGAGGCTCACATCCCTGCCGCGCCCATCGAGTTCGTGGCCCGGGCGGGTGACTCCGATGAAGTGGGCCAGGGACCACAGCTCATCAGCATTCTTCCAGGACAGGATCTGGGCCATAGCGTCGGCACCGGTGATGAAGAACAGCTCAGCCTCGGGCCGTTCCGCCTTGAGGTCCCGGAGCGTATCGATCGTGTAGGTAGGGCCTGGCCGGTCAATATCTACCCGGCTGACCGTAAAACTCGGGTTGGACGCCGTTGCCACCACAGTCATCAGGTACCGGTGTTCGGCGGTACTAACCTCGCGTTCTGCCTTCTGCCACGGTTGTCCGGTCGGAACGAACACTACTTCATCGAGGTCGAACACCGCCGCGACTTCACTCGCG
Source organism: Arthrobacter sp. TMN-50 (assembly GCF_054511125.1). Classification (NCBI taxonomy): domain Bacteria; kingdom Bacillati; phylum Actinomycetota; class Actinomycetes; order Micrococcales; family Micrococcaceae; genus Arthrobacter; species Arthrobacter sp. TMN-50. Next base: position 125,122 of record NZ_JBTNDG010000004.1, on the reverse strand, counting down.
GCGACCAGGTGGCCGTGGTGGATAGGGTCGAAGGTTCCACCCATGACCCCCAAACGCCACGGACTCCCGTCCGGGTGGGCCCTGTCAGCTGGATTCACGTCGCGTTACTTAGGTCCTTCCCCACTGCCGCCTTTAACGGTGTGAAGATTCGCCGTGATCGTGCTTGTTGGGGTGCTGCTTGTGGGGATCGGCATGCTCCTCGACGGCTTCGTGGCGGTTGCCGAGGCTGGAGAAGGCCAGTGTGACGAACATCAGGCCTATCAGGGCACTCATGATAATTATCCCGTACAGCACCGGGTCCATCGGCAGTTCGACGACCGCGTGTTCCCCGCCGGTCTCGCTGGCGATGAGCGTGGCAGTGAGAAGCTGAGATAGCATAAATTCTCCCCTTGAGATCTAAGGTACTGGCTAGCCGGTCAACACCAACCGGCGATTAGGTTCCCTACTATGTTACGCGCATCGCAGCCTGGCCCTAAGCCCGGACCTGGCCGTCGCCCTGAAGGATCCATTTGGTGGTGGTCAGCTCACGCAGCCCCATCGGACCGCGGGCATGCATTTTCTGGGTGGAGATCCCAACCTCGGCACCCAGGCCCAACTCGGCGCCGTCGGTGAAACGGGTTGAGGCGTTGACAATCACCGCCGCTGAGTCGATGCTGGCGATGAACCGCTCCGCATTGCCTAAATGGTTGGTAATAATCGCTTCGGTGTGACCTGACGTCCACTGCCGGATATGGTCGATGGCCTCGTCCAATGAATCCACCGTGGCTACCGCAAGATCGAGGTCCATGTATTCGCGGGACCAATCGTCATCAGTGGCAAGATCCCCTTCGACGCCGTCGGGCAGGCTGTCCAGGGTCTGCTGGTCGGCGTGGAGGCGCACCCCGGCATCGGTCAAGGCCTTCAAGACGTCCACGGTAGCACTGGCGTCGCGGTGTAGAAGGAGGGTTTCGACGGTGTTACAGACGCTGGGCCGCTGGGTCTTGGCGTTCAGCAGAATGTCAACGGCCATCGCTGGATCGGCACTCTGGTCGATGAAGATGTGCACGTTGCCCTCACCGGTCTCAATCACTGGCACGGAGGATTGGGTGACGACCGTCTGGATCAGGTCACGGCCACCACGGGGAATGAGGACATCCACACGGCCGCGTGCCGTCATCAGCACATTCGCGCCCTCGCGTCCGTACTGGTCGACGCTCTGCACAGCATCCGCAGGAAGGCCCGAACGGACCAAGGCGTCCCGGATCAGGTCCACTAACGCTGAGTTGGTGTGGGCCGCGGCGCTTCCGCCGCGCAGGATCACCGCGTTGCCGCTCTTCAGGGCCAGACCGGCAATGTCGACGGTCACGTTGGGCCGCGCCTCATAGATGGCGGCGACGACGCCGAGCGGCACATGGACCTGGCGCATCCGGACCCCGTTGGGCAGGGTCTGCCCCCGCTCCAGTGAGCCCACTGGATCGGGCAGTCCAGCAAGATTCCGGAGTGCGTCCGCGAGACCAGCAATCCGATCCTCCGTGAGGCTCAGCCGGTCCAGCAACGCTGTCGAGGTGCCGTTGACCCGTCCCGCTTCAACGTCAAGTGCGTTGGCCGCGAGAACCTCCGAGCCGTTCGCCACAAGGTCCTCACCGATAGCAAGCAGCGCCCCGTCTTTGGACGCCCGGTTGGCCGCGGCCACCAGCCGCGCCGCTGTGCGCGAACGGTCGGCAATTGCGTGGACAGCGGCTGTTACATCGGTCTGCTGTTCGGTCACTGATGTCATGCGACTAGTCTAACGAAGCACCACAAGGTCGTTCACGTGGACCACTGAACGCTCGTACTCGCGCCCGAGCTCCCTGGACAGTTCGCGGGTAGTCCGGCCCAGCATCCTGGGCAGTTCGAAGGAGCTGTAGTTGACCAGGCCGTGGGCGACGACGCTCCCGGCGGTGTCCACCATGGCCACCGGATCGCCGGCTTCGAAGTCGCCGCCGACCGAGATGATGCCTGCAGGCAGCAGTGAGCGTCTGCGCTCCCCGACGGCTTTGGCCGCCCCGTCGTCGAGGGTGAGGGTACCCCGGATGTCGGCGAGGTGGGCAAGCCATAAAAGCCTGATCGGCTGCCGACGGCCACTGGTGCTGAACCAGGTCCCGACGTCGTCCCCTGCCAGCGCCGCCGCGGCATTCTCGGTTGAGGTGACCAGGGCGGGGATCCCCGAGCTGGCAGCGATCGTTGCCGCCTCCACCTTGGTGACCATGCCACCGGTACCGATACCCGCCTTGCCCGTACGTCCGATCTCAACGCCCTCGAGGTCCTGAGGCCCGCGAACCTCGGGAATCCGCTGGGCGCCGTCCTTCGGGGGGCCGTCGTAGAGGGAGTCGACGTCGGATAACAGCACCAAAGCGTCGGCTTTCACCAGGTGCGCCACGAGCGCGGCCAGCCGGTCGTTATCGCCGAACCTGATCTCGTGGCTGGCTACCGTGTCGTTTTCGTTCACAATGGGGACGACACCGAAGTTCAGTAGCCGCTCCATGGCCCGGTGCGCGTTTGCGTAATGGCCCCGCCGAATCAGGTCCTCCGCCGTGAGCAGTACCTGGCTCACGGTGACTCCGTGCGCACCGAAAGCGGCCGTATATCTAGCCATCAGCAGGCCCTGGCCCACGCTAGCGGCAGCCTGCTGGGATGACAGCTGATTCGGCCGTCGCGTCAGACCGAGTGGGGCCAGCCCGGCAGCGATGGCACCGCTGGAGACCAGGATGATTTCGGTGCCTTCGTTCCGGCGAGCAGCAAGCACGTCGGAAAGGCCCACCAGCGCTTCCTCGGAGAGGCCGCCGGAAATGGACGTGAGCGACGACGAGCCCACCTTGACCACAATCCGCTTCGCTTTCGCGAGGCCTGACCGGGTTTTCAGGGCGCGCTTTACCGTCGTCTTCACCTCAGCGTCCGGTTTCTTCGCTATCCCGCGCCGGCGCTGGTTCGTCGTTCTGCTGCTGATCGGCGGGTGTCGGCTCATCCTCGGGGACGGCCTGCGACGTCTCCAAGGTGGTTCCGGGCGACGTACGAGTCTTGTAGTTGACCGACTCGGTCCAGATCCCGGCTTTGCGCTCAGTTTCCAGATCGAGGCGCGCCGCCGCCCGGGCGTCCTTGCGCTCCTGGTGGTCCTCGCGCTTTTCGTCGCGGGTCGGTCGCACAAACTCGGCCAGGCGGAGGTCGGTGCCACGCGGTGACGCGAGCAGTTCGGCGCCACCCATCATGGTCGGCTCCCAGTCGAAGACGACGCCGTCGCCCTCACCAATGACCACGGTGTCCCCTGGCTTGGCGCCGCTCTTGAAGAGCTGTTCCTCGACGCCGAGTTTCGCGAGCCGGTCGGCCAAGTAGCCAACTGCCTCATCGTTGTTGAAATCGGTCTGCTTGACCCAGCGCTCCGGCTTCTCGCCGATGATCCGGAATAGCGGCAGGAGGTTTTTTTCCTCGTTGCGGATGATGAAACCGCGAGAGTTGACGGCGCGGGGCCGAAGGATCGGCGGGGTGACCTTCGGTGGCGCGGCCTTCAGCGCTGCGCGGGCTGCGGTGACAATCTCACCCATCGCGAAGCCGAGCTGCCGCAGCCCTTCATGGCTGGAGGCTGACACCTCGAACACGCGGTAGCCGCGGGCCTCAAGCTCGGGACGGATAAAGGAGGCCATGTCCTTGCCGTCGGGCACGTCAACCTTGTTCAGGGCAATCAACTTGGGCCGCTGGTTCAGGGGAACGACGTCGCCGTCGGGTCCGGCGAAGCTCATATCCACCGCATACTTTTCCAGTTCGCGCTCAATGATGTCGAGATCGTTCAGCGGGTTCCGGTCGGACTCCAGTGTGGCGCAGTCCAGGACATGCACCAGTGCGGCGCAGCGCTCGACGTGGCGCAGGAAGTTGTGGCCCAGACCCTTGCCTTCGCTGGCGCCTTCAATGAGCCCCGGCACGTCGGCTATGGTGTACCGGACGTCACCGGATTCGACGACGCCAAGGTTGGGTACCAGCGTGGTGAACGGGTAGTCGGCAATCTTGGGGCGTGCCGCCGACATCGCGGCGACGAGACTGGATTTTCCAGCGGACGGGAACCCGACGAGGGCGATGTCCGCGATTGACTTCAGCTCCAGGACGATGTCCCGGGCGTCACCGGGGATGCCCAGGAGCGCGAACCCAGGTGCTTTGCGTTTCTGGGAGGACAGCGACGAGTTGCCTAGGCCGCCCTGGCCGCCTGAGGCCGCGATAAACTCGGCGCCTTCGCCGACGAGGTCAGCGAGGACTTCGCCGTCCTTGGTTTTGATCACAGTGCCGTCAGGCATCGGGAGGATCAGGGTTTCGCCCTGTTTACCGCCGCGCCAGTCGCCCATACCGTTACCACCGTTGGTGGCGTGGCGGTGGGGGGCGTGGTGGTAGTCAAGGAGGGTGGTGGTTTGCGAGTCGACGCGCAGGATCACGCTACCGCCGTCGCCACCGTTACCGCCGTCGGGACCTCCTAAGGGCTTGAACTTTTCACGCTTGACGGAAACGCAGCCATGACCGCCGGTACCGCCCGACACATGCAGAACCACCCGGTCAACGAAGCTTGCCACGTTGAACTCCTTCAGAATTGTGAATTGATGCCGAGTCTATCCGGCTTAAAAAGAAAGTGGGGCGAGCCGGATCGGCTCACCCCACCTCACTGCCAATGCTTGGTGCGCAGCAACTACTCTGCGACTGCGCCGACGATGTTGACTACGCGGCGCCCGCGGCGGCTACCGAACTCAACCGAGCCAGCCTCCAGTGCAAACAGCGTGTCGTCTCCGCCGCGGCCAACTCCAGCGCCGGGGTGGAAGTGGGTGCCACGCTGGCGAACGATGATTTCGCCCGCCTTGACAACCTGTCCACCGAACCGCTTGACGCCAAGGTACTGGGCGTTTGAATCGCGGCCGTTGCGAGTGGAACTCGCACCCTTCTTATGTGCCATCTGCTTTGCCTACCTTTTGATAAAGAACGAAGAGGTTACTTGATGCCTGTGATCTTGACGCGGGTCAGTTCCGAACGGTGACCCTGGCGCTTTTTGTAGCCGGTCTTGTTCTTGAACTTCTGGATGACAATCTTCGGTCCACGAAGATTCTCGATGATCTCGGCAGTGACAGCAACCTTTGCCAGGTCATCTGCTGCTGAGGTTACCTTGTCGCCGTCGACCAGAAGGAGGGCGGGCAGCTGAAAGCTGCTGCCGGCCTTACCGGTGACGCGGTCAAGGGTTACGAGGTCTCCCACGGAAACCTTTTCTTGGCGGCCGCCTGCGCGGACAATCGCGTACACCACTTGGGAACTCACTTCTCTCGACAACTCTGCTTGGAAAACTACTTGTGTGCGTACTTACACCGGCAAACTGTTCTAACTAGTCCTGCCGCTGACGCCGTGCATCAACGCCCCGGAAAACCGGTTAGAAGGCGAACGCACCGAAGATCAAGATTACGCCAGTTCGGCGGGTTCCTGCAAATCACCCAGTGGGTGGGCGAGTCGCAGGACCCCGGCGAACCTGAGCGGCCCCTACAACTCGGACGCGGGAACCCCTACCCCAAGGATCATCGGCTCGTCCCCGGCGGGCCCAACCTTGCGGGGTGCGGCCTGTGCCGTTGCCACAAACCGTGCCCCCGGTTGCTCAGCCGCCTCCGCCTGGTCTGCCTGCTCCCGCTCGATAGCCGAGGTCGCAGCAGTTCCCTGGGGGCTGCTGGCGGCCCTGCGACGGTTGCGGCGCGGACTGCGGGGAGCAGCCTCGAGCGTAGCGGCTGGTTCGGCGACGGAATAAACTGCGGATTCAGCTGGTTCGGCCGCAGAATCAACTGTCGCAGGTTTCCGGTCGAACGCCTGGGTGAGGCTATCCAGAGTCAACCGGCGCGCCTCCTGCACCTCGGCGTCGGTGCTCTCGGCACGAGGCAGGCTGACGGTTTCCCCGTTGATTGTCAGCACCACCTCCGCGGCGTCATCGGCCGCCGAGTGTCCCTCAGCCTCGTGCGCTGCGTGGGTGGCCGCCGCGATGCTGGCGAGGGCCACCCGAGCCGCGTCGGCCCGGGCCTGGCGTCCTGCGTCGTCCTGCGGGGCCTCCGGTGTCTGCTGTTCGTCGTCGGACGGTGAGCTGGACCGGCTCCGATTGCGTTTGCGTTCGGTGCGGGACACCTTCTCCTGGCGGAGATGCTGCTGGTGGTTCTCGGGGGCGACGACGTGCCGTTTGTGTTCCACCGGTTCGTCTTGCGTGACGACCCCGCGCCCACCACAGTGTTCACAGTTCTCGCCGAAGACTTCCAGGAGCCCGGTGCCCATCCGCTTCCTGGTCATCTGGACCAGGCCCAGGGAGGTCACCTCGGCCACCTGATGCTTGGTGCGGTCCCGTCCGAGACATTCAACCATCCGGCGCAGCACGAGGTCCCGGTTGGCTTCAAGGACCATGTCGATGAAGTCGATGACGATGATGCCGCCAATGTCCCGCAGCCTGAGTTGACGGACCACTTCCTCAGCGGCTTCCAGGTTGTTCTTGGTGACCGTCTCTTCAAGATTTCCGCCGCTGCCGGTGAATTTGCCCGTATTGACGTCCACCACGGTCATGGCCTCGGTGCGGTCGATGACGAGCGAGCCTCCCGAGGGCAGGAACACCTTGCGATCGAGGGCCTTGTGGATTTGTTCGTCGATCCGGCTGGCGAAGAAAATGTCCTCGTTGCCGGTCCACTTCTCCAGGCGGCCCACCAGATCGGGGGCCACATACATCACGTACGCCTCGATGGTGTCCCAGGCTTCCTCACCGGAGACAATGAGTTTGGAGAAGTCCTCATTGAAGACGTCGCGGACCACCTTGATGGTCAGGTCCGGCTCGCCGTACAGCAGTTCGGGGGCGAGCGACTTGGTGGAACCCGACTTGCCTTCGATATTCTCCCACTGCGACCGTAGCCGGTTGATGTCGTGGGTCAGCTCTTCCTCGCTGGCACCCTCCGCAGCGGTGCGCACAATCACGCCGGCATTCTCGGGGAGACGATCCTTGAGGATCCGCTTAAGCCGGTTCCGTTCCACATCCGGCAGCTTCCGGGAAATCCCAGTCATGGAGCCACCCGGCACGTACACCAGGTAGCGTCCGGGGAGGGAAATCTGGCTGGTGAGACGGGCGCCCTTGTGGCCCACCGGATCCTTGGTGACCTGCACCAGAACGGTGTCACCGGACTTCAGCGCCAGTTCGATGCGGCGTGGTTGCCCATCGAGGCGGGATGCGTCCCAGTTCACCTCACCGGCGTACAGGACGGCGTTGCGGCCGCGACCGATGTCGACGAACGCGGCTTCCATGCTGGGCAGCACATTTTGGACCTTACCCAGGTACACGTTGCCGATCAGTGAATCCTGCTGCGTCTTGGACACAAAGTGCTCAGCGAGCAACCCGTCCTCGAGGACAGCGATCTGGATCCTGTCGTCGCGCTGGCGGACGATCATCTGCCGATCCACCGACTCGCGCCGGGCGAGGAACTCAGCCTCGGTGATGACCTGACGGCGACGCCCCGTATCGCGAGACTCGCGACGACGCTGCTTCTTGGCCTCCAACCGGGTGGATCCCCTGACGCTGGTCACCTTATTGGATGGCGCGGTTTCCAGCACCTGCCGGGGCGCCCGCACCCGGGTCACCGTGTTGGGAGGATCGTCGTCCTGACCGCCGGTCAGTTCAAGATCCTGGTCGCCACGGCGACGCCTCCGACGTCGACGCGACGTCACACCGTCGTCGCTGTCCCCGTCCGGGCCAGCGTCGGCATCGGCGGCTCGGCCTGCATCGTCGGTGGCGGCGTCCTGGTCGCTGCGCCCCTTGCCCCGGCTGCGACGGTTGCGGCGGCGGCGGCGCCCGCCAGGCTCGGTGTCACCGTCCTCATCGTCATCATCGACGTCCGACGCCGCGACGACGTCGGCCTTCCTGGCCGGGGTTGGGGTGACAGTCAAATCGGGTGCGTGAAACAGCGACGCGGGGATGGCGAACGGGTCGGACGCCGATGACACGGCGGCTGGCTCGGGCTGCGCTGGCTCGGGCTGTGCGTCCTCGGGCTGCGCGTCCTCGGGCTGCGCGGCTGGCTCGGAGTCGTCCGGCCCCTCCACCGCCGCGGGAGCGGCTTCTTCGGGCACCAGAACCTGTTTCTGCGCGGCGGACGACCGCCGGCGGGTGGTCTTCCTCACCGGCGCCGGCGCGACGTCGGCTGGGTCACCGTCGGCCGCGCCAGAGGCGACCGCGTCGGCCACCTGGGTCACGGGGGCCGGCAGCTCGTCGACCGCGGGCTCGACGGCCACCGGTGCCCCGGTGGGGCTGCTGGCCTTCCGGGAAGTCCGGCGACGGGTTGGAGCTTTCACCGGCTCCCCGGTTATCGGTTCAGCCCCCACTGCGGTGCCTACGTCGGCGGGGGTAATCGCGTCAGCGCTCGCTACGTCAACCACTGTCTCACCAGCGCCGGCAGGAAGGGCGGTGGGTGCCTCGGGGAGCACAACATCGCTGGTGGCGGTCTTGCGGCTGCGCGTTGCGCGGCGCTTCGGTGCGACAGTTGGCTCGGGTGTTTCAGCGGTGGCTGTCTCGGCGTCGGTGCTTGCCGCAGGCTCCACCTTTTTGCGGCGGGTCCTGGGTGCCTTTTTTACTGGAACGTCGAGCTGCTCCGGTGCCGCGTCATGAATCTGATCCGTGGGGTTCTGCTGGTTATCCATATGGTGTTTTGCTCCAGCCCCTGCGGCGTCGGCCACATTCCGACGCCCCCGGGGGCAGTATGTCGGTTGTCCGCGGACCTTGGCGCCTCGCGTCTACCGGAAGTCGTCTAAGTGAGCTTCGAGGTCGCACCATCCGTGGGGTGCGGCATCACTCGAAGACCAGTGGCGCTTTTCCCTATCCGCTGCTTTCCCAACGGTTGGCCTGCACAGCGGATTCTCGGCATCCCATCCGTCAGGATGTTTTCACGATGCACGCAGAAGCGTCGCCAGCACAGCCGGAAGCCTGTCACTGGACCGGCCGGGGAATGTGGTTCCCCTGCCAGCCATGTTCATTGTCTCACAGACTAATTCTGACGCCCTGCTTTTCGCGGTCAGCATTTTGGCGCTCCCGGCCGGTTCTCAGCCCGGCCGGAAGGACGGGTCAGGCCGTGGGCAACTGCCCGGTCACCACGGAATTCTGTCCGGGGAGCGGACGGGCGACGGGCACCCTGGTGCCCAATACCTGCTCGACGACGTCCTGGGCTACCTTGCGCGCGGTCAGCCCGACCCGCTCCAACACTTCGCTACGCGTCCCATGGTCGAGGAACTCCACGGGCAGTCCCACCTCGTTCAGCGCGGTGTCCACCCCCACAGCACGCATCTCCTGCCGGATCCGCGATCCCACGCCGCCAGCACGCACGCCGTCCTCAATCACAATGACAATCCGGTGTTCAGCGGCCATCTCAATCACTGATCGGCGGACGGGGAGCACCCACCGCGGGTCGATCACCGTTGAGCTAATGCCCTGGGCGCCCAACCGGTTGGAAACATCGAGGGCCAGTTCACTCATCGCACCGATACTGATAATCAAGACATCGTTGCTGCCCGAACCGGACGGCCGGCGGGCCAGCACCTCGACGCCGTCGTCGAGCCGCTCAATCGCCTGTATTTCCGCGCCCACTGCGCCTTTCGAATACCGCACGACGCTCGGCGCGTCGCCGATGGCAACGGCTTCCCTGAGTTCCTCGCGAAGCCTGGTTGCGTCACGGGGCGCTGCCAGATGCAGCCCGGGGACGATTTGTAGCATCGCCAGATCCCACATGCCGTGGTGGCTCGCGCCGTCGGGCCCGGTAACACCCGAACGGTCCAGCACTACGGTGACACCAGCCTTATGGAGGGCGACATCCATCAGGAGTTGGTCAAATCCCCTGCCCAGGAACGTTGAATACAACGCCACCACCGGGTGCAGCCCGCCGAACGCCATACCCGCAGCACTAGTCAGCGCGTGTTGCTCGGCGATTCCGACGTCGAACACCCGCTCCGGATACTTTTCAGCAAATTTGTGCAGCCCCACGGGGATCAGCATGGCGCCGGTAATGCCGACGATGTCCTCGCGCTCGTCAGCGATGGCAGCAATTTCGTCGGCGAACACGCTGGTCCACGACTGCGGTCCGGCCGCACCGACCGGTTGACCGGTTTCGGGATCGATGATGCCGACGGCGTGGAACTGGTCGGCCTCGTGGGCCCGGGCAGGCGCATACCCGTAGCCCTTCTCCGTGATCGCATGCACAATGACCGGGCCTTCGTAATTGCGAGCCTGGTGCAGGGCATGCTCGACGGCCGCCAGGTCGTGGCCGTTGATGGGTCCGATGTACTTCATGCCGAGGTCTTCGAAGAGACCCTGGGGTGCCCACCAGTCCTTGACGCCCTTTTTCGTGGCGTGCAGGCTCTTATAGGCGAAGCGGCCGAGCGGGCCACCGTTCTGGAGGCGCCGTTTGGACCACTCCAAAGTCCCTTCATAAACGCGGTGGGTGCGGACGGTGTCGAGGGTAGGTCGCAGGGAGGCCAGGTAGTCGGCCACTCCCCCAATGGTCGGCGCGTAGGACCGGCCGTTGTCGTTGACAACAATTACCACGCGACGTCGCTTGTCGGCCGCAATGTTGTTGATCGCTTCCCAGGCCATACCGCCGGTCAGGGCACCGTCGCCCACCATCACCACGGTGTAGCGGTCTCCTTCGCCGGCGATCACCCGGGCGCGGGAAATACCGTCGGCCCAGGAGAGGGAGGAGGATGCGTGGGAGCTTTCCACCACGTCGTGTTCGGATTCTGCGCGCGAAGGGTAACCGGATAGACCGCCCTGCTGGCGGAGCGTGCTGAAGTCCTGCCGTCCGGTCAGCAGTTTGTGCACGTAGGACTGGTGGCCGGTGTCGAAGATGATTGCGTCGCGGGGGGAATCGAAGACCCGGTGCATGCCGACGGTGAGCTCGACGACCCCCAGGTTGGGGCCGAGGTGCCCTCCGGTCCGGGATACGTTCGTGATGAGAAAGTCACGGATTTCCGCTGCCAGGCGGACCAGCTGGTCGCCGGTCAGCCGGTTGAGATCCTGAGGGTGGCGGATGGTTTCCAAGAGTCCCATCGGAGCCTCCTTGCGTTTGTCATTCCCGCCGGACGTGCACCTGCGGGTGATTAACTCTAACGCGGGTTGGCGGTCAGAGGCGCTCGATCGCTGTGAGCTGTCGTAGCACGTAGTGAAGAATACCGCCGTTGCGGTAGTAGTCGGCTTCACCCGGGGTGTCGATCCGCAGCACCGCGTCGAACGTGATCGTGTCGCCGCCTTCTTCCGGCACGGCGCTGACCTTGACGGTCGACGGTGTGCTGCCCTCGTTGAGGACCGTCACGCCGTCGACGGCGAACGTCTCGGTGCCGGTGAGGCCCAGGCTGGCGGCGCTTTCCCCCGCCGGGAACTGAAGCGGCAGCACTCCCATTCCGATCAGGTTGGAGCGGTGGATCCGTTCGTAGCTTTCGGCGATCACGGCACGGACGCCGAGCAGCGCAGTACCCTTGGCCGCCCAGTCGCGGGACGAGCCGGACCCGTACTCCTTCCCGGCGAGGATCAGCAGTGGAATTCCGGACGCCTCATAGTTCACTGCCGCATCGTAGATATAGGCCTGCGGGCCGCCAGTCTGGGTAAAGTCGCGGGTAAATCCACCCTCCACCCCCCGCAGCAGGGTGTTGCGCAGTCGGATATTGGCGAACGTTCCACGGATCATCACCTCGTGATTCCCGCGACGGGATCCGTAGGAGTTGAAGTCTTTCCGGGCCACTCCGTGTTCCAGCAGGTAGCGGCCGGCCGGGGTGTCGGACTTGAACGACCCGGCGGGGCTGATGTGGTCGGTGGTCACCGAGTCGCCTAACCTGGCCAGCACCCGTGCGCCCGAAATGTCGGTCACAGGATCCGGAACGGCCTTCATTTCCTCAAAGTACGGGGGTTTCCGCACATAGGTGGAGTTTTCGGCCCAGGCGAAGGTGTCGCCCTCGGGAGTATTAAGGGCTTTCCACCGGTGGTCCCCGTCGAACACCCCCTCATACCCTTTGGCGAACATTTCCTTGTCGATTGACTCGTCAATGATCTGCTGGACCTCGGCCGGGTTCGGCCAGATGTCGCGGAGGAAGACGTCGTTGCCGTCGTCGTCCTGACCCAGCGGGTCGGCGTCGAAGTCGAAGTCCATGGTGCCGGCCAAAGCATAAGCAACCACCAGCGGTGGGGACGCCAGGTAGTTCATCGTGATGTCCGGATTGATGCGGCCCTCAAAGTTCCGGTTCCCGGAGAGGACAGCGGCCACTGAGAGATCGTTCTCCTGGATTGCCGCGGTAATTTCGGCTTCGAGCGGGCCCGAATTTCCGATGCAGGTGGCGCAGCCATACCCGACGACGTAGAAGCCAAGCTTTTCCAGATAGGGGGTGAGCCCAGATTTATCGTAGTAGTCGGTGACCACCCTGGACCCGGGGGCGACCGACGTCTTCACCCACGGCTTGGAGGCGAGCCCGCGGCCCACTGCGTTCCGGGCCAGGAGGGCTGCTGCGAGCATCACTGAGGGGTTTGAGGTATTGGTGCAGGAAGTGATCGACGCGATGGTGACCGCGCCGTGGTCCAGCTCAAATGCCCGACCGTCGGACATGGTCACCGGGGCCGGCTTCGAGGGCCGCCCGATAGCGCTCGATCTCCCCGCGTGCCGCAGCGTGGACGTCATCGCCGGAACGTCGGACGCCGGAAAGGATTCCTCCAGCGCCTCATCCAGTGCCGCGTCACCCACCGAACCGACGTAGTTATGGATGTCCTTACGGAACTGTTTTTTGGCGTCGGTAAGTTCAATACGATCCTGGGGACGCTTCGGTCCGGCAATTGACGGGACCACCGTGGAGAGATCGAGTTCGAGGTTTTCGGAGAAGCGGATCTCCCGTGCTGGGTCGTGCCAGAGGCCCTGCTCCCTGGCGTAGGCCTCAACCAGGGCCACGCTCTGCGCTGACCGGCCCGTGAGCCTCAGGTATTCGAGGGTGACGTCGTCGATCGGGAACATTGCGGCAGTCGAGCCGAATTCGGGGCTCATGTTGCCGATGGTGGCACGGTTCGCCAGCGGCACGGCCGCGACACCCTCGCCGTAGAACTCAACGAACTTGCCCACCACTCCATGCTTGCGCAGCATCTCGGTGATGGTCAGAACGACGTCGGTCGCGGTGGCACCCGCCGGAATGGAACCGGCCAGTTTGAAGCCCACCACGCGGGGAATGAGCATTGAGACGGGCTGACCCAGCATGGCCGCCTCGGCTTCAATGCCGCCCACGCCCCAGCCCAGGACGCCCAGGCCGTTGACCATGGTGGTGTGCGAGTCGGTCCCGACGCAGGTGTCGGGGTAGGCCTGCAGGACGGTGCTGTCCCCGGTGCTGAGCTCGCGGGTCATCACGATTCGGGCCAGGTATTCAATGTTCACCTGATGAACGATCCCGGTACCGGGCGGCACCACTTTGAAGTCGGTGAAGGCAGTCTGCCCCCAGCGGAGGAACTGGTACCGCTCGCCGTTGCGTTGGTATTCGATGTCCATATTGCGTTCGATCGCGTCGGCGTTACCGAACACATCGATCTGAATCGAATGGTCGATCACCAGTTCCGCAGGTGCCAGGGGGTTGACCCGGTTCGGGTCACCGCCGAGGTCCCTGACTGCTTCACGCATGGTCGCCAGGTCCACAACGCAGGGCACACCGGTGAAGTCCTGCATGATGACGCGGCCAGGCGTGAACTGGATTTCGGTGTTCGGCTGGGCGTCTGCGTCCCAGCCCGCCAGGGCGCTGACGTGCCCGGCGGTTATGTTTGCTCCGTCCTCGGTGCGGAGCAGGTTCTCCAGCAGCACTTTGAGACTGAAAGGCAGGCTCTGGGCGCCGTCGACCGCGCTCAGCCGGAAGATCTCATACTCGGTCCCGGCGACCTCCAGTACGCCCCTGGAACCGAAGCTGTCCATACTTCTCACCGTTGGACTCCTCTCCCCTGCATTGTCATCCTAGTCCTTGGGCGTTGTCGATCCCCGCTCCGGACGAAGCACAGCGAAGGACTCCATGTGGTGGGTGTGGGGGTACAAATCAAACACGCGCAGCGTCTCCAGTTCCCAGCCTTCCTGCTGGAAGTAGCCGACGTCGCGGGCGAATGACGCCGGGTCGCAGGAGACGTAACCGACGGCCCGCGGGCCGGCAGCAATGATCTCGGAAATGGCCACCTGGCCGGCGCCAGCACGTGGCGGGTCCAGCACGACGACGTCGAGACCCGGTCTGCGCTCGTTGAGCACCCGATCGACTTTTCCCTGCACTATGTCCACCTGAGTGCGCCCGTGCAAATTCCGTTTCGCGTCACGGGACGCGCCGGGCGAACCCTCGACGGCCAGCACGCTGCCGGCGGCGCCCACGGCGTCGGCAATGGGTGCAGTGAAAAGCCCCGCGCCCGAATACAGATCGGCGGCGCGCTCCCCCGGCTGGATGTCCAGGCCGTCCAGCACGGCGTTCATGAGGAGGGCCGGCGCACCCCGGTGGATCTGCCAGAAACCGTCACCGGTGATCCGGTAGGTCTGCGATCCGACGGTCTCAGCCAGCCAGGTCCTGCCCCGGACCCGCTCCACTGTCGCCTTTTCCGGATCCCAGAGGGCTACCGAGGGTCCGTTGAGCTGGTGGATCACTGCAGCGGTTTGCTTCCGGCGCGCACCGGGTGCGGGTACCAGTAGCACCAGGGGTGGGCCCCCAGCTGAGCCGACCGCCACCTCCACCCGCTGGATTCCGGTGAAGTTGACGGTCCACAGCTGCAATTCGTTGATCGCGTCGGCGGCCAGTGGCATTTCAGCGACGGGAATCAGCACGTCAGAACGGTGGGCGTGCATGGCCAGGTGGCCGTCGGGGGCAACGGCGAAGCTGGCCCTGGTGCGCCACCGGAGGCCGTCGGGGGTTTCATCGGGGACGGGTTCGACCTCCACGTGCCGGTCAGTTCCGGCCAGCCGCCTGAGCTGTTCGCTGAAGACAGTTCCCTTGAGCTGACGCTGGGCGGGCAGCGCAATGTGGCCGAACTCGGCGCCTCCCACCGGCGGGGCACCACGATGGGCCGCCAGCAGCGCATCGGCTAGAGGCCATGGATGGTTGACCCGGTGCTCTGATGCGTCCAGCACCTCGATGACATCCGCACGCCAGAAGCTCGCACCGTCGTCGTGCTCGGTCAGCCTGGCTCGTACCGTTTCGCCGGGCAGGGCGTGGCGGACAAAGATGACCCGACCCTCGTGTCGTGCAACGCAATGGCCGCCGTGCGCCACCGGGCCGATGGTGAGGTCGAGGGTGCCTGACGGCTTACTGGTCACTGCTGATCCTTGTCACTGCTGATGTTTGTCACTGCTGGTTATGGTGAACGGTCTGTGTCATTGGAGGTCCTGGAACTTTCGCGCGGCGTCGGATGATGCGAGCTGCCACGGCACACTTGCCACCATAACGCCCGGCTCAAAATGCAGCCGGGTTTTGATCCGCAGCGCTGTCTGGTTGTGCACCAGTTGCTCCCACCACCGTCCCACCACGTACTCGGGGATATACACGACGATCAGGTCCCGGGGCGAGTCGCTGCGGATGCTGCGGATGTACTCCATGATGGGCATGATCGTGTCCCGGTACGGCGAGGCGAGAACTGTGATTGGCACCGGAATCTCGTACCGTTCCCAGTCGCGCAACGTCCGCTCGGTTTCCTCGGGGTCAACATCGACGACGATTGCGTCCAGTTTGGAGGGCCGCGACGCGCGGGCGAATGCCAGTGCCCGCAACACAGGCTTGCGGACGTGGGACACCAGAATCACGGCGTGCACACGCGACGGCAGGGCGCGGGAAAAGGTGGAGTCGTCAAGGGCCAGTTCTCGCGCCACCTGGTCGTAGTGCCGCTTGATGCCGTGCATGACGGCGAACAGCACCACCATGGCCAGCACCGCCACCCAGGCCCCGTATTCGAATTTGGTGACCAACACCACCACCAGCACCGCAGCGGTCAGCACGAAGCCCACGGTGTTGATGAAGCGGGACTTCTTCATCCGCCACCTGCGCTTTTTGTCGGCGGTGCTGCGCAGCTCGCGGGTCCAGTGTTTGATCAGGGCTGCCTGGCTCGCCGTGAACGACACAAACACGCCGACAATATATAGCTGAACCAGCTGGGTCACGTCGGCGCCGAAGACCAGGATCAACAAGATGGCGCCAGCGCCCAGGGCGAGGATGCCGTTGCTGAAGGTCAACCGGTCCCCGCGAGTCCGCAACTGGCGCGGCAGGTAGCCGTCCTTGGCCAGGATCGATGCGAGCACCGGGAACCCGTTGAACGCGGCGTGACCCGCCAACACCAGGATCAGGGCGGTAGCCCCGACCACAAGGATGAACGGAAGCGTTGCATCGCTGAAAATGGTGCGGGCCAGCTGGCTGACCACAGGATTTTGGACGTAGTCAGCCGGTACGGGGTTGCCGTCCAGCCGCAGCTGTTCCTGCGGATTCTGGACCACATGGACCTTCGCCGCATTGGCAAGATAAATCACCCCAGCCATCATGGCGCCCGCGGTCAATCCTAGGATCAGCAGGGTGGAAGCGGCGTTCCGACTGCGCGGGGCCTGGAAACTGGGCACGTTGGCGCTGGGAACCTCGACGCCGGTCAGCGCCGCGGCGCCAGCGGAGAAGGCCCTTAGGATTAACAGCGCCCCGGCCAGGCCCACGAGGCCCGCATCGAGGGCGGGATCGGGGATGATCTCAAACCTGGCGCTGGGCGCCTCGCCCAGCGTGCCGGCGAGCCGCTGGATGATTCCGACGGCGCACATGCCGAGGATCGCTGCCAGGAAGACGTAGGTGGGGACCGCCAGGGCCAGAGCGTTCCGGGTAACCCCGCGCAGGTTCAGGAGAACGAGGACGACGACGCCGGTCACCGCAATCGTCGTCTGCCCACCAGCCAGTCCCGGCGCCAGGGCAATCAGGTAGTGGGCGGCAGCCGAGACGGAGACGGCCACCGTGAGCACGTAATCGATCATCAGCGCCGATGCCACAGTGAGACCCGCCGAGCTGCCCAGATTACGGCGAGCAATCTCGTAGTCACCGCCTCCCGTGGGGTAGGCATGGACTGCCTGCCGGTAGGACGCAATCACCACGAGCAGCACCACCAGAACGGCCAGCCCCACCCACGGCGAAACAGACACTGCGGCGAGGCCCGCAAGGGCCAGGGTTAAGAGTATTTCGTCGGGTGCGTACGCCACCGAGGAGAGGGCATTAGCCGAAAAAACCGGCATCGCGATCCGCTTTGGCAGGGTCTGATGCCGCAGCCGGTCGTTGCGGAACGGCTTGCCCACCAGCACCCGCTTGACGGCTTCGAAGAAAGTCAGCACAGCCCACAGACTAGCGCGTTTCGGCCGCCGCAACTCCATTAGGCTGGGTGCAGCGGACGTAAGGCCCCCGAAGAGGGCCGCGTTGACAATTCGGTTCGAACGGCAGGTGGCACGGGTGGCGCATTTTGTGATCATGGGGTGTGGCAGGGTGGGCGTCAGCCTTGCCCACACGTTGGATGAGTCAGGGCACACCGTGGCCATCATCGATCAGGATGACCGTGCCTTCCGCCGGCTGAGGGGGTCCTTTGGCGGCCGGAAGGTAACCGGCGTCGGCTTTGACCGGGACACCCTGAAGAACGCCGACATTGAGAACGCGTATGCCTTCGCCGCGGTGTCCAGTGGCGATAACTCGAACATTCTCGCCACCCGGGTAGCCCGGGAAACGTTTCATGTGCCGCACGTGGTGGCACGGATTTATGATCCCGGCCGCGCCGAAATCTACCAGCGGCTCGGGATCCCCACGGTTGCAGCAGTCCGCTGGAGCGCCGATCAGGTGCTGCGCCGGATCCTCCCGGAGCAGAGCATCAACGGGGACTTCAGGGAGACTTCGGGGCGCCTGATCCTCGGTGAACTAGCCCTCCACGATGGTTGGCTCGGCCGGTCCCTGGCTGACATTGAGGCGGCCTCGGGTATCCGCATTGCCTACCTCACCCGGTTCGGTGAAGGTATGCTGCCCACCTCGGAGACCAGCTACCAGGAGGGTGACATCGTGCACGCCATGATGAAGACCGACGCCACCGACGACATTGGGCGCATTCTGACCAAAAAACCTGTGGAGGAATCCGAGTGAGAGTAGTTATTGCGGGTGCTGGGAGCGTTGGCTCATCGATCGCCAAGGAGTTGCTGTCCAATAACCACGAGATCCTTCTGATTGACGAGAAACCCGAGGTGATTGGCCGCAGCGGTCTCAAAGGCGCCAAGTGGCTCATCGGCGACGCCTGCGAGTTGACCACCCTCAAGGATGCCCGGCTGGATGAAGCCGACGTGGTGGTGTCCGCCACCGGCGATGACAAGGTGAACCTGGTGGTGTCCCTGCTTGCCAAAAGTGAGTTCGGGGTGGGGCGGACCGTCGGCCGGGTCAACAACCCGAAGAACGACTGGATGTTTGACGACTCGTGGGGCGTCGACGTCGCCGTTAACACGCCCCGCCTGATGACTGCCCTGGTGGAAGAGGCCGTGGAGATCGGCGACCTGGTGCGGCTGCTCACCCTGCAGAGCGGCGTCACCTCAATTGTGGAGTTCACGGTCCCCCAGGAGTCTCCGATCGTGGGCCGGACCCTTGGCTCATTGATCCTGCCGGAGGACTGCACCGTGGTCGCGATCCTGCGCGATGACGCATCGATTACGCCAAGCCCTGACGACGTCGTCGAACCCGGTGACGAACTGTTCCTGATTGCCGCGATCGCCGCTGAGGATGCGCTGCGCAGCGTCCTCCTCGCAGTGCCCGGTGAGACTGACGTCCCGGACGAGGGCGCGCCGATTAACGCGCCGGGCCTGCCCTAACGTCCTCCCTGAACCCCGGGTTCCTGCGACTCGGAATTGGTCGGTTTTGCCGCCGGACGCGACACCAGCCAGGCAAGCCAAAGCCCTAATGCGTAGAGCGGGAGGCCCATGATCAGCCTCGTGGTGCCCAGCGCCACAAAGTTTTCGGCGAAGTACAGCGGCATCTGCACCGCGAGCCGCAGGCCGAGGACGGTGATGATAATCCAGGTAGCAATGATGTAGGCCTTGACCCGCAGTGGGTCCTTACGCCAATCGACGCCCTCACCCCTAATGAATCCAAACAGCAGCCCAGCGATTGGCCAGCGGGCCGCAATGGAAATCACCATCACGATGATATAGGCGCCGTTGGTGAAAAACCCGGGGACGAAGAAGTCCTCCGCGTTGCCGGTTCGGCCGGCCACGAAGGCGCAGATAGCGACGCCGATCAGTCCTGAGAGTGCCTGGGTGAGGGGGCTCCGCGATACCAGTCGAATGATCGAGAAGAGCGCTGCTACCGCGATGGCGGCGATCAGGGCAGTCCGCAGGTCCTGGTTGATGGTGAAAATGACCGTGAAGATCAGTCCCGGCAGGATGCTTTCCGCCAGGCCACGAACACCGCCAATTGATTGGAGCACATCGATCTGGCCGTTCTCGGCGCGCTGCATCCCCGACTTGGCTGCGTACTGTTCGGCGAGCTCGGCCGCTGTGGGCGCCTGGCGGCGTGCTGGATCGTCCCCGGGCGGGGAGTTGGGTGGTTGGGGTGTGCTCACTGCTGTGCCTCCGGACGGCCAATAATTTCGTAACGCGGATTGTAGATCGTGGGCATCCCGTCGACGGGGCTGACCATTCCTTCAAACGCTATCTGGGTTCCCGCGTCTATCCCGGGGACCCGCCGCTGCCCAATCCAGACCAGGCGCACCTGGGCCGATTGACGGCGTGCCCGGTTGTCCCGACGATCGGCCCCGGTCACTGCTGGCGGGTCGTCATCCGAAACCACCGCAGCGAACTGCGGTGCCGAGCCGTGCGGCATGATGGTGATTCGTGAGATGAATCCCCGCGCACGGGCACGCCCCCGGGCGGGGAGGTCCGCGACGGTCGCCGGACGGCGCCGTGCGCTCAGGCCATCCGGCCACGGTCGGTCAGCCAATGTGGGTGATCTCGGGTCCGCGCTTCAGCGGATCAGTGAGATCTGGTGTCTGCTGCGTGGGCTCGGCCTGGGGTGCCGTCGCCGTCTCCTTCGGCAGGCGCAACTGGAGCAGTTCACGTGGTGGAAGTGGGTGATCTCCCCTGACCACCACCACATTGCGAAACAGCTCCTCGATCGGTGCGGCCGCTTCACGGTTGATGGCTGCTGGTCCGCCGATCACGCCGCGGAGGAACCAGCGTGGACCGTCCACTCCGACGAAGCGGGCCACCCGGTAGCCCGGCTGGCCCTCGGGCGTCTGGGCCGGCAGCTTGGCGACCAGCTCGGTGCCAAATGCACCAACCCGGTCCTGGACCGTGCCGCCCTGCGACCCGACCGAGACGCCAATCTGGGAACGAATTTCATCCCAGAGTCCGTCAGTCCGAGGCGCGGCAAAGGCCTGCAACTGCAGATTCGACCCATTGAGGTCCAGGGTGACGGCGATGACCCGCTTGGTTTTTTCCTCCACCTCGAGGCGCAGCTGAAGACCTTCGGCGGCACCGATGCGCAGCGCCCCGAGGTCAATGTAGCCAGCCTCCGAAGCCTTCTCGGAAAGGTCGAACGGGCCGTTACTGCGGGAGACGACGACACCCGCCACCGGTTCGGCAGGGTTGGCCGGTTCTGCCGCGTCTGCCGGTTCGACCGGTTCGGCTGACGCGGCAGAACCGTTGGCTGGAGCGACGGCGTCGCTGGCTGCAGTAGCTGACTCGGCAGGCACAACTGGTTCAACCGATTCTGGCGACGCGGCCGCCTCAGCGGAACTTGCTTCAGATACCTCGACCGGCGCATCAGCGGGTGTCGTGTCTTCCGCCGGGAGGGTTGGCTGCTTCTTCTTCAGGCGCCCAAAAACCATGATTGGGTTCCTTTCCTTGGGTGTGTGGGACCCCCTGTCAGGGGCTCCAATCTATTTATCCTTGAGGTTATGCGTGGGTTGGCTGGGCTGCAGCGTTCACGCTGTAGCCGCCGGTGGAACCGAACCCCGCGCTACCGCGGACCGATTCTGGGAGCTCTTCCACCACGGTGAAGTCCGCGTGTTCCACCCGCTGGATGAGAAGTTGGGCAATCCGGTCCCCTCGGTGGAAAGTCAGGGATTCGGTCTGGTCGGTGTTGAGCAGCGTGACTGCAATTTCGCCACGATATCCAGCGTCGATCGTGCCTGGAGCGTTCACCACAGTCACCCCGTGCTTCGTTGCCAGACCCGACCGCGGATGGATCAATCCGACGTAGCCGTCAGGCAAGGCGATGGCTACTCCGGTAGGTACCAGCGCACGCTCCCCGGGTGCCAGCCGAAAGTCGATGCGGGTCCGGAGATCGGCCCCGGCGTCGCCTGGCTGCGCGTACTCAGGTGGTGGGATGTCGCCGTCGAGCAGTGTGATCTGCACGGGAAGTCTCCGCTGTGGGTCCAGCACGTTCATACTCCAGCTGCCTCGATGATTCGGGTTAGGCCTTCACTGTAGCGCGAAAACCTGAGCGACAGCCGGGCGCCACGTGTTGCGGCGCGGGGATGAAGTAGGCCAGGAAATCTGGGATGGTTGGGGTATGTCAACACCCACGTCAGGATCACCGGTCGGCACGGTACATTACGAGGAGAGGCTGTGGCCGGCACCCTGGATCTGGCTGGTGGCCGCTGGCGCGGCCGGGGCGTCGGTGGTCACGTTTGCCCCGATCAATCTGACCACTGGATTTATTGCGGCTACCGTTATCGCCATCGTCCTGGCCACGATGCTGGTGCTCTCCACCCCACGGATCGTCGTGTCGGCAACCCATCTCACGGTGGGACGGGCCACTATCGAACGTCGCTTTCTGGGTGAGGCGTCAGCATATCTGGGCGACGACGCCACCGCGCAGCGAGGTCCGCTGCTCAATGCGACCGCCTACCTATGCATCCGCGGCTGGATCTCCCCGGTGGTGCGGGTGGCGATTACCGACCCAGACGACCCCACGCCTTACTGGTTGGCATCTACCCGGCGTCCTGACGAACTGTTGGCAGCCCTCAAGAGCTGACCAGTAAGTCGGTCAGCTCTCGCAGTCGCTGCAATACGCGAGGTCGCCGGCGTGCCTGGCGATCTGCGAGCGGTGGCGCACCAAGAAGCAGGAGGCACAGGTAAATTCGTCGGCCTGCGCCGGGACGATCCGCACCTGGACTTCCTCAGCGGAGAGATCAGCTCCGGGGAGTTCGAAAGAATCGGCGGCCTCAAGTTCGTCCTCGTCAACCACCGGTGACTGGTAGTCAGCACGATGCGCCTTCAATTCATCGATCGAGTCCTCGCCAGCGTCGTCGTGGGGGGTTCGTGGCGTGTCGTAATCAGTCGCCATAGCTAGGTGTTCACTCTCCGGTGTTCTGAGGTTGCTGGACTCTGGGCTGCCCGCCGTCGAGTCCAACGCTGGCAGGCGGCTTTTTGTGCCCGTCTGCAACAGATTGTTGCCGAACAATCCACTTTCAACCCAATCGGCGCCGAAAGTTCCGCGCCACACCATTGGTGTAGTAGGCATGTCGGCGAACAGGTGGCAGAGTTTCAGGGTAAGGAAGCAATGTCGGCTCGGAGGATTTTCATGCAGGAACTACGGCTGGTGGGTGTTCACGAGGATGGTGGACATCTGCTCCTGAACGGCGAGGACGGCTTCAGTTTCAGTCTGCCGATCAACGAGGCGCTGCGCATGGCGGTTTCCCGTCCCATGGAACACCAAAAAATCAGTACCCCGCCCCCACCGGTTGGTAAACCCGTCGTTCCACTCTCCCCCCGCGATATCCAGTCCCGGATTCGCAGCGGCGCGACAGCCCAGGACATCGTCAACGAGTCGGGACAGGATCTTGCCCAGGTGCTCCGCTACGAGAGCCCTGTGCGCGCCGAACGTGATTACATGGCCATCCTGGCGCAGCGGGTGGAAGTATCCTCACCCCTCCCGTCCCATGACGGTTACCGCTCGGCTTTCGGCGAAAATCCCGCACACCTCGGCGACATGGTCGCTTACCGGCTGCAGGCCTACGGTGTGGATTCCAACGCGGTGGAGTGGGACGCCTGGCGTCGACCCGATGGACTCTGGAACGTCGTTGCACGGTTTGACCTGGCAGCAGACACCCGGGTCACTGTGGGCGAGGAACCACCGGCCCAGTGGACTTTCAACCCGAGCCGGAAAACGGTCCTCAACACCAACCGGTGGGCCCAGTTGCTCAGCGAGCTGGAGCCGCTGGACGGCCCACTGCCCTCGCGGAAACTCAGCGCCGTCGCCGATCACGTGTTCGACTTCGAAGCCCAGAAAACTCCGGAGGCAGCTCCCGAGGAGGAGGCCTCCGACAACCTTCTCGATGTGCTCCGGTCACGGCGCGGTCAACGGCTCGGGGTGGACGAGGACGGCGACGACGCCCTGGCTCATCTGCTGGCCAAGGGCAGCATCCCTGCCGCCCATCCCCGCCCCCCGGAGGGCGATGAAACTGACACCCCAGACTCATCTATTGATGACGACGCCGAGCCGCACAGGTTCGCAGGCCTGAGCCTCGCTCCATCAGTTGCCGACGACGTCGGGTCCGGCATGGACAGCAAGGCGACCTACCGGGACGGCTCTGCGTACAATGACGGATCTGCGTACAATGACGGATCTGCGTACAGCGACGGGTCACCGCGGTTGTTTGACTCGGTGAGCACCGAAACGCGGGAAATCAGCATCTTCGCCCGACCCACCCCGCCAGCTCAACTGGCCGCCAGTCAGGAAAAAACGCCGCAGGACCGGGGATCGGCTCAGGTTCGTCCTGCCGCCACCGACGCCTCACCAAAGCCGGCCGAAGAACCGGCCGACCGAAAGATCCGCCCGAAGCGATCGAGTGTACCCAGCTGGGATGAAATCGTTTTCGGCACCAAGAGCGACTAGTTTTTCAGGCCGATCGGGCAACCAAGTTAGCGGGAAAACGGTAGCAGGACCTCTTGGCTTTTCATTGCTGTCGCGGTCCTGAGTGTCACCCGCCGGGTGTGATGGCGCCGGCATAGCGTCTCGTACCCGGTGACCGGGGAATGCGGGGCATCGGCCGCTTCCCCGACGATGGGTAACTCGGGTTGCAGGGGATCCCGTGGCGCTATCAGCAGCTCGACGTCTCCCATCACCACCTGATCACCCTCAACCACCATCACACCGTCGACGGTCCGCGCATTGTGGGTGGCCCGTCGGCCGCACCAGCAGAGCGCCTCCACCTGGAGGACCTGGACCCGGTCAGCGAGTTCGATCAGCCGCTGCGACCCCGGGAACAGCCTGGTCCTGAAATCTGAGGTGATCCCGAATGCGAAGACGTCGACATCCATCTCGTCGACGATGCGGGCCAACTGGTCAATGTGCTCGCCCGTGTAGAACTGAGCCTCGTCGCAGATCAGGTAGTCCACCCTTTCGGCGCCGGTACGCCGCCTGACAATCTCAGCCCAGAAGTCGGTCAGGTCGGTGACTTCGACGGCGCCGGTCTGCAAGCCGAGCCGGCTGGAGATCATCGCCTCCCCCGCGCGGTCATGGGAGCTGAAGAGCAGCCCGGCTCGACCTCGGGCGCGGTGGTTGTGGTCCATTTGCAGGGCGAGCGTTGATTTGCCGCAGTCCATGGTCCCGGAGAAGAAAATCAGTTCAGCCACGGGAGCCCTTCCCGCCGGGACGGTTCAGTGTCAGGAGCGGCACGTCCCGTTCGGCGCGGGTGAGCGAGCCGTGCTGGCCGACCACCTCCATCGCCGACGCGGAGGTGCGGCGCCGGTCGTAGAACGCGATGGGTTCCCGTGCCGCGACCATCAGGTCTCCGATCCGGGGCCGCACCCGCTGGTCGACCTGGCCAAACAGGCCGGCGGCGACCGCCTGATCGCGGGTGAAGATCCAGGCGAACTGGCCGTAGGCGTCCCGCCAGGCTTTGAGGAGCCGTTCACGACCCTGGATCGACAGGTCAGGCTCGAGGTACAGATGCAGCATTCGCGGCTCGCCGGCTGTGTGCGCCACCCCGTCAATCAGCGCCGGTTCGGTGGAGAAATCGTAGCGGTGCGACGCGTCGACGTCGACCATCCCGTGGTCGGCGGTGAGCAGCAGCAGTGTGTCGGAGGGCACGCGGGCGGCCAGCGTCTTGACGGCCGCATCGACGTCCTCCAGCTGATTGCCCCACTCGGCCGAGCCGCAGCCGTACCGGTGTCCGGCCTTGTCCAATTCGTTCAGATAGAGGTACACCAGAGACCGGTCGGCTGCGGCGAGTTGCTCATGGGCGGCGCGGATCCGGGCCTGAAGGGTGCCCGCGGCGACATAGCTGCCGCCCCTGAGCGCTGCCCTGGTCATTGCCGAATCGGCGAACTTGGGCAGGGACACACTGACCACTGGAAGCTGGCTTGCAGCCTGTTCGAAAACCGAAGGGTACGGTTGCCACCGCAGCGGGTCCACCCCTGCGTCCCAGCCGCCCAACATATTGACCACCTTGTTCTGGTCGGGGTCCAGAACGTCGTAGCCCACCAGCCCGTGCATGCCCGGCGGCAGCCCGGTCCCCAGGCTCCCCAAAGACGCGGCAGTAGTTGAGGGAAATGCAGAACCGATGGTTCGCGAACTTTCCAGATGCTGGCGCAGGAACGGGGCGTGTCCCCCGCGCTTCTTCAGCAGGGTCAGGCCAAGCCCGTCGACCACTACCACGCAGACCCGTGATGCTGCAGGGAGACCCAGCGCGTTGCTGAAGGGTCCCGACGACGAGTTGAGCCCCAGGGCGGCTGCCGCGCTGGTGAAGACCTCCGCGACGGTGCTGCGGCCATAGGCGGGTGCCGCCGGGAGGGCGTCCCGGTGTCCGTTGTCGTGTTCCACCAGCGGTTAGCCCTCGTGGTGGGTGCGGCTGAAGCGGGCGCCAAGTCCGGGCTGCCTACGGGGCGCCGGGGGGACAGTGCTGGCGGCGGACGGGGTCACCGGGTTGGCTGTGTTGACCTTCCGGAGGGCCCGGGCGAAGGACTTCGCGTTCTGGACTGCCTGCATGCCGTCGGCTTCCGCGCTGACTCGCAGCACAATGTCCTCCTGGGAGACGGTGCCGGTGTACCCGTGATCGGCGTCGCACTGTGGGTCGCTGCACCCGGCGGGACCCATATCGAGCCGCTGACCGCCGGACCAGGCGATGGCAAGGGTGAGCTCGCGTGCCTGGTCGGACGGCTTGTAATCCTGTGGCTGGGCGTACAGGTAACTGAGCACCACCGAGCGGATCTGGCTGACCGGCACCGATTCGGTGGAAACCTGAGCCATCATCTGCTGCCCGTCCTCGTCCAACTGCTGGTCGTCAACGTGGGTGATCACCAGCATGTCCTCGGTGAGAACCAGGACCGTGATATGACGGTGCACCTCATTGCGTTCGAAGTGCGTTTCGAGGTGCACCACGTGGGAGAGCGGTTCCCGGCCGTCGAGGGCGTCGTGCACCGTATCTGCGACCAGTCGCGGGTAAAAACCCGCCCGTTCCAGCGAGGCGTCGAGGCTGCGGCGTTCAGCGGAAAGCGATGTCATACCTCCAGTTTCCCCCACCCGGGCACCCGCTGCCTAACCCAGAGACCAGCGGGGCGCGCCGCCGACATTGCGCCGTCAACCGCTCAGCGATCAATCCCGCATAGCGCGGCGGGCACTGTCGGTGCGCCGCTGCGGGTTGCCCACCAGGATGTCCGTGCTGAGGATAACCAGTCCAGACGCCGAGACCAGCACCGGATTGAATTCGAGCAGGGCAATTTCCGGGTGCCTGTCCTTGAGCACGGCCACCCTGCCGATCAGGTTTTCGAGCGCCGCGATGTCGGTGGCGGGCAGTCCGTGATACCCAAATAACTTCCGTGAGGCGCGGGGGGCCCTGACCAGGTCCGAGATATCCACGGTCGACAGCGGCGGGATGCTGTGGGCCCAGTCGTCGAGGAGGTCGACGGCGTCGCCCGCCAGTCCGAAGGAGAGCACCGGCCCCAGCAACGGATCCTCGATCGCACGGAGCGTACAGGCCTGGCCGGAGGGCGCCATGGACTGTACTTCCATGCCACTGACTCCGAAGGGTGCCAGCACTTTCTCCATCTGGGCGATGTTCTGCCGGAGCGAGTCGGCGTCCTCGATGTTCAGCCGGACCCCGCCAAGATCGAGTCGGTGCCGGAGGTGTTCGTCGACGGTTTTGATGACCACCGGCCAGCCGAGCTGGTCCGCCGCCGCCACCGCCTCGTCGGCAGTGGTGAACCGGATGGCGGGGAGGAGCGCGACACCGTAGTGGCCCAGTAGAGTGGCGGCTTCGGTAGGGTCCAGTCGGGTCAGGCCATCACCGTCGACCCGGATCAGGGCTTGACGGAGTACCGCCGCCGCCGCGTCCGGGTCGACGTCCGACGGTTCATGGAACCCGCCGTTGTCCCGGGAGCGCCAGCGGGCATAGGTTACCACCGCGGTCAGTGCCGCGACAGCTGCCCCGGGCCCCGCGTAGCACGGCAACCCCCGCTGGCTCGGGAGTGATTCCTGATCGGCCTGGGCCACCTGCGGTCCGGCGGGGGTGGCCAGCAGGCCGTCGGATTGCACGGCGGGGTCAAGGATGCCAGCGAAGGATGCGATAACGGGTTTGTGAGCGGTCTCGGCGCAACCCCTGAGGCAGTTGGCGATGGCTTCGACGGTCAGCCCTGGCGCGGGGAGCAGGGCGACGACCGCCGAGTGCACCCCGTCCTCAGCGAGCGCCTCCAAGACCGCCTGCTGCAGGGCGGGCAGGGCGATGGATTGGCCGGTGTCCAAATCGAGGTCGGTCACGAGCCGTCGCACGTCAAGCGCCTGGGCTGCTGCGGCGTCGGCCACCACCTTGCCGAGGGCGAGCGAATTGCTGAAAACCGCGAGACCCGGACCCGCCGGGAGCGGCTGGCTGACCAGAATCTGTGCAATGTCAACGAGCTGGGCAGTGGTCTCCACCCGGATCACCCCGGACTGCCGGAGCATTGCGTCGAGGGCGCCGGCGGGCGCCTGGGTGGTGCGCACTGCGTGACCGGGCGGCAACTGGAGGCCCATCACATCGGACTTCGCCACGATCACCGGTTTGGTTTTGGAGAGTCTCCGGGCAATCCGGGAAAACTTGCGCGGGTTTCCAACCGATTCGAGATACAGTCCCACGGCCCGGGTGGACGGGTCGTCTTCCCAGTACTGCATGGCGTCGTTGCCCGAGATGTCCGCACGGTTGCCGGCGGATACAAAGGAGCTGAGTCCCAGCCCGCGACGCCCGGCTGCCGCGTAAAGGAGGACGCCGATGGCTGCAGACTGGCTGAACAGGCCCAAGGTGCCGGCGGCGGGCAGGGCTGGTGCCATCGACGCATTGAGGCGGACGTCGGGATGCGTGTTGACCAGGCCCAGCGATGCCGGTCCCACCACCCGCATGCCGTAGGCCCTCGCCCGGTGCACCAGGGTTCGTTGGCGCGCCAACCCGTCAGCGCCGTCGTCGGCGAACCCGGCGGTGGCCACGAGGAGGCCCTTCACACCGGCTGCCCCGCACTGGTCCACAACAGCAGCTACCTGGTCGTAGGGGACGGCGATCACCGCCAGATCCACCGGCCCGGGCACCTCGGCGATGGAGGCGAAGGAAATCATGCCTGCCAGCTCAAAGGCTTCGGGGTTCACCGCATACACGTCGCCGGTGTAGCCGGCGTCGATGATGTGTTCGAGGAAGGCGTACCCCACGGTCCCCCACTCACGGCTGGCCCCGATGACCGCTACCGACGACGGCGAGAGCAGGTCGGCGACGCTGCGTGCCTCGGCGCGGTGTTCGCGGGATTCCATCACGGCGCGGGACTTTTCGGTGGGGTCAATGTTGAACTGGAGCATCACCACGCCGTCGTCGAACCGCCGCTGCACTTCGTAGCCGGCCTCGGCGAACACAGTGATCATCTTGCGGTTCTCCGGCAGCACCTCCGCCGAGAATCGGCTGATGCCGTTCTCCCGCGCGGCAGCAGCGAGGTGTTCGAGCAGGATGGACCCGAGGCCCCGGCCCTGGTGCGCGTCGGAGACGTTGAAGGCCACCTCCGCCTCGGTGGGGTCGTCGAGGCGGTCGTACCGGCCGATGCCCAGGATGTCGGTGCCGCGGGTGACGACGAATGCCACCCGGTCCTGATGATCCACCTCGGTGAACCGTTTGAGTTCTTTGCTGCTCAGCGACGACTTGTAGGTGAAGAACCTCAGGTAGATGGAGTTCTCGGATTGCTGCATGTGAAAGTGCTGCACCGCCGCAGCATCATCGGGTGAAATGGGCCTCAAATGCGCCGTTGCGCCGTCCCGCAACACGACGTCGGCCTCCCAATATTCCGGGTAATGTCCGCCAGCCGCCATAGACTCACCCTAATGGGCGTTCGGCGCCCACGTCATTACCTTGGCAGCAGACCCCTTCCACAACCCGAGGACCACCCGATCATGGCCAGGCGCCAAAGCACAGCAGCCCCGGTGGACTACACCGAAAAAATCATCGACATTGACGTGACTTCCGAGATGGAAGGCTCCTTCCTGGAGTACGCGTACTCGGTGATCTACTCCCGGGCGCTGCCCGACGCGCGGGATGGGCTCAAGCCCGTTCAGCGGCGCATCCTGTACATGATGACCGATATGGGGTTGCGCCCTGACCGTGGCCATGTGAAGTCGGCCCGTGTGGTCGGCGAGGTGATGGGCAAGCTCCACCCGCACGGTGATGCAGCAATCTACGACGCCATGGTCCGCATGGCGCAGGACTTCTCGCTGCGCCTGCCCTTG
Organism: Arthrobacter sp. TMN-50; assembly: GCF_054511125.1. Taxonomy (NCBI): domain Bacteria; kingdom Bacillati; phylum Actinomycetota; class Actinomycetes; order Micrococcales; family Micrococcaceae; genus Arthrobacter; species Arthrobacter sp. TMN-50. Next base: position 95,398 of record NZ_JBTNDG010000004.1, on the reverse strand, counting down.
ATCGATGGGCACGGCAATTTCGGATCGCTCGACGACGGCCCGGCCGCCCCCCGCTACACCGAGGCGCGCCTCGCTGCCGCCGCCCTCACGATGACCGACCACCTTGACGAAGACGTGGTGGACTTCGTCCCCAACTATGACAACCAGCTCCTGCAACCGGAGGTGCTCCCGGCGGCCTTCCCCAACCTGTTGGTCAACGGTGCGACCGGCATCGCCGTCGGGATGGCCACCAACATGGCCCCCCATAATCTGGGCGAGGTGATTGCGGCGGCAAGGCATCTGATCGCCAACCCCGACGCCGGTCTGGATGACCTCATGCGCTTCATCCCGGGGCCAGATCTCCCCAGCGGGGGCAAAATTGTGGGACTTGAGGGGGTACGCGACGCCTACGCCACCGGCAGGGGGTCCTTCAAGACCCGTGCCACCGTGGGAATCGAACAGCTCTCGGCCCGGCGCACCGGTCTGGTGGTGACCGAACTTCCCTACACTGTGGGGCCGGAAAAGGTCATCGAGAAGATCAAGGACGCGGTTACCTCCAAGAAGCTGCAGGGAATCTCGGACATTGTCGACCTGACGGACCGCCGACATGGGCTGCGCCTGGTGATCGAGCTGAAGAATGGCTTCAATCCCAACGCCGTCCTCGCCCAGCTGTACCGGTACACCCCGATGGAGGATTCCTTCGGGATCAACAATGTGACCCTCGTCGACGGACAGCCCCGGACACTCGGGCTGGTGGAACTGCTCCAGGTCTACATCAAGCACCGGCTTTCGGTGGTCCGCCGGCGTACCGCCTACCGGCTGGGCCGGAAGAAAGACCGGTTGCACCTGGTCGAGGGCCTCCTGATTGCGATAGTGGATATCGATGAGGTCATCCAGATCATCCGCTCCTCGGATGAGTCGGCGCAGGCCCGGGAACGGCTGATGTCGATTTACGATCTGAGCGAGCTGCAGGCCAACTACATCCTCGAACTGCGCCTGCGTCAGCTGACCAAGTATTCGCGGATCGAGCTGGAAAAGGAGCAGGACGAGCTGCGCAGGGAGATTGCCCTCCTGGAAGAGCTCCTCGGATCCGAGGAACGGTTGCGTGCCCTCCTGTCCGAGGAACTTGCCGAGGTGGGGACGAAGTTCGCCACCCCGCGACGCACCGTGCTGCTGGCGTCCGAGTCGAGCGCTCCACTGAAGGGCACCGTCATGCCAGCGGTAGTCGCCCCGGGGGGGAAGGTTGCGCCGCTGCCCCTGGAAATTGCCGACGACCCCTGCTGGGTGATCCTCTCGACGTCGGGACAGTTGGCCCGCACATCCTCCCAGGAGGAATTCGGGGAGGGCGGGCAGCGCGTCAAGCATGATGTCTTCCGGTCGGTGATCCGCTCGACTGCCCGGGCCGAGGTGGGGGCTGTCACATCGGCCGGACGCATGCTGCGTCTTCAGGTGATGGATATGCCGGCCCTGGCGCCGACCGCGGGGATCCCGAATCTGGCCGGTGGGGTGCCGGCGCAGGAGTTCATGACCCTCGGCCCCGGCGAAACCCTGGTGGGGTTGGCCCCGCTCGATGCGGTGGTTGCCCTGGGCAGCGCCCAGGGTATCGTCAAGCGGGTGGTGCCCGAGTACCCACTCAACCGGGACGAATGGGAGATTATTTCCCTGAAGCCGAAAGACAGGGTGGTGGGTCTGGCGATGGCCAGCGACCAAGACGAGTTGGTCTTCATCACCGCCCAGGCGCAGCTGCTGCGTTTCCCTGCTTCGGCGGTCAGGCCGCAGGGACGCACCGCAGGGGGCATGGCAGGGATCAAGCTTGGCTCAGCCGACTCGGTCATCCACTTCGGTTCGGTCGGCGCTGAGGACGCGGCCGCCGTCGTCGTCACGATCGCCGCGGCGAGTGGCGCACTGCCGGGAACCTCGCCCGGGTCGGTCAAGGTGACCGACTTCGCCGAGTACCCGGTCAAGGGCAGGGCCACCGCTGGGGTCCGTGCACATCGGTTCCTCAAGGATGAAGACGGATTGCTGCTCGCCTGGGCGGGGCATGGCCCGGCGAAGGCGGCTTCGGCGACCGGCGTGTCACGGGCCCTCCCCACCGAGCATGGGCGCCGGGACGGGTCCGGGGTGGCATTGAGCCAGTCGGTCGACGCCATCGGACCCAACCCGGCGTAAACCATCGATGGGATGTCAGCCTTCGATGGGCAATTCGTAGACCCTTACACGATGAGTGGGTTCGTAGCCGAGGCGTTCGTAGAGGCCAAGGGCGCCGGAGGGGTTTTCGGTATCCACACCCAACCCGGCGTGCTCCATCCCGTCGGCCTTGAAGCGTCGCATCGCCTCGGCCAGGAGGGCCGGGGCGAGGCGGAGGCCCCGCCAGTTACGTCGCACCCCCAGCAGGTCGGTGTAGCCCTCGGTGTGGCCCAGCAATTCCCGCGACGCCGAATCGAAGCTGGCCAGCTGGTAGGCGGCAACCTCACCGGTGGCCTCGTCCACCACGGCCAGGCTCCACTCGGGCCTGAACTCGGGGTGGGTCACGGTGTGCCGCCACGACTCCTCGTCGCGTGGTTCACTGCCCCAATGGTCCTGGAACGCCTCATTGTGGGCCAGCCGGACAGCTTCGGAGAGCTGGTCGGTGAAGGTCACGATCTGCAGGCCCGGGTTGATCTCGACGACGGGGATCTCGGCCTCCAAGGACCGGGTCATTTCCGTGAAGTACCTGACCACTGTGTTCCCGGTTGCCTCCATCAGCGCGAGCTGCGACGGGACCCTCTCCTCGGCGTAGGTGCGGAGGACCCCTGCCGGGGCGCCGCCGTCGTCGGCGTCGGCGTCGTCGTCGTCGTCGGCAAGACAACGGCTGGCCCGGCCCGCCTGCCACGCGTAGAGGGCCGCGCCGATGCCCTTGCCCCGCCAGGCGGGATCCACCCCGCCCATGCTGTGAATCACGGTGGAGCCGGGGTTTCGCCGGATTGCACCAACGGCTCGGGGGACGCCGCCCCCATCGAACCCCAGGAGCGTGTCTTTCGCTGGATCGGTCTTCGACGACTCGAGGATTTGTTCGAGGTCGGCTCGCTCCTCGATCCAGTCGGGTTTATCCTCATCGGCCATGCGGAGCAGCAGGTCATGCCACTGGCCGATGTCGTTCGGTGTGATGGGACGCCACTGCAGGGGCGTCCCGGAGGGAAAGAAGTCCGACACTGACGTGGTCATGGCAAAAGCGTAAAACACTCCTGGGCGCCGAACCACCCATTCGAGCCCCGGGTGCCTGTTCTACCGCATGTAGAACCTTGCCGGAAAAGGGAGTAGATTTGGATGTGTTATCCACACTTGGAATGAAGGACGTGCATGGCCACCCTCGGAGAACTTGAACGCACAGTGATGGATCTGCTGTGGGGTAACCCCGGGGCTCTGACGGCCAACGCATTGCGCGATTTATTGGCGTTGGCCACCGATGAGGCAGCAGGCAAGGAACTCGCCGTGACGACGGTGCTCACTGTGCTGTCCAGGCTGGAGAAAAAGGGGCTCGTGGAGCGCGAGCGGGAAACCCGTCCGCACCGCTATCGGGCGATCACCAGCCGGGAAGAACATACCGCCGAGCTGATGCACGAAGTCCTCGTCACAGCTCCAGACCGGGAAGCCGTGCTGGCGCGGTTCATTGGCAGCGTTTCCGACAGCGAGGCACAGGCTCTGCGTAAACTGCTCGGCAGCTAAGCGGATGTTTTGGGCCGCCCATTTTCTGGCTGGGCTCGCCGTCGTCCTCGCCTGGCCGGCGCCTGTTGCATTGTCGCGGGCCAAGTGGCCCACCCGGGCTCCGTTCACTGCCATGATCCTGTGGCAGGCGATAGCGCTGGCCGGCGGCCTGTCCATGATCGGCGCCATGTTGGTGTGGGGCCTTGACCCTCTTGGGGACAATCTGGTGGAGGCGCTCGGCCGACTCGGGGACCTGATGTTCGCGAACCAGCCTGCCGCCACCCTCGGCCTGGTGCACGTTTTTGCCCTGAGTGCCGCTGGTCTGTTGGGCGCGCACCTGATCTTCACCCTCCTATTGACTTATGCCAAGATTCGGGGGCAGCGTAAACGGCACCGCGACATGCTGAACCTGCTCAGCTCACCGGCGGTAAACCGGCCAGCAACGCTGGTGATCAATCACCCCACCCCGGTGGCATACTGTCTCCCCGGGGGAGCCCGCTCGGTGACAGTCCTCTCCGACGGGCTGCTCGACCTGCTGACAGCCGCCGAACTCGACGCGGTGCTGGTGCATGAGCGGGCTCATCTGAATCAGCGGCATCATCTGCTCCTGTGGGCGTTTGCCTCGTGGCGTGCAGCGTTACCTTGGCTACCCACCTCCCAACTGGCGCAGCGCGCCGTCAACGAGCTGATTGAGATGCTCGCCGACGACGAAGCGCTGAAACGGGTCAGCGAACCCGTGCTGGCCCGCGCCATAGCGATCGTGGCGTCAGGGTCGCTTCCCGATCCGGATATTGTCTGCCCGCCCGAGGATTCGGTGGCGGCTGTTGCGCTCACTCCCGGCGCGCCCGACGACCAGGACACCGGAGCTACGGTCAACAGAATCCGACGGCTACTCGCCCCGCAGCCGTCGCTGTCGATCTTGCAGCAGACCACGGCATTCGGCCTCTCAGGCCTGCTGCTGGGAGTTCCCACGCTGCTGTTGATCGCGCCGTGGGTGCTGGGCTAGCACTTGCTGCCTCACCAGCGAGACGATGAAGTAACGCGCGGGGTGGAAGTTAAGCGGCTCTTCACAATGGAGGGTGTAGTTTCGGTCTGAATCCGCCGGATTCCAGGAGTGATCTGGCGACATAGTTGGTGAGGTTGCGGAAGCCGAGGGCGGAGCCGCGGAGGTGTTCGAGTCGTCCGTTGATTGCTTCGGTGGGTCCGTTGGACGTGCCGGGGGGCGGTCGAAGTAGGCCAGGATGTCGGGGGCTCGGCGTTTGAGGGTCCGTCCGAGGCTGATGGCCTCGGTCAATACGCTGGGAACGCCGTGGCTGACGGATTCGATCAGCTTGCTCATCAGCTCTCTGCCACTGGCGCGGTCTGGTTCGCGGTAAGCGGCGATCATGCGCTGGTAGATTCCCCAGGTCGCTTCGACCTCAACGTGCTCATCGGCCGCGAACAGATCAGTGAGCCGGTCTTTTTGCTTATCGGTGTGCAAATCAGCTCCCGTATGCAGGGTCCGTCGTGCACGGTAGAGCGGGTCATCCTTGCGGCCACGGTGACCGTGGGTACGCTGCTGGATCCGACGCCGGCACCCATCAAGGGCGTCGCCGGCCAGACGGACCACATGGAACGGGTCCATCACCGCGATAGCCTCGGGGAGCTCTTCGTTGGTGGCGGTCTTGAACCCGGTGAAGCCGTCCATCGCGACGACTTCCACGTCCTGACGCCAAGATGAGTCGCGTTCGGCCAGCCAGTCCTTGAACACCTGCTTCGAGCGCCCTTCGACCATGTCCAGCAGCCGCGCCGGCCCGGTACCGTCCCGGATCGGGGTCAAATCGATGATCACCGTCACGTATTTGTCGCCGCGGCGGGTGTGCCGCCAGACGTGCTCATCGACGCCGATGACCTTCACCGCCGTGAACCGGTCCGGGACATCAATGAGGACCCGCCTTCCCTCGGCCAAGACCGCGTCGTTCGCGGTGTTCCAGGACACGCCGAGACCCTTCAGCGACACGGGCGACGGTGAGATGCTGACACACGATGCCCTCTAACGCCCAGCGCAGCCCCCGGCGGGAAAGCTTCGCCCTCGGCTGGGCGGCCTTCGTCGTGTCTTGGCGCCACACATGCCCGCACCCGGCGCACCGGTACCGCCGGACCCGGATCAACAACGTCGTCGGTCGCCACCCCAACGGCTCGTGCGCGAGTCGGCGGATCACCGTGTCCCGAGGTACGCCCTGGCACCCGCAGCGCCGGCACCAGTCATCGGGCGCGACCACCCGACACGCGACCACCGCCCGACCGGGCTCCAAACACTGGCCAACGGCTTCCAAACCAACCGCGTCAAGGCGGCAAAACGTAGTCAGGTCGGGGCGAACAAAGGTAGCGTTAGACACGTCGGGGTCTTCCAGATGGGTTGTGTGAGAACTTCCATCATCGGGAGATCCCGACCCCAATCACCGGACCGACGCGCCGACCCCGACTACACCCTCCATTGTGAAGAGCCGGTTATGCAGCGCTTGTGGCCGAGTGCTCAGTCCCATAAGCCAGTGAGGAACAGAAGCTATGCCACGAGAGCCGAAAGACCTTCGAACTGCCCGAGTTGTTGGTCAGCGGCACTTGCACCCGTGTCCCCGTCCTGACCGAGCACTCGTTATCCATCAACGCGGAGTTCGCCAGTCCGCTGTCCGTCGGTCGCGCGATTGAACTTCTCAAGCGAGGCACCAGGCGTCACCCTTACCGAAGTTCCTACGCCTTTGAAGGCTGCTGGCCTGGATGTATCCCTTGTTGGGCGGCTTCGAGCTGATGAAGGAGCACCGACAGGTAGGGGCCTGGCCATGTTCATTAGCGGGGACAATCTCCGCAAAGGCGCGGCGCTGAACGCCCTGCAAATCGCCGAACTAGTAGCCGCATCGAGAACGGCACCACTAGTGTCCTAGCTTCAAAGCCCCTCAGCCCCGCGCAGCCGCTTAATCTGAAGCGTCGGTTCTCAGCAATACGATCTAAGGCCTGCTCGGGACGAGTTAGCCATCCGGCACTACTTTCACATGAGCATGGCGGGCGCCGACGTGACTGGGCGTTGGAGCGCAGGAGGATCCGATTCTTCGGACGGAGGGACGTGCATCACCTGGACGTGTTGGTGGATGCCCCTTGCCGACGCACAACGCGTGCTCGTCCCAGGATTCGGTGGCCTACTCGGCGTAATGCTCGAAGGTGATATGGCTTAGCGGAGGATGCTTCGCTGTCCGTTGTTCAGCCACTTAGCCCTCACCTGTACGTCCGAAAGCTCGTAACCGAGCTGCTCATAGAAACTGATCACCGGTTCATTGGTGGTGCGAATCATGAGTTGCACTTTGACAGCGCCGCGTTCAATCAGCCACTGCTCACAAGCCTCCATCATCATCCGACCCAAACCGTGTCCCTGCTTATGCGGGGCGACCGCTAAGTAATAGACCCACCCGCGATGACCATCGTGTCCCACCATTGCGGTAGCAACCAGGTCACCATCCATGGAAAGGCTGAGAACAGTGGACGATTCACCGCCAATCGCGCGTAGAAGATCAGCCATCGGGTCATTCCAAGGACGTGTGAGCCCTGTGACTTCCCACAGCGAGATGGCATCGCTGTAGTGATTTTCCAATAGGGTCGAAGCGTTCATTCCGCTGAGTGTATGCCACTCCCTATCTCGGCAGCGAAGCGCCGTAAGCCCATCCCCACTGCAACACGTACTGGGTCCTGCGTGCCTTCGATATGCTCAGCGGCTTAGGTCCGTGGGTTTGCTTCGACAACCATGATTAGTTCTGTGGCGGAGCCTGTGAATGGTGCACCATTCCAGTCTCTCCAAACGTTCGCCACCATTAGACCCGCATGGTTCAAGTCCGCCGTGATTTGGTCGAGCGTGCGGAACTGAAGACGCTGCTCGACGTCGACTATGTGGCCTGCGTCAATGAACTCGTTATGACATTGCATCGTGACCACTCCGTCGGGGGTAGGAGCCGTTGTCGTCGTCGTTTCCCAGAGTCGGCCGACGACGGTGTTTCGCTCGGATCCTGCGTCGTTCCATTTAGTCCAGGCCCGTGCTTGTGGGTTGCGGGTTTCGAAGGCCAGCACTCCTCCTGGTTTCAAACCCCGAGCGATGTCCTTCAAGGTGGCATGCCAGTCCTCGCCAAGGATGTGCATGGCGACGTTTCCAGTCATGATGGCCAGGTCATTTTCTCCGGCATCGATCAGATTCGATGTGCCTAGTCGCCATTCAACTGAGGCCCCCTTTGGCCGAGATGAGGCCCGCGCGAGCATGGCAGCTGCTGGGTCGATACCGATGACCGTTCGTCCCGGAGCAGTAAGTGTGACGGTAAGGATGCCCGTGCCGCATCCGAGGTCTGTGATTCGAGTTGCATTGAGGTTTGTTGCTAGCGCGCGGTAGTAGTCATGGTCGCGGCCATCGGGGTTGTCGGCGTCATATATCGCTGCCAAGAGATCGTCGTTGTATTCGTCATAGCTGTCGCGTTGCCCGGTCAGGTGAGCCATCGTCAGTGCAAGCTCTTGGCGTTTGCGATGAGTTCCTTAAGCTGCGCCTCCGTCGCACCCTTCCGCCGCCACAAACGAAGGTTGTTAGCGAAGTCCCGGGCCCACGTGTTCAACGGGGCACCTGCGGCAACGATCGCGTCAAGATCGGCATCGCTGCTAGGGGTTTTCGGCGCTAGGGCGAGCTTCCGCATGGATTCTGTACTCTGGACGAGGCCGGCGACGCGCTCGGCCTCAAACCATTCGGCGAGCAGGTCGTTGTCGTGTTTCGGACTAGATGCCTCCAACAGGGTGAGGCCGACGCGGAGGTCCCTGAGCGGTTCAGCTACTGACTCGGCTCGGAGGTTGATGGTGTTCAGCGTCGCGAGAGCAATTAGGGCTCGAACAAAGGCCCCATCACTGCGCTCTTCAGATCGGGCGGCCGCGGCGGCGATGCGCTCGGACTTCGCGAGGCCGACTGCGACCCACGTGGAGATGATGATCGCGGCGGCAGGGACAGCAATCCCAGTAATGATCTCCCGAGTTGAGTTGTCCATGCAATCACAGTAGGGCTGCCGCGGGTCCGCTGCGCGCATCCGTACCTCTGACGGCGGGTTGCTGCGGCGCTCGTAAGCCGGTCCCCCACCGCGACACATTCTCTCCACTCCCCCGGCAACAAAAATCTCACATAGTGTGCTGTTAGCCAGGAATGGCGGTTAATCGCAGCCTCGATTGGCGGTTATGTCGTCGCGTTAGCCAATCGTTCTACGGGACACCGAGGATGATCCCTATAGCTGCGCACTCAGCTGCCGAGAAGCTGTCAAGATCGCGTTGTCGCGTAGAGCAGCATGTTGCGCCGAGTGCCGCCGATTTCCTGGTGGCTGCGGAGCAGGCCCTCCCGTTGGTACCCGGACGCTTCTGCAACGTGGATTGAGCTGTTGTTCCACGGCTCAATGTAAAGCTCGACTCGGTACAGGGCGGGGATCGTCCAAGCGAATGTGGTCAGTGCTTTCAACGCACTGCTGGCCACGCCGCGACCTCGGTGCGCAGATGAGACCGAATAGCCAGCCGTCGCGCGGCCGGTCGATAGATTCTGTAGCCAGAGTCCGATCGCGCCGATGGCAACGTCGGAATCAACATCGGCGATGGCGAAGGAAAGCCCCCTTCCTTCGGTGAGGCGACCGCGCTGTCGGCTGATCCATTCCAAAGCCTGTTGGGCCGTAGGGTGGGGCGGCAGGCTGCCGATAAGCGGGATGTACGTGTCATCCCCCAGCTCGACAGCGAGGTGCACGTCCTCGTCGGTAAACGCACGAAGGACGATTGAACCGTGGGTCGGTGGTGTGGCCGGCCACGGCGGCAGCTGCTCTTTCACTCGTCCATTGTCGCTGGCCAGCGTCCAAGGCGCGCCCTAACGTTCGCGCCCATGCAGCAAAACGAACGGGAGGTATCGTCGGCCCGTTGAAGGGTGCCCAACCGCGACAACGGTTTCTGCGAACCTATGCGGAGTCCTGGATAGGACAGCATGTCCTCCTGAATAGCCCTTCCGGGCGCGTTCCGTGGTGCGTAAGAGCATCGGCTTACGGGCACATTGCAAGACGACATTGTTCGGGTTGCCGTGCTTACTTCTGCGCCCTATTGGTACCCTGCGACTAACGTTTTGATGATTATGACGGGAGACGGTGCAATCGTGGAACCAGGCCCCAAGAACCTGTTGGAGCTCAGGTGGGCGGGAGATGCCCAGCCCTTATGGTTCCTTGATCTTGTCCAGCCGCAGATCGGCGGTGGGAAATTTGATCCAGGACACCTCTTGAAAATCGAGGCACACCCTGAAGCAACGGCACTTCGTATCAGTGGACTGGACCAGGCCGTGTTTGAGCGATTGGTCTCCAGCTACGGAAGACAGTTCGCAGCGATTGAGTTCTGGAAGTGCCCCAGAATTGAGGACCTCACCCCGCTTGAGGACCTGTCAGGGCTCCGGATGGTCTCGTTTTATTGGAATCAGCGGTCCACGCGACTATGGAACCTTTCGCGTACGCCGCATTTGACTGCGTTGCGGGTACAGGACTTCACACGGTTCCACCTGCTGGATGACCTCTCGGCCGGGCACGCACTGAAGGAACTCATCCTCGGCGACGCGGTATGGAACAAGACCACTTTCGAGACGCTGGAGCCCATGGCCTCGCTGACGGGATTACTGAGTCTAAGCTTGCTTCCGAAACGCATCGACGATAGTCGGATCCAGCCTCTTGGTGAACTTACCAACCTCGAAAATCTACGGATACCATTCAACCTGTTTACGACAGAGCAGATCGCTTGGCTCCGAGCACGGTTGCCTGAAACAGTGGAATCGGAAGCATTGAAAGCCCTTCTCCCGCTTAGGATACCCTTCGACATTGACGGCAGGCTTCGCGACGTTCTCCTGATTGGGAAGCGTAAGCCCTGGCTCAACTCCGAACAGGACGCAGCAAGAATCCACAAGCACGTTTCCAGCTTCGAACAACTGTTGGCCAGCTTTCGAAGCGATCCGAGCCTCGAGCCGAAGTGACCAATCGCGCTAAGCACGAGTACTCCATAAGCCCGCGGTCCATCCGACTCTCTGGTGTCCGTTCAAGGATCCCTTATCGGACGAGGTCAAGTCAGGGGAATAACCTGCGGCAACTATCAACGTAGACTCAAGAAGTGAAAGATTCCAACACATAGCGAATACTCGGGGTGGGGCGATGCCCAGTGAATGGGGAGTACCTGAATACATCCTCGTTTTACAATGGCCAGCTACTTCTGAGGCCGATTTTGATGCACTCGTCTCGATGGAGGATCTGCTTCAGGCCGATCTCCCGGATGCATGTGGCTTCGTAGACGGCCACGACTTCGGCGCTGGCGAGATGAACATCTTTGTCCAAACCGACCGGCCGCTAGAAGCCTTTCAGCATGCGATGACATCGCTAGGCACCGACCCACGATGGGCCGGCGTGCGGGCGGCCTACAGGCCGGCCGATGGAGAACGCTATTTGGTCGTTTGGCCGAAGGCGCTTCAAGCGTTCTCAGTGTTGTGATGCCAGGGGCCGAGGTGCCAAATGGGTCATTCGGACCAACTCAAACTCTTGCAACATGAGGACCGAACGTGCCTGCTTTTGCGTGCGACCTTCCTCTCGGCTCTAGAAATCGGCGCCCGTAAGCCGGTCCCCCACCGCAACACGCTCTTCAGACAAAGACTCCCCACATTCTCGTGATGCCGTCTGACTAGGGGATTCGCGCATACCCCGCCCGGTAAAGTGCCCGGTGAAGGTAGCCCAACCGCTACAGGGTGCCCGCTGCAGCAGGCATACGGATCGAGCGCATATAACCGACCGGAACCTCGCCGAAGTTATGTACCTTCACCGCTGCTCTCCCATGAAGGAGCACGAAAGCCCAGGTCTTTACGGGAGAAAGAGGTAACCCACCGGGTCAGGCGTCGATCCGCTCTCGGTCCAGTGACGCGGCGCCGGCAACGATGAAGTCCTTGCGGGGGGCCACATCGCTGCCCATCAGAAGGTCGAACACCCGCTCAGCGGATTCGGCTTCCTGAATCCTGACCCGCCGGAGCGTTCGGTGTCGTGGATCCATGGTCGTCTCGGCCAGTTGCTCCGCGTCCATTTCCCCCAGTCCCTTGTACCGCTGGATGGGTTCCTTGTAGCGCTTGCCCTGCTTTTCCAACTCGGCGAGCAGCCGCGTCAGTTCCTGCTCAGAGTAGGTATAAATGGTGTCGTTGGCTTTGGACCCATGGTTGACCACCTCCACCCGGTGCAGCGGCGGCACAGCGGCGTAGACCCGTCCGGCGTCCACCAGCGGGCGCATATACCTGAAGAACAAGGTGAGGAGGAGGGTGCGGATGTGGGCGCCGTCGACGTCGGCGTCGGTCATCAGGATCACCTTCCCGTAGCGGGCCGCCTCCAACTGGAAGCTGCGGCCGGAGCCGGCGCCGACCACCTGGATCAGCGCGCCGCACTCGGCGTTCGCGAGCATGTCCCCCACCGACGCCTTCTGCACGTTGAGGATCTTTCCCCGGATGGGCAGCAGGGCCTGATAGTCGGAGGAGCGGGCCAGTTTGGCGGTGCCGAGCGCACTGTCTCCCTCGACGATGAACAGTTCGGAGCGTTCGACGTCGTCAATCCGGCAGTCGGCCAGCTTGGACGGCATGGACGAGGTTTCCAGGGCATTCTTGCGGCGCTGGGTTTCCTTGTGGACCCGGGCCGAAATCCGCGACTTCATTTCGGCGACGACCTTTTCGAGGAGCAGCGCGCTCTGCGCCTTGTCCCCCCGCGCCGTTGAGTTCAGCTTGGCAAGGATTTCCTTTTCCACCACCTTGGCCACGATGGCCCGCACCGCTGAGGTGCCGAGGATTTCTTTGGTCTGGCCCTCAAACTGCGGTTCGGCGAGCCGCACCGTCAGGACCGCGGTGAGGCCAGCGAACACGTCGTCCTTCTCGATCTTGTCGCTTCCCGCTTTGAGCTTCCGGGAGTTTGCCTCGATCACCTTGCGGAAGGACTTCAGAAGGGATTGTTCGAAACCGCTCTGGTGGGTGCCGCCCTTGGGGGTGGCAATGATGTTCACGAAGCTCTTCACCGTGGTGTCGTAGCCGATCCCCCAGCGCAGGGCAATATCCACCTCGCAATCGCGTTCCACCTCGGCGATCTCGCTGTGCCCATTCTCGCCGAGTACCGGGACCGACTCCTTGAAACGGCCGGAACCGTGCAGGCGCCAGACGTCGGTGACCGCGCTGTCCGCGGCGAGGAAGGTGGTGAACTCGGAGATCCCGCCGTCGTGCTGGAAGATTTCCTCCAGCGGTCCTGCCTCGGCCGCGGTGCCGGCCAGCCGGCGTTCGTCGCGCAGGGTGATCCGCAGCCCGGGGACCAGGAAAGAGGTCTGCCGGGCACGCGCCTGGAGTTCTTCGTAGGAAAATTTGGCGTCCGGGGTGAAAATCTGCCGGTCGGCCCAATACCGGATCCGAGTTCCGGTGACCCCGCGCTTGGTGGTGCCCACCACCTCAAGCCGTGAGCTCTCCAGGAAAGGTTCGAACTTGGAGGTCGGCGAAGGGGTCTTCGCGTCAAGGAAACGGCCTGGCTCGCCGCGTCTGAAGGACATCTGGTAGGTCTTGCTGCCGCGGTCAACCTGGACGTCGAGGCGCGAGGACAGGGCGTTCACCACGCTGGCGCCGACACCATGCAGTCCGCCCGAGGCCGTGTAGGACCCGCCGCCGAACTTTCCGCCGGCGTGCAGTTTGGTGAAAACCACTTCGACGCCGCTCAGGCCCGTCTTTGGTTCGGCGTCAACGGGGATGCCGCGGCCGTCGTCGTGAATCTCCACCGACCCGTCGGGGTGAAGGATGACCTTGATACTCTGACCGTGGCCAGCGAGGGCCTCGTCCACCGAGTTGTCGATGATTTCCCACAGGCAGTGCATCAACCCGCGGGAGTCAGTCGAACCGATATACATGCCCGGGCGCTTGCGGACGGCCTCGAGGCCTTCCAACACGGAGAGGTGCCGGGCGTTGTATTCAGTGCTGGGTGGCGCCACGTTGGGTGAAACTCCTCGGCCGGTGGTACAGGTAGGTGGCGACACCGGCAACCGGGCGCCGCGCCGGAATCCTCCGGACGCATTCGTCAAGCATATTCCCCCGGTCCCGGGGTTCGGCGGAGGCGGGGCGGTGCCCAGCCAGCAAAGTGTGACGGCGTCGGGCGATGCTACGCGCTCAGCGAAAGATCACCCAGCTTGCAATAGATCGGCAACGAATAGTGGTTATATGAAGTACAGGAACCACTAAGGAGGCAATCATGACAACAGCAGTAGCAACGCGCGAAATGACCGCGCTGGACCGCTGTGACCGCTGCGGAGCCCAGGCCTATGTGCGCGCAGTTCTTCAGTCCTCCGGTGGTGAGCTGCTCTTTTGTGGCCACCACGCGCGTTCCGTCGAGTCGAACCTGAGGCCGCTAACGTCCGAGTGGCAGGATGAGACCAACCGTCTGCATGCAGCACCCGGACCGGTAAGCGAAGACTAAGGGCGTCACCCGGGCCCGAACAGCGGTCCAAAACCAGAAGGGACCCCCGCACCTGAGGTGCGGGGGTCCCTTCTGGTTGAAGCCGGCTTCCCGGCCTACGAAAAGTCCCCTAGTCCAGGTAGTCGCGCAACACCTGCGACCTGGATGGGTGGCGCAGCTTGGACATCGTCTTCGATTCGATCTGGCGGATCCGCTCGCGGGTCACGCCGTAGACCTTGCCGATTTCGTCTAACGTCTTCGGCTGCCCATCGGTGAGTCCGAAGCGCATCGCGACGACTCCCGCTTCACGTTCCGACAGCGTGTCGAGCACCGAGTGCAACTGTTCCTGCAGCAGGGTGAAGCTGACGGCGTCGGCGGGAACCACTGCCTCGGAATCCTCGATGAGGTCACCGAACTCCGAGTCGCCGTCTTCACCCAGCGGGGTATGCAGCGAAATAGGCTCGCGGCCATACTTCTGGACTTCAACAACCTTCTCTGGAGTCATATCCAGTTCGAGGGCAAGCTCCTCGGGAGTCGGCTCGCGGCCAAGGTCCTGCAGCATCTGGCGCTGAACACGGGCCAGCTTGTTGATGACCTCGACCATGTGGACCGGTATACGGATGGTCCGAGCCTGGTCAGCCATGGCGCGCGTGATTGCCTGGCGAATCCACCAGGTGGCGTAGGTGGAGAACTTGAATCCCTTGGTGTAGTCGAACTTCTCAACCGCACGGATCAGACCCAGGTTACCTTCCTGGATGAGGTCGAGGAACAGCATCCCACGACCGGTGTACCGCTTGGCCAGGGACACCACCAGGCGCAGGTTGGCTTCCAGGAGGTGGTTCTTCGCACGCTTGCCATCGTGGATGACCCATTCCAGCTCACGGCGCAACTTCGGATCCAACGGCTTCGCTGCATCCTTATCGGCTGCCAGCTTTTCTTCGGCAAACAGGCCAGCTTCGATCCGCAGGGCAAGGTCGACTTCCTGCTCCGCGTTCAGGAGCGCTACCTTACCGATCTGCTTCAGGTAGTCCTTGACCGGGTCAGCCGTCGCGCCAGCTGAGATGACCTGCTGGGCGGGGGCATCGTCGTCGTCGGCGTCTGAGTAGACAAAGCCCGATCCGGCCTTGGTCTCGGCCTCGGCTGCGGCCCGCTCAGTGGTTTCAGCTGGCTCGACGGGGTTTCCCGCGGAGTCGAGCTCGGGACTGTCATCTTCAACCTCGACGGCTGCAGCGTTCTGGGCCGCAGCGGCCTTGGCGGCCCGCGCCGAGAGCGGCTTCGCGGCAGCGGTCTTCGGTGCCGCCTTCTTGGGGGCGGCCCGGCGTTTGGTAGTCGTTGCCCCGGCTTCTGTTACATCCGGTGCAGTTGTCTTCTTGGCCGACACAGAGAACCTTTCATACGGCGTCTGTGATGTTGCCAAGGGGGCAACACCACTATGACCCTGTCAAGTCCGTGAGTGAATTCAAACGGTTAGACGGGGCTTTCCTCACTGAAGAGAAACAGTCCCGCTCTCTGCACTATTCCCACACCACCCCGCAAAGGATGGCCGGTTGACATTGCAGAACACCAGTTGACACACGAACCCGACCGGGTCTCAATTCCCATTGTCGCACGATTCACGGGCTTCTATAAATCACCCTGCCTCCCCGAATCTGCCGCGTCGCCATTGATCACGCGGCGTGCGGGGCTCCGTTACGCCAGGCCAGTTCCTTGTCTCGGGACCACTCCGCGAGCATGCCGCGGGCGACCACTTGTTCAAGCAATCCGGCAAGGGAATAGCCGGGCATTTCCTTCAGCGCCTCCTGCAGATAGACATGGGCCCGGGACCCTCTCCCCCGGGCCCACTCAATCCAGCCGAGCATGGTAAGCAGGGCGACTCGCGGTTCACCCGTGGCCACCGCCGACAGCCGACTGAACAGCTGATGGGCTGTGTCCACCCGATCCCACAGCAGGTGACCCCGGTATTGTCCGATCAGCACATCGCAGAACTCCCGCGTGTGCCGCTGGCCTGCGGTGTCACGGGAGGTGGGCACCGCATAGCCTGGATCGAGGTCGAGCAATTTCCACGCAGCCGGAGGCAGGTCTGGGGTCCCCCTGCCCGGGCGCTGCACCCCATTACCGGCTGCACCTCTCACTGCGGTTTCCTTGCCGAGCGCCGCCGACACCAGCACGGCGTCGCGCAGCGAACGGGAAATGAGTGAAGCCAGGAGGTGGGCAGCGATGTCGTGGTCGCCGAGTGGGTCCGGTCCCGTGGGGGAAGCGAGCAGAAAATCCCACAGGGCAAGGGTCGCGGCAAATTGGGGTGCAGTTGTCCAGCGACTGCCCAGTCGCTCCTGCTGATTCTCGCACCGGTGGGCAATCTCCAACGGGTCGGCCCACGGTTGAGGCGTTTCGCCTTGCACCGCAGCGCTCAGCGACTGGGCAAAACTGCTGCCGCGAAAAACCAGCTCGGTGTTCAGGGTGCTATCCGTGACACTGTCCAACGGGTGTCCAGGCCACGGGCAGCACCCCGGGTCGTCGCAAAAGTAGTCGCGCCAGAAAGCGTCGGTGACGAGCCACCCGTAGCGTAGCAGCAGACCCGACGCGTACAGGGATTTTTTCAGGCAGCGAACCAGCTCCTGCCGGGGTGGGCCGGAGTGCAGCGCCCAGGAGTCGGCTGTATAGAGGACCAGCAGGGCGCCGTCGGCCGACGTGTCCGAGGCGAGGATGGAGCAGACCCTCGCCGCGTAGTCATCCGGGCAAAGGTCATCATTGGGCAGGTCGACGCGCAGGGTTGCCCCGATCCGCTTTCCGCACATGGTCAGCAGGACCAGACTTTCCGTCGGTTGAAACCCCAAGGTATGGAGGACGTAGCTGAGAATGTCGGCGGCCGAGGTGACCTGATAGGGCTGTTCAGAAGATCTGGTTGGAGGAGTCATGCGACGAGCATGGCCGCCGCATGGCTCCTCCAACGGAAGAATCAGCGCTATGTGGGCAACTACCGCGGATCAGCCGTTGTGGAGGACAGGTCGGGACCGGAGTCGTTCTTTACCGTCCGGAGTTTCCGTCACCATCTGGCTCAGCACCATTCGCGTCGGCAATATCGACGTCGGCCACTTCCGCACCGGCGGCATCGCCAGCTTTGCGGTCCTCTTCCAGTAGCTGCACCGATTCGTCAGCGGCCTGGGGACTCGCAAGATACGCCTCCACTGCGGCGCCAATCTCGTCGGCGTCAGCCAGCTCGCTGTTGTCCTTGACCAGCAATGAGCGCCGCTCGACGGACCCAGCGCGCTCATCGAAGCGCTTCTCCAGCGTGGACACCACTCCGCTGACCTCAGCGGAGCCATCAACCTGACGAGCTATCTGCCGCTCCACGTCCCGGCCCGCCTCCCGCAACCGGTCGGTAGGCAGGACGAGGGACGCTGAGGCGCCCAGGTATTCGAGGGCGGTGACGGCTGCCGGTGGGTACTCGGCCTCTGCAAGATAGTGAGGAACATGCACCACGTAGCCGACGACGTCGTGCCCCGATTCGATCAGGCGCAACTCAAGCAGGTGGCCCACCGAGGCCTGAAGCTCGGCCGTAGGACGCCAGGTGTTCATGCCCTCGATCAGATCCGAACGGTTACCGTGCACGGTGACTCCGAGGGGCCTGGTGTGCGGCACCGGCATGGGAATCGAGTTGATCCAGGACACCAGCGGCACCTCGAGGCGGTCGATGAGACCGGCGACCGCAGTGATGAACCGCTCCCACTGCAGGTCAGGCTCAAAGCCGGCGAGCAGAAGGAACGGCACGCCCATCCCGTCATACACCCGGTGCAGTTCGAGCCGGGGTGGGTGGTAATCCGCGAGGTGATCCTCGGCGAAGGTGATCCGTGGCCGCCGGCTGCGGTAATCGATCAGCTGATCGGCGTCGAACACAGCCACCAACTCGTGGTCAAGGGCGCTGAGCATTTCCTCGATCACCTGTGACACCACATGTCCG
The DNA here is from genome assembly GCF_054511125.1 of Arthrobacter sp. TMN-50. Taxonomy (NCBI): domain Bacteria; kingdom Bacillati; phylum Actinomycetota; class Actinomycetes; order Micrococcales; family Micrococcaceae; genus Arthrobacter; species Arthrobacter sp. TMN-50. The sequence goes on along the minus strand of NZ_JBTNDG010000004.1, from coordinate 77,278 downwards.
GCATCGACAAACCCCGTAAACCCCGCAAGAAGAGGGAGCCCCCGCAGTTGCTGATCGTCGATCAGGTCAGCGTTTGCATTGAATAGAGTCTCTGGATTAAGCATCTCCCCTCCTTACAGGTTCGCGGCTTTTCAGTGGATATTTAGTCCAACGCCGGAGGGGCGCACATTCATTCCGCCCGGCGACAGGTTCCCCAACAGACTACGATCGATACTGGATCGGCGCGTCATTGAGCGCTTACCCACCAATCTGTCCAGCACATGGAAGTGAGGAACATACCCAGTGAATAAAGCCAGCGAACTCAAGCTGACAGCTGTCGCCAAGGACTCCAAGAAGACCGCCGGCGACGCCCTGGTGATCGGCGTCGGCCAGCAGTCCGGCGGGCCCGTCCTGCTCGACTCTCCCCTCTCTGCGAAGGACTCGGCGGCACTGGCCGATTCCCTGCCGCTGCTCGGAATCACCGGAAGCGCTGACGAAGTGCGCCGGCTGCCGGGCATGGAGGGCGCCACCGCCGAAATTCTCGTCCTGACCGGCGTCGGCCAGCTTCCAGCGGACGGGAACCTCACCGAAGAGGCACTGCGCCGGGCTGCAGGCGCCGCCATCCGCCAGCTCATCGGACTCGACTCGGTCACGATCGCATTGCCTGCAGCCACAGTGGCTACCGCTGCGGCGGTAGCCGAAGGCGCGGCAATGGGAGCGTATTCCTACACCGAGCACCGGTCCGCCCGCTCCACGAAAGACGGCACCCCAGCGAAGCAGCCGGTTAGCAGCGTGACCATAGTCACCCCCGCCGCGCAGGATCGTCAGCTGAAAGCTGCGTTGCACCGCGCCGCCGTCCTGGGACGGGGAGTTAACGTCACCCGGTCGCTCGTCAACCAGCCGCCGAGCCATCTTTACCCGGAATCCTTCGCGCAGGCCGCCAAGGATCTTGCCAAAGGGTTGCCGGTCAAGGTCACCGTGCTCGATGAAGCGCGCTTGGAGAAAGACGGTTACGGCGGAATCCTCGGCGTCGGCAAGGGCTCATCCCGCCCACCGCGCCTCGTCAAGGTTGAGTACTCCCCCGGCTCAGCCAGGAAAAGCCTCGCGCTCGTCGGCAAGGGAATCACCTTCGATTCCGGCGGACTATCGCTGAAGCCTGCCGCCGGAATGCAGACGATGAAGCTCGACATGGCCGGAGCCGCCGTCGTCCTGAACACGGTCCTCGCCATCGCTGAGCTGGGCCTGCCCGTCAAGGTGACCGGCTGGCTCTGCCTGGCGGAGAACATGCCGTCCGGAACCGCCCAGCGCCCCTCGGACGTCATGACCACGTATGGCGGCCGCACCGTAGAGGTGCTCAACACCGATGCTGAAGGCCGACTGGTCATGGCGGATGCCCTGGCCGCAGCCAGTGAGGACGCACCGGACGCGCTCATCGATATCGCAACGCTCACCGGCGCGCAGATGATCGCCCTCGGGCGCCGGGTCTCGGGCGTGATGGGCGACGACGACGTCGTCGCCGCAGTCAAGGGAGCCGCTGACCGTTCGGGTGAACTGTTCTGGCCGATGCCCCTTCCCGAGGAGCTGCGCCCCAGCCTCGACTCGCAGGTCGCTGACATCGCCAACATCGGCGAAAAGTTCGGCGGGATGATGACCGCAGCGGTCTTCCTCCGCGAGTTCGTCGGCGAGGTGAACGGTCGCAAGATCCCCTGGGCGCACCTCGACATCGCTGGGCCGGCGTTCAACGAGGGTGCCGCTCATGGCTATACCCCGAAGGAGGCCACCGGCGTCGGTGTCCGCACCCTGCTGGCGTACGCCGAGGATCTGGCAGCCACAGGCAAGTAAGCCTGCTGGGCAGACTCACCCCGACGAACGGGGTGAGACTGCCCACATCAGCGCATGGGTCCTCTCACACCGAGTGGATGCTGGCCGGATCTGCGGATAGGGTGAGTCCTGATCACACCAAGCATTCCGCCAAAATCATCAACCGACGGGCGCATCAGTCCGTCACAGATTACGCGAGGGAGCGTTCAAGTGGCCGATATGGCAGCTGCGCAAGAATTCGACATCCTGATCCTGGGCGGAGGCAGCGGTGGCTATGCCGCCGCACTCCGAGCCGTCCAGCTGGGATTCACTGTGGGACTCATCGAGAAGGGCAAGCTCGGTGGCACCTGCCTGCATAACGGGTGCATTCCCACCAAGGCACTGCTGCACTCGGCCGAGGTTGCTGACACTGCACGCTCCGCCGGGAAGTACGGCATCAACGCGACGTTCGAGTCAATCGACATGCCCGCGGTCAATGCGTACAAGGACGGCATCATCGCTGGCAAGTACAAGGGATTGCAGGGCCTGATCAAGTCCAAGGGCATCACCGTGATCGAGGGTGCCGGCAAACTCACCTCCACCAAAACCGTTGATGTCGATGGCACCTCGTACACGGGCAAGAACATCATTCTGGCGACCGGTTCCTACTCTCGGACCCTCCCCGGTCTGGAAATCGGCGGGAAGGTCATCACTTCCGACCACGCACTGAAAATGGACACCCTCCCCAAGAAGGCTATCGTGCTCGGCGGCGGCGTGATCGGCTGCGAATTTGCTTCGGTCTGGAAGTCCTTCGGCGTCGACGTCACCATCATTGAGGGCCTTCCCTCCCTCGTCCCCAACGAGGACGCCACCATCATCAAGGCGTTCGAGCGGGCGTTCAAGAAGCGCGGCATCAACTTCACCACCGGCACCTTTTTCGAGAAGGTCGAGCAGAACGACGACGGCGTCGTCGTCACTCTCGTCGATGGCAAGACTTTCGAAGCCGACCTGATGCTCGTCGCCGTCGGCCGCGGGCCCGTCACTGACGGACTTGGGTACGAAGAGGCCGGCATCACCATCGACCGTGGCTTCGTCATCACCGATGAGCGCCTGCACACTGGCGTCGAGAACGTCTACGCCGTTGGCGACATCGTTCCGGGCCTCCAGTTGGCCCACCGCGGGTTCCAGCAGGGCATCTTTGTCGCCGAGGAGATTGCCGGCCTGAAGCCGGTCATCGTTGAGGACGTCAACATCCCCAAGGTCACCTACAGCGAACCGGAAATCGCCTCGGTCGGTCTGACCGAAAAGGCCGCCAAGGAGAAACTGGGTGAGGACAATGTCCTGACCCAGGAATACAACCTCGCCGGCAACGGCAAGACCTCGATCCTGGGGTCGGCAGGTCTCGTCAAGCTGGTCAGCGAAAAGAACGGGCCGGTGGTCGGCGTGCACATGATCGGCACCCGGATGGGCGAGCAGATCGGTGAGGCTCAGCTGATCGTGAACTGGGAAGCGTACCCAGAAGACGTGGCTCAGCTGATCCACGCCCACCCCACCCAGAACGAGGCACTGGGCGAAGCTCACCTCGCCCTCGCTGGCAAGGCCTTGCACGGATAGTCCGGCACGCCCCGCCGCTCCCCGGAGCAGCTACACAACGTGCACTAAGCTCGCAACTAAGCGTTCCACCAGCATTACTCGCAACCTCGGCCTCACGGCGCCGGGTCTCCAGGGATCCGGCACCGCAAGGCAAGAACTAATAAGGAGAAACGGGGACACTATGTCTGAATCCGTCAACTTACCCGCCCTCGGCGAAAGCGTTACCGAAGGCACCGTCACGCGCTGGCTCAAGGCGGTCGGCGACCGCGTGGAGGTTGACGAACCCCTGCTCGAGGTGTCCACCGACAAAGTCGACACTGAGATCCCTTCGCCAATCGCCGGGGTCATTGAGGAAATCCTTGTTGCCGAGGACGAAACCGCTGAAGTCGGGGCGCCGCTCGTGCGCATCGGCGACGGGTCCGGTGGGTCGGACGATTCGGACTCCTCAGGGGACGCCGCCGAACAACCGGCGGCAGAGGCCAAAGAGCCGGCCGCTGAAGAACCCGCAGCCGAGGCTCAGCCCGAAGAGAAGGCGCCGGAGCCCGCCGCAGCGGAGTCCTCAGACGATTCAGCGGACGACTCATCCGGCGGGGAGAGCACCGAGGTGACGCTTCCAGCCTTGGGTGAAAGCGTCACCGAAGGCACCGTCACCCGGTGGTTGAAGGCGGTCGGCGATGACGTCGAGGTTGACGAGCCGCTGTTGGAGGTGTCCACCGACAAAGTGGATACCGAAATTCCTTCCCCGGTGGCCGGCAAGCTCCAGAAGATTCTGGTTGCCGAGGACGAGACCGCCGAGGTCGGCGCGGTACTCGCCATCATCGGATCCGGCAGTTCCGCTCCAGCCAAGGCTGAGGGCGGCGCCGAGCCAGTAGCCGCAGCCTCCTCCGAGGAGCGCGAAGAGCCAGTCGCCGAGCCGGCCAAGTCCGAGGAGCCACCGGCGAAGGAAGAAGCGCCTGCCCCCAAGGAGGAAGCCGGGCCAGCCGCACCGAAGGCTGAAGAAAAACCAGCAGAGCCCAAGCCTGCGCAGGACAAGCCGTCAGGTTCCGACTCTGCCTATGTCACTCCCCTGGTCCGCCGTCTGGCCAACCAGCAGGGCGTTGATCTGCAGTCCGTGAAGGGTACCGGCGTCGGCGGTCGGATCCGCAAGCAGGATGTCCTGGAAGCCGCTGAGGCAGCCAAGAAGACGGCAGCACCCGCCCCGGCAGCAGCACCGGCGCAGGCAGCACCCGCGGCCCCGACCGCCGAGGCATCAAAGCTTCGTGGAACGGTCGAGAAGGCCCCGCGCATCAGGCAGACCATTGCCCGTCGCATGCGCGAGTCGCTTGAAATCTCGGCCCAGCTAACCCAGGTCATCGAAGTGGACATGAGCAAGGTGGCGCGGCTGCGCACCTCAGCTAAAGACAACTTTCAGGCGCAGAACGGTGCCAAGCTCACTTTCCTGCCCTTCATTTCCAAGGCGGTGACCGAGGCGCTCAAGCAGCACCCCAAGCTGAACGCCTCGTTCGATGAGGAAGCCAAGGAAATCACGTACCACGACGCCGAGCACCTCGCGATCGCCGTGGACACCGAGAAGGGGCTCCTGGTTCCGGTGATCAGCGATGCGGGCAACCTCAACCTAGCTGGCCTGGCCAAGAAGATCGCCGACGTCGGGTCCCGGACCCGCAGCGGGAAGATCGGACCGGACGAGCTGTCTGGCGGCACCTTCACCATCACGAACATCGGGTCGGTTGGCGCGCTGTTCGACACCCCGATCATCAACCAGCCACAGGTAGGTATCCTTGGCACCGGGGCGATTGTGAAGCGCCCGGTCGTGGTGACCGCCAACGGGGAAGACACCATTGCGATCCGTTCGATGATGTACCTGAGTCTGAGTTACGACCACCGTCTGGTGGACGGAGCCGACGCCGGCCGCTTCCTGCAGTCGCTGAAGGCCCGTCTCGAGGGCGGCGCGTTTGAATCAGATCTTGGTCTGTAACCAGCAACACCCCGAGGTCAGTAATTAACCACAAAGGAGAATCAGTTATGGCTACAGTACGTTCAGCCCACACCGTCTGGAGCGGCAACCTGCAGTCCGGAAGCGGACAGGTCAGTCTCGACACCTCCGGCCTTGGTACCTATGACGTCACGTGGAAGGCCCGCGCGGAGGAGGCAGGGGGCAAGACCAGTCCTGAAGAGCTGATCGCCGCCGCGCACTCCTCCTGCTTCTCCATGGCCTTCAGCCTGGCGCTCAGCGAGGAAGGCAAGACTGCCGACCGGATTGAGACCAAGGCCGAGGTCGATTTTGTGCCAGGAGAAGGAATCACCGCCATCCGGTTGATCCTGGACGCTTCAATCCCGGACATCGAGGACGCTGACTTCCAGCGAATCGCCGAGTCCGCCAAGACGGGCTGCCCTGTGTCCCAGGCGCTGGCCGGTGTCAAGAGCATCACCCTTGAGGCAACCCTGCAGTCGTAACAGCGGCTGCAAAAAGGCGGCCATTCGGTTCTCACCGAATGGCCGCCTTATTGCGGGCGCGCTGCGTCCATCCCGAGCGTCGGGCCCCTGTGGTCTAGCCCCTGGCGGGCCGTGGCGGCAGGGGACCCGGGTTGAGCTGGGGATGGTTCGTGCGCACCGGTGGCACATCAGTGGGCAGTTCCGAGATCATTTCGCGCAGGATGGCCACCCCCTGTTCGAGCTGGGGGTCCTCCCCCGCCGCGTAGGCATGTGGTGGGAACGGTACCTCAATGTCAGGATCCACCCCATAGTTCTCCACGCCCCATCCGACGCCACCGGTCATCCAGAACGCGTAGCGCGGCTGGGTCACGGCCGTGCCGTCGGCGAGGGAGAACCTGCCGTCGATGCCCACGACGCCGCCCCAGGTGCGCGTCCCAATGACCGGGCCGATCCCCCTGAGTTTGGCTACCTGGGTAATGATGTCGCCGTCGGATCCGGCGAACTCGTCGGTCAGGATGACCACCGGTCCGCGGGGTGCGTGGGCTGGGTAGGTGCCGGGCTGCTCACCCCGGGGAAAGGACCAGGCGGTGACCTTCCGGCCGATGAGCTCTGCGACGAGCTGGGAGGTGTGGCCGCCGCGGTTTCGCCGGACGTCGACGATGAGCCCATCGCGAGCGGTTTCCCGGTCCAGATCGCGGTGCAGCTGGGCCCAGCCACGCGCCACCATGTCCGGTACATGCAGGTACCCAAAGGCTCCCTCTGAGGCCTGGTGCACGATTGCCCGGTTGGCGTTGACCCAGTTCTGGTACCGGAGGCGTTCCTCGCTGCGCAGCGGGACCACGGCGACCCGCCTGACCGACGATCCGCCGTCGTCGGTATCGGTCCCCGTTTGCCGGACCACTGTCAGTTCAACGGTCTTCCCTGCGGCTCCGGTGAGCAGGACCGCCGGCCCGTGAGCCAACGGCACCGGCACCCCGTCCACTGCGGCGATGATGTCACCAACAGCAACGGCCACGCCCGGGGCGGTCAGCGGGGACACGGCCTGCGGGTCCGAGGACTCTCCGGCAAAGATCCGCTCCACCACCCAGCCATCGGCTGACGGGGCCAGCTCCGCACCGAGGAAACCCTGGGCACCTGTTCCCGGTTCGCCGATCAGCATCGGCGTCACATAGGCGTGGGAGGTCCCCAGCTCCCCGTGCACCTCCCACAGCACATCCACCAGGTCGTCATGCGAACCGAGGCGCTCGACCAAGGGCCGGTACCTCTCGCGAATGGCCGGCCAGTCGAGGCCACCCATGTCGTCGGCCCAGAAGAAGTCACGCTGGAGCCGCCAGGTTTCATCAAATGCCTGGCGCCACACGCTGACCGGGTCAAGTAGTACGCGGATCCGTCCCAGGTCAACCTCGACGTAATCCGGTGAATCCTTGTCCACCTTGCCCTTGGTGGGCACGGCCGTCACCTTTCCGGCGTGGATCAGGACCGCCTTGGCGCCGTCGCTGCTCACCTCGAAGCTGTCCACCTCAGTCACCAGCGTCTCCGTGTCACGCTTGGCGAGATCAAATCGTTCCAGCCGCTTCGCCGGGTCCTTGGCGGTGGTGGTGGCCCGACCGTCGCCGGTCACGCCAACGCGTTCCATCACCGTCCACAGCAGTGCGCCGTCGACGGCGCGTAGTCCTTCGTATCCGCCCTGCTGCACCGGAACGGCGATGATCCGCTCGGCAAGATGGTCCGGGTCTACGACGACTGGCTGGCTGGCCTCGTCGTTGATGGCTGCAGCGGAGGACATGGCGGGGTCGGCTGCGTGTACCGACGGGCCGAACGGCGACGGCGTGTCAGCGGCAAGTGGCACGAGATACGGCTTGGTGGAGACGGGGAAGCTGAGGTCAAAACGGTGGGTGTCATAGACCGGGTCGAAGCTTCGGTCCGAGAGGAAAGCGAGGAAGCGGCCATCGCGGGTGAAGACCGGTGAATGATCGCGGAACCGTCCGTCCGTCACATCGAGCACCTTGGCACCGGATTCTGCCTGGGCCATCCGGACGCGGGTCCGCGCACCCTCACCGGTTACCGGCTCCGCCCACGTCAACCACCGGGAATCCGGTGAGAAGGCTAGATCGTCGACCGCCCCGTGACGGGTTGAGGCAAGGGTGAACAGTTCGCCGGCGGTGACCTGCAGGACCAGGATCTCCCCCATTTCGCCGGCGACCGCCACGCGGGAGCCGTCGGGGCTGGTGATGAGGTTGCTGGCCCGGAACAATCCGTCGAACGCCCACCGGGTGACTCCGGCCTCGGCCGCGCTGTCCTGCGCCACCACAATGTCTTCGGCCGGACCGCTTTCGTGCTCACCGTCGCTGTGAGCCTCATGTTCGGATTCCGAGTGGCTGTTCTGACCCGGGTGGGATGCGTCGTCGGGCTTGCTGACAGCAGGAACGGGCGCCGGCAGCTCCGGCTCCGCGTGAACGGGTGGGCTCGCCGGGGATGTGGAGGTGGCCGCGTTGACGCCGCCGGGCACTGTCCCATCGGCCGGGCCAGCGTGACCGCGCGACTCAAAGACGTTACTGATGAACAGCGCCTCCTCGCCGTCACGGTCGGCGATGTAGGCGACGCGGTCGACGCCGAGGGGTCGGCCCAGCCGGGCGCGGACACCTGCGGTGGCCTCCACCACCCGCGAGGGTCCATCCCGGTGAGTCAGCCAGTGCAGGGTACCGTGGCTCTCCACTACGCTGGCCGAACCGGACGCTACCGGAGTGACCGCGGCGAGGTGCCTGACCACGTTCAGCGGCTGGGGGCGCCGCCCGGTCGAGGCGGAACCAAGCGAGATGTCCAGCCTGACCGGCTCCGCGTCGAGGGAAGCCATCAGCCAGATGGATCCGGCGGATTCGAACACGATCCGGGTGCCGTCGGAGGTGGCGTGTCGTACATAGAATTCCTGGTGATCGGTGTGGCGTTGCAGGTCCTCGCCTTGCGGCGACACGGAGTACAGGTTGCCGTAGCCTTCATGGTCGGAGAGGAAGGCTACGCGGTTGTCAATCCACATGGGGTCGGCGAGATTGCCGTTGAGCTCGGGGAGGAAACGGGCGAAGTCCCCAGACCCATCGGCGTCCATCCACAGTTTCCCGGCGGTTCCGCCCCGGTATCGCTTCCACCAGGCGGGCTCGCGGGTGAGCACGCTGGCGATGATGAGAGGCCGCTCGTCACCGACCGCAGTGCCAGAAACGATGGCGTCGAGCGGGCCGTAGGGGAAAGCAGTCTGGACTGAGCCGTCCAGTGGGACCCGGTAACCCCAGGCGTGGCGGGGGTCCTCATGCCGGAAGGCGCTCGTGGCGATGACATCGCCGTCGGCGGTAAATCCTCGGACCTTGGTGCTCTGGTGTCCCCAGTAGGTCAGGCGGCGGAAATTGCCACCCTCGGTGTTGGCAGCCACCACTTCTGGCGCCCCCGCCTGAGTGACGGTCCAGGCGATAGTTAACCCATCGGGGGAAAACCGGGGACCCCGTGCAGGCAACTGCATGGCCGAGATCCGCCACGCGCGTCCGCCGGACACTGGCACCACCCAGACATCGTTTTCGGCTACAAAAGTGAGCAGGTCACCGTGGACATGTGGAAAGCGCAAGTAATGTGAAGAACCCATCAACCGATCATAGCCACAGACCCACCCCGCGACGGCGCTGGGCGTCCGCGGCCAGACGACTCTGCGCCACGAGAGTAAGTTGTTCCCATCCGGCCCGTGCGGGTGGTGGGATAGGGGTATGAAAATTCTGATCTCCGGTGCCTCCGGAACCATTGGCAAAGCCTTCATCAAGCAGCTCGACCAGGGCACGTATCAGGTGAAACGACTGGTCCGCCGTACGCCGTCGAGACCTGATGAAATCCAGTGGGACCCTACGGGCGGCGAGTTGGATCCGGCGATCATGGACAACACCGATGCTGTAGTCAACCTGTCGGGGGCAGGAATTGCAGGGGCGCCCTGGACCCGCGGCTACAAGGAGACCCTCTACTCGTCCCGGCTGACGGCAACCCGGACGCTGGTGGACAGCATGCGCTGTGCCGTATCGCCGCCGACCGTGTTTCTGAGCCAGTCGGCGTCGGGCTACTACGGGGACCGCGGGTCAGAGGTGTTGCCGGAAAGCGCCGAGTCTGGTGGTTTGCTCCTTTCCGATATCTGCAGGCGGTGGGAAGCCGAGGCACTCCGCGCGCCGTCGTCAGTGCGCACCGTCCTGATGCGCACCGGGGTGGTGATGTCCCCCACCGGCGGCGCGTTGCCCAAGCTGCTACTGCCGTTGAAGTTCTTCGTCGGCGGACCACTCGGCTCCGGCGCGCAGTGGTGGCCGTGGGTGACCCTCGATGACCAGGTCCGCGCGATGGCCTTCCTGCTCGAGTCCGAGGTCAGGGGCCCAGTCAATATCTCTTCCCCCTCCCCCGCGACGGTCACTGACCTGACCAACGCACTCGGCACGGCGCTGAACCGCCCCACCCGGTTCAGGGTACCCGAGCGGGTGTTGACCACTGTTCTGGGACAGCTGGCCCGCGAGCTGTTGTTGCCCAGCGCCCGGCTTGACCCCACGGTGCTCAAGCAGGCTGGGTTCGAGTTTCGTCATGAGTCCCTCGATGACCTGGCTCGCTGGGTGCGGGAATCCCGGCCCGCTTAGCCATCGGCGCCTAGGGTTCGTGGACCGCGCGAATTCGCCATCTGCCGTCCTCCAGTTGCAGAACGAAGACAAGCTTCTGAGTGACCGGGGCGGATTGGGGCTGCAGCCCGTCGTCGGGCCGCGTTCCAGTGTCCGGCACCTCGGCGTACCCCGACGTCGTTGACGTCGCGGTGACTGCCGCGGTAGCTCCGGCGTCATCCCCGGAGCCGGTCTCGTGGGTGCCCGCGGCCCCTGCACCGGTGGCCGGGTCGACGTCGGGGGCTGGGGAGAGGTCGGTGAGCTCTATCGTGAGACCAGTGAGGAAATGCCCCCGGCGCGCCAGTTCCGCGACCGCCTCACGATCCGTGGCCATGGCCGTTGACCCTTTCACGTTGACCAGCTGTAACAGGTCCGGGTCGGCGGTTTCAAAGGCATGCTCCCTGACCCTCGACAGGTAAGGGAGGACGGCCAGCGGATCCGTCCCGGCGAGGGCCTCGGCTGGTATTCCGGGGATAGTACGTCCGCCCAACTCGGTAGGTACTGCCGCGGCGGGTGGCGGCTCCCGCGCCTGGCTAGAGTCCGGGGTGCTGAAGTCTTTGGGAGTCGCTGAGGTGGGTGGCGCGACAGTGTCTCCATCTCCGCCCAGCAGCGCAGGCACAGCGCCCAGCACTCCGGAGATCGTGAGTCCGACCAGGGCGAAAACGGCGACAGCCAATCCCGCAACCCCAACGGCGTGGTTCCCCACGGCGCGAATCCGCATTCTCCGGACGCGGCCAGTACGCGCTCCGGAATGGCGTCGGCCGAATCGGTGCCCGGCCCGACGTCGGGGCCGTCGGCCTCGTCCGGGCCCTGTTGCTGTTTCATCAGGATGGGACCGGCGCGTCCTGAGAGTGGGAAGTACTTCCGGGTGGACTGCCGCCACCAGGTCGAGCGGCTCGGCCGGGGCCGTGCGCTGGACTGCCCGGGCGAACTCGTGGGCTCCGGGCCGTGCCGCCGGGTCACCGTCCAGGCCCCAGTTGATGAGGTCGAGGAGCTCCACCGGTGTCTCAGGCACCAGCAGGGACAGCGGCGGACGCAGCATCGCTGGCCCCGGCACCCTGCCGGTCAACGCGAACCAGCCAACAGCGGCCAGTGCATAGATGTCCGCCTCGGTGTTCAACCGGTCGGGATCCGGGGACCCCTCGTGGAACCCTGGGGTCCCGCCCACAGCATGTCCTCCCTCTCCGAGGAGGCGACTGATCCCGAAATCCCCAAGCAGGGGCTTGCCCAGCTCAGTGAACACAATGTTGCCCGGCGAGACGTCACCGTGGGCCGCTCCCTCATCGTGAAGGTAGGCGAGAACCTGGGCCATGGGCGTCAGCACTGTGACCACCTCTCCCGGTGGCAGAGGCCCCCGGACGGACACAAGGTTGAGCAGGGACCCGCCAGCGGCGTAGTCCATTCTCAACGCAATGCCCTGGTCGGTAGTCACGACATCGTGGATCGCGAGCAGGTGATCGTGGTGGAACCGAGCGAGAAACTGTTCCTCCCGCCGCAAGGCCTTCGCATCGAGGTGGACGTCAAAGGACGGGTCAATGACTTTCAGGGCGAAAGCTTCTCCTGACACGCCGCGAACCAGCCAGACTCTGGCACTCCCCCCGCACCCCAGCAGGCGTTCACAGTGGTAGCCCTGCAGCAACGGCGGAGCGGGTGCCGGGATGTGTCGGGTTCCGATGCTGGCGGGTGTGCTGTCCATGCACCAGTTGTAGCGGATCGTGAGAGATCCCGCAGAAGTTATCCACAGGGACGCCGGGCAAGGCGCCGTCGATGTCAGTGATGTCCTCCCGCAGGTCTACCCTTAACCCATGACACTTCAGTATTTGCGTGTTGGGCTGGACCCGGAATTTGTTGACTACGAGGCTGGCTGGGACCTGCAGCGTGAACTGCACGCCGGTGTTGTCGCAGGGACCGCGCCCAGCACCGTCCTCCTGCTGGAACATGCGGCCGTTTATACAGCAGGGCGGCGAACCGAAGACCACGAACGGCCCTTCGACGGGACGCCGGTTGTCCCGGTCGATCGTGGCGGGAAACTCACCTGGCACGGGCCCGGCCAACTGGTGGGGTACCCCATTCTGGCCCTTCCCGAACCGACACGGGTGACCGGGTACGTGGCCATCCTGGAAGACGTGATCATCGCCGTCCTCCGGGACTATGGAATCTTGGGGATCCGGATCGATGGCAGGTCCGGTGTCTGGGTCGCCGCCGATGAGCGCGGGCCAGACCGCAAAATCGCTGCCATTGGGATCCGCATCAACCGGCGGGTCACCATGCACGGGTTTGCGGTGAACTGCAGCAATGATCTGGCGCCCTTTACCCAGATTGTGCCGTGCGGTATCTCCGATGCGGGGGTGACCACCATTTCGGCTGAAGCGGGGCGCACGGTGACGCCGTCGGACATCGTTTCGCGGATTGAAGAAGAACTGCGCAAGAATGAACTATTACTGGTTGCCGAGGTGGCAGAGAATATCCGCCCGGCAAGCACAGCCAACCCAGCCGGTATTATCCGGCCGGAAGGAGCATAACCCGTGAGCCTGGCCCCCGAAGGACGCCGTCTTCTGCGCATCGAGGCGAGAAACGCTGAGATTCCGGTGGAGCGCAAACCCGACTGGATCAAAGCGAAGGTGAACATCGGCCCCGAATTCGTGGCCATGAAGAACCTGGTGAAGAAAGAGGGACTCCATACTGTCTGTGAAGAGGCCGGTTGTCCCAATATTTTTGAGTGCTGGGAAGACCGCGAGGCCACTTTCCTGATCGGCGGCTCGGAGTGCACCCGCCGCTGCGACTTCTGCCAGATCGATACCGGCAAACCTCAACCGCTGGACCGAAGCGAACCGTTCAAGGTTGCGCAGTCCGTGCAGTCGATGAATCTGCGGTACGCCACGGTGACTGGCGTCGCCCGCGATGACCTGGCCGATGAGGGTGTCTGGCTGTATGCGGAGACAATCCGCCAGATCCACAGTATGAACCCCGGCACCGGCGTCGAAATCCTGATTCCTGACTTCTCGGGCAAGCCTGAGCACATCGAGGCCATCTGCGACGCCGCGCCCGAGGTCTTCGCTCACAACGTTGAGACCGTCCCTCGCATCTTCAAGCGCATCCGTCCCGCCTTCCGCTATGAGCGGTCCCTCGACGTCCTCACGCAGGGCCGGGACCGCGGCAGGGTCACCAAGTCCAACCTGATCCTGGGTATGGGTGAAACCCGCGAGGAAATTTCCGAGGCCATGCAGGACCTGCACGACGCCGGCTGTGACCTGATCACCATCAACCAGTACCTGCGGCCCAGCGAACGCCACCTCCCTGTGGATCGGTGGGTGAAGCCACAGGAGTTCGTCGAGCTTCGGGAAGAGGCCGAGGAGATTGGCTTCCTTGGCGTCATGAGCGGACCGCTCGTACGTTCGTCCTACCGTGCCGGACGGTTGTGGGCACGCGCCATGCGCAAGAAAGGCCTGGAGTTGCCACCCGCGTTGGCGCACATCGAAGATTCCGGCTCGACGCTCCAGGAAGCGTCTAGCCTCGCACCAACGGGCTAGCCCCTGGGTCAGTTCGGGACCACCCTGATCGTTCGATCGGGGTGGTTTCGCACGTCCACCCGACGTTCCGGATCACGTAGAATTGAAGCACTATGGCCAACAGCATTGAATCAGACGGATCATCCACCCCTAAGCGGCGCCTCTTTTCCCGGAAGCCAAAGCCCGGGAAGGGACCGAAGAAGACCGGGCGGATGAAGCAAATCTCCGAGGTCTTCAAGATGACCCGGCGGAATGATCCAAACGTCGTCTGGATCATGCTGCTGGCTTTCCTGTCGATCGTCGCCATCGGCCTGGTGATCGGCTTCCTGATTCAAAACTGGATCACGATGCTGATTATCGCCATCCCGCTGGGCTTCCTTGCCGCAGTCTTCATCTTGTCCCGGCGGGCCGAGCGGGCAGCGTTCTCCCAGATCGAGGGCCAGGCAGGCGCTGCTGGGGCGGCACTGAGCGTACTGCGGCGCGGGTGGATCCTTCAGGACCAGCCAGTCGCGATGAATCCGCGCTCACAGGACGCGGTTTTCCGTGCCATTGGCCGGCCAGGCATTGTCCTCGTCACCGAAGGCCCGTCGGCCCGGGTCAAGCCGCTGGCTGAAGCCGAACGCCGCAAAATGGCCAGAATCGTACCCAACGTGAAGGTCCATGTCATTGAGGCTGGACGCGGCGAGGGGCAGGTTCCTCTGGCCCAGGTAGCCAAGAAGGCCCAGAAGCTCAAGAAGAACCTCACCAAGCAGGAAGTCCAGGCTGTGAACAAGCGACTTACCGCGCTGGGAACCAAGTTGCCGATCCCCAAGGGCATCGACCCGTTCAAGGCACGCCCGGACCGTAAGGCAATGCGCGGCCGCTAACCGAACGTAAAAGCCGGCCCGCCCCTGAGAGCATTTTCTCAGGAGTGAGGCCGGCTTTACTATGTCTGCGGGTTTCTTCTTGGTCGGCAGGGCGTGGAGTGATCAGGACACGCGCGGCCGGCTGGACTCGCAGACAGCTAGATGCGGACCAGGACGGTGTTCACAGCACGGTCGTGGATGCCCCGCTGATCGCGGTCAACGATGACAGCCGGAATCACGAGGCAGATCAAGAGGGTGCGGACCAGCGCCTTGCCGTAGCCTGCCGGACGGCCCGCGACCGTTTGGACCTGCATACCCATGATCCGATGGCCGATGCTGTACCCGAAGAAACCGACCAACAGAATCTGGGTGAGGGCGAAGACACCCAGCGTGGCAAAGCTGTTGTAGTCGAAGAACCCGTAGGAAATCAGCGATGCAAGGGCCCAATCGATGAGCAGAGCCACGACTCGGCGCCCCGGCCGGGCAATCGCCGCGAGACCATCCTTGGGGCGGCCCATCCCCTGGCCGGGCCAGTAGTTTGAGCTATCGGCCGGTGTACCACCGAGCCATGAACCGATGTCATTTCTGTCTACCACGGTTCAATCTTAACGCGTCTGATCGGGCGGGCTGCGCGCCGTCGTCGTCGTCATCCGGGCGTCCCTTCCGACCCACAGACGCAAATCAGGCTAGGCTGGAAGCGCCTTCAGGCCCAGACCAGTCATTAAGTAACGTGCCGGAAACAATCGCGACACCAGTGGGAAACTGCAAACTCCTACAGTTGTAACCATTGCGGCGGCGCTCACTGTCACTGATCTGCGCCCGGTCGTTACCCCCACATGCGTTAGGAGCATAAACGATGTTCAAGAATGCGGACGAAGTCCTCAAGTTCATCGCTGACGAAGACGTAAAGTTTGTCGACGTCCGATTCACCGATCTTCCCGGAGTGCAGCAGCACTTCAACGTTCCGGCAAAGTCAGTCGATGCAGACTTCTTTGTCAACGGCCAACTGTTCGACGGTTCGTCGATCCGTGGCTTCCAGGGAATCGCCGAGTCGGACATGCAGCTGATTCCGGACGTCACCACTGCGTTCATTGATCCGTTCCGCATGGAGAAGACGCTTGCGCTGAGCTTCTCGATTGTTAACCCTCGGACCGGCGATCCCTACCACCGGGACCCACGGGGTGTGGCAGAACGTGCCGAGGCGTACCTGAGCTCCACCGGCATCGCGGACACTGCGTTCTTCGCGCCGGAAGCCGAGTTCTACATCTTCGACAACGTGCAGTACGAGTCCCTTCCCCAGGGCAGCTTCTACAAGGTTGACTCGATCGAGGCACCCTGGAACAGCGGCCGCGAAGAAGAGGGCGGGAACCTTGGCAACAAGACCCCGTTCAAGGGCGGCTACTTCCCGGTCTCCCCGGTCGACAAGCAGGCCGACCTCCGCGACGCGATCTGTGTCGAGCTGGACAACGCCGGCCTCGAGGTTGAGCGGTCCCACCACGAAGTAGGTGGCGCTGGTCAGGCCGAGATCAACTACAAGTTCACCACCATGACGCATGCTGCTGACGACCTGCAGAAGTTCAAGTACATCGTCAAGAACGTTTCCGATGCGTGGGGCAAATCGGCAACGTTCATGCCGAAGCCAGTCTTTGGCGACAACGGCTCGGGCATGCACTGCCACCAGTCGCTGTGGAGCGCCGGCGAGCCCCTCTTCTACGACGAGCGCGGTTACGCAGGACTGTCCGACATGGCCCGCTGGTACATCGGCGGGCTGCTGAAGCACGCCTCGGCCGTCCTCGCGTTCACCAACCCGACGGTGAACTCCTACCGTCGCCTGGTCAAGGGCTTCGAAGCCCCGGTCAACATGGTGTACTCGCAGGGCAACCGTTCAGCCGGTATCCGGATCCCGATCACGGGCTCGAACCCAAAGGCAAAGCGCATCGAGTTCCGCGCGCCGGACCCCTCATCCAACCCGTACCTGGCATTCGCCGCCCAGCTGATGGCTGGGCTCGACGGCATCAAGAACCGGATCGAGCCAGCTGATCCGATCGACAAGGACCTCTACGAGTTGCCTGCCGAGGAAGCCAAGGACATCCAGAAGGCTCCAGGCTCGCTGGAGGAAGCTCTGCTCGCCCTTGAGGCCGACAACGAGTTCCTGCAGGCCGGCGGCGTCTTCACCCAGGACCTGATCGACACCTGGATCGACTACAAGCGCGAATTCGAGATCATCCCGCTGTCACTGCGCCCGAACCCTTACGAGTTCGAGCTGTACTACGGCGTCTAGTCTCTTGCTGAAATAAGACCCGCGCGGATTCCCGTGCGGGTCTTATTTTTTGCTATAGATCTGCGACGATTCAGTAGGATGCTTCGTCCAGCGAGGTGAGTACCATGACGGCGTCCCGCACCGCTGTAGTGACCCTGATGGCAGCCTCGACACCCATCGCTCCGGCCACAGCGAGCAGCGAGCGAACACCAACTTGCGTCATTGCATTGTTGTGCATCATCACGAGCATCCTCCCTGAAGGGTTCTTACCTGATATCAAAAGGTAACGGCTGATGCTGGTGGAACTGTGCAAGCTTCCTTGATGAATCCCAGGGTGTGTCGCAGCTCACGCGGCCTAGGTCTTGCCATACTTTTTGTGCACCGCCTGGCGGGTCACCCCGAGCGCCTGGGCGATGGCCTCCCACGAGAGCCCTGCCCGGCGCGCCTGGCGCACGGCGGTCGTCTCAGCCCGGCCGAGTTCCCTGCGTAGCTCACTAACGGCCTGCAACCGGTTGACCGGTCCGCCGTCGTCGAGCGATCCGACGAGTGTCTTCATACGTTCCACCTCCATGATGTCAACCATAGTTGACAACTGGCGTGAATTTCTAGGGAGCTTTACCGCCATTCCCAGTGGCCGGGCACGGTCACTGGGAATGTCTAGACAATCCCAGTGACGGAGGCTGACCGGAGGGAAACTCCGTCGGCAGAACCAGGAACCGGACCAGAAAAGTGCCTCAGTAGCCGTAAAACGACCGTTCGAAGATGGCACGGCTCCGGCGGGTGAGCCGCAGGTAATCCTCTTCCAGCCGTGCGCCCATTCCGGGCCCGTACCCGCACCAGCGGGCCACCGCCTCGAGGTCGCGCCGCGAGGACGGCAGCAGATCCGAGGCCTTGCCACTCCAGATCACGTTCGCTGCCCGAACCCGGCTCGACAGGCACCAGCTCTGCCGCAGGGTCTGCACCTCGGGAGCGGGCAGGAGCTCGGAAGCCTCGATCGCGTCCATGGCTGCGAGGGTTGAGGTGGTCTTCAGGTCAGGATTGGCGTGGGCATGCTGCAACTGCAGCAGTTGCACCAGCCACTCGACGTCGCTGAGCCCGCCGCGACCGAGTTTAAGGTGGCGCGACGGGTCGGCCCCGCGAGGGAGACGCTCCGACTCCATCCGTGCCTTCAACCGGCGGATTTCGCGCAGGCCCTGGCCGAACAGTTCGGCCGGGTACCGGATGGGGTCAATCAGTTCGGTGAACGCCGCGGCCAGATCGTCGCTGCCCGCGACGGGCAGTGCACGCAGGAGCGCCTGCGACTCCCAGACCAGGGACCACCGCCGGTAATACTCGCGGAACGACTCGAGGGATCTCACCATCGGCCCCTGTTTGCCCTCCGGGCGCAGATCGGCGTCGATCTCAAGTACCCGCTCCGCCTGGATGGCGGGTGAACAGGGCTGCTGCAGCAGGGCAGACAGCTGGCTGACAATCCGCTCCGCCTGGCCTTGCGCCGCTGACTCGTCGGCCCCTGGGCGGGCCCGGTGCACATACATCACGTCAGCGTCGGAGCCATAGGTGATCTCGCGGCCACCCTGCCGCCCCATGGCAACGACGACGACGTCCGTCAACGGTTCTTCGTTCGAGAAGATTGCCCCCTCGGCCACGTGCAGGGCGCCGAGGATGGCCGCGCGATCCGTGGCGGAAAGGGCAGCGCCCACCGCAGCCTGATCCAGCAACCCTGAACTGTCGGCGATGGCAATGCGCAGCAGCTCCCGCCGGCGAATGAGCCTGATCAGGCGCATCGCCTCGCGGGGTTCGGGGTGCCGCGACATTTTCGACTGGATTTCGCCCCATTGCGCCACGAACCCGATCGGGACCAGGTCCTTGTCATTGCCCAGCCATTTGGTCGACTCGGGTGAGACTTCCAGCAGGTCCGCGATAAAGCGGCTGCTGGAGAGGATGTGACAGAGTCGCTCCGCTGCCGCCTTCGAGTCACGGAGCATGCCCAGGTACCAGTGGGTCTGCCCGAGACCCTCGCTGAGACGACGGAAGCCCAGGAGCCCGGCGTCGGGATCTACCCCGTCAGCCAACCAGCCCAAAAGGACCGGCAGGAGGTTCCGTTGCAGCGCGGACCGCCTGCTAAGGCCTGAGGTGAGCGCTTCGATGTGGCGCATCGCCACCTTCGGGTCCAGATAGCCCAACGCGGCGAGCCGTGCGCGGGCTGCCTCGGGGGTCAGCCTGACCTCGTCAACGCTGAGATTTGCGGCGGTGTTCAGCAGTGGACGGTAAAAGATGCTCTCATGCAGCCCGCGCACGAGCCGCTTGGTCTGCTGCCATTGTTCGATCAGGACTGCAGCGGCAGGACGGGTGGTGACCTGAGCGCCCTGGGAGGACATGGCGAGGGCGCGCCGTGACGCGTCACCCTCAGGCATCAGGTGGGTACGGCGCATATTGACGAGCTGAATCCGGTGCTCCAGGACACGCAGATAGCGGTAGGACTCATCGAACGCCTTGGCGTCGGTCCGGCCGATATAACCTGCAGCGCTGAGGGCGGCGATTGCCGAGGTGGTGTCGCGGATCCGGATCGATTCGTCAGCTTTGCCGTGCACCAGCTGCAGCAGCTGGACGGTGAATTCGACGTCGCGAAGCCCTCCCGGTCCGAGCTTGAGCTGGCGTTCCGCCTCGTGGGACGGGATATTGTCGGTCACCCGGCGGCGCATCGCCTGCACCGAGTCGACAAACCCCTCACGTTCGGACGAATTCCAGACCAGCGGCGCCACCGACTCCTCGTAGCGGCGGCCCAGATCGGCGTCGCCGGCGATGGTGCGGGCCTTAAGCAGAGCCTGGAACTCCCAGCTCTGCGCCCACCGCGCGTAGTAGGACAGGTGGGAATCGAGGGTGCGCACCAGGGGTCCGTCCCGCCCCTCGGGGCGAAGGTTGGCGTCCACCTCCCACAGTCCCGGTTCCCCGCCGCTGGCGGAGATGGCCCGCGAGATCCCGGTGGCCAGCGACGTACCAATCCGGGTTGCCAGGTCCTCGGCCAGGTCCGATGCTTCGATTACGTAGATCACATCGACGTCGGAAATGTAGTTCAACTCTCCCGCACCACACTTGCCCATTCCCATGACCGCGAGGCGCACCGAGGCCACGTCGGTGGCCGAGAAGCTGCTCGCCAGTTCGGCGCGGGAGACGGCCAGAGCTGCTTCCACCGCGGCCGCCGCGAGGTCGGCCAGTTCCTTGCCGACGGTCGGCAAGTAGTCGACCGGCGACGCCGAACACAGGTCTCTGATGGCAAGCTCCACCAGATGGCGACGGTAACATGCCCGCAGCAGGGCATACGCTTCGGTGCCGCCCAACCCGGCCACCGGAATCCCCGACGACGGATCGGCGTTCACCGATGTGAGGAGGGAGGATCGCAGCGACTCGGCGGAGACTCCCCCCGGCGTCCTGGAGGGGTTCACCCTGACGGTGTCGAGGTGCTCAGGACGCCTCATCAGGAACTCGGCTAGCGCCTCGGAGGCGCCCAGCAACCGGAACAGGGGCTCGCTGCCGGCGCCGCCGTCGGCGACCACCGCAGCAAGGTTCGGCTGGACCGCCAGCAACCGCACCAGGGATTGCAGTGCCAGGTCCGGGTTGGCTGAGCGGGCCAACCCATCGAACAGCGCCGCCTCCGGAATGCCCACCAACTCGGGGGCAGCAAGGAAACGGGAGCTCTTCTCGAGGTCGGTGAAACCCCGGCTGATGAGTTGGCGGTTCAGGCTCATCGCGGGCGCCAGGTTAGAGAATTCCGAGGTTGCGTCGCAGCTCGTAGGGCGTGACCTGGATGCGGTAGTCGTGCCACTCGGCGCGCTTGTTGCGCAGGAAGTTCTCGAAGACCTGTTCGCCGAGGATGCCGGCGACTAATTCTGAGTCCTCCATCACCCGGATGGCGTCGTGCAGGCTGGCCGGCAGGGGGTCGTGGCCCATGGCGCGCCGCTCGGTGGCCGTCAGGCTCCAGACGTCGTCCTCAGCACCCGGCGGAAGCTCGTAGCCTTCCTCGATCCCCTTCAAACCAGCACCCAGCAGCACCGAGTAGGCGAGGTACGGGTTGCTGGCCGAGTCGATACCGCGGTACTCGATCCGCGCCGATTGGCCCTTGTTCGGCTTGTAGAGGGGGACGCGGACCAGAGCCGAGCGGTTATTGTGGCCCCAGGACAGGTAGCTCGGGGCTTCTCCCCCACCCCAAAGACGCTTGTAGGAGTTGACGAACTGATTGGTGACAGCGGTGAACTCAGGGGCG
Organism: Arthrobacter sp. TMN-50; assembly: GCF_054511125.1. Taxonomy (NCBI): domain Bacteria; kingdom Bacillati; phylum Actinomycetota; class Actinomycetes; order Micrococcales; family Micrococcaceae; genus Arthrobacter; species Arthrobacter sp. TMN-50. The sequence goes on along the minus strand of NZ_JBTNDG010000004.1, from coordinate 55,934 downwards.
TGCTTCAGGATCCCGGCGATGAACTGGCGTGCCGTTTTGGACAGCTGGAACTCGGCACCCGCTTCATAAAACGCGTTGGCGTCACCCTCGAACAGCGAGAAGTGGGTGTGCATCCCGGAGCCTGGGTGATCGGAGAACGGCTTGGGCATGAACGTGGCGTAGCTGTTCTGCGTCAGCGCCACCTCTTTGATGATGGTACGGAAGGTCATGATGTTGTCGGCGGTCTGCAGTGCATCCGCATACCGAAGGTCAATTTCGTTCTGACCCGGGCCTGCCTCGTGGTGGCTGAACTCCACCGAGATACCCACGGATTCCAGCATCGCCACCGCGGTCCGACGGAAGTCCTGGGCCACTCCGCCCGGCACATGATCGAAGTATCCAGCCTGGTCCACCGGAACGGGCTGTCCATCGGCCCCCAGCTCATCCGACTTGAGCAGGTAGAACTCGATTTCCGGGTGGGTGTAGCAGGTGAACCCCATGTCCGCTGCCTTGGCCAGGGTCCGCTTCAGCACCCCACGTGGGTCGGCCGTTGACGGCATTCCGTCAGGGGTGAGGATGTCACAGAACATCCTGGAGGTTGGTTCCTTCTCGCCCCGCCAGGGCAGAATCTGGAAGGTCGACGGGTCAGGCTGGGCGAGCATGTCCGATTCGAAAACCCGGGCCAGCCCTTCAATGGACGAGCCGTCAAAGCCCAAGCCCTCCTCAAACGCACCCTCCACCTCGGCCGGCGCCAAGGCGACCGACTTCAGCGAACCCACGACGTCGGTGAACCACAGCCGCACAAACCGCACATCGCGTTCCTCGATGGTACGCAGTACAAATTCCTGCTGCCGATCCATAGCTACCCTCTTTCATGCTGTCGTTGGTGTCGCGGGTGATCACGAGCGTCGGTCCACCAGATCACTCTACTTCCCGCGTGCCATCAGAGGTTCTGAAGTAGGCTCGACACTATGACTTCAGCAGAGATTCCAGCGCCCTACGGGACGGGTGCCCGCGACGCCGACGCCGGGATAACGGCGGCAGGGGAAGCCCGCCGCACCCCCGCCAGGATCCGCACCCACCACCTGCAACAGGCGAAGGTTGAGGGACGCCGTTTCGCCATGCTCACTGCTTATGACCAGTACGCCGCCGAGATTTTCGACGACGCCGGCATCGAAGTGCTCCTCGTGGGCGATTCCGCGGCCAACAACGTCCTCGGGTACACCACCACCTTGCCGATCACGGTGGACGAGATGATCATCTTCTCCCGGGCCGTCACCAACGGTGCCACCCGCGCCCTCGTGGTCTGCGATCTCCCTTTCGGCAGCTACGAGATCTCCCCCGCCCAGGCCATCGAATCGTCGGTCCGCCTGATGAAGGAGGGCGGCGTGCATGCGGTGAAGATGGAGGGCGGCCGCCACTACGCCGACACCGTCCGCGCGCTCACCACCGCCGGAATCCCCGTGATGGCCCACATCGGTTTCACCCCACAGAGCGAACATGCCCTCGGCGGGTACCGGGTTCAGGGCCGCGGTGACGCCGCCCAGGAACTGGTCGACGACGCCGTAGCCCTCGCCGAAGCCGGCGCGTTTTGCGTGCTGATGGAAATGGTGCCCGCCGACCTCGCCGCCGCCGTCGACCGCGCCATCAGCGTGCCGACCATTGGGATCGGCGCGGGCAACGCCACCACCGGGCAGGTGCTGGTGTGGCAGGATATGGCCGGGGTGCGTACCGGGCGCCAGCCCAAGTTCGTGAAGCAGTTCGCCGACGTACGCTCAGTGCTCTCAGCGGCTGCGAGGACGTATGGCGAGGAGGTCCGGAACGGGACGTTCCCCGGGCCGGAGCACAGCTTCTAGGTGCTACTGCTCGTCCTCGGCATCCCACGCCTGGTTGCGCTGCGCCACCTTTTCCAGGGCGCGCTCAGCATCGGCCCGCGTCGGGTAAGGCCCAATCAGTTTCCGCCAATCGGATTGCGCGTCCTCTTCGATCTCGTGGGTTTGCACGTTGTACCAGAACTCGGCCATGAGGGTCCTCCTTGGTGGTGACTTTCGGCGGGACGCCGTACCGCCTATAAGATCAAGACTATGCCTCAGCAATCCGTTAGCGCACCCGTTGGAACATTGGTACCGGGAACCGTCAGCCCTCAGTTGCCCGTCCCGGCAAGTATTCCCCGTCCTGAGTACGTGGGTCGCAGCGGGCCTGCCCCCTTCACCGGGTCTGAGGTCAAGACCCCCGAAACTATCGAAAAGATCCGCCACGCAAGCCGGCTGGCTGCGCAGGCCATCGTCGAGGTGGGCCGCCACATTGAACCGGGTGTCACCACCGATCAGCTGGACCGGGTGGGCCACCAGTTCCTCGTCGACAACGGTGCCTATCCGTCGACCCTGGGCTATCGCGGGTTCCCCAAATCACTCTGCTCGTCCTTGAACGAGGTGATTTGCCACGGCATCCCCGACACCACAGTGGTACGCGACGGTGACATCCTGAATATCGACATCACCGCCTACCTGGACGGCGTCCACGGCGACACCAATTACACCTTCCTGGTGGGCGACGTTGACGACGAGTCGCGACTGTTGGTGGAGCGGACCAAGGAATCATTGAATCGGGCCATCAGGGCAGTCGCACCCGGCCGGGAGATCAACGTGATCGGCAGGACCATCGAGTCCTACGCCCGCCGTTTCGGCTACGGCGTGGTGCGCGACTTCACCGGGCACGGCGTCGGCGAGGCGTTCCACACCGGGCTGATCATCCCCCACTACGACGCGGCCCCGGCCTACAACAGAGTCATCGAACCCGGCATGACGTTCACCATCGAACCCATGCTGACCCTCGGCACCATCGAGTGGGATATGTGGCCCGATGATTGGACCGTGCTCACCAAGGACCGCCAGCGCACCGCACAGTTTGAGCACACCCTCCTGGTGACCGACAGCGGCGCCGAAATCCTTACCGTCCCCTAACCATCGGGTCCCGGCGGCACCTGCCGCGCCGGCGGCCATGTCACAAACTCTGGAGAAACATGGGCAAGAACAGCGAAAAGAAGCAGGGAAAGGCCCTGCCCAACACCGTGATCGGCATCGACATCGGCGGCACCGGCATCAAGGGCGGCATCGTGGATCTGGTCGCCGGCGACATTGTCGGTGAACGGTTCCGAGTGCCCACCCCCCAGCCGTCCACTCCTGAGGCGGTCGCCGAGGTGGTGGCGAAGATTGTCGCTGAACTCTCCACCCGTCCCAGCGCGCCGGCACCCGACGTGCCGATCGGGGTCACGTTCCCGGCCATCATCCAGCACGGCATCGCCCGGTCGGCGGCCAACGTTGACCAAAGCTGGGTGAACACCGACGTCGATACCCTGTTCAGCACGGTCCTCAACCGCGACGTGCACGTCATCAACGACGCCGACGCCGCTGGCCTCGCGGAAGTGCGCTACGGAGCTGGCAAGGGTGTCGATGGCACGGTGCTGGTTATCACCCTGGGAACCGGCATCGGGTCAGCGTTCATTTTCGACGGGAAGCTGGTGCCCAACGCTGAGCTTGGCCACCTGGAGATTGACGGGTATGACGCCGAAACCAGGGCCTCTGCGGTGGCCCGCGAACGGGACGGAATCGGCTGGGACGAATACTCGGTCCGCCTCCAGCGATACTTCTCGCACGTCGAATTCCTGTTCTCACCCGAACTGTTCATCGTCGGCGGCGGCATTTCCAAGCGCAGCCAGGAGTACCTGCCTGGGCTAAACCTGCGTACCCGCATCATTCCGGCCCAGCTGAAGAATCAGGCCGGCATCGTCGGCGCTGCGTTGCAGGCCGCTCTGCACTTCAAGCGACTGGCAAAACTGGCTGTCGCCATCCCGGATGCCTAACCCTTCGGGCGTCGCAGTGATCACCGGCGCAAGCCGGGGAATCGGTGCTGCTATCGCCCGGCGCTGCGCCAGGGACGGCTACGCCGTGGCAGTGAAATACGCCTCGGATGGCAACGGGGGCGCTGCAGACCGTGGCCGACATCGTTGCCGCAGGAGGGTCCGCTTTGGCCATTCGGGCCGACGTGAGCGTCGCAGCCGACGTCGTCGCGCTCTTTGACCAGGCACGCGCACTCGGCGAACCCACCGCCGTGGTCAATAACGCCGGAATCACCGGGAACCTAATCGGCCCACTGGCCGACGTCCCCGCCGATGTGCTGCACCGGGTGACCGACGTCAATGTAGTGGGACCGTTACTGGTCTGCCGTGAAGCCGTCCTGCGAATGTCAACGCTGAGAGGCGGCCATGGCGGGCAGATCATCAACGTCTCCTCCACCGCAACCACGGCCGGCTCCCCCGGCACCTGGGTGCATTATGCGGCCACCAAGGGCGCTGTCGATGTGTTGACCGTTGGCCTTGCCTCAGAGGTGGGCGGTGAAGGTATTCGGGTGAACTGTGTGTCCCCCGGCAGCACCAACACCGGACTCCATGCGGCGGCTGGCATGCCGAACCGTACGGAGAAGCTCAGCCCGAGTATCCCGCTGGGGCGTCCCGCGGAACCGGACGAGATTGCGGCGGCCGTCGCCTGGCTATTGTCGGCGGAGGCTGCCTACATTACCGGGGCAGTTCTGCCCGTCAGTGGCGGACGCTAGATCCGTCTGTCCCCGACCGGTCACTTGCCGGAGGTTCGAAAGTGGTGCCGGTGGTGGCGTCGGCTTCCCCTCCGCAGCCACCACCGGAGCTTATGGTTACTGCGCAGTCAGCGGCCTCTGGGTACCGGTCGGCACCTCGCCTGCTTCACGGCGCAGTTTGGCGATAGCAGTCTCGAAGTCCTCAAGGGAGTCGAACCCCTGATACACGCTGGCGAATCGCAGGTATGCCACCTGGTCCAGCTTTTGCAGCGGTCCAAGAATGGCGAGCCCTACTTCGTGAGCGTCGATTTCCGCCACGCCGCTGGCCCGGACCGACTCTTCGACTTCCTGGGCGAGGAGCGCGAGGTCGTCTTCAGTGACCGGCCGCCCCTGGCAGGCTTTCCGCGCACCGTTGATGACTTTACTGCGGCTGAACGGCTCGCCGACCCCGGAACGCTTGATGACGCTCAGACTTGTGGTCTCCACGGTGGTGAACCTGCGTCCGCATTCGGGACATTGACGACGACGCCGGATGGCTGACCCATCATCGGCCAACCGGCTGTCGACCACCCGTGAATCGGCATTACGGCAGAAGGGACAAAACACGCCGCGCCTCTCGATCGCTGATGGCCGGTGGACACGCCACCGTGTAGAACACCACTATTGTAGAACTAGATGTGGGGAAACTACAACAGTGTTATTACTATATGTAGTGTTTTAGTCGAATCGGACCAAGACCGCGTCGCGGTGGGCTGGCAGGTCCTCGGCATCGGCAAGATGGGTGATGTGCCGGCTCACTTCATGCAGGGCGGCCTTGTTGTAGTTGATCACCTGCACCGCCTTCAGGAAGGTGGTCACGTTCAACCCCGAGGCGAAGGTAGCGGTTCCGCCGGTGGGCAGGACGTGGTTGGACCCGGCGCAGTAGTCGCCCAGGCTGACCGGACTGTAGTCGCCGACAAAGACAGCGCCGGCATTACGGATCCGATCGGCAACAACTGCGGCGTCGGCGGTCTGGATTTCCAGGTGTTCGGCGGCATAGGCGTCGCAGACGGCGATGCCGTGGTCGACGTCGTCCACCAGGATGGTACCGGATTGCGGCCCGGCCAGCGCCTCACGCACTCTCCCGGCGTGCTTGGTTGCGGAGACCTGCACTGACAGCTGACTTCGTACCCGCGCCGCAAGATCCTCGGAGTCCGTGATGAGGACCGAGGCCGCATTGGGGTCGTGTTCGGCCTGGCTGATCAGGTCAGCGGCGATCAGCCGCGGATCGGCATGGGCGTCGGCCAGCACGGCGATCTCGGTGGTGCCCGCCTCGGCGTCGATGCCGACCGTACCCTTGAGCAGCCGTTTGGCGGTGGCTACAAAGATATTGCCGGGGCCGGTGACCACGTCAACCCGCTCAAGCGTGTCGTCAATGGTGTCGCCCTCCACCCCGTAGGCGAACGCCGCGACGGCCTGCGCTCCCCCGATGGCGTACACCTCGTGGATCCCGAGCATCTCGGCTGCGGCGAGGATCACCGGGTGCGGCAGTCCACCGAATTCTTTCTGTGGTGGGGAGGCAATGGCAATCGACTGGACTCCGGCTGCCTGCGCCGGGACCACGTTCATCACCACCGACGACGGATACACGGCCAGACCGCCCGGCACATAGAGTCCCACCCGGCGAACAGCTATCCATTTGTGGGTCACCACGGCGCCCGGGCTGATCTCCACCTCGACGTCGGCGGGAACCTGGGCCGTGGCAAACCGGCGGGCTCGGTCGATTGATTCGGCGAGGGCCAGCCGGACCTCGGGTGCGAGGTCATTAAGGGCGCTGGTCAGTGCCTCGCGGGGAACGCGTGGTGAGGCCTGGTCCACGCCGTCGAACTTCAGGGCGAGTTCTCTCAGCGCGGTCAGCCCGCGCTCCCGAACGTCGGCGAGGATCGCGGCGACCGGGGCTTCGACGCCGGAGCCGCTCATTTCTGGTCGCGGCATGACTGCGGCGAGGGCGGCGCCGGTGAGGGCGCTGCCCCGCAGGTCGATGGTCCGGAACTCGGTAAAGGAGTCGGGTGGGGACTGTTGGGCGAGCGAAATATTCACCCCGCAAGTCTACCGAACGGCGGTCCCGGGGAGACAGGTGGGGGTTGCGCCGCCCCGAACCGTCAGATTGTCGTTCTTGGGGCGGCGTCCTCGGTACCGGACTCTCGTAATGCTTTGCGCTTCCGGGCCCGGTCAAGGGCGTTGATCATCGGTGCGGCGGTGACACCGTGAAGGAGAATGGACATAACGATGACGAGGCCGACAATGCGCCATAGGGCCTCGTCCTGGCTGGCGAACTCGCCCTTGGACAGGGCGTAGCTCAGGTAATAAATGGAACCGATGCCGCGGACGCCGAAAAAGGAGATGACGGCGCGCTCCCACGGTCCGGTGCCGCCCCGGGCGAGGCTAATCCAGGCCGAGATGGGTCGCACCAGGAGAAGAAAGGCGAGTGCCACGAGAATTTCGCTCAGGGTTACCCCTGACAGCAGCCCCCTTGCCACGGCCCCGCCGAGGAGAACGAGCACCACCACGGTGAGTAGCCGCTCGAGCTGCTCAATATAGCTGTGCAGCACGCCATGGAACCCGTGGGTCTGCTCGCCGGAACGGATAGTCACGGCGCAGACGAACACAGCAATAAACCCATACCCTTCAACCATCTCGGTGACCCCGTAGGTCAGGAAGGTAGCTGCGAGGGCAACGAAGCCCTCGGAGTGGCTCGCCATCCGTGCACTTTCAACCCTTGACTGGAAGAAGATCCGGCTGAGCAGCTTGCCCACCCCGAAGCCGAACAGGCATCCAATGCCGATTCGCCAGACTACGTCCAGGGCCAGGAACTCGGGAAACCACGCTGAGGGCGCAGCACCCACCAGGCTAATCGCGATTGCAAGATAAACAAAGGGAAAGGCAAGCCCGTCGTTGAGACCCGCCTCGGAGGTTAGGCCGAACCGCACCTCATCCTCGGACTCGAGATCCTCTTCCGTTTCGGACGGCGCACCGACCTGCACTTCCGATGCCAGCACCGGATCCGTGGGCGCAAGTGCCGCCGCGACAAGGATTGCCCCAGCCAACCCGAGGCCAAGCACCCACATTCCGAGCAGCGTGAAGGCGATGAGGCACAATGGCATCGCGATTCCGAGCAACCGCCAGGTGGTCGCCCAGCGCTTCCGGCCCACCTTTCGGTCCAAGGCCAACCCGGCGCCCATGAGGGACACGATCACGCAGATCTCGCTGAGGTGGATAGCGATGTCACTGTACGCAATTGGGTCTGGGTCCGGCAGTCCGTCGGCCAGGGAAAACACCACGAACCCCGCCGCAAGGAACATCATGGGCATCGATACCGGCGCCCGCATCAACAACCGTGGCAGCAGTGCTGCTGCGAAGACTGCGATCCCCGCGCCAGCGAATATCAGACTCGGCGCCTCAAACACCGGTACCTCTTTCCTCGTGCGGATCAGTACACCCAGTGTGAACTACGCAAGAAAAGGCTACGCCGAATATTTGGCTCGGTGGAACAGGACCCCGGTGTCAGTGACGGAGTCGCCCTAGTTCAACTGCGCGAGGACGCCTTTCATCTCGGGGTAGGTACCTGCCAGATGTGCTTCCTCCCCCATTCTGCGGTATTCCAGTTGAGTTTCGGCAATGCTCCGAGCGTGATAGAAATGTGCTCTCACGGTCGCGTGGGTGGAAGCCTCAGGCGCTCGGCCGTAGCCCCGCCGGAATGCTTGCTGTACCTCGATGGGGCGAGTGCGTAGGAGGAATAGCGTCCAATCCGATTCGGGATCTCCCCAGGTAATCCGATCACAATCGAAGATTCCCACTATGCGCGGCTTGGGCCCGTCAGCTTCAAGCATCACGTTGCCAATCCACAGGTCACCGTGCAGCAACCGCGGTACAACCCACTTATCGATCGCAGGTCTGTGCACTTCGATCAGCTGAATTACCTTCTGAATGTCCGATGCATCGAGGTCAGCATCCGCCAAATCAGCCGCGATAGCATGAAACGTCGCTGTGAGGCTGTCACTCCACCTATCGTACTGATCGCCTTTCACCGGTCCGAAACGGTTCCCGGCTTGCGAATGAATTTCTGCCAGGACCTGGCCGAGCTGAAACCAGAAATCGAGCTGCTGGTCAGCGGTGTACAACTTCAGGGATTGGGACGCCGGAACACCTGGTAGATGTGACTGAATCAGGTAGTCACGCGTGATCGTTAGCTGAGTGAAATCTGCGCGGACAACCACCGGCATAAGATGCCCCACGGACGCCAATAATGGGATGCTGGCATACTCGTTCCGCAGCAACTGGTGCTCGAGACGTGACTGACGGCGCTGCTCCGGTGCTACTCGCAGGATCAGCGAAGCCGCGCCCTGGCGGTCCAATCGGTACGTTGTGTTGTAGCGACCCCCAGACAGCTCATGCACAGCACTAGGCGCTGGCCCGCGGGGAAAGGCCTGATGAAGGACCGCCTGCAACTCCTCATCGGATAAGGGCTGCTGAAAGTCTGCTGGCTTCCGAGGGAATGAATGTACCTGCATATCCTGAATCCTAGGCGACCGCCAAGACCCCTCTCACGAATCGTCCGCCTTTGATGTTTATGCGCTAGGACGCCGAATCAACGTTACGCTTCCCCGGCCGGTAGCCGGCGATCGCGGCGCGCACGTCTCCCTCTTCATGTTCACCCTTCGCCTTGCCGAACGGCAGTGCCTTGAGCAGCGGGTGCAGGATTGCCATGACGAACAGACCCCAAACGAGTCCGAGAACGGCCGAGCACAGGGTGTTCACAAGCCAGGCCAGGAAGCCGCCCACGACCGGGATCCCGACGAAAGGTGACTCAAGGGCGTGGACCAGGTCATACGGCAGGTGCCACCCGAGGTCGTAGACCCCTTGGAGCATGATGTGACCACCAACCCACAGCATGGCAACTGTCCCTATCAGAGTGATTGCGGCGAGGACGCCGGGCATCCCCTTGACGAGCAACTCGCCGAAGCGCTGGGAACCCGCCGAGTCCTTTGTCGTCAGATGCAGGCCGATGTCGTCCATTTTGACGATAAGTGCAACGGCGCCATAGACGATCACCGTGATCGCGAGCGCTACGACGACCAGGATAATCGCCCGGGCCCACAAGGACTCGTCGGCCACCTCGTTCATCGATATGACCATAATTTCGCAGGACAGGATGAAGTCGGTGGTGATGGCACCCTTGGTCACCTTGGCTTCCGCCTCGGGGCCGCGTTCGACCGCTGGCGTCTTCTCAGCGGAATGGCCTCGCAGCTTGTGCCAGACCTTCTCGGCGCCTTCGAAGCAGAGGTAGGTGCCGCCGAGCATCAGGATAAATGGAATGACGCCCGGCACGAAGGCGCTGATCAGCAGCAGTGCCGGCAGGATGATCAACAGTTTGTTGCGGAGCGAGCCCCAGAAGATCCGTTTGATCATTGGCAGTTCGCGGGACGGGTCCGCGCCCGACACATACTGCGGGGTGACGGCGGCGTCGTCGATTACGACGCCGGCGGCCTTCGCTCCCGCCTTGGCCGCCCCGGCAGCGACGTCGTCCACCGAAGCGGCAGCTATGCGTGCCAGGGCAGCGACGTCGTCCAACAGTGCGACGAGACCGCCGCTCACAGGTTGCCCCCGCACGACGAGAAAACGGACGGCTGGGCGTGGATACCTCGGTCGAGGCGGCTGATCGGCATGCTCGAAGTATATTCGAGCGGACGGCCCACCGGCGGGAGTGGCGGGCACTAACTGAGAGTGGACCGATTTCCTTGGCCAAGGGCCTTACCGATGATCTGGGCTGCTTCGGGGTACGCCGCTGGGTTTGGGCCGGAGTAATTGAGCCGGATATGTGGTCCGGTGGGTTCGGTGGGGAACCATTCGTTACCTGGTGCGATGAAGACGTTGTTGGTTTCGCATTCTCTGATCAATTTGGTGAGGTCTGTTTCGTCGGAGAGTCTGATCCAGAGGTTGAGTCCCCCCAGTGGGATTGTCGTGACCTGCGCGAGAGGCGCGTACCTGTTGAGGCTGTCGACGAGAAGGTCCCGGCGTGACTGGAGTTGCTGGCGGAGACCCCGGAGGTGGGTCTGCCACCCGGGTTGGGTGACGACGTCGAGCGCGGCGGATTGCAGGACACCGCTGACGTACATCGAGGCGGCGGCAAGGTCATTGGTGATTCGTTCGCGGGCTGGTCCGCGGGCGATAACGGCGGCGACTCTCAGCGCTGGGGAAATGCTTTTGGTGAGGGAACGGACGTACACCACATGACCGGCGTCGTCGTGGGCTGCTACCGGTGTGGGGTGGGTGGAGATGCCGAAGTCGTGCGCCCAGTCATCTTCGATCAGGAACGCCCCGTGAGACTTCACCACATCCAGGATCTGGGTTGCGGTGGTCCGGGACCATTGGGCGCCGGTGGGGTTGGCGTAGTTGGGCTGTGTGTAGAAGGCACGGGCACCGGTCTCTTCGAAAGCGCGGGCGACGTCCTCCGGGTCCGGGCCGTTGCGGCCGGAAGGAACAGGAATCAACCGAACCCCGGCCTGCTCGGCGGCGAGAATCGCACCCCAATAGGTTGGGGATTCGATCAGTAGCGGCTGCCCCGTGGAAACCAGCGCACGGAAGATGGAGCTGAGTCCACTCTGGCTACCAGGAAGCACGACGACGTCGTTGGCCAGGACGGGGGTCACCCCGACAGGAGTGGCCGCGGCCAGTTCCGAAGCAAACCAGGACTGCAGCTCAGGATGACCGGATACCGCGGATCTGCTCAGGGCGGAGTCGCTGCGGGCGGCTCGGAGGAGCGCTGCCCGCACCAGGCGTTCCGGGAGCAGCTCCCGATCCGGGTACCCACCATGGAGCGCTATCCCACCCACTAGGGAGGGCCGCATCGTTGCCGAGGCCGAGATTGAACGGCTGTGTGCGGACCCGAGGGCTGCGGTTTGCCACCCAAAATTCGATGGGCGCACGGCCCGGACAGCCCGGACGAAGGTCCCTACCCCTGGACGACTCTCGATCAGGCCCTGGGCAGTCAACGTACGAAGCGCCTTCTGAACCGTGACGGGACTAGCCGCATAGCGTTCCACTAACGAACGGGTCGACGGCAGCCTGGCACCTGCGGGGGCTCCCGCGATCCAGTCCCGGAGCTCCACGACAATCCGCATACTGCTATCGTTGATCATGAACCCCAATAGTAGCGCTACTCATCAAATGTCACCCCTGCTATCCTCGTCACGAGTTGGAATTGCCTGGGGTTTACTCGGTGTCGCGGCGTTCTCCTTCACCGTCCCTTTCACCCGCGTCGCTGTCGGCGGCCTCTCCCCGCTGTTCATTGGCTCGGGCCGCTCCGTCATTGCCGCCGCCATCGCTATTGCGGCCCTTGCTCTCACCCAACAACGAATCCCCAACGCCAGCCAATGGATGCGCCTCTGCGTTGTCGCCGGTGGGATCGTCATCGGCTTCCCACTACTCACCTCCTTCGCCCTCACCACGACGCCAGCAAGCCACGGAGCCGTGGTCATCGCCCTCCTCCCCGCCGCTACAGCAGTCATGGCCGTGATCAGAGGAAAGGAACGACAGCCCCGATCGTTCTGGGCCATGGCGATCATCGGATCGATCGCAGCGGTCGGCTTCGCCACCATTCAAGGCGATGGCCTTACTCACCTCACAGTGTCAGATCTGTTGCTGTTTGGGGCTGTCGTTGCAGCAGCCATCGGGTACGCCGAGGGCGGGTTACTCGCGCGCGAGCTTGGCGCCTGGCAAACGGTGTCCTGGGCATTGGTGATCGCTGCGCCGCTGATGGTCGTGCTCACGATCGTCGCGGCGGTTCAGCAACCCCCTGCTGGAACTGCCCTTGAGTGGGCTGCTTTCGGTTACCTCGCTGTGGTCAGCATGTTCCTGGGGTTCTTCGCCTGGTACCGCGGCCTCGCTATCGGACCCATGTCCCAGGTCAGCCAGGTCCAACTCATCCAGCCAGTGCTCAGCATCCTCTGGGCGGTCCTGCTGCTTGGGGAGGAAATAACCACGGCGACCATCCTCGGCGGTATCGCTGTGATCCTCTGCGCAGGCATCGCGGTTCGCACCCGCCTCAGCGGTTAGACGGCACGAGATGGTTCGGGGCACCCTCCAACGCACCATCGGAGCCACGGGTGCTCCCGTGACCCCGATGGTGTAGGAGGTTGTCAGCTCGTCGGCGGCGCGGCGACGCATCCGTTAGCAATGAACTCTTCCGCTCCAGGACCCCAGTTCAGTCCGGGGAAGGACCCGCTTGCATTGGGCAAAGCCCAATCGAAGGGTGGTATGACATCCTCGAGGTCCTGGTGGTTTTGGTGTCCCCTGACCACGGCGATTTCATCGGTAGTGATGACCACGAAGGGGTTGGTCTCGCTGCCTGTCGCGTGACAATAGGTGACCTTGTGATCCGGCGGTGGAGAGGCAATAGCCGAAGGTGCCCCTCCCAGCAGGACGAGCCCAGCTGCAGCGAGGGAAGCTAATAGTTTGTCCATGTTCGTGACTCCTCAGTTCAGATTTCAGCCAGCTACGGTAAATCAGGGCCCGGCAACGCACACGCTTGCATGCTGGTTGAAGGATAGGATGAGCGCCCTTCGGAACACCCGAGTAAGCCCTACTTGTCTTCTTGGTCCTCAGCAATTACTGCTACGCGGGTACTAGGGCTTTCGGCCACCGAAGAGCGGATTCGAAACCTTTCCCAACGATGAACCGGCGCTGAAACACCTCTAAGCCAGCGGATCGCGCACCTGACCGTACCGTGGCTGCCCGCCGTCCGGGCCCTCGCCGTGAGTTCGATCCACCCCTTTGTCCCCCCGCACGCGGTGACTCAGATCCTCCGGGCTGGAGCCCAAGTGGGGCGGTTTGACGGATGAGAAGTCCGCCCCGTCAACGGCACCATGCGAGGGAAGACAAATGGTGAAAAGAAAGGCAATCGCGAACGCCACCAATCCGGCACGCCACCCCACATCGCTGCGGAGGACGTTGTCGGTTCCTCCAGAAGTCACAACGGCGGCAACGACGCCCACAAAGAGGCCAGCCATGACGCCCAGCACCAGCCCGGGTCCCAGACGTCGCAGGAGACGGCGAACGAGATCCTGATGCATGAAAGCCATTTCCCACTCCTCGGAACAGTCTCAGTCAGCTGCGCAAACGCACACTGTGTCGTTACCTTATATCGGCTACGCGGATCAGGACCTTGCCGGTGACGCCACTCTCGACGGCGTCGTGGGCGGCCGCTGTTTCCTCGAGCGGGAACCAGGTCAGCGGGAGTCCCGCCGACTCCCCCACCGGCAGTGCGCCGGCCCGCAGCGCGGCGGTAATGTCCTCGGCGGCGGCCTGCAGGGCAACGGGTCCCACCGTGTACAGGAGCAGACCCTGCCAACGGACGTTCTTCGCAAAGCTCGCGATGATCGGGGCGGTGAAGTCGTCCCCATTGTTGTTCGCGTAATAGGCGATGCTCCCGTGGTTGGCGAGCACCTCGACGTCGAGCCCTGCGTTCTGCGCCGGCGCCACCTCCACCACCTGATCGACGCCCTCGGATGCAATCTCGCGGATCCGGTCGGCGAGTGACTCATCCGGGTACTGCACAACATGATGGGCGCCAGCGGCTCGTGCCAACTCCGCCTTTGAGCCACTGCTCACCGTCGCGATGACGGTCGCCCCCGCCCAGACAGCCAACTGGATCGCTGCATGACCCACCGCTCCTGCGCCGCCCTGAACAAGGACCACGCGGCCCGTGAGCGCTTCCGGCGCGAGCCGGGATGGACCGCGCTCGTGCACGGTCAGTGCCCGGTGCGCCGTCATCGCCGGCACCCCGAGGCTGGCGGCGACGTCGAAGTCAATGCCCTCCGGTAACCTCACAACCCGGTCAGCCGGAAGTACGGCAAACTCCTGGGCGGTCCCGGTCGGACGCCCATGCGCCGCAAGGTACAGCCAGACCCGATCGCCCAGCTCAACATCGGTCACTCCCTCACCCACCGCATCGACAACCCCCGCGCCATCCTGGTTCGGGACCACCTCCGCGAAGGCCAGGTCGCCGGCAGAGCGTGCCTTCCAATCGGTGGGATTTACACCTGAGGCGACGATGCGAACCCGCACTTCTCCCGGGCCGGGAGCTGCGATGTCGCGGTCGGCGATTGAGAGAACGGTCGACGGGCCAGTGTGGGAGTAAACGATTGCTTTCATGGCTGATGGAACCAGCTGGCCCCACGCGCTATTCCCATGACGGCGAGGACCTCGTGCACGGGCTAGGTACGGCGTTTGCCCCAGGCCAGCTCAATCAGCGTCGAAATGAATACCACAAGGGCCGCGGCTGCGGGCCAGATGGCCGCCGCGCCGAGGGAGTGCAACACAAACTCGGGGTCGGCCCCGAACATCCTGCCCAGCCATTGTCCGGCGACGACGGCGAGCACGGAACCGATTAATGAACCGCCTGCTGTTGCGCCGATCCGCTGCCATGCCCCGGGGAGGTCCATCCGCTGGACCAGGAGCCATCCCACCACAACGCCGACCAGCAGCTGCAGACCGCCGAGGGTAAGATCGCTCAGCAAACCAGCGTCCTCGGGTGCCGGGTTTCCGTAGAGTCCGCCGCCGGGCGCGGCGAACCACCATGCCACGCCCATCAGAAGCCCCAGCCCCGCCATCGCGCTGGCCCACCACAGCAGTGAGGTGGGCGGAACCGCTGTGGCATCGGTGGTGACCGTGTACACGGGCGGCGGATAACTGCCGGGCTGCTCGGCGTCAGGATTGGAGGGGTGCATGACTTATACATTAACAAAGTAATGCGTGGACGGGACCTCGCCTAGGGTGGGGTGCGTGGATGCCCTAGACCCAGCCGACCAGCCCGTCACCGACCCGACAGAAGCCTTCCGAGACGCCTTCCGACGCCATCCGGCCGGGGTGACGATCATCACCGCGGTGTATCAGGGCAAACCCTTTGGCTTCACTGCGACGTCGGTGTCGTCCCTCTCGGCGGCTCCGCCGCGGTTCACCTTCAACATGGCCCGCACCTCTTCGTCCTGGCCCGCCATCGCGAACACCAACTACATTGGCGTGCACATGCTCGGCCTCGCCAACCGGGAACTTGCTGACCGGTTTGCGCGGACCCAAGACCGATTCGACGGGGACCATTGGAAGCCCGGCCCGCACGGTGTGCCCCTTTTGGACGACGTCGCAGCACACCTGATCGGTCGGATCAGCATGCGGTTATCCTTCGAGAACAACGCTGTGGTGGTTGCTGAAGTGCAAGCCGGCGAGGTGGGACCGCCCGGGGTGCCGCTGCTCTATCACGGCGGGGCGTACGGGCAACCCACCGCGCTGGACTACGAAATCTGACCGAGATCTGACCGGCCGGTTGGGCATCCAGCTTCCGGTGGCACGTCTGGTTCCGGTTACACGTCCAGGCAGGCGGGGCCGAGAAGCACCTTGAGGTCGCCGAAGAGGGACGACGTCGGGTTGACACGCAGCTCGACCCCCAACCGCATGACCTCTACTTTCCGGTTACTGTTCAACCGGATCTGGACTTCGCTGGTTCCGGGATGGGTTCTCAGGACGTCCCGCAGAGCGACGACCGCCGTCTCGGTGGCCTTGTGGTGGGCCATGGAGATGACCACCGGCCCCGAATGTCCTTCGCTGAGGTCGGGGACGCTGAGTTCCTGGGCGTTGAGGGTTACCGCGCCGTCGTCGCGCCGCTGCAAACGTCCGCGGACGACGACGATCAGGTCCTCCGCCAGGACCCCCGCGATCGGGCCGTAGACCTGGCCGAAGAACATCACTTCCATCGACCCGGCGAGATCCTCAATCTCGGCCCGGGCATAGGCGTTGCCGCTGTTCTTCGCGATCCGCCGCTGCAGCGAAGTGATCATCCCCGCGATGGTGACCATGGCGCCGTCGGCAGGGCCTTCGTCGCTGATGATTGACGTGATCGACGAATCCGCGTGCTGGCTCAGGATCCCGTCTAGGCCCTGCAGCGGATGATCGGAGACGTAGAGGCCCAGCATGTCCCGTTCGAAGGAGAGCTTGTCCTTCTTCTCCCACTCCGGCAGATCGGGCACCTCCACCGAGAGTCCGCCCACCGAGCCGGGTTCGTCGAAGGCGCTGAAAAGGTCAAACTGGTTGGCCGCCTCGTTGCGCTTGAGGACGATCACCGAGTCGACCGCTTCCTCATGGATTATCGCGAGGGCGCGGCGCGGGTGCTTCAGCGAGTCGAAGGACCCGGCCTTGATCAACGATTCGATGGTCCGCTTGTTGCAGACCACCGCTGGCACCTTCTGGAGGAAGTCGCTGAACGAGGTGAACGCACCCTTCTCGGTGCGGGCACCCACCATCGCGCCCACCACGTTGGCGCCCACGTTACGGATGGCCCCCATCCCGAACCGGATATCGGTTCCGACCGGGGTGAAGTTGACGCTCGACTCGTTGACGTCCGGCGGCAGCACGGTAATGCCCATCCGACGGCATTCGTTGAGGTAGATCGCGAGCTTGTCCTTGTCATCGCCGACGCTGGTGAGCAGTGCGGCCATGTACTCGGCGGGGTGGTGCGCCTTGAGGTACGCCGTCCAGTAGGACACCAGGCCATAGGCGGCCGAGTGGGCCTTGTTGAAGGCGTAGTCGGAGAACGGCAGCAGGATATCCCAGAGGGTTTTGATCGCCGCTTCCGAGTACCCGTTGTCCTTCATACCGTTGGCGAAGCCCTCGTACTGCTTGTCCAGTTCGGACTTCTTCTTCTTGCCCATCGCCCGGCGGAGAATATCCGCGCGTCCCAGCGAGTAGCCGGCGACCTTCTGGGCGATAGCCATCACCTGTTCCTGGTACACGATCAGGCCGTAGGTGGTCCCCAGAATCTCAGCGAGTGGTGCCTCCAGCTCGGGGTGAATGGGGGTCACCTCCTGCACGCCGGTCTTGCGCAGCGCGTAGTTGGTGTGGGAGTTGGCACCCATGGGCCCCGGCCGGTACAACGCAATGACGGCCGAGATGTCTTCAAAGTTGTCGGGGCGCATCAACTTCAGGAGGGCGCGCATCGGCCCTCCATCGAGCTGGAACACGCCCAGGGTGTCGCCGCGGGCCAACAGCTCGTAGGATCCCTTGTCCTCGAGGTCCAGGTCCTCGAGCACCAGTTCGATGTCCTTGTTGAGTTTGATGTTCTCCACCGCGTCGGTGATGATCGTCAGGTTCCTCAGGCCAAGGAAGTCCATCTTGATCAGGCCGAGGTTCTCACACGTGGGGTAGTCGAACTGCG
Source organism: Arthrobacter sp. TMN-50 (assembly GCF_054511125.1). Lineage (NCBI taxonomy): Bacteria > Bacillati > Actinomycetota > Actinomycetes > Micrococcales > Micrococcaceae > Arthrobacter > Arthrobacter sp. TMN-50. The sequence continues at coordinate 38,122 of NZ_JBTNDG010000004.1, read as the reverse complement.
TGATGATCTGGCCGTCCTGATCACGGCGCATCAGCGGGATGATGTCGATCAGAGGGTCCGAGGACATGATGACCCCGGCCGCGTGCACACCCCATTGCCGCTTCAGTCCTTCCAGGCCGAGCGCGGTCTCGAAGACCTTCGCGGCGTCGGCGTCGGACTTCAGGAGTTCACGGAGTTCCTCGGCTTCCGAGTACCGTTTGGCGTCCTTGTTGTGCACATCGGTGAGGGCGAGCCCCTTGCCCATCACGTCAGGTGGCATGGCTTTGGTGAGCCGCTCCCCCATCGAGAACGGGTATCCCATCACCCGGGAGGAGTCCTTCATGGCCTGCTTGGCCTTGATGGTGCCGTAGGTGACGATCATGGCCACCCGCTCATCACCGTACTTCTCGGTGACGTAGCGGATCACTTCCGAACGGCGCCGATCATCGAAGTCGACGTCGAAGTCGGGCATCGACACACGCTCGGGGTTGAGGAACCGTTCGAAAATCAGCCCATGCTGCAGCGGATCGAGGTCGGTGATGCGCATGGCGTAGGCAACCATCGACCCGGCACCGGAGCCACGGCCGGGACCCACCCTGATGCCGTTGTCCTTGGCCCAGTTGATGAAGTCGGCAACCACCAGGAAGTAGCTGGGGAAGCCCATCTGGGTGATGACGCCGGTCTCGTATTCGGCCTGCTTGCGGACGGCGTCGGGGATCCCTGCCGGGTAGCGGAACTGCAGCCCGGTCTCGACCTCCTTCACGAACCACGATTGCTCGCTTTCCCCCTCCGGGACGGGGAAGCCCGGCATGTAGTTCGCCTTGGTGTTGAACTCGACGTCGCACCGCTCGGCAATGAGGAGGGTGTTGTCGCAGGCGTCGGGGAAATCGCTGAAGATGGAGCGCATCTCGGCGGGGGATTTGAGGTAGAACTCGTTGGCGTCGAACTTGAACCGCTTGGGATCCGCCATTGTGGAACCGGACTGCACACACAACAGGGCGGCGTGGGCTTTGGAGTCCTCCGCGTGCGTGTAGTGCAGGTCATTGGTGGCCACCAGCGGCAACCCCAGCTCACGGGCCAACTTGATCAGGTCGGCCTTAACGTTGCGTTCAATGTCCAGGCCGTGGTCCATCAGTTCGCAGAAAAAGTTGTCGGCACCGAAAATGTCCCGGAAGTCGGAGGCCGCCTGGACTGCCTCACGGTACAGGCCGAGGCGCAGCTTGGTCTGCACCTCGCCCGAGGGGCACCCGGTGGTCCCGATCAGGCCCTTGCCGTAAGTCTGCAGCAGGTCCCGGTCCATCCTCGGCTTGTACAGGTACCCCTCCAGCGAGGCCAGGGAGGACATCCTGAACAGGTTGTGCATGCCCTCGGTGGTCTCGGACCAGAGGGTCATGTGGGTGTACGCGCCGGCTCCGGAGACGTCGTCGCGTCCACCACCGCCCCACTTCACGCGGGTCTTGTCCGCACGAGCCGTCCCAGGGGTGAGATACGCCTCCACCCCGATGATGGGCTTGATCCCGGCCGCGCGGGCCTTGTCCCAAAAATCGAAGGCCCCGAAGACAAACCCATGGTCGGTGGTGGCCAGGGCGTTCATGCCCAGTTCCTCGGTGTGGCTGAACAGATCAGTCAGCCGTGCGGCGCCGTCGAGCATTGAATACTCGGTGTGATTGTGCAGGTGAACGAAGGAATCTTCGCGGGTTGGCTTGGCCGGGGAAGCTTGGGGGGATGCTGTTGAAACCACCCTCCCATTCTAGGTCAGCCGGCCCCCTCCTCCGGCTGACCTGCCGAGCCGGAGGCGCGCCGCCCCGGCTCAGATGGTGCCGGAAGCCAGGGCTTCGAGGGCGTATTGGAGATCGTTCGGGTAGGGGCTGGTCGCGCTGACCGTTTCCCCGGACACCGGATGCTCGAACGTGAGTTTCTGGGCGTGGAGCCATTGGCGGGTGAGTCCCAGATTGGCGGCCAGGCGCGGATCGGCGCCGTAGGTCAGGTCACCCACGCACGGGTGGCGGAGGGCCGAGAAGTGGACCCGGATCTGGTGGGTCCGGCCCGTCTCAAGGTTGACTTCAAGCAGGCTGGCCTTCCCGAACGCCTCCAGCACCGTGTAATGGGTTCGGGAGGGCCGCCCGTCCTCCAGCACGGCGAAGCGCCAGTCGTGGGCGGGGTGCCTGCCGATCGGCGCGTCTATGGTTCCTTCGAGCGGATCCGGGAGCCCTTGCACCAGCGCGTGGTACACCTTCTCTACCGTGCGTTCCTTGAACGCCCGCTTCAGCACCGTGTAGGAATGTTCAGTTTTGGCGACCACCATGGCCCCGGAGGTACCCACGTCGAGGCGGTGCACAATTCCGGCTCGTTCGGAAGCTCCCGACGTCGAGATGCGGTAGCCCGCGCCGGCGAGGGCGCCGACGACGGTGGGCCCCACCCAGCCCGGCGAGGGATGCGCTGCGACGCCGACTGGCTTGTCGATGACCACAAGGTCGTCGTCGTCATACAAGATTCCCATGCCGTCAACGGTCTCCACAACGACGGCCAGCGGGTCGACTCTGGCCGGCACCCGGATCCGGAGCACCGCGCCAGCGGCAGGACGATCGGACTTCCCGACCGGGTTGCCGTCGCTGGTCACGAAGCCGGCCACGCACCAGGCGGCAGCTGCGGAGCGTGAAACCCCGGCAACAGCAGCGAGTACAGCATCCGCCCGGGAGCCACCTAGCTCGGCGGGCACCCGCTCGTCCCGTTCAATGGCGTTCACTTGGCGTCCACCGGGCCGCCGGGCGAAGGATCAGCCGGCGGCTCATCATTGCTGCGCTGGCCGTCCATACCGATGCCGCGCAGGGTGAGCAGGCAGATCAGGCAGACCCCCGTGACAACGGCAGAATCGGCGATGTTGAAGATAGCGAAGTTGGGGAATGCAATGAAGTCAACAACATGGCCCTGGCCAAATGAGGGTTCCCTGACCAGCCTGTCGGTCAGGTTGCCCAAGGCACCGCCGAGGACCAGTCCCAGCGCCGTAGCCCACCACCAGGAGGCAATCTTGCGGACCTGCGTCAGGATGGCGATCGACACGACAGCCATGATGATGGTGAACACCCAGGTGTAGTCAGTGCCGATAGAAAACGCTGCGCCAGGGTTGCGGATGAAGTGCCAGCTCAACAGCGGCGGGAGCACCGGGATGATCTGCCCTTCAGTCATCGTGGAAACAACCCAGATCTTGGTCAGCTGGTCGGCGACATAGATCACTGCGCAGTAAGCAGCGAAGAGCAGCGCGTAGCGTGCACCGGTGCGCTGCCGATGGCTGGCAGCCGTGGAGGGTGCACGGTCCGTGGAGGGTTCGTCAGAGCTTGTTGGAAGGCCGTGCTCGGGTGTCTGGTCTGTCATAACGCTTTCGGGTCTGGCGCTGCCGTTGGCTGCGCCGGTAGGGGAAAGGTGCAGCGTCAACACTGCTTACCAGCCTACGGCAGAGGCCGACCTCCGGGGGTCCCGGGGCCGGCCTCCTGGCATGCCTGTAATTGGTTGCGCCGATCAGGTGGCGCAGGGGTGATCCCTAGGAACCGGTGGCTTCTGAGGCGACCGATCCGCGGGAGTCCAGGTCACGCAACTGGCCCTCGATGTAGGCCTTCAGACGTGAACGGTAATCGCGTTCGAAGCTTCGCAGCTGCTCAACCTTACCCTCAAGCACAGTCTTCTGCTGCTCGAGTGCACCAAGGGTCTTGCGGGTCTTCTCTTCGGCGTCGTTGACCATGCCGCTGGCTTCGATCTGAGCCTCGGCGATGATCTTGTCGCGCTGTTCAACACCCGCGTTGACGTACTCGTCGTGGAGCTTCTGAGCCATGGCAAGCACACCGGCTGCTGATTCAGCCGAGCCGGACGTCGACGCAGCGGGGGCCGGCGCTGCCGGGCGCTCTTCAACCTTGGGCTCTTCAACCTTGGGCTCTTCGACCTTCGGCTGATCCTTCGCCTTGGGTTCTTCCTTGACCTCTTCAGTGTGTGAGACCGCCGGCACTGGGGCGGGCACCGAAGCGTTCTGGGACGTCGAGGAGGACGCGTCGGCGAGCTTGCGCCGCAGTTCGTCGTTCTCCTGGTTTAGACGTCGGAGTTCGACGACGATCTCGTCGAGGAAATCGTCTACCTCGTCCTGGTCGTAGCCTTCACGGAACTTAGTGGGCTGAAACCTTTTGTTGACAACATCTTCTGGCGTCAGGGCCATCTGGTCACCTCATAGTGGTTATAAGACATGCCTGCCTATGAAGCAGACCTGACTACGGTACCGAATTGCGGACATAAAACTCTAGAATTCACACCATTTATGTGATTCAGCGTATATCTTTTGAGACTCGAAAACTAACCGGCTAGATGGATGTAGCCAGGCTGGCGGCAACAAACATGAGGATCGTTACCCCCAGGAAGACCACCAGGAATGCCAGATCCAACGACACTCCGCCGAGTTGCAGCGGCGGGATGAGTCGCCGCAGTGCCTTGATTGGCGGATCCGTAACAGTGTAGACACCAGAAGCGAGCACCAGCGCTAGCCGCTTCGGGCGCCAGCCGCGCGCAAACATTTGCACGGCATCGTAAACGATCCGGATTATCAGGGCTATCTGTACCACCATCAGTACCAGATAGATCAGAACAAAAACCAAACTCACGCGGCAGTCACAGTCCTAAAAACGAAACTTCGGGAGGAACTCGTGAACCAGTTAACCACGCTAGCTTTGATTGAAGAAACTAGCCTGCGCCTCGCTGGCTTTCTGGTCTTCTCCCAGCACCTCAATGTAGGAGGGAGACAGGAGGAAGACCTTGTTGGTGACCCGTTCGATACTGCCGTGCAGCCCGAAGACCAGGCCGGCCGAGAAGTCGACGAGACGCTTGGCGTCAGATTCGCCCATATCGGTGACGTTCATGATGACGGGGATGCCGTCCCTGAAGCTTTCGCCGATGAGCTTCGCATCGTTGTAGGACCGTGGGTGAACAGTAGTGATCTGGCGAAGGGCCGCCGAGTCCTCACGTGAGGACTGCGCCCGCTTGATCGGCGTCACCGGGGCCCGGTATTCGTCCACGGGTGCGAGTTTGGTCGCCGGGCGGGCGGCAACCTGCCGATCATCTCCGTCGTAATCCACTGAGTGATCCTCGTTCCTGCCAGCTGAATTCTTTTGCTCGGACTCGTAGTGCTCATCACCGTCGGCGAGCCCAAGATAGATCATTGTCTTGCGCAGTGCGCCAGCCATGGTAGCTCCTGTCGTGTCATTGGGTATAGCCCAGACGCTACCGCAAGGGCGGGCGATCACCGAGGACCTGTGACCCTATTCTGAGGTGTGTCGCGCCAGCCGATACGGCTGCTTCGAGGTCCCCGCTCATCCCAGCCGAGATCCCTGACGCGGCAGGGAAGTCGGTGCGCAGGGACGCCGAGATTTCAGCCAGCTGTCCGAACGCTTCCGCTGGGTCCCTTCCGAGGGGGGCAACGGCCATCACTCCTGCCAGGTCCAGACCGTCAGTGCCGTCGATCAGATGTCCGAGAGCGACGACGTCGGCGGGGGCTGCCCCGCCTCGCTGATGTCCGCTGATGCTCGCCGCACTGCGGTCGGGTCTCGACAGGTCAACCTGAATGAAGCAGGACAGGGCGGCGTGCGATCCCGGCTCGCTGCCGGTCCGCTCGGTGGCCACTGCTTTGCCCAGCGCGCGGACCAGCTGTACCCGATCCACCGAATGCACTACCTCCGCGTAGCGCGCCACCGAGCGCGCCTTGTTGGTCTGCAGCTGGCCGATGAAATGCCAGTGCAGGCCCAGGTCTGCAAGCTCCAGGGCCTTGGCCGCGGCCTCCTGGTCGCGGCTCTCTCCCATAGCGGTGACGCCAAGCCCCGCCAGGATCCGTAGATCGTCGGCGGGGAAGTATTTGGTGACAACGATGAGCTCGGGTTCGTCGGCGCGTCCGGCACCGGACACGGCACGATCGATCCGGCGGCGCACGGCCGCGAGCCGCCCAGCGAGCTGCTCGGCGCGCGGCGATTGCGTCAGGTGGTCCATACGAGGCCCGCGAACCTGCCGGCTGCTGCACTGCGGCGATGGGAGTACAGGGATTCGTTTTCGAGCGTACACAGGGCCGAGGCATCGTCAGCGACGGTGCGGGTCCCCACTCCAAGCGTGGCCAGCTGGCTCCGCACGGCCCCGGGCAAATCGAGGCCGGGTGTTCCCCACCGGGTGGTTGCCCATGCCGCCGGGACCACTGCTGCCACCTCGTGTCGCAGCTCCTCTGGCACCTCATAGCACTGCCCACAGATGGCTGGGCCGATCCACGCCACCAGGTCCTGGGCGCCGCCTAGGCGCATCAGCTCGACGGTGTTCGCCACCACGCCGGTAAGGACCCCCTGACGCCCGGCGTGGACCACGGCACTCGCCCCGCCCGGGCCCTGACCAGCGGACAGCACCACAGGGACGCAATCCGCGACCATGACCGCCAGGGGAACCGACCCGTCGGAGCTCACCAGTGCATCGGCGCTCGCCACCTCGCTGACCGGTCCGGGGTGAGCCATCACCGCGTCGGCTGAATGGGTTTGGTGCATGAAGCGAAGGGAGCCGGCAGCGACACCCATCGCGGCCTCCAGGTCACGGCGACGCTGACCCACCGAGAGGGGCTCATCTCCCACATGGAGTGCGAGATTGCCCGCCCCGGCGGTCGTGAAAGCTACCCAGCGGCCAGGGGTAATTTCCTGCCGCCAGAAGAACACGGCGTCGATGGTTACTTCAGGAAGTCCGGAACGTCGAGTTCGTCCGAGCGGCTTGAGGAGAAGTCCGGCTCCACCACGGCTGGCAGATCGACGTCGAACCCTGAATCCGCCGGCACGTTGTTGCCCGACTGGTGTGACCGCTGCGACCAGGCACCAAGCCCCGCCGAGGCGGGGACGGCGGCGGCTGCCACCGGGACGCTAGCACCGACTGACGGCGCCGAGACGGGCTTGGCAAGCTGCGCGTTGGGCTGCGACGTGGCATCAACCTGATCGAACCCGGCGGCGATGACAGTTACGCGTGCCTCGTCGCCCAAGGCGTCGTCGATGACGGCACCGAAGATGATGTTCGCTTCGGGGTGGGCCACTTCCTGCACCAGGCGGGCGGCCTCGTTGATTTCGAACAAACCCAAATCGGATCCACCCTGGATGGAAAGCAGCACGCCGTGCGCACCATCGATCGATGCTTCGAGGAGGGGCGAGGCGATGGCCAGTTCGGCGGCCTTGACCGCGCGATCCTCGCCGCGGGCGGAGCCGATACCCATCAGGGCCGACCCGGCACCCTGCATGACCGACTTCACATCGGCGAAGTCGAGGTTGATCAGGCCCGGAGTGGTGATCAGATCGGTAATGCCCTGCACGCCGGAGAGCAGTACCTGGTCGGCTGACCGGAAGGCATCAAGCATCGACACATTCCGGTCGCTGATGGAAAGCAACCGGTCATTCGGGATCACAATCAGGGTGTCAACTTCGTCGCGGAGGGTATCGATACCGGTTTCGGCCTGGTTGGACCGGCGACGACCCTCGAAGGTGAACGGCCGGGTGACCACGCCGATGGTCAGGGCACCGAGGGACCGCGCGATGCGGGCGACGACGGGCGCGCCACCGGTTCCGGTGCCACCACCTTCACCGGCCGTGACGAAGACCATGTCTGCCCCGCGCAACACCTCTTCAATTTCCTCGGCGTGGTCTTCGGCTGCACGTCGTCCAACCTCCGGGTCTGCGCCGGCTCCCAGGCCGCGGGTCAATTCCCGGCCGACGTCGAGCTTCACGTCGGCGTCGCTCATCAGGAGGGCCTGTGCGTCGGTGTTGATGGCGATGAATTCAACGCCACGCAAGCCAACCTCGATCATGCGGTTGACGGCGTTCACGCCACCGCCGCCGATGCCTACTACCTTGATGACGGCCAAGTAATTCTGCGGTGCTGCCACGGTCCTGTGTCCCTTGTTCGAATGCGCTGTGTGGGGCTTGATCCGGCTGGATCTGTACCCAGCCTTCACGTTGATCAACGTTAACTCTCAACTTGAAAGTCAATGTTATGTCAAGTAACTTCTATTCAAGACGCTATGGGCAGGCGCTCTCATCTGCAATCACCGAGCCCGCGTGTCGGATAATTCTTTAGCGGGTGACCGGACTCGACGGTGTACTGACGTCAAATTCCTTGACCGGCGGATCGGCAGGCGGGGCAGCAAGCAACGCTTCAAGAACCAGTGCCTTGGCCTGATTCCCCTCGGCGCCCCCCCAGAAAATCCTCTGGTCGTTGGTCAGCGACAGCTCCACTGAATCCACTGAATCGGCCGATGCATGAGCCAGCCGGTTCAGGATGCTTTCCGGCAGGGCAGCGAGCACAGCGGCAATAGAGGAAAACACTTCGCTGTTCACCGCCTCGGTCCCCCCGTCGATCAGGGGAAGCTGCACGGCGTCGCGATCCTTGACGGAGGCCAGTTGGCGGCCCTCAGCATCGATGAGGACGAACTGCTTGTTGTTCTGCACAATCGCCACCGGGACGCGTTCGCGGATGGTGACCGCCAGGCCGGACGGTGGAACTGCGGCGACGGTCACGCTCTCAATCGGAGCGAAACCCTCGAGGAGTTGCTCCACTTCCTCATCGACGATCTGCGGCAGCGGTTCACCGAGCAGCGGTTCCAGCGCAGCGGTGGCCTCCTCGGTGGTCACCAGGGTGTTTCCGCTCACTTCGACGCTGCGCAACGCGAGTGCCGGGGAAAAGATCAGGTATGCCAGCAGTCCTGCCATCAGCAGTACCAGGAAGACGAGCCCCAGGATGAGGTTCCGACGTCGCCGTTTCGTGGGCGACTGGGGGAACTCGACCACCGAGCTGCCTGATTCCTCCTGGGTCCGCGGCAGCCACGGATCCTCCGGGAGGTCGAGCATTGAGACCTTGCTGCTGATAATCCGAGGCACGCTGACGGGGCCGGCAGGGGTGCCCGGCTGGGATGTGGTACCGGGTCTGCTGGGTTTACGACGGCTCATGAACCTGGTGCCCCGGTTGCTGGCAGTGACAATAACCTGACCAGTTCGGCGCCGTACTGGGTGACGTCGCCGGCGCCCACAGTGAGAATAATGTCTCCAGCGGTGGCACGGTCCGCCACTGCCCTAACCGCTTCGTTCGGCTCAGCGCTGTAACCGCCTGGCACCGTGAGCCGGTCAGTGATGAGCCGGCTGGTCACCGACGGCGTCGGGTCTTCCCGCGCCGCGTAAATGTCCAGCACCGTGGCAGAGTCGGCCAGGCTCAGGGCTGTGGCAAACTCTGCGGCGAATTCCCTGGTCCGGGAGAACAGATGCGGTTGGAAGAGAACGTGGACCTCATGCCCGGCGGCCACGGCGCGTGCCGCCCGAAGCGCCGCTGTCACCTCAGTGGGGTGGTGGGCATAGTCGTCGAAGACCCGCACTCCCCTGCCCTCGCCGCGCGCCTCGAACCGGCGTGCGGCACCCGAGAACGAGGCTAGCCCGGCTGCTGCCGCTGCGGGGTCGACTCCCAGCTCAAGCGCCACGGCGAATGCGGCAGCAGCGTTCCTGACATTGTGTTCGCCGGGCACGCCAAGCCGGAGCTCTTGCTCGCTGTCAAGCCCGTCCACCGAGAAGAAGAGCATGCTTGTTGAAGTGCTGCCGTCGAAGACCGTCGCATCGATCCGCACATCCGCGAATGGGGAGTACCCGTAGGTCCTGACCCGGCGGCTGTCGGCGACGCGTCCGGCGAGGGCTGCGGCGCCGTCGTCGTCACGGCAGGTCACCAACACGCCGTCGTCAGGTGGCAGCAGGGCGGCGAACCGGTCGAATACTTCATGAACCGCCGCGGCAGTGCCGTAGTGGTCGAGGTGGTCCGCCTCAACGTTGGTGACCACTGCGATCCGGGGTGAGTAGTTGAGGAAAGACCCATCGGATTCGTCGGCTTCGGCGACGAACACGCCACCCTCCGCCCAGGCGGCGTTGACGCCCAGTGCTGCCACGTCGCCGCCGATGGCGAACGACGGATCCAGTCCGGTGGCCTGCAGCATGACGGTGATCATGGCGGTGGTGGTGGTCTTGCCATGGGTGCCGGCGACGGCCACGACTTCCCGCCCGGTCATGGCGACGGCCAGCGCTTGGGACCGGTGCAAAATCCGCAGCCCCTTTTCCCGGGCAGCGGCGAGTTCGGGGTTAGTTGTCTTGATGGCGGTCGAGATGACAACGGTGTCGGCGCCGTCGACATTCCCGGCGCGGTGGCCGACATCGGTGCGCGCACCAAGGCTGGCGAGGGACCGCAGGGTCCGCGAATCGGCGGCGTCGGACCCGGAGACCGGTACGCCCTGACCGAGGAGCACCCGGGCGACGGCGGACATGCCGGCTCCACCGAGGCCGATGAAGTGGACGTGGCCGAGGCTGGCAGGTGTCAGGTTGGCGGTCTGGCTCATCACTGGCCCTTCCGTCCCGCGGCGACGACGAGCCGGGCGGTCTGGACGTCGGCGTCCCGGACACCCAGGGCGGCGCTTGCGGCGGCCATGGCGTTCAGGGCTGCGGGGTTTTTCAGGAGTGGGAACACGTGCTCGGTCAACCAGCCCGCAGTGAGTGAGGCGTCCTCCACCAGGAGGGCACCGCCGGCGGTGATCAGGTCGGCTGCGTTGCGGCGTTGTTCACCATTGCCGTGAGGCAGCGGCACGAAGACGGCGGGAAGGCCGACGGCGCTGACCTCACAGACGGTTGCGGCGCCGGCACGTGCGAGGAGAAGGTCGGCTGCTGCGTAGACGGTCTCCATGTCGTCGACATACTCGACCTGGCGGTAGCCCTCGGCGCGCAGCGGCTTGCCGTCGGCGCCCGTGACTGCCTTCCCTCCGCCGGTGATGTGCAGCACCTGGATGCCTTCGGCGGCGAGCAACGGTGCCACCGCTGTCACGGCGCGGTTGATGCTGACGGCACCGGATGATCCGCCGGTCACGATGAGCGCTGGAAGAGTGCTGGTCAAACCCAGCACGGCTCGTGCGGCGGCTCTTTCCTCAGCGCGGTTGAGTGAGGAGATGCTGCGTCTCATGGGCATGCCGACCACCTGCGCACCGGGCAGCCCGGTCCCCCTGAATGCCACCGCCACCGAGGCGGCAATGCGGGAGCCCAGACGGTTGGCCAAGCCCGGGCGGGCGTTGGCTTCGTGGATCACGACGGGAGTTTTCCGCCGCCACGCGGCAAGATACAGCGGTGTTGAGACGTAGCCCCCAACGCCGACGACGACGTCAGCGTCCGCACGGTCCAGGACCGCCGACGCCTGACGGACCGCGCGGATTAGCCGAACCGGCAATTTCACCAGGTCCACCGACGGCCGGCGTGGCATCGGAACCCGATCGATCGTTTCCAGTGGGTAGCCGGCGGCCGGAACCAGCCGGGTCTCCATTCCGGCGGCGGTGCCCACCACCACCTGGCGGATACCGGGCTCAATCTCTGCCAAGGCGTTGGCTATCGCCAGCAGCGGGCTGATATGGCCGGCGGTTCCGCCGCCGGCCAGGACCACCGAAAGGGGGGGTGCGCTCATCGGGTTGCTGGTTCGCTTTCTGTGGAATGGAAATCTGAGGTGGCTGCTGCGTCGGACCCCGGGGCGGGAGGCATCTTACGGGCGAAGGCGAGCAATACACCGACGGCGGCAAGGGTGAAGGTCAACGCCGATCCGCCGTAGGAGATGAAGGGCAGCGGGACACCGATGACGGGCAGGACACCGGTCACCATGCCGATGTTGACGAAAGCCTGACCGATCAACCACACCAGGATTGACCCCAGCAGGATCCGCACAAACGGGTCGGTGTAGCGACGGGCTACCCGGATGGTGGCGACGGCCAGGATGCCAAAGAGGGCGACGACGACGAGGGTCCCGATCAGCCCGAACTCCTCGCCGATGATGGCGAAAATGAAGTCGTTGTGGGCCTCGGGGATCCAGTTCCACTTTTGCCGGCTCTGCCCGATCCCGACGCCCCACCAGCCGCCGGAGGCAAGCGCGAACAGCCCGTTGTCGGATTGCAGACACAGGTCCCGGCCGTCGTCGCAATTGATCCGCAACCAGGCACTGATCCTGTCGCTGCGGTTTCCGCTGACCAGGACCATGACCACGGCGCCGGCGATACCGGCAATACCGGCAATGGTAAACATTTTCATTGGCGCGCCCGCGAAGAAGAGGGCCGCCGCGAGAATCATCATCAGGATGATCACCGTACCGAGGTCCCCACCGAGCAGGACCAGCCCAATGGGCAGTCCACCCAGCGGAAGGGCTGGAATCATGGCGTGTTTCCAGTTCCGGACCAGCCGACCCTTCCGGGCCAGCACACTGGCCAGCCAAATGGCTAGCGCGAGTTTCGCAGGCTCGGACGGCTGCATGGTGAAGCCGCCTATCTGGATCCAGTTCTGGTTACCGTTGATGCTCACACCGATGGCGAGGACGAGCACCAGGAGGACAATTGCTACCCCTAACGCGGGCCACGCCAGGAGCCGGTAGGTGCGGGCACCGAAGCGGGAGAGCAGTAACATCATGACCAGCCCTCCGACAGCCCACAGGGCCTGCCGGAGGAACAGGTCGAATTCACTAGTTCCTTCGGCGATCGCCTCAACGGACGAGGCTGAGAGCACCATCATCAGCCCGATCGCTGTCAGGGCGAGGGCCGACCCGAGGATCATGTAGTAGCTGGCGCCGCTGGCTTGCTTCTCGCTGCCCTCAAGGTAGGTCCAGAAGCGGCCGAACCGGGCGCGAAGGCCCGTCGCCGCCGGTCCTGTCGCCGAGTCGGGTGATGACCTGTTGGGCGTGCGCGGTGCTGCGGCGAGCTGGGTGCCGGTCTGGGAATGCTGACGCATCACCGGCTTCCGGCGGACTGGCCGGGTGGGCGTGGTGACCATTAGAACTCCTTTGCGGTCTTCGCCTGCCCTTCCACGATCACGCGGACTGCCTCGATAAAGGCCTCGCCTCGGTGAGCATAGGAGGAAAACTGATCCATGGATGCTGCCGCCGGAGCCATCAACACGGTGTCGCCGTCGCCGGCCAACCGCGCTGATTCCCTTACCGCCGATTCCATCACCCGTTCGCCCTGGGGCGTGGGCGCGGTCTCGTCGGACAACGTCACCTCTTTAGTCTCTCCCGTGCCTGCTTCGATCAGCGGAACATCCGGAGCGTGTCGGCGCAATGAAGCCATCAGGTCCGAACTGTCGGCGCCGATCAGCACCACCGCTTTAAGCCGCTTCGCGTGCGCCTGGACCAGCTGGTCGTAGTTGACCCCCTTGGAGAGTCCTCCAGCGATCCAGATTATCGAGTGGAATGCTGACAGGGAGGCCGCCGCGGCATGGGGGTTGGTCGCCTTGGAGTCGTTGATCCAGAGGATGCCGTCCCGGGAGGAGACCAGCTGGATGCGGTGGTCGGTGGGTTGATAGTTCCGGATCCCGGTGCGGATGGCCGCTGGTTCGACGCCTGCGGCCCGCACCAGCGCGGCGGCGGCCAGGGCGTTTGCCACCAGGTGCCGGGGAACCAGTTCTCCCAGCTCCGTGATAGCAGCCAGTTCGATCGCCGAGTCCTTGCGCTGTTCGATGAACGCACGGTCCACGAGCAGGTCGTCGACGACGCCGACCATACTGACGGCCGGCGTCGACGTCGTAAAACCGACGGCACGGCATCCCTCGACCACGTCGGCTTCCTCGACCATGCGCTCGGTTGCGGGCTGTTCGGCGTTGTAGATGCAGGCCACTTTGGTGTTCGCGTAGATCTTCGCCTTGTCGGCGGCGTACTGATCGAATCCGCCATGCCAGTCCACGTGGTCTTCGGCGACGTTGAGGCACACACTCGCTAGGGGGGAAATGGACCCAATCCAGTGCAGCTGGAAACTGGACAGTTCGACCGCGATGAAATCGTAGCCCTGGGGGTCCCTGATGGCATCGAGGATCGGCGTGCCGATATTGCCTGCCGCGACGGCTCGCAGACCCGCGGCGAGAAGCATCGATTCAACCAGGGAGACGGTGGTGGTCTTCCCGTTTGTTCCGGTGATGGTCAGCCACTCGGCGGTGGGGCGGCCCTCGCGGATCCTGACCCGCCATGCCAGTTCCACATCCCCCCAGACGGCGATGCCGGCGTCAGCCGCTGCCCGCAGCAGCGGCTGCTGTGGAGCCCAGCCCGGCGAGGTCACCACCAGGTCCGGAAGCGCGCCGTCGATTTGAGGGAGGGAGGTTGCGTGGTCTGGGCCGAGGAGGACGTCCACCGCACCGACGATGGACAGGGTGTCTGCCTTGGCCCGGTTCTCGGCTGAATCGGAACCATCGATGACTACCACGCGGGCGCCAAGCTCAATGAGTGTGTCGGCGACCGAAAACCCGGAGAGTCCGATGCCGGTCACGGCCACCCGCAGTCCGTGCCAGTTGGAATCCCAGGTGGTCAGCGAATCGAGGTCAGGGGCGCCCCCTGGCAGAGTTCCAGTCATATCAGAACCACCCATTCAGCGTAGAAGATGCCGAGGGCAGTTGCCACGAACAGCCCCGCCAGGATCCAGAACCGGACCACAACGGTGACTTCCTGCCAGCCCTTGAGCTCGAAGTGGTGTTGCAATGGAGCCATTTTAAAGACGCGTTTACCGCCGGAGAGTTTGAAGTAACCGACCTGGATGATGACCGACAGGGTAATCATGACAAACAGCCCCGCGAGGATGACGAGCAGCAGCTGGGTGCGGGACAGGATAGCGAACCCGGCGATCGCCCCACCGATGGCGAGCGAACCGGTGTCACCCATGAAGATTTTCGCGGGTGAGGTGTTCCACCAAAGGAATCCCACCAGGGCACCGCACATGGTTCCCGCGATGAGGGCCAGATCGAGGGGATCACGGACGGTGTAGCAGACGCTGCGGGCGACCTCGTCAAGGGCGCAACTTTGGTTGGACTGCCAGATACCCATCAACATGTAGGCACCAAACACCAGAACCGAAGCACCAGCCGCCAGGCCGTCGAGGCCGTCGGCGAGGTTCACACCGTTGCTGGCTGCGGTGATGATGAGGTTCGACCAGATGACGAACAGCACAGCGCCGACAACGGTGCCGGCAAAGGCAAGATCGACCGACGAGTCACGGATGAAGGAGATCGCCGTGGAGGCCGGCGTCCGGCCGTCCTCGTTGGGGAAACCCAGCGCCAGCACGGCAAAAATGATGCCGACCAGGGTCTGTCCGGTGATCTTCGCCGGCGCGCTCAGGCCGAGGCTGCGCTGCTTGGAGATCTTGATATAATCGTCGAAGAATCCCACGATTCCCATGCCCACCATGAGCAGCAACAGCAGCAGGCCCGACGCCGAGGGGCCGGTCGACACCCCTGCCCAGACCATCAGGAGATGGGTAACGAAGTAGGAAATCAGGACGGAGCCGACGATGACGGCACCGCCCATCGTCGGGGTGCCGCGCTTGGTGTGGTGGGCGGTTGGTCCGTCGTCGCGGATGAACTGGCCGTAGCCGCGGTTCACGAGCAGCTTGATGAAGAGGGGGGTGCCCACGAGTGCCAGCACCAGGCCCATGGCTGAGCCGATCAGTAGCGCAATCACAGCTGCGGCCCCCCTTGGAGGTCAGTTGAGCCGGGCACTGATGTTCCAGGCGTGGCGGTGGACGGTGCTTGGGTCGATGACAATGCTATCCGATCACCCAGGAATCGAAGCCCGGCCCCGTTCGAGGATTTGAACAGCACGAGGTCGCCGGGTTGCAGCGCCGTGGCGAGCATTTGCTCGGCGGCTGCCACGTCATCGGCGAAGAGGACCTCGTCGCCCCAGGACCCTTCAAGGACGGCGCCGTTGTAGAGGGCGCGGGCACCCATCCCCACTACCAGGAGTTTGGAGATATTGAGCCGGACCACTATCCGCCCGACTGCGTCGTGCTCGGCGATTGAGTCTTCTCCTAATTCGAGCATCTCACCGAGTACAGCCCAGGTGCGCCTGCCCCTCCCAAGTTCGGCGATGGTGCGAAGCGCCGCCCGCATCGATTCGGGGTTGGCGTTGTATGCGTCATTAATGACTGTCACCCCATCAGCGCGTTCGGTCCGCTCCATCCGCCACCGGCTTTGCGCTTCCAGCCGCGAGAGAGCAGCGGCGATGTCTGCCCCGGCGATGCCGAGGGCCGCGGCAACGGATGCTGATGCGAGGAGATTGGTGATCTGGTGGATGCCGATCAGGCGTGAGGTGACCGGGTAGGCGGCGTCATCGCCGGGGACGGTCAGTGTGAAGGCTGGGTGACCTGCGGCGGTGGTGGTGACCGCCGTCGCCCGGATCACCGGGCCCCCAGCGGGGACATGGGTGTTGTCGGAGGTGAAGTACAGCTTCTGCGCGACGGTGCGTTTCTCCATTGCGAGCACGCGGGCGTCGTCGGCGTTCATGATGGCAGTTCCGGCGGCGGGCAGTGCGCGCAGCAGTTCGGACTTCGCCTGCGCAATGTTTTCCACGCCACCGAATTCTCCGGCGTGCGCGCTGCCCACACCCAGGACTACTCCGATGTCGGGGGCAACCATGTCGGCCAGATAGGTGATGTGCCCGATCTTCGTGGCACCCATCTCAATGATGAGGTACCTCGTGTCGTAGCCAGCGCCGAAAACGGTCAGGGGGACACCGACCTCGCCGTTGTAGGAGCCGATCGGTGCGACCGTGGGTGCCTGCTCCGAGAGGATACCGGCCAGCAGATCCTTGGTGGTCGTCTTTCCGGCCGACCCGGTGATGCCGATAACCGTTAGCGGCGCGTGGGCGCGCAGGCGCCGCACCACCTCAGCCGCGAGCCGGCCCATGGCCAGCACCACGTCGTCGACGATTACGGCTGGGTACTCGGCGTTCCCGTCGACGTCGGTTACCGGGTGCTCTACCAGCGCGAGGACCGCCCCACGATGGAAGGCCTGTGGCACGAACTGGTGTCCGTCAGCGGTTTCGCCGGGCTTCGCTACGAACAGACCGCCGACCTGTACATCACGGGAATCCACCGCGACGGAACTGACGGTCTGGGTCTGCCGCGCTGCGGCTGTGGGGGTCAAATGGCCCCTGGTTATTGCCGCGATTTCGGCTGCGCTTAGTTCAATCATGACGGTCTAGGATTCTATCCTGTGGCTGGGATGGACAGAGAATCCGTAGCGTGTCAACGCGCGGGCCAACTCCACCCGGTCGTCGAGGGGCAGGTTGACCCCCTTGACCTCTTGCCAGACCTCATGTCCGCGACCCGCGATCAGGACCGTGTCCGACGGCGCCGCCATAGCGACGGCGCGGTCGATGGCCTCGGCACGGGGGTAGATCTCCAGTACCTCACATGCCAGGGCCTCGGCGTCGCGGGCCCGCCGCGCCCCGACCAGCACCCCTTGCCGGATCACCGCCTCGTCCTCGTCGTGGGGATCGTCATCAGTGACAATCACCACGTCCGCGAGCCGGGCAGCGGTGGCACCCATGACGGGCCGCTTGGTTTGATCCCGCTGTCCGGTGGCGCCGAAGACGACGATCAGCCGGGCACCTTGCGCAGTTGGCTTCACCGATTCGAGGGTGCGAGCCAGCGCGTCCGGGTTGTGGGCAAAATCGACGATTGCGGCGGGGTGTTCGCCGATGAGCTGCATACGGCCCGGCACAGCCGACGAAAACGGGTCCGATTGGTCGGCAGCAGCCTGCACCTCCGCTGCGGGCACCCCTGACGCAAGCACCATGACCGTGGCGAGTGCGGCGTTGGAAATGTTGAACGTGCCCGGCAGACCGGAGTGCAACCTCAGGACCTCCCCCGCGGGGCCGTGGAGGGAGAACCGGTGGCCGAGCCCGTGCCCGGCTACGTCGCGGACCCGCCAGTCGGCTGTGGTGGCTGGTCGCTCGCCACCGGTCGTCCCGCCGTCGTCGTGCTGGACGACATTCGTGCTGAGGGTGACAACCTCGGCGCCTGCAGCCTCGGCCATCTTCAGTCCCCACGGGTCGTCGATGATAATGACCGCCCGCCGGGATCGATCCGGCTGGAAGAGCGCGGCCTTGACCGCGAAGTATTCCTCCATGGTGCCGTGGAGATCCAGATGGTCCTGGGTCAGATTGGTGAATCCCGCCACGTCGAACCGGACGCCGTCGACCCGCCGGTATTCGATGGCATGGGACGACACCTCCATGGCAGCTGTTTGAATGCCGCGTTCACGCATCAGCCCCAGGATGCCGTGCACCTGGGTGGATTCGGGGGTGGTGAGAGCGCTGGCTATGGGCTCGCCGCCGGCGTGGATTTCGATGGTGCCCATCAGCCCTGTGGTCCTGCCCAGTCCGTCGAGCAGCGCGTTGATGAAGTAGGTCGTGGTGGTTTTGCCGTTGGTGCCGGTCACACCAAACAGGGTAGGGCGGTCGGGCCCGGGGGGCTGGCTGTTGAAGATCACCGCTGCGAGTGGGCCCACCAGTTCCCTCAGGCGGGCAGCACAGAACAGTGGCGTGGTGCGTGCGGCGTCGGCAGCTGCGAGCAGGCCCGCCTCGTCGGTGAGCACCGCGACGGCGCCCGCCTTCAAAGCCTGACCGGCGAAAGAGGCGCCGTGTTTGCCTGCGCCGGGGAGGGCAATGTAAAGATCGCCGGCACGGACCAGGCGCGAGTCAATGGCCACTCCAGTCACCTGGGTTCGGGCGCCGTCGTCATGCCCGGGAACCAGTTCGACCGCCGGCAGCCCGGCTGGGAGAGCGCTAAATACCCGGTGCAGCGGGACGGGGGTCACCACAGCGGGCCGCATCCCTGCGTCGGGGTGCGCTGCGGCATCTTCAATTGTTGACACGTGTGCTGCTCCGGGTTAGTACTCGATGGGGTAGGTCTCGGGCTTACCCGTGGAGGGTGCAACATTCCTGGCGTTGAGCACCTGCTCCATGACCTTCTGGAAAGACTCCCCTGGTATCAGATAGTACAGATCCCCCTGCGGACGCTGGAGGGTCACCACCACCACATACTCGGGGTCTTCCATGGGCGCCATGCCGGCGTAGGAAAGGGTGTACCCGTCGTAGCCGCCGGTGGCGCCGGGCGCCTCGGCGGTGCCGGTTTTGGACCCCACCCGGTACTCGTCGAGGGCACCGGAGGCACCCGACCCTTCGACGGTGACGGTCTCGAGCATTTTCTGCAGTTGCGATGAGGTTTCCGGTGACACCACTTCGATGCCCTCATCCTGGGGCACCTTGTGTTCGGTACCGTCGGGGTCAATGTACGCGTCGATCAATCGGGGCTTCAGCCGGACGCCGTCGTTGGCGATCGCCTGGTAGACCATTGCTGTGTGCAGCGCTGTCTGCGCAAGGCCCTGCCCAAAGAGCACCGTGTACTGCTGCCGGTCGTCCCACTCTTCAGGTTGGGCGAGGATGCCGCTGGTTTCACCATTCAGGCCGACGTCGAGTGGCTGGCCGATTCCGAACTTGGTCAGCCAGTCATAACGCTGTTGTTTGCTGAGCTGCTCTCCGACCATGACCGTGCCAGTGTTCATCGACTTGGCGAAAATTCCAGCAACGGTACGACGCTCCTCGCCATGCTCGAACGCGTCCTTGAAGGTCTGGTTGCCGACGGTGTAGGTGTTGGGCAGCAGGAACTCGCTGGCCGGTTCAATGATCCCTTCCTCCAACCCCGCGGCCATGGTGATCAGCTTGGTGGTGGAGCCAGGTTCGAAGGACGAAGTGACCGACAGGGGCTTCCTGAATTCCGGTTCGGTGGCACCTGGGTCGTTGGGGTCCATGGTGGTCGACTCGGCCATCGCAACGATGCCACCGGTGTCCGCTTCGACGACCACGATGTTGCCCCACTGGGCGTTGTACTCCTCCACCTGGGAGGCAATGGTCTGCTGCGCAAACCATTGGAGGTCCTGGTCAATGGTCAGTTTCACCGACTGGCCGTCCTTGGCAGGGACATCCTCGTTGGTGGCGTAGGGAATGCGGATGCCGTCACCGCCGATCTCGAAGGTGCGGCTGCCTGCCTCACCGGTCAGCCGCTCATTCTGGGTAAGTTCAAGTCCTTCGTTTTCCGACCCGACGAAACCGACTATCGATCCGGCGACCGGCCCGGAGGGGTAGGTGCGGAGGCTGACCGGATCCGCATAGACGCCCGGCATCCGCACGGCAAGCGCCGCGTTCTTGATCTCCGGGGTCACCTCACGGGCCACGTAGCCGAATTTCTTGTCGCCGATGATCGCCGCCTCGAGGGTGGCGGCATCCTGGCCGAGGATGCCTGAAAGCTCGGCGATTCCCTCGTCCATGGTGAGCTCTTCGCGGTCGCCGTCGGCGTTGATACGGGCGAATGTATCCCCCTCAGCGAGAGTCTGGTCAACGACGACGTCGAAGCGCTCCACGCTCCGGGCGAGGTAATTTCCCTTGCTGTCGAGAATGTCGCCGCGCATGGGCTGGACCGGGAAGGATTCGAGCCGCTTGTTAAGTCCGGCCTGCGCCATACCGCCGAGGTCGAGCGCCTGCACCTGGAACAGTCGAACGCCAAGGACCAGCAGAAGGATCAGGACGAAAGCGAGCCCCACCCGGAGCCGTTTAGCGCCGAGAGCTACCCGGAATTTGTCGTGCTCAACTGCTGTAGCCACTTCAATATCCTTTGGTGTCTCATCGGTAACCGTTGATCGTGTGCGTTACCCGCCGGTGCCTTGCTGTGGTGCTGGGATCGATCCGCCGTTAAGTTCGATTGCCTGGGGCTGCTCTGCCGGGGTAACCGGCTCCTCGGCTTCTACCGGCGCTTCCCCTGCTCCGGTGTCCTCGGCGGGCGTCTCAGCTGTCGGAGCTTCAGCTGGTAGGGCCGTCGCGCTGGCGGTCGAAACCTCGGGTGCAGCGATGAGCGCCAGTGGGTCGCCGCCCTTCTTTGCGGCCTCGGGAGTTCCAGCAATTTTCATTGAATCTACATCAATAGATCCGAATCCCGGGGAGGCCACCATGCCGAGTTCCCTGGCTTCAGCGGCAAGATTTTGTGGCGCCTGCAGATCCTCCATCTGTTGGGTCAACGCCTGGTTTTCCTGGCTCAAAGCGATCTGCTGGTTACGCAAGTCAACGAGCTCATACTGGCTGCTTGACACCGAGATGTTGAGCATCAAGACCGTGACCAACGCTCCGACGAGCGCGGTCATGCTGAAGACGGCGAAGGGGATGCGGCGCCGGGCTGGTCCGGCTGGAACGAGTGAGAGCGGGGTTCTGATCTGCTGGGAGGACACACCGCCCGTCCGGGGGGTAGCCAGCGGCGCGTAGGTCTCAGCGAGTTGCTGGCTCATGATGCATTCCTGTCTCTGGTGTTTCTGGACACCTTTTTGATTCGTTCCACGGCCCGCAGCCTGGCCGAGGCCGCCCGCGGATTTTCTTCGATTTCCAGCTCAGTAGGGGCTTCCGTGCCCCGGGTGAGTGATTTGAGGTACGGTTTGTGCTCCTCAAGCTCCACCGGGAAGCCGACGGGAGCCGAGGACCGTGTTCCAGCGGTGAAGGCAGTCTTGACGATCTTGTCTTCCAGCGAGTGGTAGGACATGGCCACGGCCCGGCCGCCGACGTTCAGGCAGTCGACCGCGGCTGGGATGGCCCGTTCCAGAACGGTGAGTTCTTCGTTCACTTCGATCCGCAACGCCTGGAACGTCCGCTTGGCTGGGTGGCCACCCGTCCGTGCCGCCGCCGCGGGAACCACGGCGCGAATGACATCGACCAACTGGCCGGTTGAGGTGAAGGGTGTGTCCCGACGGGCAGTGACGATGGCCGAGGAGATCCTGCCGGCGAACTTTTCTTCCCCCCAGGAGCGGATGACTTTGAGGAGTTCAGCTTCGGGGTACCCATTAACGACGTCGGCGGCTGTCTGCCCAGTACTGGTATCCATCCGCATATCGAGGGGAGCGTCATAGGAGTAGGCGAATCCGCGGTCGCGTTCATCCAACTGAAGTGATGAGACTCCGAGATCGAAGAGGACTCCGTCGATAAAATCGATTCCCAAGTCATTGAGCACCTCGGGAATTTCGTCGTAGACGGCGTGAACCAGATCGGTGCGGTCCGAGAAGGCGGCGAGGCGTTCCCCTGCCAGACCGAGGGCTTGCAGGTCCCGGTCAATTCCGACCAGATGAGCCTGCGGAAAACGTTCCAGGAGAAATTCGGAGTGCCCGCCCATACCCAGCGTCGCGTCGACAACTACCGGGGTGCGGCCCGCGGCCGCTGCGGCGAGGAGTGCCGGTTCGAGGAGCGAGATGCAGCGTTCACGCAGTACCGGGACGTGCCGTTCACCGGTAGGGCGATCGTCGCTCATCCATTCGCTCCTTTCTCGGTGCTGGCGGTGATATGTCAGCGCGACTGGGTTTCTTAAGCCAGATCCCCATCCGACCAGGCGCTGTGCCCGCCTGGCTCCGGGGAAGGTGAGCCAGGTGGAACGTGCGCCGGGCGGCTGGAGATCTCGTCCAAGAAGCCGTCGAGCTGGTAATGCCTGATTTCTGGTGGTGCGTGGTGGAGCTAAAAGAACCCGGGAAGCGTTTCCTCGTCCGTTTCGGAGAACACGTTCTCCTTTTCGGCGAGGTAGGTGTTCCAGGCCGAGGCATCCCAGATCTCGGCGCGGCTGCCCGCACCAATCACTGCAAGTTCCCGGTCCAGTCCCGCATAGGTCCGCAGCGCCTGGGGAATGGTGATCCGCCCCTGCTTGTCAGGCACCTCATCGGAGGCCCCTGACAAAAACACCCTGCTGTAGTCACGGGATTGCCGTGATGACAGCGGTGCGGCCCGCATCTGTTCGTGTAGCTGTTCAAACTCGCGCTGACTAAAGACGTAGATGCACCGTTCCTGGCCCCTGGTTAGCACCAACCCCTGGGAAAGTTCCTCCCGGAACTTCGCGGGGAGGATCAACCTGCCCTTTTCATCGAGACGTGGCAGATGAGTTCCGAGGAACATCTGCCACCGCCAATCCGATCCGGAAAGCACCTTGCGGCACCACTACGCTCTTATAACCACCACTTTACTCCACATCCCTCCCCCGTCAATCCATTTTGAGCTTCTGAGCGGATCAATTTCCTGGCAGTTTCCTGTACTGGTGCGGGTGGGGAGCGGTGGTGCGAAGTGGAGGGGTCTGACTGCGATGGACTTCCCACACCGTCCGATTCGTGCCGGCGGGCGGTCAAATAACCGGTTAAATGCCGATAGGCCCGCTTCTGCGGGCCTATCGGCTGAGCTTTAGATGAAGTTTTGGGCGATGTGGATGGAAGTGGAGGGGCCGAGCAGAACTGCTACCCGGTAGGGCTAGGGCTGATCCCGTTTGCGTTCATCCCACTTTTCCTCGAGCGTGCTGAGGAATCCTCCGCTTCGATTGACCGGAGCGGCCTTGGCCGTTCCTCGCGGTATGGACGTTGACTCGCTCTCCTTTGGCCGGGTGGTGGCGTAGTACACTCCCGCACCCATCACCAGGAAACCTGCCACCCCCACCAGGATTATCTGGTTGGCGACGCCGAGCAGGAGCACCAGAATGCCGGCGACGGCCATCAGCGCACCGATGACAATCCGGCGCGTTGATAGAGATCGCTGGGTACTCGATGCCATCGAGCTGGCGAACTTTGGATCGTCGGCGTGCAGCTGCTGTTCCAGCTGATCAAGCAGCCTCTGCTCGTGTTCCGAGAGTGCCATCACTGCCTCCATGCTGATAATAATTCCTGGTCCCTCACCCCAACCAACGAGCACCTGACGCATCCGGTTCCCCGACACGGTTTGCGCTGTGTGCGGGCCTGCAGCGACCTGCATTCCTGATTGAAATTAGCCTTTGCACTAAGGATAGATCGCAATGCCCGCAAGGGAAAGCCACCAGCCTTTGGGCCGAATGCACTGCTGCTAACGGAGGCGGGCAGTGATTCAGGGCGCAGTATCCGAGGGACGGCGGAAGAGTTGGGCTGGCTGGATGGCGGACTTGCCGAACTTTCGATTGACTTGGTCGAGCGCCGACTCGGCGAGGCGCCAGTTCTCATCCCGGCGGTCAATTGTGAGTTGATGTCCGAGGCCTGATGACGGTTCCAATTGATCGGCTCGCACCCCCACCAGCCGTACGCTCATCGGCCGTTCCCCGATGGAAGCCAACAGAGCGGTCGCTGCAGCGTAGATGGCGTTGGCGCTATCGGTGGGTTCGCCCAGCCGCTTGGTTCTCGTGAGAGTCGAAAAATCTGCGTAGCGTAGCTTGATTGCCACTCCACCACAGTGCAGCTGGACCGATCGTAACCGTGCCGCGGTTCGGTGGGACAGCCGCAGTATTTCGGTGTGCAGGGTTGAATCGTCGCTGACGTCTTCGGCGAAGGTCTCCTCCGCCCCGATGGTTTTCTCCTGACGTGCGACGGTTACGGGCCGCGGATCCCTTCCCCAGGCAAGATCGTAGACATGTTGCCCGGTCACACCCAGCAGCTTGCGCAGTGAGGACACGGGAGTCTGTGCGAGATCTTCAACAGAGCGGATTCCCAGCCGCGCCAGCACCTCCTGAGTTTTGGCGCCGACGCCCCAGAGGGCCGACACGGGCAGGGTATGCAGATAGGCGACGGTTTCTTCGCCGGGAATCACCAGCAGTCCGTTGGGTTTGGATCGGGTTGATGCGATTTTGGCTACGAACTTGGTGGTCGCCGCCCCGACGCTCGCGGTGATCCCCAGCTCCCGGCGGATGCTGGTTCGGATCAACTCACCGATGTCACGCGGCCCGCCCAATCTGCGCATTGACCCAGCAACATCGAGGAACGCTTCGTCGACGCTGAGCTGTTCGACGAATGGGGTGATCGTCCCAAAGATCGACATCACATCGCGTGAGACCACCGAGTACTTCTCGTGGTGGGGTTCGAGTACCGCGCCCTGGGGGCATAACCTCAGCGCCGCGGACATCGGCATCGCCGACCGCACACCAAACCGTCGCGCCTCATAGGAAGCTGAGAGGACAACTGAACGCCCGCTGGGAGATCCGACGATGACCGGCATGCCGATCAGGTCGGGTCGATCCAACAGTTCGACAGCCACATAGAAGGCGTCCATGTCCACGTGGAGGATGGTGCACTCCGCGTGCGGGAGATTTGCTTTGGGCCCAACAATCACAATCCAATCGTAGCCAGTTAGTAGGATGGAAAGACCCAGAGATCACCGTGGCCGGCGCAATGCCCGGCGCACCCACGTGGACTGCCGTCCGCGCTTCGAGGAGAGCACATGACCGACCAAAACCTGTTCGTCGAGGATGACTCCGTTGTCCGTTTGGTAGCAAGCGAGCAGGCAGCGTACCGGGATGATGTGACGGACGGACTCGACCGGTTCCTCGCCCGCCAGCGGACCATTTTGGGTGGAATTGCCGACGATGCGCTCGAGCCCGCTGCCGCCATCACCCGGTTGACGGCAGGGGGCAAAAGGCTACGCGCCTTGCTATGTTATTGGGGCTTTAGGGGGGCGGGTGGCCACGCCGGAGCCAGCGAGCCGATTCAGGCCGGGGTTGCGCTTGAACTATTTCAGGCGGCGGCGCTGATTCACGACGACGTCATTGACCGCTCCGACACCCGGCGGGGCTCCCCCAGTGTGCATCGCCAGTTCGGTGCGTTGCACGAGCTGAACCGGTGGCACCTCAGCCCCGACCGGTTCGGCGTCTCCGCTGCCGTGCTAACCGGCGATATGTGCCTCTCCTTTAGCGAGGAACAATTCTCGGACATCGGGGCGAGCGCCGCTTCAGGAACCCCTGCCCGGGCGATCTTCAACAGGATGCGCACCGAGGTGATGGCGGGCCAGTATCTTGATCTTCTGGAGGAGGCAGTGGGGCCGGACCGGACGCCAGCTGACGCCGCCGAACGCGCTCGTCAAATTGTCCGGTTCAAATCGGCCAAGTATTCGATCGAGCATCCGCTGGGACTGGGTGGCGCTCTGGCTGGCGCCGACACCCGGTTGCTGGACGGCTACGCGGCGTTTTCACTACCGCTGGGAGAAGCCTTCCAGCTCCGTGATGACGTGCTCGGGGTTTTTGGCGACCCCGCGGTCACCGGCAAACCTGCCGGGGACGACCTGCGTGAAGGTAAACGCACCCTTCTGATTGCGCAGGCGCTGCAGGACGGCAGCGCCGAGGACCGGACGCTGATCAACTGCACGCTGGGACAGGCAGATCTCGACGACGAGGGAATCGCCCGCCTCCGGGAGGTGATCTCCTCGTCGGGAGCGCTGCAGGCAGTGGAAGACCTGATCGCCCGACATTCTGAAGCAGCCGCGCAGTCCCTGGAGCGCCTGGACATCGATGACGTGTGCCGATCGGCCATCGCAGGATTGGCGACAGCGGCGGTCAGGCGGTCAACCTGAAGCCGGCACGATTACCAGGCGGCAGCCTGCGCGCGGCGACGAATTTCGGTTTTACGGCCTTCACGGAGGGCATCGATGGGACGGCCTGGGAGGGAATCGTCAGGGGTGAATAGCCACCTGACAATGTCCTCATCGCTGTAACCTGAGTCGGCGAGGACAATGATGGTGCCCTTCAGGCTATCCACCACGGCACCTTCTGAAATGAACTCCGCCGGGACGCTCCTGACATTGCGTTCAGTGCTGCGAAGCGCAATCAGCGACTTCTCATCGAGCAGGCCGTGCACCTTGGTGATGGGCACATCCAGTTCCAGCGCCACCTCCGGAAGGTTCAGCCAGGCGGGCACAAGTTCTTCAAGTTCATTCACCCCCTAAGGGTGCCAGAAGTAGGCCCGTCACTCCACTCCATGAATCGACACGCCGACGCGCCATTAGCCGGCCCGGAGGTGACTATTGTGCTAAGCGACTTTTAGTGTAGATTCACATGAGTCACACCAGTAACAGTAACAACATCAGACTCTCGCGCACCATCAGATGTTTTTGAAAGAGGTCCCCGACGGTATTACCCGTCGGGTCTCCATTCGGCCATCGGCGCGGCCCGTTCCGTTGACCATAGATGAGGATTTAGACCATGACTGCCCAGCGTTCGTCATCGCCGCTGCTCGGATCCCAGACACGTGCCCACGGCACGCGCCTGCCCAGCCGTTTCACTATTGCGGTATCCACCGCCGCTATTCCCGCGGTGCTGCTCTCCGCCGTCGCACTCGCGCAGCCAGCCGCTGCCGCACCGGCGGCGGTGAAATCGCTTTACACCCCCCGGCTCGCCCCGGCGGTGACCGTCCCAGCGGGACTGACCATCCCGACCAGCACTGTCGCGGCCCGGATCCCGAGCTTCCTCGCACCCGCCCAAAGCTCGCCGAAGACCTACACAGTTCAGGTGGGCGACACCATCAGCGGCATCGCGATGAAGCACGGACTGGAAACGGGTGCAGTACTCAAGGCCAATGCCCTGGGCGCTAGCTCGATCATTTACCCCGGCCAGAAGATCAAGCTTGCCGGTGCTTCCGCCAGCGAAACCGCCGTCGAGCCCGCAACCGACACGCCGTCGTCCTCCGGTTCCTCGTACACGGTCAAAGCCGGCGACACACTCAGCGCCATCGCCGCCAACAACGGCGTGAGCCTCGGAACCGTACTCAAAGCCAATTCCCTGTCGATGACCTCGATCATTCACCCGGGACAGAAGATCAAGCTGGGCGGGTCCGCGGACGTCTCGGTAGCGTCAACAGAGATCACCCCGGCAGCGCCCAAGCCCGCAGCACCTGCATCCGACGGCGGTTCCTACACCATCAAGGGAGGCGACACCCTCGGCGCCATCGCCGCTCAACACAAGGTGAGTCTGAGCGCCCTCCTGAAGGCCAATAACCTCACCGCGACGACAATGATCCACCCGGGCGGCAAGCTGACCTTTCCCGGTAAGGCGACCCCGGTGGCCGACGCCGCACCAGCAGTTGACGACGAGGCGCCAGCGGATCTGGTGCCCTCCACCTTCCTGCACTACACCTACCCGCAGCATGTGGTGTCGGAAGCGAACCGCAACAAGCACCTTCTGAACTCGCTGCCGGTCCCCGGCAACGACGCCATGAAGTCGATCGTCGCTGACACCGCCCGATCCATGGGCGTTGACCCAAGCCTTGCCCTTGCGGTCTCCTACCAGGAGTCAGGCTTCAACCAGCGGGCCGTGTCTCCCGCCAACGCCATCGGCGCCATGCAGGTAATTCCCATGTCAGGCGAATGGGCTTCAGACCTGGTGGGCCGACCGTTGAATCTGCTGGATCCCTATGACAACGCCACCGCCGGCGTCGCAATCCTGCAGTCGCTGATCCGTACCAGCGACACCCTTGACGAGGCCATCGCTTCCTACTACCAGGGCCAGTATTCGGTGACCACCCACGGGATGTTCAGCGATACCAAGGACTACGTCGCCGCGATCACCGCGCATCAGGCAACGTTCCGGTAGTAACACTGGGAAGGACCCGTGAATAGGGGTGGAATCGGGTGTCGGTTCCACCCCTATTCATGACTGCACTTAGGATCAAAGGGTGCAGGAACGGCAGAATGACCCACTGGTTGGCTCGCTAGTAGACGGGCGCTATCGTGTTCTGTCGCGCCTGGCCCGGGGTGGTATGTCAACGGTCTATCGGGCGACCGACCAGCGACTCGATCGGGATGTCGCCCTGAAAATCCTCTACCCCCATCTGGCCGAGGACTCCAGCTTCCTTGACCGCTTCGAACGGGAAGCCAAGTCGGCGGCGCGCCTATCCCACCCCCACGTGGTGGGCGTCCTGGACCAGGGCGTGGAGGAATCCTCCGACCGCTCTCTGGCGTACCTGGTCATGGAATACGTGCCAGGGAGGACCCTCCGGGATCTACTGCGGGAAAAAGGCCGGCTGACCCCCCGCCTCGCGCTGGCCATGATGGATCCAGTGGTCGAAGGCCTTGGTGCCGCCCACGACGTCGGACTGGTGCACCGGGACGTCAAACCCGAGAATGTGCTTCTGGCCAGCAACGGCCGCATCAAAATCGCCGACTTTGGCCTGGCGCGGGCAGCGTCCACCACGACCACCACGGGAACCCTGATCGGCACCGTCGCCTATCTCTCCCCCGAACTGGTGACCGGCGGCGGTGCAGACGCCCGCAGCGACATCTACTCGGCCGGCATTGTCCTGTTTGAGCTCCTGACCGGCAAGCAGCCTTTCACCGGCGATATCCCGATCCGGGTTGCGCTCCAGCACGCCAATTCGACTGTCCCCGCGCCCTCGACCCTGGTCCCCGGGCTCGCAGCAGACATTGATGAGCTGGTCCAGTGGTGCACCTCGGTGGACCCGGAGGATCGTCCGGTCGACGGCAATGCCCTGCTTGGGGAACTCAGGCATATCCGCACCACCCTGACTGATGAGGAACTGGACTTTGAACTGCCCGGTGGACACGGCGGGGCCGGGAGCGCTGACGATCAGACGGGCGTTATCCCTCCGGTCATGGACGGCACCAAGGTGCTTGGAACGATGCGCGGCGGGTCCCCGACCGAGGTGATCACTTCCTCGTCTGGGCCCCGGTCCACCGAGGCGATCCGGGCCGACCAGTCAATGACCTCCGTCATTGCCGACGACGTCCAGCACACCCGAGCCATGCGAAACCTTCCGCTGACGCAGGTTGAGCCGGTGCCCGAATCTGACCCGCGGACCCGTGACAAACAGGCACGCAAGGAGTTCAAGGTTTACCAGAAGCGGCAGGCGAGGGCCGCCCAGCGGCCCGAGAAATCACTACATCCCGGTCACCGGGGGCGTCGCAACGCGATCCTGGTGGTGGTGCTGTTACTCCTTGCCGGTTTGGCGGCGGGCGTTGGCTGGTTCTTCGGCGTTGGGCCGGGCGCCCTGGCGACGGTGCCCGACGTCGTCAACCGCTCAGTGGATCAGGCGGAGCTGCTGCTGGCACAGAACGGCTTCGATGCGCCGCGCACCGAAGAGGAGTTTCATGATCAGGTGGCATCGGGGCTGGTGATCCGCAGCGAGCCCGCCGCACAGACCGAACTTCGCCGCTACGAATCGGTGGAACTGTTTGTCTCTAAGGGACCTGAGCTGTTCGCGGTCCCCAGCATTGTTGGTCGTGGTGAAGCCGCCGCCGCTGAGCAGCTGGTAAGCGGTGAACTGGCGGTCGGGGATATTACCCGCGAGTACAGCGCCGACGTCGAGGACGGACTGGTCATCAGCCAGGCGCCCGCGGCCGGAGCGCAGACACCGCGGGGTACAGCGGTAAACCTGGTGATCTCGCAGGGCGCTGAGCCCCTCGACGTTCCTGTGGTGACGGGTCAGACCCGTGACGACGCCGTCGCCACCATCGAGGACGCCGGCCTTGTCGCCGCCGTCGCACCGGAGGGAGAGAACAATCCCGACATTCCGGCGGGCGCCGTCGTCGGACAGAGTCCTTCGGGCGGGCAGCTGACCCGGGGTGACACTGTGACGCTGACGCTGTCTCTGGGCCCACGTCTGGTGGAGGTGCCCAACGTCTTCTCCGAACGGGAAGAAGTGGCCGTGGCCGAGCTGGAGGCTGCTGGATTCACGGTGGTGGTGGATTACACCTTCGGCGATTCGGTTCTTGGTCTGGTTGCAGGTCAGGACCTTACCGGTGAGCAGCCGGAAGGCTCGACGGTCACGATCACCGTCACCTAGCCAGTTCTCACTTCAAACACAACTGAGGCGAAGCGGATATTTCCGCTTCGCCTCAGTTGTGTTTAACCTATCGCTTGGAGAGCGCTCCAGCGACCAGGAATGCCATCTCAAGGGACTGCATGTGGTTCAGGCGCGGGTCACAGACCGATTCGTAGCGTTCCAGGAAGGCTTCCTGGTCCACGGGATCGGCTCCGCCCAGGCACTCGGCGACGTCGTCGCCGGTCATCTCCACGTGCAGACCGCCCGGGAAGGTACCTAGCGAATTGTGGACCTCGAAGAAGCCGCGGACCTCGTCCATGACGTCGTCGAAGTTGCGGGTCTTATAGCCGTTGGGCGAGGTGACCGTGTTGCCGTGCATCGGGTCAGATACCCACAACACCTGGGCACCGGAGTCGGTGACCTTCTGGACCAGTCGGGGCAGTTTCTCGCGGATGTTCCCGGCGCCCATCCGCGTAATGAACGTCAAGCGCCCCGGCTCGCGGTTCGGATCCAGCTTGTCAATGAGGGCGAGGGCGTCGTCGGGCGAGGTACCGGGGCCCAGCTTCACACCGATTGGGTTCCGCACGCGGGAGAGGAAGTCGATGTGGGCGCTGTCAATGTCCCGGGTGCGCTCCCCGATCCAGAGGAAGTGGGCCGATGTGTCATACGGCAGCCCGGTACGCGAGTCCGTGCGCGTGAGCGCCCGCTCGTAGTCGAGCAGGAGCGCTTCGTGGCTGGCGAAGAACTCAACCCGTTTGAGCGCCTCGAAGTCTGTGCCGCAGGCATCCATGAACCGGACGGCGCGGTCAATTTCGCCGGCCAGCGACTCGTAGCGTGAGTGGGCGGGGTTGGCGGTGAAGCCCTTGTTCCAGTGGTGGACGAGGCGTAAGTCAGCGAAGCCGCCCTGGGTGAACGCACGGATCAGGTTCAGCGTCGATGCCGACGTGTGGTAGGCCTTGACCATCCGGGAGGCGTCATGGCCCCGCGATTCGGGGGTGAACTCGTAGCCATTGACCATGTCACCGCGGTAGGCCGGCAGGGTTACGCCGTCACGTGTCTCGTCGTTCGAGGAGCGGGGCTTGGCGAACTGCCCGGCCATCCGGCCCATTTTGATGACAGGCAGCGATGCACCGTAGGTCAGGACCACTGCCATCTGCAAGATGGTCCGCACGCGCGCGCTGATCCGGTCGGCGGTGGCGCCTTCGAAGGTTTCGGCGCAGTCGCCACCCTGCAGCAGGAACGCCTTGCCCTGCGCGGCCGCGGCCAGGCGGTCGCGTAGTACGTCGACCTCTCCGGCGAAAACGAGAGGGGGAAGGGTGGAAAGCTCCTTCACGGAAGCCGAATACACGCTGTTGTCCTGCCAGGTGGGCTGCTGCGAAATGGGCAACTGACGCCAGTTGTCCAGCATCGAGTTTGCCTGCAGGCTGGCTTGCTGAGCTGGGGGGACAGTGGATTCGGTGGGTGCAAAGATGTCAGTCACCCGTTAAGCCTAATGGGTCGGCATCGAAGGCGCCGACGAGGCCGTCACGCAGCCGAGCCATACGTCACATTGTGCCGCCCGCCACCATCGGTGCTGGTTCGCGAAACGTTCGGTGGGTAAACCGTCGGGAAGCCTTCGGTGGGTGATCCTTGCCGGGCTGACCTAGCGTTTCCTGGTCAGCCACCCCGGCAGTTTGATGCTCGAGAGCCGGCCGAGTAGCGACTTGTTCTCGGTGCCGCTTGACGTTGGCAGTGCGTTTGGTGTCGCCGCAGCGTTTGGCTTCGCCGCGTTGACGGTTTTGCCGTGAGTTTTTTTGTCGGATGACTTGGCTGCGGCGAGTTTCTCCTTGACGCTGCTGGCGTACACGTCGACGTATTCCTGGCCGGAGAGTCTCATCAGTTCGTACATGATCTCGTCGGTGACCGACCGCTGCACAAACCGGTCCTCGGCCAACCCCTTGTAGCGGGTGAAATCGAGGGGTTCGCCAACGATGATGCCAATCCGACGAATGTTAGGGATGCGCCGGCCAATGGGCTGCACCTTGTCAGTCCCGATCATGGCCACTGGAATCACCGGGACCCCGGTGGCAAGCACCAGCTTGGCGACCCCGGTTTTCCCCCGGTACAGCCGCCCATCGGGGCTGCGTGTTCCCTCGGGATAGATCCCCAGAATGCCGCCCGCGTTGAGCACTGCCTCGCCGGCGCTGAGCGAACTGGACGACGCTGCCCCGCCCGAGCGGTCCATCGGCAGCTGGTTGGAGAGTCTGAAGAACGATGCGGTGAGCTTGCCCTTGATCCCCTGGCCGGTGAAGTATTCGGACTTGGCCAGGAAGATCACCGGCCGGGGTACCGCGATGGGTAGGAAAATCGAGTCGGAGAAAGAAAGGTGGTTGCTGACCAAAACCGCCGGCCCATCGACCGGGACGTTGTCCATCCCTTTTACCCACGGCCGGAACAGGAGACCCAGAATTGGACCCACGATGATCCGCTTCATGAACCAATAAAACACGCTGACAGCCTTCCTAGACCCGAACGGATCACGGCGGACTACCCCACTGTGGATCGCGCTTTTCCTTGAGAGACTACTCTAAGGCGCGGACCTGCTGGTAAGGCGTCGGTGGCAGGTGGCACGATGGGGCTATGACATCCAGTGCTGGTCCCGCCGCCTTCTCGTCCGATGGTTTCGGGGAGACTGCGCGCATCGGCGTCGTGATGAGCCATGGGTTCACCGGGTCCCCCGTGAGTCTGTTGGAGTGGGCACAATATCTCGCCGATCAAGGGTACGCTGTGCGTCTTCCGCTCCTTGACGGGCACGGCACCACCTGGCAGGAGCTCGCCCGTACTCCTTGGCAGCGCTGGTATGCCAGCTATGAGGCGAGCTACCAGGGCCTGGCGCAGTCAACCGAGGTGATCGTTGCGGCGGGATTGTCGATGGGTGGAACCCTTGCGCTGCGGTTGGCGGCGTTGCACCCGGTGGCGGGCGTCGTCGTCGTCAATCCGGGGCTGACGATCGCAGACCCGCGCGCACGCTACGCAGGTCTGTTGAAATACTTCATGAAATCGGTCCCGGCAATCGCCAACAATATTAAGAAGGAAGGGCTGGACGAGGGCGCCTATGCACGTACCCCCGTCGCAGCAGTGGGCCAACTCTACCGATTGTTCAGGGAAACGGTTGAGCGGCTACCGTCGGTGACTGCTCCAACCCTGGTCTTTCGCTCCTCAGTGGACCCGGTGGTGCCGGAGAGCAGTCTTGAGGTCCTGCAGCAGCGGATTGGCTCAGCGGTCCTGGAGATTGTCCGTTTGGAGAACAGCTATCATGTTGCGACGATGGACCATGACGCGCAGTTGATTTTTGAACGCTCAGCGCAATTCATCCAGCACGTGACGGCAGGTACCAGCGCATGACATCCCGAGGACAGGAACCCAACGAGTCCACCGACGATGCCGTATGGCAGGATCTGGTGGCACGGCTGGAACAAACCCCTAACGCACCCGAATCCGGAAGTGCGGCGGCGCCTGAGCAGACCGCCGAGGTGGAGATGTCCGATCAGGACCGTGTCCGGGCCTTATTCGAGAATCAGCCCCGCCGCTCCCCCGGTGGACCGCGAGACTACACGCCTGAAGAGACCGGCGATGAGGACGAGGGCTATTACCCGCCCGAGCCTCCGGCGCTGGGAACGGGCGAACCGCTGCTGGTTCTGGCCTGGTTCGGCGCCGTCGGCGGGCCCATTACCTTGCTGCTCCTGGCCATGTTCTGGCGAGCCGCACCCCTCACAGTGATGCTGGGGGTACTGGCGATTTTCCTCGTGTCAGTGATTTTCCTGATCCTCCGGCTGCCCAAGACCCGCGATCACGGCGATAACGGCGCTGAGGTTTAGCGGTTCGGTTGTTGCCTGCCGGTCGGATACCGTCCCGTTGGGATGCCGCACCGGCCAGCACCACCAGGACAATCCCGATGATCTGCAGTACGCCTAACTGCTGCTTGAGGATGAGCAGTCCCAGCAGCACGCCGATTGCCGGCTCGAGCGCCATCAGCGTCCCAAACGCGGTGTGGGTCATCCGCCGCAAGGCGAGCATCTCTAGAGCGAAGGGCAGCACGGGCAGCAGCACCGCCAGGCCCAGCGATGTTGCCAGGACCCCCGGGGTGATCTGACCTAGCGCCTGCGGGATCCCTACGATCGCCGCCGTCACCGCCGCGATCGGTATGGTGAGAGAGAGTGCGCCGATTCCGGTAAACCGGTCGCCGATGCGCTGGGTGAGAAGAATGTACACCGCCCAACCGACGGCCGCCATCGCCGCAAAACCCACCCCGGCAAGATTGACCGTCCCTTCCCAGGGTTCGGTCAGCAGCACTACACCCAGGAGCGCGACAGCGGGCCAGACCAGGGCCCGTTTCCGGTGGCTTCGGGCGGCTGCGACGGTCAACGGTCCGAGGAATTCGATGGCGACCGCGGTGCCCAGGTGAATGTGTTCGATCGCGGTGAGGAACCCGATGGTCATGACGCCGGTCGCGACGCCGAGACCGAGGATCGTCGGCACGTCCTGACGGCGGATCGAGCGTAGCGGCGGCCGGACCAGCACGAGCAGGATGAGCGCACCCATGCTCAGCCGGAGCCAGGCCGTTCCGCCAGGTCCGACGACGTCAATGAGATCCATTGAGAGGGCGGAGCCTAGTTGCACTGAAAACATCGCGGTGATCGCCAGTCCCCACGGAGGGACATCTGTTTTTCGGGTCATGGCCTATTACGAATCGGCCCGCAGGAGGCGACTGGCAATCTTGATGTCCGGTCCCAGCTGTTTAAGGTGGAGGGCGAGGGCATTCGCCCCACGCTGCAGGGCATCGTCGGTCATCGGCTCCAGTGCGTCCAGGATGAACAACGCCGTCGTCGTGTTGTCGCCGAGCTGTGTTCGCCGGCCCTGACGCCAGTTCCAGCGTCGGCAGGTCACTCCGGCGTCGTCGCACCAGACCACTTCTCCTGGCTCCGGGTGTTCGACCATTTCGGTTCCACCGGCCGCGGTATCGAACGGCTCATCCCCGATCGCGCGGATCAGTCGTGGTGCTCCGATGTAACCGGCCAGGTCTTCACCGCCTAGCGGAACCTGGTGCAGGACTGAGATCGCGTTGTACAGGTCCGTCAGCCGGTTGACGCGCGGCAGCCCTGCGACGGCACGACGCAGCAGACCCTCCAAGCTGTTGCGTGTGCGCTGCGGTTTGGCGCCAAAACCCCGATAGGCGTCGCGCCAGGCTGCAACATGAGGGAGCTGTTCCACCGGGATTTCGTCGAGGAGTTGGCGAGCCTCTGCCTCGGCGGCTTGCAGCAACGTTTCACTTCGGTGATCGCTGGGGCCGGGAATCAGTCCGTCGACGGCGATTAACATGGCACGATAATCCGGGCGGAGCTGGAACACTTGAGCATCAATGCTGCTGGAGTCCACGAGGTGCTGAATCTTGTTCACGGCCTGCCCCCATGCCTGAGTCCAACGCCGGGTTCAAAGACCGCCAAGGTAAACCTCGCTGATTCGCCAGCTGTCGCCGCGTAGGAGTGGGCCGTGTCCCCGGGGAACGACAGCGAGTCCCCGGGCCCAAGCACTATCGACTGGTCCCCTGTGTCCACAGTGATTGACCCTTGCTGCACCTGAAGGAGTTCCTTGGTTCCGACGGAATGGGCTTCGCTCTTGTGGCGGTCCCCCGGGGCCATTGTCCAATCCCAGAGTTCGACAACGTCCGGCGACTCAGTGCCTGCCACCAAAACTCCACGGCCACCGGCCTCGGAACTCCAGAGGGTTGCTCCCTCGCCGTTGCGGGTGACAGTGACCGGCTTTGGTGTGGGCGATTCCACCAGGGCTGGGAGCCCGACGCCGAGGGCATCGCTAATCCGCAGCAGCGTTCCAACGCTAGGGTTGGTGGCGCCCTGCTCCACATTGATCAACAACCGACGACTCACTCCGGCCGTGTTCGCCAGCTGATCGAGGGTCAGTGAGCGAGACTGCCTCTCCAGTTTGACCCGTCGACCAATTGCTGCCGCCAGAGCAGTTGTACTGTCATCCATGAGTGCAGCATACTGCACCTCGAGTGCATTCTGGAAGGGTTTCAGGTTTGCTTCAGGCCTAACCGCTTTCGGGCCGGACTTTTGAGCAGCTCTGGTGAGTGCCTCGGAGCAATCCCCAAACATTTGCACAGCACTGGCGGGTCGACGCCGGGCGCACCCACCACACGTGCGCAAAGATTCGACGGCTGCTCGGCCCACTGTCGCCTCATCCACCGCAGCTGCACAATTGTTAACCTGAACCCTCGAGGGGGGGCCCACCCCTGGACAGGGCCTCGCAGGAGTTGGGTTAGCAGCCGATTCCGGCGGGATTCTCCAGACACGTCTCCGCGACACTGTGACGTTCGCTGCGCCAAATACTCATCACATGCGGCTCGGACGGGACCCTCGCCAGCCCAGCAACCGGTAACCACGATCCCCCATCCACCGAATAATCCCCAGCGAACAAGGTATCCAACCCCACCAAATAATCCCCCGTCTCCGTGAACACATGACTGGTCGGCGTCTCAACATTGAACCCATCACCCGGTAGAGCTGACCCCGCGTCAGTAGTCACCAGAACCGACCCATCACCATACGACCACTCATACGACACCGGCCACGCCCTCAACCGGATCCGCGCATCCTCGAACACGAACGTGAACTCCTGTTCCCCCGCCACCGCATACAAATTACTGTGAGCATTCCGCACCCCAAAATGATCCGGCTGCGAAAACACCCCAGCAGCAACAATCGGCTGACTCTCAAACTCAACCAACGACACCACAATCGGCGCCTCCTCCAACGCCCCACCCGTCGGAGCCACCGGCGGCAAACCCGGATACAAACACCCACTCCGACCCGTCGCCGTCCGAACCGGCGGACTCACATTCCGATCCACCTCAATCCACTGCACCAACACCCCACCCTCACGCGCAGCACACTGAGCATTCAACTCCACGCAATACGCCGGATCCATATAATCCTGCACCCCAGCAGTACACACCCGCTCATACGCATAATCGACCCCATCATCCGACGGAAGATTGGCAAGTTGTCCAGGTGGGGGCGAATCGCTGTTCGCGGCCTCTCGACCGTCTGCACCCGATTTTGTTACTCCAGTAGCCTCAAACGAATTTTTGTCGACCTGAACGCCATATGCAGCTTCGTCTTCCGCGCTATATGCGGGGAACGCCGATGTTCCCACAGCCGCGATCAATGCCACGAGGCTGGCACTGGATACCCGGACATACGAGCGGCCCATTTAGGTTCCCTCAGGCTTTCCGTAATCAAGCATCAGCCAACGATCGTTCTCGTGAAGAGCAATCACCACATCGAACACGGGCTCTGTCATTGGATCAGTACCCAATTCGCTACCGTCGGAATCGAAATAGGTGACCTCACTCTGTCGCTTCTGGACAAACGAACTAATTGACCCCGACGTGTTCAGTTCGAACTTGCTCGAGAAGCTCATCACCTCAATCTCGGCACCTTTGAGCCAGCTACCATCGCCGTACACTCGCTGCACTTCTTCCTTGATTGCTACGCAAGTATCACACCCGGGATCCGTCACTGCTTCGAGCGGCCCCCAATCATTGGTGATATATGCGTAGTTGAGGAGTTCGAACCAGTATTCGGTGAACGCTTCCAAACCTTCGACCGTGTTTTCATCCGCTAAAGCTGGTTTTTCCGGTAGGGGGATGTTCGCGGCCGGGCCGTTCGAGG
>NZ_JBTNDG010000038.1:0-1260 GCF_054511125.1 Arthrobacter sp. TMN-50 | reverse complement strand
ACCCAGGCCGGTGTTCTTGAGTGTTTTGATCCGGTTCTCGCACCGCCCGCGCCGCCGGTGCCGGGCGTCGAGGTGCGGGCCGTGCCAGTGTGGTGAGTTCGTGAGGAACGCGGTGATCCGGTGTTCGTCCACGTCCAGCAGCGTCGGCTGCGCGCCGGGGTGCAATGGTTCGGCCCGGAGATAGATGTTCGTCCCGGGCGGGTAGTCCGTCAAGGGAATCACGTCGGTGGCGTTGATTACCCAGGCATCGGTGCGGTTGTTGCCGCGGGTGTCCAGGGCTGGTTGCCAGTATTGTTTGTCGCTGATCCAATCGACCATGTGGGCTTTACTGGCCGGGACGGGGTAGGACACGGAGAATTGGGCTCGCGCGTGGTGGAGGTGCCAGAGGAATTTCCGGGACGCTCCGGCACTGTCGGTACGGACCAGGATGTTCTCCCCGTTCAGGGTGCCGTCCTGGTGGAAGAACCCGTCGGGTAGTTGATTGACGGCGGTGGTGAACACCTCGATGTGGTCATCGGCGTTGTTCGCGCCGGCGTTACCTGGTCGCAGCAGACAGGCAAGGATCTCCCCGGTACCGTGCTTGGTGCCGTAGTCGATGCTGGCGGTGAATGGTGCGTACCCGTAGCCGCCCTTGTAATCCCCTGCCACCCGTTCTTTGTCGGAGTGCGAGGCCACGAGGGTGGCGTCCAAGTCGATGATGACCGGGTCGGCGGCGGTCGCGCGGGCTGCCGGGCTGTGTTCACCGGCCGCGTCCCACACCATCGTGCGTAATGCCCGGGCAAGTGTTTCAGCGCCGTGGGCGAAAGCATCGGGGTTGGCCGCGGTCCGGTCGAAGAACCGCGAGACCGTTGCGTTGGAGGCTACCGTCCCGAACACGCCGGGCTGGGTCCGGAACATATCCAGGTCTGAGACGTGTTCGCCGCCGGCGGCGAGCATCAACGCCAGCTGCCCGATCAGTGTGCCCGGCCGGTGCGTGGCGCCTGCTGGGGTGAATTGGCCGAGGCGGTCCTCGCAGAGTTCCCGGAATCCCAGGGCGTCAACGAAACCGGCCACCAGCTGCGCTCCGGCGTGGGATACCAGCGACTGGCCGGTGAAGGCCACCGGCATGGAGGGGAAAACAGAGGGTAGAATCGTCACCTGAAGGGTGCTCCTTTTGGTGTGGTCAAAATGGTGTGTGGTAACAACATTTTCCCACGTCAGGGGCACCTTTCATCGATTAACACGCCCCGTCAACGCATAGACCAAGAAAACCCTGGGCTA
>NZ_JBTNDG010000037.1:0-1280 GCF_054511125.1 Arthrobacter sp. TMN-50 | reverse complement strand
GTTAGAAGGGTGGTGGTTGGGGCAGGGTGGTGTAGTTTTTGCCGGTGAGTGAGGTGGCGGTGATGGTGCCGGGTTCGGGTTGTTGGTAGTGCCAGTAGCCGTCGGTTTTGAGCATGTGGTGACGTTTGCATAGCGCTGCCAGGTTGTCGTAGCTGGTGGTGCCGCCCTGGTGCCAGGGAATGGTGTGGTCGATGTCGCAGGCTGGGGCGGGCCGGTTGCAGCCGGGGTGGCGGCAGGTTTTGTCTCTGACGAGGATGGTGGTGCGTAAGCCTTTGGGGACTTTGTAGCGGTCGCGGCCGACGCTGAGCACGGTCCCGGTTTCGGGGTGGGTGAGGATCCTGGTGAAACCGGGGGCGTGGGCTGCGAGCTTACGTGCCGTGTCCGGGTCGATCGGCCCGTACCCTTCGAGTTCGGCTGGCCCGTCGCCGCCGAGCAGGGTCATCACCGGAACGGTCACGAACACCACCGGCTGCACCCCCATCACCGACGCCAAATCAACCAACCCAACACCACCAGCACCACCAGCAACAGCGTCCTTGCCATCACTGTCCGTGCTGTCGGTGTCGCCGTTGGCAGTGTCGTCGGCAGCGTTGGCGCCCTCTGGAGCGTCGGCGTCGCTGGGGTTGATGGTCGGTGGGCAGTGGTGGGTGAGGAGGTCGCT
Source organism: Arthrobacter sp. TMN-50 (assembly GCF_054511125.1). Classification (NCBI taxonomy): domain Bacteria; kingdom Bacillati; phylum Actinomycetota; class Actinomycetes; order Micrococcales; family Micrococcaceae; genus Arthrobacter; species Arthrobacter sp. TMN-50. Next base: position 619 of record NZ_JBTNDG010000037.1, on the reverse strand, counting down.
GAGGACGTCGGCTTTGAGTTGGGTGAGGGTCCGGGGTTCGGAAGGGGTTTGCAGGGCCCGGGCGGTGAAGGTGAGGCGGTGTTCGATGCCGCAGGCCTGCTCGGCGGGTAGATACGCGGACAGCAATGCCATGCCGTCCTGGGCTGGGGTCACTTCCACATGCCGGTCTTCGACCGCGGCGGCCTTGCGGGTGACGATGGATTCGGGATGAATTTTCTCCCGAACCCGGTGACAGATGGCTTTCAACCGTGGCGGGGTCAGATGCGCGCCGCGTCTAAGGACCTGATCTTCAAACCTGGGTAACACCTCAGCCGGGAGGAAGAGGGCTTCGTCGGCGATGATCTGGGCTTGCCGGACCGAGATCATCCCGTCACCCAGTGATCGCAGGGTTTTTGGGAGGTCCAGGACCAGGTTCAGGCTCTGCCCCAGCAGCCGGTGCGCTGCCCGCCCGGAAATATTCAACAATGGAGCCAGTTCCTCGACAGTGAGAGTGAACCCGAGCCCGGTACCGATCCGCGAGCCCGATCCCCGACGGGAAGCAGCCAACGCGGCGGCCGCAGCCTGGACCTCATCGTGGAGGGCGGCAACCAGTTCCGCTTCCCGGGCAGCGACCCACGAC
>NZ_JBTNDG010000036.1:0-1328 GCF_054511125.1 Arthrobacter sp. TMN-50 | reverse complement strand
TTCTTGCCTTGGCCGCGTTTCTTCTCGTAGTAGGCCTTCGATAGCGGGTCATGGCAGCTGGCGATCCAGGCGGATCTGAACAGCGCGTTCTTGAGTTGTTTGTTCCCGGAGCGTGCGGGGTATTCGCCACGGATTGAGGTTCCGGATCGTCGGGTGACTGGCGCGATGCCCGCGTAGGCGGCTAAGTGGCCGGCCGTGGTGAAGGTGCTGGCATCGCCGATGGTCAGGAGTATCGTCGCTGCCGTCTTGATGCCGACTCCTGGCATGGACATCAAGACGATGGAAAGAGGGAAGTCGTCCAAGAGTTTCTCCACCTCAGCGGCGACGATGGCACGCTGGTGTTTGAGCTCCTTGATCTGCGCAGCGACGCGTGGGATGACCAGTTCAACAGCATCGGTGCCGATCACGGTAACCGTCTGTTCCCCGAGCGCGGCGAAGATTTCATCAATGAGTTTGGTGGGGTCTTTGCGGGCGTGGTTCCTCGCCCAGCGCAGCACGTTTCCGCGCCCGGCCGCGCGAAGACTGGTCGGCCCGGCGTATTTGATCAATAGGTCGAGCACCAGGGTGCGAGTGAGGATCGTGCCGACGAAGACCCGTTCCAGGGACGGAAAGATCTGCAACAGCAACGACCGGAGCCGGTTGATCGCCCTGGTGCATTCATGGGTCAGGTCCGCGTCGAAACCGGAGAGAACTTTCAACGCGGCGAGCACTTCACTGTCGCGGTCTACCGCCCGCAATGTGTGGGGCATGGTCCGTGCCGTGTCCGCGATGATGAACGCGTCCCGGGCATCGGTTTTCGACCGTCCCGGGTAGAGGTCCGCGGCTTTCCGCATGGCCAGTCCCGGCAGGTACGCTACCTCGCAGCCGCAATCCCTGGCCACCGCGATCGGTAGCGCCCCGATGGTGTTGGGCTGGTCCACGATCATCAACACCCGGCCATGCCGGCCAAGAGCAGTGAAGAGCTCTCGGAGCCGTGTCTCGTCTTGCGGCAACGGTTTATCAAAGATCCGTTCCCCGGCCGGGGTGAGGGCTGTTGCGTGATGTTCGGACTTGCCGACATCGAGCCCGCAATACACATCAAATTGTCCGGTCATGATGGCGCTCCTTTGCACCACTAGCTGGCCGCAGTCACGACACCTGTTCCTGGCACCCACGTTACGAAGAGACCTGAACCCAACCGGGTCCGGCCGCGTCCCTATCAGCAGTCAACAAGCGCCTCCGAACCTGGCGACAGCACCCCCCGGATCATCAATGACAGGGGCAGAAAGTCATACCAAGCCCAGCGACCAAGCCCCCGACCTTCGAGGACTCCAATAAATGTAACGGGG
>NZ_JBTNDG010000035.1:0-1556 GCF_054511125.1 Arthrobacter sp. TMN-50 | reverse complement strand
GCGGAAGTTGTCAAGGTGAATGGGGCCAGTGGGAGTTAGGCGGCTGCTTCTGGCTGGGTTTCCTGGGATGGTTTGTTAATCCATGCCGCGTCGGGGACGGTAAGTATTTTTGGGTCCGTTTCAGTGCTGAATCGTTCAGGATTCTTCTGCCGTGCGGCGGCCAGGGTGATGGAGCGTTCGGTGGCCTTCGCCGCGGCAAGACCGTAGTGGACGTCTGCCGGGGTGTTTAGCCCAATTCCGGTGTGACGGTGACTGTGGTTGTATCCTTCGACAAAGGCCGCCATGAAGACCCTCGCATCGGCCAGGGAGCCGAATCGTTCAGGAAACACGGGAGCGAATTTCAAAGTCTTGAACCACGCCTCGCTGTACGGGTTGTCGTTGGATACGCGGGGCCGGGAGTGTGACCTGGTGACTTCCAGATCGGAGAGCAATACGGCGACGGTCTTGGACGTCATAGAGGTCCCGCGGTCCGCGTGCACGATCTTTGGGATGCCGTGGATACCGAAGATTTCCTTCATCATCTCCACCGCCAACTCCCCGGATTCGTGGGCGTGGACGTATGCGCCCACGATGTAGCGGGAGTAAATATCGATCATCACGTAGGCATCGAAGTATTTACCCCTGACCGGGCCGGCAAGCTTGGTAATGTCCCAGCTGTAGACCTCTCCGGGGCCAGCCGCTGTCAGTTCCGGAACGGTCCTGGGCGGATGGCGTGCCTGCCGGCGACGGTCTTTGACCTGCCTATTCTCAGTCAGTATCCGGTAAATCGTCGAGATTGAGCACAGGTAGGTCCCTTCGTCCAGCAGTTGCGCGTAGATCTGGACCGGGGCCAGATCCACGAAGCGGGCAGAGTTCACGGCAGCGAGGATACGGTCGCGTTCGTCCGGGTCGAGCTTGTTTGCCGGGACAGGTGCGGGCATCGGCACGGCCAGCGGGGGCCGTGGGCTGCGGGTTGCGGTCGCCCGCGGTATCCCGGCCAGGACTGCCGCTTCCCGCGTGGGAATATGCGCACCTGTGAGTTCGGCATAAACCCCCATCAGGGTTTCCTGTACCACTGCTGCTGCTCCTCGCTTTCGGAGATTTCCTCCAAAAGCTGCCGTGCTTTTCCCATGATGTCCAACGCCGCCCGAGTCCGTGCCAGCGTGCGTTCATTCACCTCCAGCTGCCGGCGTAGACGGGCGATTTCGGCCTGCTCAGCGGTAAGCTTGCCGATCTTCTCACCGGGCTTCCTACCCTCGAGCACACCAGCATCACGGAGTTTGCGCCACTCAGTGATCTGGGAAGAATAGATGCCCTCACGACGAAGGTACGCCCCGCCTCCGGAGCTATCATCACAGGCCTGTTGGTAAGCGGCCAGATGGGCTAGTTTCTGCGCCGGGGTAAACGACCTTCGAGGCCTTGGACCGCCGGCACGGGGGCCAGAATTACTCATGGACCCATCTTCCCGCACCCGGGAAATTGTGGAGATAGACATTGGTTCTGATCCTGATTCTCGCCCTACGAATTAGACGGACTTGCTATGAGCCACTGGCCTCAACTCACCCTGACACGTAGGG
>NZ_JBTNDG010000034.1:0-1708 GCF_054511125.1 Arthrobacter sp. TMN-50 | reverse complement strand
GTGTGGATAACTCAGCGCTCTTCTCCTCCACATTGGTGGATTTTGCTGGTTTGTTCGAAGGTGTGTTCGATAGAATTGGTGTATGGCGATTACCCGGTTTGAGGATCAGGCTGATACTTCTCGGTATCTGGCGTGGTTGAATGCTGAGTTGTTGGGGGTTGCTGTGTCGTTTCGTGTGGAGAGTCTGTTGATGCCGACCCGTGAGCTTGCTGGGATGGCGGTGGCTATTGAGCAGATCGCGAGGACTGCTGAGCAGTTGCAGTTGATTGCGGCTCATGCGGTGGAGGTCCAGAATGTGGCGGTGGTTGGTGAGTCCGGTCAGCGGTTGAATTTCGCGGCCGATGACCCTGGGTCGTTGAACGGTGGGTCTTTCGGTGGGGAGTCTTCTGAGGGGGCGGTGAATCGGACGGGGTGTAGGGATAATGCTGAGTATCTTCGGAATACGTTGCGGGTGAGTAAGAGTGAGGCGAAGCGGCGGATCCGGTTATCGGGTCAGGTGTTGGGGTCGGTGCAGTTGAATGGTCAGCCGGTTGGTCCGAGGTCGGGGTATTTGGGGGCGGCGGTCGCTCGATCGGAGGTGAGTAGTCTGGCTGCCACGTTGATTAGTGCGGCCTTGGAGCGGGTGCGGCCGTTTGCGTCGGTGGAGCAGGTGGAGGTGATGGAGGCGAATCTGACCCGGCAGGCGGCGGAGTCGGATCTGGATGTTCTCCGGGTTGTGATCAGGCGGTGGGAGGATCTGCTTAATCCTGATGGTAGTGAGCCCACTGAGGAGGTCCTGCACGCTCATCAGGGGGTTTTCCTGCGGGGTAAACGGCATGGGTTGCGGTTCATCGAGATTTTTGCCACGGATGAGCAGTACGAGGATTTGGTGACGGTCATGCAGGTGGCCACCAACCCACGAACCCGCGCCGGCCTGACGACCCCCGACACCGGGCCAGCCCCTGACACCGGGCCAGCCCCTGACACCGGACAAGCCTCCGGCGCCGGACAAGCCCCTGACCCCGGACAAGCCACTGACACCGGACGAGCGTCTGGGACCGGACGAGCGTCTGAGACCGGAATAGTGTCCGCTGCGGGGAAACAGGGTGAGGTGCATCAATGCGCTGTTCCGGATGATGTTCTTGATCGGTCGACGTGGGCGCAGCGGTTACTTGGTGGTCTGGTGGGTGCGTGTCGGATCGCGTTGGCGAGCAATAGACTGCCGGCTGCTGGTGGTTTGAGGCCTCAGGTTTTGGTCACGATCAATTACAAGGATTTGGTGGCCGATGTGGGCAGGGCCGGTACTGCTGCGTTTGGTGGACTGCTCAGTGCCCGGGCGATCCGGCGGATAGCCTGTGATGCGAATGTTCTTCCGGTGGTGTTGGGAACCGCGGGCCAGATCCTGGATGTGGGGCAGCCTCGCCGACTGTTTCCTCCGACGCTGCGTAAAGCGTTGACCGCCCGCGATGGTGGATGCGCTTTCCCGGATTGCATGATGCCCTCACCGTGGACCGACGCCCATCACATCATTCCTTGGAGCAGGGGCGGTCCGACCACCACCGCTAACGGGGTATTGCTGTGTTCGAGGCACCATCATGTGCTGCATCAAGGCGAATGGACGATCGAAGTCAGGGACCGGGTTCCCTGGTTCATCCCACCCCCGTATATTGACCCAACCCAGAAACCCCGACAAAACCACTACCACCGAGACCGAAACCCACTGCTCTAA
>NZ_JBTNDG010000033.1:0-2016 GCF_054511125.1 Arthrobacter sp. TMN-50 | reverse complement strand
TCCGAACCTGGCGACAGCACCCCCCGGATCATCAATGACAGGGGCAGAAAGTCATACCAAGCCCAGCGACCAAGCCCCCGACCTTCGAGGACTCCAATAAATGTAACGGGGTAGGCGCCGTGCACTAGCCGACCGCCTGTTGGCAATGTATCGAGCCCTCGTAGGGCATAGTCGCGCAGATGAATCGGCATGGGGCGCAACCGCGGGTTGCCGCCGCGATGTTGGCACCTGTGAAACCATTGCCCTATGTGGTTTGAATCGTGGGAACAGGTTTTTAGGGTGCTTGTAATTGGTTCGGTGTCCTACGCCGCATTGGTAGTGGTGCTCCGGGCGTCCGGTAAGCGAACATTGGGGCAGCTCAATGCCTTCGACTTCATCGTCACGGTAGCGCTTGGATCCACGCTGGCGACGATCCTGCTCAGCGCCGACGTTACCTTCGCCCAGGGGTTCGCTGCCCTGGTGCTGCTGGCGTCGTTGCAGTTTGTTGTCGCCTGGCTATCGGCCCGCTGGCCCCGGGTACGATCGGTTGTCACCGCACGGCCGGTCGCCCTGGTCATCGACGGGCAGTTGCAACCTGCGCAGTTACGCAACAACCGCTTGACGGAGTCTGAAGTGCTTCAAGCGATCCGCAGTACCGGCTCAGGCTCCGTAGCCGACATTGCGGCTGTTGTACTCGAAACCAACGGCACAATTAGCGTCATCCCCCACAGCAAGATCGGGACAAGTTCGGCCCTCGCCGGGGTAGCCAACTGGACCGAGACGGACACCCGATGACTCGTTCGGGTGACATCCCCGAGGCGCGTCCAGCTCTGACGGACCGGCTCCGCTCGGCCGAAGAGCTAGCCAAACGGCTCGACAAGCCGATGGGGATCCTTGGCATCATATTCCTCTTCATTGTGCTGGGCCAGCTGTTGGCCGAAGACCCGACTCTTGTACTGGTGTTCAGCGTTGTTGGCTGGATCTTCTGGGCTGTCTTTGTTGCGGAGTTTCTGCTCCGTGCCTATGTAGGGAGTTTCAGTAAAGCGTTCTGGCGCCGCAACTGGTGGCAAGTGGTCTTCCTCCTTGTGCCGTTCCTCAGGTTCTTTAGAGCCCTGCAGGCGTTCCGACTGGTCCGGCTCGCGCGGTTCGCCCGGTTCGGTGGCATCCTCTCGGCGGGGATTAGAGGATCCCGATCCGCTGGCAGGTTGCTCTCTAGCAGGATCGCCTGGCTTGCTGCGGTGACAGCGGTAGTCATCCTTGCCGCCAGCCAACTGCTTTACGCCACTGGATCCCACGAGTCGTATATCGAAGCGTTGTTCGAATCCGCCATGGCGACCATCACGGGGGCAGGTATCACTCCATCCGACCCTTTCGCCCGGATCCTGCAGGTGTCACTGGCTATCTACTCGGTCGCAGTCTTCGCGACCCTCGCGGGATCTTTAGGAGCCTTCTTCCTCAGGGATCAAGTCCCGACGGCCCAGGTGGCGACGCCCGGCGACGCTTCCCCGGAGCTGGGACAAGCACCAGTAACTCTGGATAACTGAGTGGGGTTCGCCTGCTGAGCAGGACAGGGGCCACGGTGGCTACTGTGCTGGCGGGCGAGTGGTCGATGGCGAACAGCCGCCATCGTGCGCTGCCTCCGCCGACCCCAAGGGCAATAGCGCGTGCGGGTTGCACCTACCTGAGCCGCCAAACTCTCACTGACCTGCCCGGTTGACCTCGTTTTCTGGAGCCCGAAGTTCACGCCGACGACGGTTGCCCAATCCGTCGGCACAATCACCGGCGGGCCCAACGCCGGGGCTATAAAGTTCCCATCAAGCGGGGAATGATCCCGATCTGGTGGATCATCTGGAGCTGGCAGGCCTTTGGATATCTAGCTGAATCCTGTGAAGGAAGCGTATTTGGGGCGGGGCTAGCTTTTCCCCGGTGTGGATAACTCAGCGCTCTTCTCCTCCACATTGGTGGATTTTGCTGGTTTGTTCGAAGGTGTGTTCGATAGAATTGGTGTATGGCGATTACCCGGTTTGAGGATCAGGC
>NZ_JBTNDG010000032.1:0-2709 GCF_054511125.1 Arthrobacter sp. TMN-50 | reverse complement strand
ATGGTACTGCACCCGAGAGAGTGTGGGAGAGTAGGACACCGCCGGACAACCATTAGACGAAAGGCCCCACCCCACGGTGGGGCCTTCCGCACTTAACCACCAGAGCACCAAAATCAGAACCCTTCAGACCCTGGCCTGCGGTGGCTGTGTCTCTCCGATCGACCGTTCAAACACTACGGCGGTGCGATGGATGAAGGCTACAGATTGCCGCAAGAGACGTTTCGAACACGGCTACCAGTTCGGTACCGACTCGGGTTCCCGGGTCTTGGTGTGCTCATGACGGTCGGCAGTGCCTGGGGTTGGTCACAGCGGGCATGAACGACGCAGCACTCGTTGCTACGCTGTTCCCCGCAGTGCTTCTCTACGTCATCCGTCTGCGGGTGACAGTCCGGCTGGAAGTGCGCGAGTCAACATTAAAGGCGGTGGCATCTTCGCCATCAGGATCCCCTACCACCAGATCGATCCAGTCGCGCCGGGACAGTCCACGGGCGTTGGGTCAAGTAATGGGGTTCGCATATTGCCGAACGGCACGACCGGCTATCTCGTCGGTGGTCCGTCAGTTCGCATCACGACAGGAAGGACCGCCGTGTCAATGGTCTATAGATCGCCACGTTTTCCTTCCGGTGCCGGGATCGAGGAAACAGCGGGGTCCCGGGTCTCGAAGGTCTTCCCGGTTGGAAAGCCCGCGGCTTTGCGTCGAATGGCGAGCATGGAGCTGACCTAGCCACTGTCCGCACCCGGTGCCTTCGCTGCGGTGGTTCCGCCTATCCAAGCGCCTCCCGGGACAGTCGGCCAGCCCACACCAGGGCGTTTGGCCAGCTCCTTGATCGACACGCGCTCCACCCCTGCATCAGGCCGGCTCCGCGCAGGAACTTCCATCCGAGACTCCATTGGTACCTCCACCTGGAGGAAGCAAAAGGAGGCCCGCGGGCCCTTGTAGCGCCGACCCCGAAGCGACAGCCCCTGACCCGCTGGATCCCTGACTCCGATGCCGTCGCGTGCCCGCTGCAAGCGCGCTAGCATGGTGCATCTCGAAGCAAAAGGAGATACCCGGTGGGCAAGGTGGTCGTGTACGGGGCCATGTCCGTGGACGGTTTCGTCGCGGATGAGAGAGACCAGCCCGGACCGCTGTTCGACTGGCTATCTAGCGGCGATGTTCCGTTGGACGAGACCGGCCAGGTGACGGTGTCGCAGACGTCCTATAACTACACCCGGCCGTGTTGGAACCAGATCGGGGCGACAATCGTCGGCCGTCACGTCTTCGATCTGACGGATGGCTGGAGCGGGAAGCCCCCGAGCGGGGTGGATCACGTGGTTGTCGTGACGCACCGACCGATGCCTGACGGTTGGGACCCCGAGGCGCCGTTTCGCTTTATCGATGGCGTTCAGGAAGCGGTGGCCATAGCGCAGGAGCTCGCAGGTGACCGCATTGTCGAGGTCGCCGCCGGAGACGTCCGGGGCCAGATGCTAGCCGCCGGGCTAATCGATGAGGTACGCATTGATGTCGTGCCCGTCGTGTTCGGGTCCGGCAAGCGCTTCTTCGGTTCGGTCAGTGCACAGTACTTGCTGGAGGATCCTGACGCGGTGATTCAGGGTAACCGGGTGCAACACCAGCGCTATCGAGTGCGCGACCTCCCAAACTGAGCTGGCGCGCGCAGGAGTCCACCGCGAACTCAGGCGCAGGACCGGTCCTTTCCGGTGGACGTTTTCGTAGAGTCAGATCGGATCCTTTCTTGATAGATCCGCTTTCTCCTTGGTTAGGGTCTGTAGACGGGTCCTCAGCGAGACCTTCGAGGGCTTCGCCGGCTTGGATCTGTAACAGGAGGCCCAGGTATTCGACTCGTGACATCCTGGTAAAAGAGCACCCCAGCAGGCAGAGCCGGCGGTTGACCTTCATAATGTCTTCGACGAACTCAGCCCCGATGGGGATTGCTTCACCGACTTGCCGCTCTTCTTCGGGTAGATCCGCGTGGGTGAAGGTGGTGAACATGATTTTCAAGCGCTCCAGGATGTCCGACGGGGCCATCCCATCGCCAGGCACGAAGTTCTCCAGGTTCTGACCGAGAGTTCAGTGAGACTGTCGACCACCGTGGGCATGTCCGACCGGGAGTAATCGAGCAGCTGTTCGACATTGCGAGCAGTCGCCTCATCGAACAGGATCTGTTCCCCGAATGGACACGTCCGAAATTGCGTCAAGCCTCGCCTCTACTGACACCAGCCTCCTCGGTCGGACCCTGGTGGACCCTACCTCGAGGTGAAGTAAGTCCGAGTGGGTGACTCAAGCCACAGAGGGCGGGGCTGAAGATTCGCCGGCGGGCAGGTGTCCGTCAGACGCATACGAGGTGTCCAGATGCCCGCCATTACGGGGAATCAGGTGTCCCAATGGGCGCCAAAAGGGGATCGGATCGAGGATTTGGCTCGAGGCCACACGGCGTGTAAAGTAGATCTAGTCGCCGCCGCTAAAGCGGAAAGATAGCGACCGACCCCTAATAAACAGCCTGTAAATGGCATGCTTCTAGCGTGCGAGACTTGCAGGTAGGGACCCACCTGGTGGGGCTGGAAATCAAGAAAACATTGATTTGCTAAAGCCGCCGGGTTCGGGTAAGTTTGAAAAGTTGCTCCGGAGCGATGATGGGACTGTTTGGTTCTGTTTGGTGCCGGGTGTGTCTGTTGTTTGAGAACTCAATAGTGTGCCATGTTTGTTGATAC
>NZ_JBTNDG010000031.1:0-3793 GCF_054511125.1 Arthrobacter sp. TMN-50 | reverse complement strand
CTCCGGGAACAAACAACTCAAGAACGCGCTGTTCAGATCCGCCTGGATCGCCAGCTGCCATGACCCGCTATCGAAGGCCTACTACGAGAAGAAACGCGGCCAAGGCAAGAAACACAACGCCGCCATCATCTGCCTCGCGCGCCGCCGCTGCGACGTCATCTACGCCATGCTCAAAAACAAGACACTCTACGAGACCAAAACCCCGAAAGCCGCTTGACCAGAAGCATAGGGACACCCCCCTAGACGCCTCGCCGGAGGGTTTCATCATGATGACCAACAAAAAAGTACTCAGCGTCGCGTTCACCGCAGCCCTGATCGGCGGTGCCGGTCTCGGATCCGCCGGAGTAGCCGCAGCATCTACCGGCCCCGTATCCCAGGCAGTACCGGCCATGACCGTCGGACAAATGTCCATCAGCATCGACAACTTCGTCTTCTCCGGCCCGGGCGCTGTCAACCCCGGCGGAGAAATCACTGTCACCAACAACGACACCGAAGCTCATACCGTCACCGCCAACGACGGATCCTTCGATGTGACTATTCCAGGCGGGGAGAGTGCCACGTTTACCGCCCCCAGCTCTGCCGGCGATTACGGTTTTTTCTGTAAGTTCCACGGCAACATGGTCGGCACCCTCACCGTCGGAGCCGAAGCCATGGCACCAACCCCCGAAGAGCCCACGACACCAGCACCGGCCCCCGAAGCCGCCGAATTGGACACTGAACAAGACAATGGCATGGACCAAATGGGGGCCGTACCTAAGGGCGGCGCCGACACCGGCGTCGTCAATGAGGAAACCAGCGACGGCACCCTCGTCATTGGCCTCGGAGCAGGACTGGTCCTCCTCGCCGCCGCAAATGGAACCTACGCCGTCCGCCGCCAAACCCACTAACCAGCACGACCCCAACCAGCCACCTCTCACTCGCCCGCTACTCCAAAAAAGCGCCTACCCACGAGATCGCAGCATCAGCAAAGGTTCTTCTATTCAATTGTGGGCAGCTATTGTCACGGTCCGTCTCGGGCAAGGGACGGTAAGCCGGATAAGCCTGTTTAGATCCCTCACGGGCTCGTCTCGCGCCGCGAGCTGAGGGTCAGAGACTGACGTTGAGGACTGCTGTGGCGAGGTAAACAGGGTGATCGCTGCTGGGATAGAGCGTTTGCCGGTTCTGGTCGAGAACCGATTCAGCATCTTCGGTAAGCGTGTTCTAACTTTGTTGCCGGGTGCGATGCCGAGGGCAAGCACAATAAGGCATGAGATTTCAGGAAGACGTGATTTTTTGACTACCTTAGTGGGCCTTAATGGGCCGGCGTTGTTAAGGTCAGCGTTACAAACCTGGCGAATTATGTCGGCCTGCCACGCGGGGGCGGCGTTTGTTAGAGTCCCTGGTCTAGTTGTGCAGGAGCAGGTTTAAGGCCAGCCGCCTTCGAGTAGTGGGGTGACGGTTACCTCGTTGAGTACCATATCGGGTGGGGATTGGGCGATCCAGGTGATGAACTCCGCGACATGTTCTGGTGGCAGCGATTGAGCGGGTGAGGTCCCGCTGTGGGCGGGACTCCGCTCTTCGGCGGACCAGGCACCCCAGTTGGTATCCATTGCGCCGGGGTACAGCAGGCAGGCCCTGATGCGGTGGGCTCTGCCTTCAGCAGCGATGACCTGCGTCAGGCCGGTGAGCGCGAATTTTGAGGCGCAGTATGCCGAGGCGTTAGCCCAGCCCCGGCGACCTGCCACGGATCCGATATTGATGATCGTACCGCCGCCTGCTTCGCGCATCCCGGGGAAGACTGCTTGGGAGAGGAGGAACACTGCACGTAGATTAACGTTCATCACCCTGTCCCAACCCTCAACATCGAGCTCTTCGATGGATCCTGGGACATCGGTTCCGGCATTATTGACCAGTATGTCCACGGGGCCGAGTTCTTTCCCGATGTACTCAAGTGCTTGTGAGACCGCGTCCGCGTCCGCCAGGTCGACCGGGACAGCAAGTGCTTTCGAGCTGGCGCCGTGCACATTTCCGCGTAGTTGCTTGATGGTCTTGTCGAGGTCGGACTGGGAACGGGCCATCACGGCCACGTGGGCTCCAGCCGCCGCGAGGGCCAGTGCTGTGGCGCGACCCAAACCGCTGCTACCCCCGGTCACAAGGGCGACACGACCATCCAATGACTGAGAATCCTTCACACCGTTCCCTACCTCTGCTGTTGCTCTTCCCGCACGAAGCGGACCACGGACCCCATCCTAAACGCGGGCAGACGCAAATTTCACGAAAGGCCGATATTTCGGACCTAGGAACATGCGAGTCGTTAGCGTTCGTGTCCGTAGTGCAATTCGCCCATCGGTCCGGCGCTCCCACCCCCTAAATTGGGGGGTGGGAGCGCCGGTTCGCTGTGGCGGGTCGATTTGTGGTTCAGGGGGTTCCGCTCTCTGTGGTCAAAGCCAGGGCTGTGCGGCGTCGGACTTGTCTGCGTTGGATGAAGCGTGCTGCCAGACCGTATTTTGGTGATGCCGCGAGGGCCAGGGTGAAGCAGGCGGTAGCGAAGCAAGGATGTTCACATGCCCAAGCCTTTCCCCGCCGAGTTCCGACGCGACGTTGTCGCCGTGGCACGCAAGCACGAAGCGCCGATCTCCCAGATCGCCAAGGACTTCGGAATTTCCGAAGCCACCCTGCATAACTGGCTCAAGAAAGCCGACATTGAAGACGGTGCCCGTCCCGGTGTCTCCCAGAAAGAAGCCGCCGAACTCCGAGAGGCGAAGAAACGGATCCGGCTCTTGGAGCAGGAAAACGAAATCCTTCGCCGGGCGGCTGCGTTCTTCGCCAGGGAGCTGCCCCCAAAATGAGGTTTCCGCTGGTCCTTGACCTTGCCGCAGACGGTATCGCCGTCGCGGTGGCCTGCCGGGTGCTAGGTTTCTCCAAACAAGCCTTCTACGCATGGAAGGCAGCCCCGGTCACGGAGCGTGATTGGTCCGATGCGCACCTGATCAACGCGGCCCTGGACGTCCACCGCGACGACCCCGCGTTCGGGTAACCGGTTCATCGCCGACGAACTCGAAGCGCTGGGCTTCACCGTCGGAGAGAACCGGGTTTCCGGGTTGTGTAGCAGCCAATGCATCTGGTCCGTCTTCGCCAAGAAACGCGGCCTGGCCCGAAAGGCCGGCCCACCGGTCCACCGGTCCACCGATCCACCGATCCACCGATCCACCGATCCACGATGATCATGTCCAGCGGAACTTCACTGCGACGGCGCTCGATCAAGTGTGGTTGACCGACATCACTGAGCACCGCACCGATGAGGGCAAGCTCTATCTCTGCGCCATCAAAGACGTCTACTCGAACCGGATTGTGGGCTATTCCATTGATTCCCGGATGAAGGCATCCTTGGCAGTCTCAGCTCTTCACAACGCGATAGCGCTACGGGACCCGGACAAGACGGTGGTTCATAGCGACCGTGGTTCTCAATTTCGATCCAACGCCTTCGTACGTGCATTGAAGGGCGGCGGGCTCACCGGATCGATGGGCCGGGTCGGCGCGTGCGCTGATAATGCCGCGATGGAATCGTTCTTCTCGCTCCTGCAAAAGAACGTGCTGGACAGTCAGCGGTGGTCCACTCGAGCTGATCTGCGCCTGGCCATCGTGACCTGGATCAAGAAAACCTACCACCGGAAACGCCGCCAACGCAGGCTAGGGAAACTAACCCGGATTTTTCATCGGGCCTCTGATCGGCCGGGTTTTTGAGTTTGCCGCTGCTGATCGGGTGGAGGCCGCTTTTGGGCGTGACGGTGTGTCCCTTGGGCCGCCGGGTGAG
>NZ_JBTNDG010000030.1:0-4422 GCF_054511125.1 Arthrobacter sp. TMN-50 | reverse complement strand
CCCAGCCGCACCAAGTCTCTAACCACCCCATAAACCCAGGTAGGCCCTGCCGTCCGTTCGCGGCAGGGTCTACCTGTTCTTCGACGGTGTGATGATGTGGCAAATCTCCGTATCGGAGCAATCAGCGGGGTCAAGGGCCTGACTCGAATCGATCAGCTCCTCAAGCTCCGCCGATAAGACGGCGAGTTCGCGTTGGCGAACCCGGACATCGACCAGCCTTCGTTCCAGGAGTGCCGAAACATGGGCACATGGGGCCTCACCAGCGTCACGGAGGCGCAGCGTGCTGGAAATTTCGGCCAACGTCAGACCTGCCGCCTGGGCCGATCGAATGAACCGCAGCCGGCCCACTATCGCAGGGTTGTAACTACGGTAGCCGTTGGACGTCCGCAGAGGATCCGACAGAAGACCTTCACGCTCATAGAACCGGATGGTCTGACTATCGACGCCCGCAAGCGCGCCAATTTCCCCAATACGCATCCCCTAATCTAACACTTGACCCTGTAGTCGACTATAAGGTTTACAGTCAGAAGATGAATATTACCCTGCAGTATTTCGAGGGTTGCCCCAACTGGACCCTCGCCTACGAACGACTCATCGCTTTAGCCAAGGACCATCCCGACATCGTCCTCAGTCGACAAATAATCGACACCGCTGAGGAAGCCGAACGAACTGGCTTTCACGGTTCCCCTAGCATCCTGATCGATGACAACGACCCTTTTGCGGGTCCTGGCGCCCCAGTCGGTTTGGCGTGCCGCCGATACCTCACCCCGGAGGGGCCAGCCGGGGCTCCGACCCTCGACCAGCTCAGGGCAGCACTGGCGCCCGCTGGAGCTGCCCTGGTTACGACTCCATTTTCGGACAAGAAAGAGGTATGAGATGACTACCGATGTCGACCTTCTGGTTATCGGTGCAGGGATGGCTGGAATCGCTGCCGCGACCAAATGCGCGTCGAATGGGTGGAGTGTTGCGATCGTGGACTCGCTACCCTACGGCGGAACCTGCGCCTTACGCGGGTGCGATCCGAAGAAGATCCTCAGGCGTGGCGCCGAAGTGATGGAGGCTGCTCGGCTCATGAGCGGTAAAGGCGTGAACCCGGGCACCATGTCCATCAACTGGCAGGAACTGATGGAACACAAACACGGATTCACCGAACCGATCCCCACCACCATGGAAGAAGACCTGCGTTCACACGGGGTGCAGACCCTCCACGGGACGGCGACCTTCACCAGTCCAACAACCGTCGACATCGCCGGGGCATCATACCAAGCACCGAAAATCCTCGTCGCCACCGGAGCAACACCCCGACCACCGGACTTCCCTGGAGCCGAGCATCTCATCGATAGCACCGACTTCCTCAACCTCCAGAAGCTGCCACCCCGAATCGTTTTCGTCGGCGGAGGTTTCATCTCCTTCGAATTCGCCCATATCGCCGCCCGAGCCGGAAGCTCCACCCTTATCCTTGATCGCGGGGCCCGCCCCCTAAAGAACTTCGACCCAGACCTCGTTGACCTCCTGATCGCGCGCGGCACAGAGTCAGGCGTCATTGTCCAGCGCGGGACAAGCGTCGCCGGTGTTGTCAAGTCAGGCAACGGATTCCGCCTACACCTGACTCAGGCTGGTGAGACGTCGACAATTGAAGCCGACCTTGT
The DNA here is from genome assembly GCF_054511125.1 of Arthrobacter sp. TMN-50. NCBI lineage: Bacteria > Bacillati > Actinomycetota > Actinomycetes > Micrococcales > Micrococcaceae > Arthrobacter > Arthrobacter sp. TMN-50. The sequence goes on along the minus strand of NZ_JBTNDG010000030.1, from coordinate 2,773 downwards.
AGTCCACGGCGCGGGCCGGATCCCAGACCTATCCCGACTGAACCTCGAAGCAGCCAACATTGCTTACGGACCTAAAGGAATACAGGTCGCCGACAATCTTCAAAGCACCACCAATCCCGCCATCTACGCAGCCGGTGATTCCGCTGATACCCCGGGCATGCCGCTAACCCCGGTGGCAGTGTTCGAGGCCAAAGTGGCAGCATCAAACATGCTCAAATCGGGCGCCACCGCCCCCGACTACACCGCCATACCAACGACGGTCTTCACAATTCCTGAACTAGTGCGCCTCGGCGTGCTCGAACGGGAGGCTGAGGACAGTGGCCTGGACGTCGACGTCCGCCATACTGATACCAGCCGCTGGTACACGAACTACCGCACAGGAGAAACCAGCGGCGCGTCGAAAATTCTGATCGACAAATCAACGGATCAGATCGTCGGCGCACATCTCTTCGGCACTGGCTACGCCGAACTAGCCAACACCATCAGCCTGGCCATGAAACACGGCCTCACCACCCGCCAGTTAAAATCAACCACAGCCACCTATCCATCGATCGGATCAGACCTAGCCTCGCTCATCTAACTGCGTAGAATTGCTGTGTCTGTAATGCCTTGGCGGATTTTGACGCTACCGATATTCGGGATTCGCTTCCAAGCCGAACCTGTCGCCTTTCTTCCAAGCCTCAGGTAGGTTGCCCTGGGCAGGGATTCCTCCCGCAGCCTTCAGGATGCGCGCCACATGAAGCAGGTTCCAAGTCATGAAGGCGGTGTTGCGGTTGGTGAAATCATTCTCCGGGCCTCCAGAGCCTTCGTCCAGATAACTTGGACCGGGTCCTGCTTCTCCGATCCAACCCGCATCCGCCGCCGGAGGAATGGTTATCCCAATGTGTTGAAGGCTATAAAGGATGTTCATCGCGCAGTGCTTGACGCCGTCCTCGTTCCCCGTCAGCAGTGCGCCACCTACCTTCCCGTAATAGACGTACTGCCCTCGGGAGTTCGTCATCCCTGACATCGCGTAGAGGCGTTCAATGATCTGCTTCATCACTGAGCTGTTGTCCCCAAGCCAGATCGGTCCAGCCAGCACCAGAATGTCTGCCTGATCAATCTTCTCGAACATTGAGGGCCAGGCGTCCTCCTCCCAGCCGTGCTCCCTCATATCCGGGTACACGCCCGTCGCCACCGGGAGATCAACTGGTCGCACAATATCGACATGGACACCCTTCGCCCTCATCAGATCAGCGCTCAACTTGACCAGCCCTGAAGTGTGGCTCAATTCCGGGCTACGCTTCAAGGTGCAATTGAGAAAGACGGCTCTCAGACCGGCGAACTCACCGTCACTGCCCATGGTCTCCACGCTGCTGTCAGTCATTAACTGGTGCTCCCGTCTAGGTAACGGACAACTACATGTCCGTTAAACAATCCGCTACTCCGTCTCAGATCCAGCCGGACCGAATAAACACCACAATAGACCCCACGGATGACCCACTACGTCACCTAGAACACAGACTCAAGGTTCACTTCAGCCAAGTCTTGGTGCTGCCGCATCGACGGATCCTCCACCATGCGAAGGAACGGAAGGTGTAGTGCAATCTTAGAGATTTTTCTAGCTGTGGGCGGCCGGGTCCCGTCACACCGCCGGAGTTGCGACCCCGGCACGACTCTCGCGCCATGCATCGAACGCCTCTATGGGGCCGGGTCGGGCGATGTAATAACCCTGGGCGACGTCGCAGCCATACTTACCCAACGACTGCAGGGCTTCGGCCGTTTCGACGCCTTCAGCGACCAGCCCGAACCCCAGATTGTGTCCCAGCTCGATAATGCTGTGGACGATTAGCGCATTTGAACGATCCTCGGTCATCGTCAACACGAAGGACTTGTCAATCTTCAGTACAGACACAGGCAGCGACTTCAGTTGACCCAGACTCGTGTATCCAACTCCGAAGTCGTCAATAGAAAGACGAACCCCGAGCGCTGATAGACGTTCAAGCAAGCGCCGGGCCTGTATCGGATCCACCATGATAGCGCTCTCCGTAACCTCCAACTCCAGCAACTCTGGAGCCACGTCATGAATCAGCAGGAGGTTGGCTACCTCATCGGGCAGACCCTCATCCATCAGGCTCCGCGCTGAGATGTTCACCGAGATAGACAAGGGATCCCCCGAGTCTCGCCAGCGTCCAGCTTGCCGCAGGGCTTCATCAAGGACATACCCGGTCAGTGGTCGAATCAAACCGGTGTGTTCGGCAAGTGGAATGAAGGAGTCAGGATAGAGCAGCCCACGTTCGGGGTGCTGCCAGCGGACCAACGCTTCGGTGCCGACCAGGTCGCCCGTGCTGATGTTGACCTTGGGCTGGTAGTGCAGGACGAACTCGCCGCGGTCCAGCGCCCGGCGCAAGTCCCCGAGCAGGGCCAGCTTGGCTGGGGAGTGACCATCCTGGGGCGGGTCGTAAACAAACACGCCGATATTCTGGGCTTTGGCCACGTACATGGCAACGTCCGCCCGCTGCAGCAGCATGCCGGCGTCCGTCCCATGGACGCCGGAGAGCACCACCCCGATGCTCGCCTCGACATCCAGATCAACCCCTTCGAAAGGAACTCGGGTAACCGAGGCGCACCACCAGCTCCGCGCCGATCTTCGGCCTTCGCGGGGAAGCACCCTTGCGATCTTTGGGCTGCTGCGTGATTTTCGGACAGCGGAGTTAGTGTTTTCTCTTACGCTGCCTGGTGTGGCTGCTGGTAACTGTAATGGACATCGTTGGGGTACTGGTAATCGAGGGCG
>NZ_JBTNDG010000003.1:0-242138 GCF_054511125.1 Arthrobacter sp. TMN-50 | reverse complement strand
ACGTGGGTGACCGCTTTGGCTTCCTGCGCATCGACCCAGGACCGCAACCCTCCAAGACCCCTCAAAACCCCCAGCGTCTGCTCAACATCCAGGCCAGCCACCGCCGTCAAAGCCACCCGACCCGACAACCCCGCCAACCCCGCCAACCCAGCACCAGAGCCCACCCACGCACCAAAACCAGCAACCCCGGAATCAGGAACAGGATCAGGATTAGTTGGGCTCTCTGACGGATCGTCTACCGGGGCACCTACCGGATCGTCTACCGGGGCCGTCCACACTGCGTCAACAGCTAACGGACCACCGGGACCATACCCGCCGGACCCGTCCGTGGACGCCCCCGCAGAACCGTCCGTGGACGTCCCTGCGGACCCGTCCGTGGCAGTGTCCGCGGGCCCGTTCGTGGAGGCGGGATCCGCGCCAGAATCGGGAAAGAATCCCGACCCGGTAGAAGAAGCTCTACTGCTTTTCATACCCCCATCCCATCACCCGCCACCGACATTATTAGGCCCGGAAGGAGACCCCCACCAAAACAATTTCAACAATTTTTTAGCACCCGACCAGGACCCCAAATCGGGCCACTCAGAGTACCCGTTACCCCACCCGCCGAACGGCGAGATCTGGCGACCCAAACACCCGGTACCCGCCCGGCTCACGGACCGGCGAACCGGTTGGGTCCGGCGGAAGGTGACCGGTTCGATAGTGGATCGGGGAGGAGGGCTAGCCCACGTGGTCCCGCCAACTGTGCTGTGGGTCGAAACCCAGCAGGTTGCGGGCATGATCGATGGAGAGCAGCGTCTCGTGCTCACCCACGTCCTTGACCACTTTGACGTCGGGAAATACCTCCGCCGCAAGCGATGCGCTGGACCGACTCATCACAGTGTCGGCCGCCGCGATGATGAATCTGTCAAAGCCCGGGACAGCATTCTCCAACGCGCGCTGCACGGCCTGCGCGCCGTCGCGACCGTCGATGTACCCCCACAGGTTCCACTTTCGTGCGGCCGCGTCCTCGTCAAATGACGGAAACTCGACGTAATCCTCGGGATCCATAACATTGGAGAACCGCAATGCCGTGATGCTCAGCTGCGGATCCCAACGCGTAAGCTGGATCGCCATTTGCTCCTCAAGGTGCTTCACCAGAGAGTAGGTGCTCTCCGGCCGGGCCGCGTATTCCTCGTCGACGGGGATATAGGGAGGATCCTCGTCGAACGGTAGTCCGAGCACCGTCTCACTGGAGGCGTAGACGATCTTCGAAATTCCCGCCCTGCGGCAGCCCTGGAACACGTTGTAGGTGGACATCATGTTGTTATGGAAGGTCGCTGCGTCCGCCTGGAGACCGGGCGCCGGAATGGCAGCCAGGTGCACGACGGCGTCGAACCCACTATGCCGATCGTCGACGCCCATCAGCGCATCTACAACCTGCCCGTAATCGGTCAGATCAATCTTCAGAAACCCGGGATCCCGTTCCCCCTGCAGATCCATTCCGAGCACCTCGTGTCCGGCAGCCCTCAGGACAGTCGTGACGGTACGCCCCAGTTTGCCGCTGGTACCGGTGACCGCGAGCCTCATACGGGACGCTCCTCGGGCGAGACGGTCTTCGCGGGATCGGTCTCAGCCATCGAGCCGATGGCCTGGTCGATTTTCGCCATCACGTCTGACCCGAGGGTGACGCCCGATGCTACAGCGTTGGATTTGACCTGCTCCGGCTTCGAAGCACCAATGATCGCTGCTGCAACGTTCTTGTTCTGCAGCACCCAGGCGACAGCGAGCTGCGCCATCGTCAGCCCCAGCTCATCAGCGATCGGCTGCAGTTTCTGCACACCGGTGAGCGTTTCGTCGGACATCCATCGCTTGATCATGTTCGAACCGCCCTTCTCATCGGCAGCCCGCGAACCCTCCTCAGGGGTTCCACCCGGCTGGTACTTCCCGGTCAGCACACCCTGCGCGACCGGCGACCAGACAATCTGGGACAGACCCAGCTCCTCCGACACCGGAACCACCTCCTCCTCAATGACCCGCCACAGCATCGAGTACTGCGGCTGGTTGGAGATCAGCTGGAACCCCAGTTCCTTCGCCAGCACATGACCGGCCCGGATCTGCCGTGCATCCCATTCGCTGACACCGATGTACAGTGCCTTGCCCTGGCGGACGACGTCAGCGAAGGCCTGCATGGTCTCTTCGAGGGGTGTCTCGTGGTCGTAACGGTGCGCCTGATAAAGGTCGACATAGTCGGTCTGGAGGCGTTCCAGCGAGCCGTTGATCGACTCCATGATGTGCTTGCGGGAAAGCCCGACGTCGTTGGGGCCCTTGGGCCCGGTGGGCCCCCACACCTTGGTGAAAATCTCCAGGGACTGGCGCCGTTCACCCTTCAACGCTTCGCCGAGCACCGTCTCGGCGGCCGTGTTCGCGTACACATCGGCCGTGTCGAAACTGGTGATGCCCACATCCAGTGCCGCGCGCACGCACTGGGTGGCGACGTCGTTCTCCACCTGCGATCCGTGGGTCAGCCAGTTGCCGTAAGTGATCTCCGAGATCTTGAATCCGCTATTTCCGAGGTATCGATAGTCCATGCTTCTGATGCTATGGCACTTGCCGACGAATGGGGAGGCTCACCGAGGTAATGCTGACGATGGCAAACAGGGCCAGCCGTTAGACTGAGGTGTCTTTGCACCACCACTGATTGAGGGATTTTGGTTAAGTTCACCGCGCGTCTAGCCACGGCCGAGGAGCGGGATAATTGGGACGCGTTGGTGACGGCAAACCCCAACGGCGGAAACATTCTCCAGTCAGCATCCTTCGCCGAAGTGAAGTCGCACCACGGCTGGACCTCCCGGTTCCTGGTCTTCGAGTGCCCCGACTACACCACGTACAACCTGGTGATCGAGAAACGGCTGCGCCTTCTGGGCGCCCTGTGGTACCTCATCAAGGGTCCCGATGTGGCGGACCCGGCTCATGTCCCAGCCATCCTCGATGCCTGCCGCGATCTGGTCCGTGCCGGGCGGCACAACGTCTTCGCAATAAAAGTGGAACCGGACATCCCCGCCGACGACGACGTCGACCGGCTGTTCCTGAATGCGGGCCTGGTCAAGACCTTTGACCTCCAACCCAACGATCACACGGCAATCCTGGACACCACCCCCGAGTCGAACCAGTTGCTGCGCAACCTCCACTCGAGGGGCCGCAACGCTGTGCGTCGAGCCATCCGGGAGGGCGTCGAAGTGCGCAGGATGGATCCGACCGACGAAAACTTCAGCACCATGTACCGGCTAATGGCTCACATTGAGGACCGGTCGGCTGCGAAGCTGCGCTCCTATGAGTACTACAGCAGGTTCTGGAAGAACTTCGCCGAAGCTGGTCAGGGACGCCTGTACTTCGTCTACGAAGACGGTGAGCCGTCGGTAGGAGCATTCGTCATCAACTACGGGCTGAAGGGCACCTACAAGGATGGCGGGTCCAAACCCAAGCGGTCCCAGTATGGTGACTCCCATCTGGTGCAGTGGCAAGCCATCACCGACCTCAAGGAGGAGTTCGGGATTGTCGAGTACGACTTCTGCGGCACCCCGCCCAGCGACCGGCTCAAAGACCCGACTCATCAGCACCATGGTCTGGGACTTTTCAAGACCAGTTTCACCAAAACTGTGACGGACTTTGTCGGGTGTTATGACCTGCCGCTCAGTGCGTGGAAGTATCGGGTGTGGAACGCCATCGGCGAACGGGTCGCCCGACAAATCTACTGGCGCCGACACCACCAGCCGTTCTACTAAAAACCTGCTCCGCTCCGCGCGGGCACACCGGATGAAGGGGTGAATCCCATGGGTGAAAAGACCGAGGCCGACGACGGACGCAACCCCAACACCAACCCCGCCCCGGTAGCCGAACAGCTGCCCGTTGTCCCGACTGTCAGGCCCCCCGCCGGAGTGGCCCCACCGGCCAAACCACCGTCCACCCGGCCGGTTCATTCGCTGCCCGGAACTCCCGGCGGCCCGGTGACCGAAGAACGTGCGGTGCCGGGTGGACGCGCAAAGGCAGCCGGCAAACCAGGCAGAGCCCCTACGGCGAAACCCAAACCGCGGGCCCGCCAGGCAAACGCAAAGCCCGACCGCAGAACCTACTCGACGCCGACCGATGCGCTGCCCACTACGCCACGCTCGGTTCGTCCCGACCGCTCAAACGCCGCAGCGCGCAAGGTACTGCGACGCCTGGTCCAGGGGGAGGCGCCGCCCACCCAGGCGATGAGCATCGTGGAACGGTTGGCGGGCAGTCCCTACGCCAACCCCACGATCCAGGCCGTCGGCCCGGACATCAACGCGCGCAGAACCCTCGATTTCGCGCTCAGCCTGGCCGAGACAATGTTTCGTTATGGCGCCGGTGCCCTCGAAGTTGAGACCAGCATCATCGCCGTCACCGCGGCGTTCGGGTTGGACAACATTGAAGTGGACATCACCAACCAATCGGTCATCCTCAACTATTCGGCTAAGGACCAGACTCCGGTCACCGTGCTGCGGGTGGTCCGTTCGTGGACCAACAACTATGCCGGCCTGCTGAAAGTGCACCAACTCGTGACCGACATCGTCGACGGCGGGATCTCCCGTATCGACGCGGCAGCCCGTCTCGACGAGATTACCCACAAACCCAAGCCCTTCCCCCGCTGGATGGTGACCGCTGCGTTCGGCATTTTCGGTGCTGCCATCGTGAGCTTCATCGGCGGTGGACCGCTCGAGTCGTTCATCAGTTTTGCCAGCTGCATCGGCGTCGATCTCCTCTCCCGACAGTTGGGAAAGTGGCGGGTCCCGGAATTCTTCTCCGTCGCAACTTCAGCGGGGATGGTCACCATCGTCGCGATGTTCTTCTGGTGGCTCGACATTGGAGTGGCACCGTCGCTGGTGGTGGTGGGCGGTATTCTGCTGCTGCTGCCGACCGGGCGTCTCGTCTCGGCGACCCAGGATGCAATCAACGGATACCCGGTCACTGCAGCTGGGAGGTACCTGTCAGCATTTCTCGTGTTCGCAGCAATCATCTCTGGAATCGCGGTCGCACTGGTGGCGGGAGCATTGGTCGGTATCCCCGAACTGCAGGTGACGACGTCGGTCGGATCCCTCTACCCGGTGCCGGTGGTCGCAGTGCTGGTCTTCATCGCCGTTGCGATGATTTGCGTAGCAGAGCAGACCGACCTGAAACTGGTGCTCCCCACTTCCCTCATCGGCGTCACGGGGTTCTTGCTGTACTCGCTGGTGGTCACGCTGGGGGTTGGCTACCGGCTGGCCCCGGCGATCGCCGCTGTCCTGATCGGCATGCTGGCAAGAATGGTGGCGCTGAGGATGGGCGCACCGCAGCTGGTAGTGGCGGTCCCAGCGGTCATGTTCCTCTATCCGGGCCTCATGGTGTTCAGATCAATGTACGGACTGAGCATCGAGACCGAGCTGGCGGGCGCCGGCAGCAACAGCCTGTTCAACGCGCTGACCATCATCCTGGCCATCGCGGGCGGCGTAGTCCTTGGCGACAATCTGGCCCGGCCGCTCACCAAGGGCATCAGCAGCAACGAACGCCGCCGGAACCGTCGGCGTTAGCTAACGCAGCTGCCAGTCCACGGCTTCAGCGCCCAGTTCAGTAAGCAGCGCGTTGGTCCGGGAAAACGGTCGGCTGCCGAAGAACCCGCGTGATGCCGAGAGCGGACTCGGATGGACTGATTCGATGACCGGGGTATTGCCGAGCAGCGGTTTGATTTGCTGGGCATCCCGCCCCCAGAGGACCGCAACGAGGGGCAGCTTCCGCGCCACAAGCGCTTCGACAGCCGCGCTGGTGACCACGTCCCAGCCCAGACGACGGTGCGAGGCTGCGTCGCCGGCCCGCACCGTCAGCACCCGGTTCAGTAGCAGCACCCCCTGCTCAGCCCACCCCGTGAGATCCCCGTGGGCGGGAACCGAGTCACCGGTATCGGCCGCGAGCTCCCGGTAAATGTTGGCCAGGCTCCTCGGGAGGGGCCGAGTGGTTTCCCCTACGGAGAACGACAGCCCGACGGCGTGTCCCGGCGTCGGGTACGGGTCCTGGCCAAGGATCAGCACCTTGACCTGATCCAACGGGTAGGTGAATGCCCGAAGAATGTGTTGCGCGGCGGGAAGGACCTCGGCGCCGCCGTCGACCTCCGCGCGCAGGCGATCGGCGAGCAGGTGCAGTTGCGGCTCCACCGGTGCGAGGGCGGCAACCCAGGACGGGTGGACGACGTCGGCCACCGGGACGGGTGCTGCGAAAGGAAACGCCGGGCTGCCTGGACCGGCGGGCGGTTTGAGGGCGGGGATTGGCTCAGGGAAGAGGGCGCTTTGATATTCCGACACCGTCCCATCCTTGTGCCCCAGCGCACCAAATGACAACCGTGTCATTCCCAATTACCATGAAGGACAGACCAGGTGGCGTGCCAGCACGCTGCATCCAGCTAAGGGGCGATCGGTAGTGACTGAGGCAGCAAGCGCTGACAGCGTGGTGCATCCGGATTCCGACTGCCCCCGCCAAGCGGGAGTTCTGGGAGATCGGGAGCAACAGATGCTGACCCTGGAACGCCAGTGGTGGAAGTACTCGGGGGCCAAGGAACAGGCCATTCGCGAACTGTTTGATCTGTCGGCCACCCATTATTACCAGATTCTCAATGCCATGATCGACACAGAGGCAGCACTGGCTCACGACCCCATGCTGGTCAAACGACTGCGTAGACTACGTACATCCCGTCAGCGCGCGCGCTCGGCCCGCCGACTCGGCGCTGACATCTGAACGCCCCCGGCTTCCTGTTTCCAGCGCCAACATCCAAGGACAACGCATCACTATGAGCCAATACCCCCGGGACGAGTTCGACAAGATCCCCGAATCCGCATCGCGGCAGGGAGTTCACCGGGAAAGGCTGGTTCCCCCACGGTCCACCGGACTGGCACTGAAGATCGTCGTGGGAGTCCTGGCGCTCGCCGTCGGACTGGCCGCCTACTACATCCTCCCGCGACTGGGCATCGGCGAGGGGACAGACCCAGCGTCCAGCCAGACCACCGGCGCACCGGCCTCTGAGACGGCGACGTCGGAGTCGTCAGATTCACCGGCGACCGACGGCGAGACCGCCGAACCCTCACCGTCCGAGCCAGGAGCCTCCGAGGAGCCAACCGAGGCTGAGCCCACGGATGCCGAGCCATCACCCAGCGAGGATCCGACGGCGATCGATCGATCCCAGGCGGTGAATGTCTACAACTCAACCGGGGTCAGTGGGTTAGCCAACTCGGCTGCCAGCCGGGTCTCGGGCGGGGGTTGGACCCTAGGCCAGATCGCTGACTGGGGTGGGGTTCCACCACAGACCTCGGTGATTTTCTACAACGATGCCTCCCAATTGGCCGCAGCGCAGGAGTTGGCTGGCATGCTAAGTATCCCCACCCTGGTAGAAACCACCGAGGTATCTCCCAACATCACCGTTGTAGTAGGACCCGGGTTCCAGTAGGCGAGCGGGCCCGTGCCGGTGCCTCCGTCGGACGCCCCCCAGGTCCGGCTCCGGGGTTGGAAAGCCACGGGGCTTTCCGCTGACCGCGAATGGTTCTGTACCCATCAGGACTGGCATCGGTGGTGCACGGCGTAACGCGTGCCCAGTGGAAAGGCTGGTACTTGCACTCAGCCAGTCAGAGTGCTAATTATTGAGTTAGCACTCTAAGCCGCTGACTGCTAATTGTCGGTGGGGTTGGATGTGACACGCACACCACTGTGGTGAGGTTCTCGGCAGGACGTAAAGAGATCGTCCTCCTGCTAGCCGTCCGTCGCGGGCACCGCAGCCGGTGGGCACAAGTTTGCTGATGAGCAGTACTGTCCCCGAAAGGACCTAAGCCACTATGGCCAAGATCATTTCTTTTGATGAAGAGGCACGCCGCGGCCTTGAGCGTGGACTTAATATCCTCGCCGACGCCGTCAAGGTAACGCTGGGCCCACGTGGCCGCAACGTAGTCCTGGAAAAGAAGTGGGGCGCCCCCACGATCACCAACGATGGCGTATCCATCGCCAAGGAGATCGAACTGGACGACCCGTTCGAAAAGATCGGCGCAGAGCTGGTTAAGGAAGTCGCCAAGAAGACTGACGACGTCGCCGGCGACGGTACCACCACCGCCACCGTCCTCGCACAGGCCCTGGTCAAGGAAGGCCTGCGGAACGTTGCCGCTGGCGCCGACCCGCTGAGCCTGAAGCGCGGCATCGAGAAGGCTGTGGAAGCAGTCACTCGTGAGCTGCTTGCTTCTGCCAAGGAAATCGAAACCAAGGAAGAGATCGCTGCTACGGCATCCATCTCCGCCGGCGACAACGAAATTGGCGCCCTGATTGCCGAAGCACTCGACAAGGTTGGCAAAGAAGGCGTCATCACCGTCGAGGAATCCAACACCTTCGGCCTTGAGCTTGAGCTCACCGAGGGCATGCGGTTCGACAAGGGTTACATCTCCGGGTACTTCGTCACCGACGCTGAGCGTCAGGAGACCGTACTGGAAGACCCGTACATCCTGATCGTCAACTCCAAGATCTCCAACGTTAAGGACCTCGTTGCGGTTCTCGAAAAGATCATGCAGTCCGGCAAGCCACTGCTGATCATCGCCGAGGACATCGAGGGTGAAGCGTTGGCTACCCTGGTTGTCAACAAGATCCGGGGCACGTTCAAGTCGGTAGCTGTCAAGGCTCCAGGCTTCGGCGACCGCCGCAAGGCCCAGCTGGCCGACATCGCCATCCTCACCGGTGGCCAGGTTATCGCCGAGGAAGTGGGTCTCAAGCTTGAGAACGCCACGCTTGACCTCCTGGGCAGCGCACGCAAGGTTGTTGTTACCAAGGACGAGACCACCATCGTCGAAGGTGCGGGCAACGCGGAAGAGATCGCCGGACGCGTCAGCCAGATCCGCGCCGAGATCGAGAACTCGGACTCTGACTACGACCGCGAGAAGCTGCAGGAACGCCTGGCCAAGCTGGCCGGTGGCGTTGCGGTCATCAAGGCCGGAGCCGCAACCGAGGTTGAGCTCAAGGAGCGCAAGCACCGCATCGAAGATGCAGTCCGCAATGCCAAGGCAGCAGTCGAAGAGGGAATCGTCGCCGGTGGCGGCGTTGCCCTCATCCAGGCTGGCGCCAAGGCCTTCGCGTCACTGCAGCTCGAAGGCGACGAGGCAACCGGCGCAAACATTGTTCGCGTTGCCATCGACGCCCCGCTGAAGCAGATTGCCTTCAATGCCGGTCTCGAGCCAGGCGTGGTTGTCGACAAGGTCCGCGGCCTGCCTGCAGGTCACGGCCTGAACGCAGCCACCGGGGTCTACGAAGACCTGCTGGCTGCCGGAGTGAACGACCCCGTAAAGGTGACCCGCTCTGCACTGCAGAACGCGGCCTCCATTGCTGGTCTGTTCCTCACCACCGAAGCCGTAGTAGCTGACAAGCCTGAAAAGGCTGCAGCCGGCGGCGGCGGCGGAGACGACATGGGCGGCATGGGCGGCATGGGCGGCTTCTAGTCCCCACCCCCGAGGTCAAACACCTCACCCCACGCTGTACAGGAAGGACGGTATCCCTCGCGGGGTGCCGTCCTTCCGGCCTTCCCGAGCAGTTAGGCACCACATCCGTCCTGCCAGGACAAATCCTGCAGCAGTTCGGTGCGGGAACCTCCCACGCAGCTCAATACAGGAACATCCTGGCATTGCTCGGTTCGGCGTCGGCATACTGCTGGATGGCAACCGTCAACGCATGGTTGATCTCCGCCAGCGACTCCTCGACCCGCGCCTGGGTGGCACGCCACTGGGTCACCACCTCCAGGAAGTTGGCCGCAGCCTGGCCCTTCCACAGCATCTCGATGTCCAACAGCCCCGCCTGCGTGGTATTCACCTCGGATTGCAGGCGGCCGATGGTGCCCTGCACCTCGTTGCTCTTAGCCGAAAGAGCGTCGGTATCAACCTGAAAGTTTGTCATCATGGATCTCCTCATCTGCTGACACCCTCGACTCTAGGACGATGATGAGCAGCCGCGGGGAGCAAACATGCAGATGTGGACAGGACTCCCGGCCCTAGGTGCCTGTGGAGGGGGAGTCCTCAGTCTCCGGGGCACTGTACGGCAATCGGATCGACAGGGTGGCACCGCCACCGGGTGTCTCCCCGAGACGGACCGAACCGTCGTGCTGGGCGACCAGGGCAGCAACAATTGCCAGCCCGAGGCCGGTGCCCCCGGTTTCCCGATATCTGGACGAATCGGCCCGATAGAACCGCTCGAAGACCCGGGCCGCGTCCTCCTCGGAGATGCCTGGGCCATGGTCCCGGACTTCGATGACCGAGTCCATCCGGTCGTGGATCACCGGCTCAACACCAATGGCAATCTCAATGGGGGTGCCGTCGGGGGTGTAGCGCAGTGCATTGGTCATCAGGTTGGCCACCACCTGCCGCAGCCTTGCCTCGTCGCCCACAGTGGGGGCGGAACGTGCCTGCCCGCCGTCAAGGCCGATCACAGTGATCTCCCGGTCTGGAGCGATCGCCCGGGCGTCAAGGGCCGCGTCGTTGCCCAGGATCACCAGGTCCAGTGGCTCGGATTTCAGCGGACGCTGCTCGTCGATCCGGGCGAGGGTTAGCAAGTCCTCCACCAGTTCGCCCATGCGCTTGGCTTCGCTCTCAATCCGGCTCATCGCCGACCGTACGTCGTCGTCGTTCTGCAGCGCGCCGTGCCGGTACAACTCCGAGAATCCCCTGATGGTCACCAACGGAGTGCGCAGCTCATGGGAGGCATCGGCCACGAAGCGGCGCATCTTGCGTTCAGATTCGGTCCGGGCGGAGAAGGCTGTCTCAATATGGGCGAGCATGGCGTTCAGCGAGCGGGATAGGCGCCCCACCTCGGTAGCGGGCCGCTCCACCTCGACCCGCCGGGACAGATCGCCAGCGGCGATCGCCGCAGCCGTCCGTTCGACCCTGCCGAGTGGTCTGAATTGCCGGGTGACCGCAACGAAGGCGATACCGCTGGCCACGATGGTGGCACCGAGACCGACGACGAAGATGGTCTGCCCAGCCTCCTCCAGCGACTTGTTGATCGTCGACAGGTCCGACGCCACAGCAACGCTTCCCTGGCCGTTGCTGAGCGCGAAAAGCTTGACGCGCCAGCCGGGGCTGCCGGTGGCGCTCCCTTGCACCGTGAACCCCGCTTGACCCCGAGCGACCACTTCCTCAACATCAACCTCCGGGATGACCGGGTAATCAGTCGACTCCTCGGACAGCGTCGCCCTGAGCTTCTGACCATCCACATCCCTCAGCTCACCGTAGAATCTCAACAGGGTTCCATCGGTGGCGCCGTCGGGGAGGATATTCCGCGCGACGGCATCGGCGTTGGCGCGAATGTCCCGATCCATCTGGTCGATGAGGCTGCTGCGCAGCAACGAGACGGTGACGATTCCGGTGATTGCAACAGTGACCACCATGAGCAACGTCATGGTGGCCACCAGTTGGGTGCGCAGCGAAGCGGCTTTCCACCGATCGATCACGTCCAAGCTCGCCCTACCGCTTGTCGGAGGTGCGCAGCAGGTAGCCGACGCCTCTCTTGGTCTGGATCAAGGCGACAGCATCTGGGTTCTTGTCGATCTTCCGCCGCAGGTAGGAAATGTAGGACTCAACAATTGAGGCGTCGCCGTTGAAGTCATACTCCCACACGTGATCCAGGATCTGCGCCTTGGAGAGGACCCGGTTGGGGTTCATCATCAGGTAGCGCAGCAGCTTGAACTCGGTGGGGGAAAGGTCAATGACCTCCCCGGCGCGGCGTACCTCGTGGGCGTCGTCGTCGAGCTCGAGGTCGTCGACTCGGATCACGGCATCGTCATCGTCCATGGGCTGGGTGCGGCGAAGCACGGCGCGGATTCTGGCCACCACCTCGTCAAGGCTAAACGGCTTGGTGACGTAGTCATCGCCGCCCACGGTTAGGCCGGTGACCTTGTCATCGGTGTCATCGCGGGCGGTCAGGAACACCACGGGAAAGTGGCGGCCCGCAGCACGCAGCCGGCGGGTGACGGTGAAGCCGTCCATGTCCGGCAGCATAACGTCGAGGACTGCCAAATCGGGGTTGTGGGTCTCGGCCGCGGCCAGCGCCTCACGGCCATTGGCCGCAGCGACGACGTCGAAACCGGCAAACCGCAGGGAGGTGGAGAGGAGTTCGCGGATGTTCGGCTCATCGTCCACTACGAGAAGTTTCGCTTCGGGTCCAGTCTTTTTCACAGTTCCTAGTATCCTCCCAGACGCTGGGAGTTCGCTGGATAGTCCGTGATAGCTTTCCGGATGTCAGCCCTGAGGAATGTCTGCGGCGTCCATGATCCGGTACGCATAGCCCTGCTCCGCGAGGAACCGTTGGCGTTTGGCGGCGAAGTCCTGGTCAATCGTGTCCCGGGCCACCACCGTGTAGAACCGGGCAGCGCGGCCGTCGGCCTTGGGGCGCAGCAGCCGCCCCAGCCGCTGGGCTTCCTCCTGGCGCGACCCGAAGGAGCCGGATACCTGGATGGCCACCGAGGCCTCCGGCAGGTCGATAGAGAAGTTGGCCACCTTCGAAACGACGAGGGTATGAATCTCCCCGTTGCGGAACTCGCCGAAGAGTCGCTGGCGTTCCTTCACCGAGGTGTCGCCCTTGATGACAGGTGCGTTCAGGCGGTCGCCGAGCTCGTCCAGTTGATCGATGTACTGGCCGATCACCAGAAGCTGCTCGCCCTGATGCTGGGCAACCAGTTTCTCGACCACACCGGACTTGGTCTCCGAGGTGGCGCAGAGGCGGTACTTGTCGCCGTCCTCGGCCATGGCGTAGGCAACCCGCTCGTCGCGGGGCAGGTCCACCCGTACCTCGACGCAGTCGGCTGGCGCAATGTAGCCCTGCGCCTCGATATCTTTCCAGGGCGCGTCGTAGCGTTTGGGCCCGATCAACGAGAACACTTCTCCCTCCCTGCCATCCTCTCTGACGAGGGTGGCAGTCAGGCCGAGTCGCCGTCGTGCCTGCAGGTCGGCGGTCATCCGGAAGATGGGCGCGGGCAGCAGATGGACCTCGTCATAGACGATCAGCCCCCAGTCGTTGGCGTCCAGGAGCTCAAGGTGCGGATAGAGCCCACCGCGTCGCAGCGTCAGCACCTGGTAGGTGGCGATGGTGACCGGCCGGATCTCTTTGACCGCGCCCGAGTACTCGCCGATCTCATCCTCGGTGAGGGTGGTCCGCTTCAGGAGTTCGTCTTTCCACTGGCGGGCGGAGACGGTGTTGGTGACCAGGATCAGTGTGGTGGTCTGGGAGGTGGCCATCGCTGCGGCACCCACCAGGGTCTTGCCCGCGCCACAGGGCAGGACGACGACGCCGGACCCGCCCGCCCAGAAGTTCTCTGTCGCCAGTTTCTGGTAGGGCCGCAGCGTCCAGCCGTCCTCAAGCAGGGCGATCGGGTGCGGCTTGCCATCCACGTAGCCGGCGAAGTCCTCGGCTGGCCAGCCCAGCTTCAGGAGCAGCTGTTTGAGCTGCCCGCGCTGGGAGGAATGCACGACGACGGTCTCCCCGTCGATCCGGGGGCCCAACAGTGGCTGGATCTTCTTCGCGTGGAGCACTTCCTCGAGCACCGGGTAATCGTTGGTACGCAGGACCAGTCCGTGCTGGTCGTCTTTTTCCAGGCGTAGCCGACCATACCGCGACATGGTCTCTTCAATGTCGACCAGCAGGGCATGCGGAACAGGGAAGCGTGAGTATTTGAGGAGCGTATCGAGGACGTGTTCCGCGTCGAGCCCCGCGGCGCGGGCGTTCCACAGCCCCAGCGGGGTCAGCCGGTAGCTGTGGACGTGTTCGGGGGCGCGCTCCAGCTCGGCGAAGGCGGCGATGGCGTGCCGTGCCTCGGTGGACTGTTCGTGATCCACCTCGAGGAGAATGGTCTTGTCGCTCTGGACGATCAGTGGGCCGTCAGGCATCAGTTGCTGCCCCTTCATCGATTGAAACGAGTTCTACGTCCATGATCCGGTGGATCGAGACGACCTTCTCTACTTCGTTGGCGGGGTCGATGACCCTTACCCGGCCGCCGGATACTGATAGTGGAACAAGGATTTGGCGGGTGGAATTCCCCTGGCTGTCAGCGAACCCGAGCCGCACCGGGCTGCGCAATCGGATCGCCTTCCGCAGGGTTTCGAGCCCCAATAGGGTGTCACTCTCGGTGGTCGACATGCCGTCCGCTGCCGCGACGCCGGCGCCGCGCAGCACTGCCACCTGGTTGGCAATATCTTCGGCCGACAGCGTCCACGGGTTGAGCACCACCCGGGACGACGACGCCGTCACACTACCCGCGCCGCCTGTGGAACCGGATCGCCCAGGGCCGGACGGAAAGGCTGCACCTTCGAGGGCGGGGGCGTACCCCAGCTCGCGGAGGACCGCTGCGAGTTCCGGTCCGGACGCTTGGGAGATCACAACCGTCGGTGCCAGCTGCACCAGACCGAGTGCGGTGGCCCGGGGATCGGTCAGGAGCGCTGACAGTGCGGCGTCGTCGTCGCTGCGAACGTAGCTGTTGGCCCGCCCGACGCGAAGTCGACCATAGCGCGACGCCGTGTCATCGACTAGATACTTCAGGGGCTGCGGGACGTCGGTGGCGGAGTGGCGTGCCAGAAACGCCAGAATCGACGCGGCATCCTGGCCGGCGTCGAACGCGCGGCGCAGCGACTCGGCCGAAAACCGGTAAATGCTCGCCGGGCCCCGCCCCTCGGGGTTGGAGAGGAGCGCCAGCTCGGTGGCCACCTCGGGCTCCAGATACCCAGGTGCGACGGCGGTCAGATCGGCCTGCAGCATGAAGTGGCGCAGCGGTGCCGGCAAGGCCCCGCGGAGGACGGCGGCGGCGTCGTCGTGCTTACCAGCAGCGATCAGCGCGCCGAGTTCGGTCAATGCACCCGAGCCCGCCAGCCCGAACCGTGAGGCCTCGGACAGCATGCCAGGAACCAGTCTGGCAAAGCGCCGCTGCAGCCGGGGCTGGCTCCAGGTGAGCCGTTCGATGACATCGCGGACCTGCAGCACGGGGGAAAGGGTGCCGTCATCGGGCTGCCCGACGGTGGTGCCAAGCGCCGCCAGGGCCGCCAGCATCCGGGTCCTGATGTGCGGCGCGTCGGCGCGGCCCGCTTCGGCGGCCAGCGCGTTGACGGTGGTGCCGGCGGTCAATTGGGTTCCCACCAGGGAGGGGGCGCGTTGTGCGTCGAGCCACGAGGTCACCAGCCGATGCCACTGTTCCACCCGGTCCTGGGTCAGCCAGAGTGTGCCCGGTTCGACCCGCCAACGGGAGGTATCCACGTCGAGCACCAGCAGGCCCGCGAGGGCGCCGAGCTCCACCAGCCACGCTGCCTCGTCAGTCTCGACCCGGAGCGACTCGGCGATCCGCCGGATCTCCCTGACCCCTGCCCCGCCGGAACGCAAAGTGGCGATGGGTGAAGCATCGACCGCTGCCACGAGGTCGGTGACCAGCCGCAGGGTCTCCGCCACGGCGCTGTGGGCAGCGTTGTCCCGCAGGCTATTCCGGATGGTGTGCAACTCGGGCGCGGGGGGATCGATCCGCAACTGTTCGATGATGAAGTGGCCGCGGGCCGCCCGCCCCACGGAGCGAGGCAGTTCAACATGGCTCGCGTCAAGACGAGCCAGAAGGCCATGCCGAAGCAGCCATTGAATGGGAGAGGAGTCATCCGCTGTGCTAGCCGGTGACGCACCAATGGCAGAGACGCTGAACCTGCCCAGGAGATCGCTGGTCCTCGCCGGCGCCAGCGCCAGGAGAGCCTCCCAGCCAGCACGGGAAGACACCGCCCGGTTCAGGGCTTGCGCTGCGGTTGCGGCGTCGGTGGAACTGGGCCGCTGGATCGGTAGACCCGGGGTCTCAGGGCCCGAGACCTCAAGGCCCGGGATCTGAAGACCGAGGTCACGCAGCCTGTCGACGGCGGCAGGCAACTGGTTCGCGTAATCGGGCAGTAGTCGCACGAGCAGTGTGAGCTCCCTGCCCAGACCTGCCGGGTAGGGTCCCAGGGCTTCGGCGAGGGACGCCACCGGAAGATAAAAACGCCGGTTCCGGTCGGCCGCCGGAGCATCAGCGGGCGCTGGTACGCGCCGGAGCAGCGCTAGCGCATGTAAACGCGCAAGCAGCCCGTCCAGTACCTTGACCGTTGCACCCTTGATCTCCGAACGGAGCCAGGCGGCGGTGGTGCTCTGCCCGGTGTCGGCGTGAGTGGACAGCTGGACGGCGGTCAGTACGTCAAGCTCGGGTTCGCTGAGGTTTTCCAATGCCCGTTGCACACTGACCCGGGTCGAGGCGCGGGCGGCGAGTGCCGCAAAATCGGGGACTGGCGGGAGGACCAGATCTGGGCGCGCCGTGAGAAGGTCACGGAGCCGGGCGTCGCTGCGGGCAGCCAAATCGGTGGCTAGATCGCGGATAGCGGACATTATGACAACGTTACCCCGTCCGCCCGCTGAGGCACCCCGGGCAATTCAGCCGAGAGCATCCGGGATAAAGGGTGGTCAGGCCCGTTTGCGAGCCCGGACACCCAGGATCACCATCAGCATCATGAGGACGAAGGCAACCGGGAGACACACGTAGGCGCCCGCGACGAATCCCGGCCACACTGTGCCCTGCAGGAAAGCAGTGATCAGTACAGCGGCCAGGCACAGCAGCCCGACGCCGGCCAGCGCCACTGCAGCCACCATCAGGACCAGCCGTGGGAGATTCCGCCCCGGGGTGCGGGAAGCATGGTCTGGGAGGGGGTGTGGGGAGGTATTCGCCATAACGCTAACAGCGTACACAGTGCCCCCTTCACCGAGCACGCTGTGCCAGGGGATATTCTTGGGAGTTAGAGACTTCTCCGACGAGACGCCGGCCCGCCGCACGAACCATGGGCACCGGATCCTTCCCCAAGGATCGGCACGGGTATCAGGGGTCCGTTGCAGCACCGACAGAACGAGGTAACGACGTGCCTATTGGCAAGGTCAAGTGGTTTGACGCTGAAAAGGGATTTGGTTTTTTGGCTACCGACGATGGCCAGGAGGTCTTTCTTCACGCCTCGGCGTTGCCCGCCGGCGTGACCGAGGTGAAGGTCGGCACCAAGATGGAATTCGGCGTCGCCGCCGGGCGTAAGGGACAGCAGGCGCTCTCCGCCCGCATCCTTGAGGCCCCGCCGTCAGTTGCTAAGTCAACACGCAAGAGCGCCGACGACATGGCGGTCATCACGGAAGATCTGATCAGGTTGCTTGACGACGTCTCCAACGGCCTGCGCCGTGGGAGGTACCCCGACAAGTCACACGCCGGCAAGGTGGCAGCTGTCCTCCGCGCGGTTGCCGACGACCTGGACGCGTAGGCCCACTGTGGACACAGACCTCGAAATTATCGCGCACACACCTGTTTCAACGGCAGGCGATGCTGCACTCAACAGTGCCCCGGCGGCCGACGCCGAGGTCCGGGAGGAAGCCGCCGCCGCTCCGGTGAAGCGCCGCGCGCCCCGGAAGCCGTCCAAGCCCGACGCCGTGCTGGCCGACGCCGTGGAGTACGCGCGGAACGGCATCAGCCAGGTGACAGAGCCCGGACAGCTCGGCGCCCACGTGGGTGCATACCCGGACGCCGAACGGGTGGTCACCCACCGGTTCGAAGCCCATCTGCCCGGCTATGGCGGCTGGCATTGGTTCGCCACCCTGGCCCGGGTGCCACGCGGCAAGGAGCCCACCATCTCCGAGGTAGGTCTGCTCCCGTCGGAAACCTCCCTGCTCTCACCGCCCTGGGTTCCCTGGGCGGAACGGGTGCGCCCCGAGGATTCCGCCAAGGACGAATCAGAGTCCCCCGACGCTGCCGGAGGCGGATAACCAGTTGACTCACGGTAGGCGTGGAGCGCGACGAGCGGCATTCACCTAATGGGAATGTTCCGCTCGTTCCATATCCATAACTACCGGGTCTGGTTCTTCGGAGCCCTAGTCTCCAACATCGGCACCTGGATGCAGCGCACCGCCCAGGACTGGCTGGTGTATGACATCCTCACCGATCAGGATGCCGCGGCCATGGGCATTGTGATGGCACTCCAGCTCGGGCCGCAGCTACTCATTGCCCCTTGGGCCGGCCTGATCGCGGATTCGGTGGACCGGCGCAAGCTGCTCATTATCACCCAACTGTCCATGGCGGCGCTGGGCGTCGGGCTGGGCCTGCTGGTGGTCGTGGGAGTTGCCGAACTGTGGCACGTCTACGCGTTCGCCCTCGCCCTCGGGTTTGTCTCGGCTGTTGACGCGCCAGCCCGTCAGACCTTTGTCTCGGAGCTGGTCCGCGATGATTACCTGCCCAACGCCGTCGCACTGAACAGCGCCTCCTTTAACGGGGCACGGATGGTTGGCCCAGCGGTGGCGGGATTGCTGACCGTCGCGGTTGGCCCGGGCTGGGTGTTCATGATCAACGCCCTGACCTTCGGCGCCATGATCTTTGTGCTGGTGACCATCAGACGGTCGGAGCTGCGGGTCCTGGAAAAGTCACCGCCCGGCAAGGGCCGGATCCGTGAGGGCTTCAGATACGTCCGCAACCGGCCGGACCTGATGATGGTGTTGCTCGCCATCTTCATCGTGGGTACGTTCGGCTTGAACTTTGCCGTCTACATTGCGGCCATGGCCCGCACCGAATTCGACAGTGGCGCGGGCGTGTTTGGGGTGCTGTCCTCGGTGCTGGCTGTGGGGTCAGTGGCCGGGGCGCTGCTCTCCGCACGGCGCAGCAAGCCCAGGCTACGGTTCATCTACGGGGCGGCGGCGGCGTTCGGCGTCGCCTGTGCCGCGGCGGCGCTGGCACCTACCGTCTGGCTGTTCGGTCTTGCCCTGGTTCCCGTGGGCCTGTTCGCGCTCACCCTGATGACCAGCGCCAACGCCTACGTCCAGACCACCACCGAGCAGGTGATGCGTGGTCGGGTGATGGCCCTGTACTTCGCCATCTTCCTTGGCGGCACTCCGCTGGGTGCGCCGATCGTCGGCCTGGTCTCCAACACCTTCGGCCCGCGGTGGAGCCTCGCCGTCGCTGCCGCGGCGGGAATTATCGCGGCCCTCGCCGGGACGATCTGGGCCTGGCGGGCCCACCACCTGCGACTGCGCTACGACCGGGCACCCCGACGTCGGTTGCGGATCGAAACCGACTTTGGGGACCCCGTCACCGAGCCGTGAAGTTGTTCGGCTCGGTCAGCCGCCGATGACGTGATCGATACATGTCAGCAGGGCCGAAACGTCGTCCGGTTCGATCGAAACGAACGTGGCGATGCGCAACTGGTTGCGGCCCAGTTTCCGGTACGGTTCGACGTCGACAATCCCGTTGGCGCGCAGCACCTTCGCCAGCAGTGCTGCATCGACCGACTCGTCGAAATCGATCGTCGTAATGACATTGGACCGGTCCTCGACGCGGGCCACGAAAGGGGTTGCGACGTCGGACGCTTCGGCCCACCGGTACACCCTGCCCGCCGACTCTGCCGTCCGGGCAGCAGCGAACCCTAGCCCGCCGCTGGTGTTCAGCCACTCGACCTGGGCGTTGAGAGTCACCAGGGTGGCCAGCGACGGAGTGTTGTAGGTCTGGTTCAGGAGGGAATTGTCGATGGCCGTCCTGAGGCTCAGGAAATCGGGGACCCAACGGCCGCTCGCAGCGATCCGCTCCGCGCGTTCCAGCGCGGCGGGGGAGAACATGCCCAGCCACAGACCGCCGTCGGACGCGAAGTTCTTCTGCGGCGCGAAGTAGTAGACGTCGGAAGCGCTGATGTCAACGTCCAGTCCGCCAGCGGCCGAGGTCGCGTCAATGAGGACCAGCGCATCCGGTGCGGCACCATCCACCCGATGGACCGGAGCGGCGACACCGGTGGATGTCTCGTTCTGCGGCCAGGCGTAGACGTCGACGCCGGCCTCCGCCACCGGTGTGGGTCGGGTCCCAGGGGCCGACGTGATCACCGTCGACGCTTCAAGGAACGGGGCCCGGCTGGTCGCTGACGCGAACTTCGACCCAAACTCGCCGAAGGACAGGTGCTGGGCCTTGGTGTCAACCAACCCGAAGGAGGCTACATCCCAGAACGCGGTGGACCCGCCGACGCCCAGGATCACTTCGTAGCCATCCGGCGCGCTGAACAGCTGGGTCAGACCCTCCCGGATGGACCCGACAAGATTGCGCACCGGCGCCTGGCGGTGGGACGTCCCCAGCAGGGTACGCCCGGCCTGGGTGAGTGCTTCCAGTTGCTCATCGCGCACCTTCGAGGGGCCAGCGCCGAAGCGCCCGTCCGCGGGGAGGAGCCCAGCGGGGATCGTGTGGTCCGGGGAAATGCTCATGGTTTCTCCAAGGGGTAAGCGCGCAACGTGGGACGGGTTTCATTCTGCCGCACTGCCTGCCTCCGCTGGCATTTGTGAACAGACCACGTGGTGCGCACGGCGACGCCTGATTGCCCGGGCCAGCGGGAAATGAGTTAACCTTGGGAGGCGTAGGACTCACGTTCGGCGCTGGCGTTACGTGCCGCGTTCCCACCGCGAAAGCTGCCCGCTGTTCCATCCCGCACCAGTGCCTAGGAGCTGAACCGTATGACGGACCTCATCGATACCACTGAGATGTATCTGCGGACGATCCTGGAACTGGAGGAGGAGAACATAGTTGCCCTCCGCGCCCGGATCGCCGAACGGCTCCGCCATTCGGGTCCGACTGTGTCGCAGACCATCGGCCGGATGGAGCGTGATGGATTGGTGGTGGTTTCCGGCGACCGCCACCTGGAATTCACTGACCTCGGTCGACGTCGCGCCATCGGTGTGATGCGTAAACACCGCCTCGCTGAACGGCTGCTTTCCGATGTGATCGGTCTCGATTGGGCGTACGTCCATGAGGAGGCGTGTCGCTGGGAGCATGTGATGAGCGAACGGGTTGAACAGCGCCTGTACGAGCTGCTGGGAAAGCCCACCGAGTCGCCCTACGGCAACCCCATCCCCGGGCTCGAAGCGCTGGGCGGCCCGCCGACCGAAAACTTCGCTGCCGGTGTGCGCAGTCTCCTCTCAGTAGTCGGAACCAACCCCTCGGGGTCGGTGGTCACCCTTGTCCGGCTGGCGGAGCCCATCCAGGTGGATCCCGAGTTGCTCTCGCAGCTTGATGAGGGCGGATTGCGGCCAGGAACAGTCATCAGCGCGCAGACGGTCGGCGATTACGTGTCGGTCCGGGTCGAGGGGATCGACGGGGCGCTCGAACTGCCGCCCGACGTCGCCGCGCACGTATTTGTCTCGGTCAGCACGACAGTGCCTTAAGGTAGTAAAGCGCACTGTTGCCGCAAGTTATCCACAGGAAAAGATAACGAACGTATCTCTTTTGCGTCTGGTCGCGGATAATGGAAAACTGGCGTTGATACATCAGCGTTACCTGATCCGCACGCCTAACCCTGTCAGCGGATCAGGATGCTGAGAACCCGTGACAGGGGCGGAGGACCCATCGACGGCGGCCGATCTGCCGCCTTGGGGTGAAGCCCGGATCCGGTGCCGTGTCAGCGGATCAGATCTGGGCCGAGTTACTTCCCGACTCGAATCCGACAGCTAACTTCGCAGGCATATACGAAAGGGACCCTTTGTCGAAGCAGCATGCTTCGGGACGCCGCCGTGCCGGTGCCCCGGTACCTACCGCGCGTCCCCGAGACGCCCAGCGTCTCGATCGACGACGTCGGGCCACCCGCGTCAGGAACGACCTCTCAGTGACCGGGCTGAGCCAGAAGATCGCGATCGCCGCCGCCGCCTCAGGCCTGGTGCTGACCATCGCGTTGCCCACCACCGCCGCATCCATTCCGGCCGAGGACATGCCGGACGCCGCCGGCGCTGCCGCCGCCGTCATCGAAACGGCAGTACCCCGCGACATCAAGGTCCCGGCCGCTGCTCCGGTCGACTTCAGTCGCACCGCGCTGCAGAGCACGTTCGATGCCGACGTCAAGCTCAGTGAGATCATGACCGCCGCAGGATCGACCGCCGTGCCGGCCGCGGCCCGAGGGTCCCTGTCAGCGCCAATGAAAGAGCTGGTCCTCACCTCACCCTTCGGCTACCGGGTAAGTCCGATCACAGGGATGAGCGGCGAGCTGCATTCCGGACAGGACTTCAGCAGCTCCTGCGGTTCTGAAGTCTTCGCCGCAGCGGCCGGCACCGTCACCTTTGCTGGGTGGCACCCCTATGGCGGCGGGAACCGTGTAGTCATCGACCACGGCAACGGGCTCGAATCCTCCTATAACCATCTTTCCCTCAGTAGCGTCAATGAGGGGCAGAAAGTTGACCGCGCTCAGGTGGTCGCACAGAGCGGCAGTACCGGCGCGTCAACCGGTTGCCACCTGCACTTCGAGGTGATGGTTGACGGTCAAACAGTGGACCCCATGGGCTGGCTGTAACCAAGGACATATCGTTCCGTGACCGGAATGTGACATTGTGATCAATCTGATGTACCGTCAACCTCGTGCCAAATTCTAGTCAATTTGGCACTCCCGAGCAGATCGCCTAGCTCTGCCACTGCCCGGGGTCCGATCGCACAATTCGCATGGCAGAGGCGGGGGAACCAATTACTGGATTTCGCAGGAAATCCTTGGGGTTAAGTCGCGTGTTTCCAGTAGGAAATCATGTGGCCGGGTGACTCCCATCCGAATCCGACAGCTCACCTCGCAGGCAATTGGGAGAGGCAATCAAACGTGTCAACTAGCTCTTCTCTGGGCCGCCACCGGGCCGTCCGCACGCACACCAGCCCCTTGACAGCCATCTCCAGCGCTGTCTCGTCGAACGCTGGATCAGTAGGCCGCCAGGCCGCGGTCATCGTCGCAGCTTCGGGACTGGTCCTGACAGCCGGACTGCCAGCCCACGGGATCGGCCAGTCTGAGCGCGTTGCACTCTCCACCCCCTTGAATCCCGTTGCGGTTACCGCTGACTCCGTTAGCGCGGCCGCCACCGCAGACATCACCTTCGAGCGCACCGCCGTCACGGCAACGCCCGCTGTGGTGGAAATCGCACCAGTAGTTGAGGTCCAGGCCGACGCCGTCGCGCCTGTAGCTGAGGTCCTCGCTCCGACCGCCGTCGTCGAGCCCGCCGTTCAGGAATCAGCACCGGCGCAGGGTCCCGCTACAGCACCGGCGCAGGGTCCCGCTACAGCACCGGCGCAGGGTCCCGCCGCAACGCCTGCAGCCGCCGCAACGCCTGCAGCCGCCGCGCCTGCTCCAGCCGTTGCGGCTCCGGAGCCTGCCGCTAAAGAGGTGGCCCCGAAGCCACAGCCCGCCAGTGTTTCTTCGAGTGGTATCGGTGCGGCTCTCGTAGCTAGTGCCTACTCGCAGATCGGCGCAGTGCAGGATTGCACGGTTCTCGTCGAGGTGGCCTTGCGTTCGGTTGGTAAGACGGTCGGTGACCTGGGGCCCGAGCAGTTCTATGCGTACGGCGACGTGGTCGGTTCGCCTCAGCCAGGGGACCTCGTCATCCGCCCGGGACACGTTGCGATTTACGTCGGCAACGGACAAGTCATCAGCAGCGGAATGAACGGGGTCAACGCGACCATTTTGCACCCGTTAGCTGACCTCGCTGGCTCCAGTTTCGTCCGTGTCCGCTAAAGCTTCCGTGTCCGCTAAAGCCCAAGAATCAAACTGGAGAATCTCAGAATGACAACACGCGCCGCTATTGCACGTCACCGCGCCGATAGACGCCAGACCACCAATTTCTCGGCCCTGGCCAAGGCAGTCACCGAAAACGCCGGTGGCATGGGTCGGCAGGCTGCCGTCATCGCCGCAGCATCCGGCCTTGTTCTGACTGGCGGGGTGTCGGCCAACGCCGCCGACCTTTCGCTCGAGTCGGTGGAACGCGTCGCCCTCGCCTCGGCGTTGGAGATTCAGGCAGCACCAGCAGTTGTCGAGGCACCAGCGGACGCCGAGATCGCCTTCAACCGCACCCCGGTCAAGGCCGTTGCGGCTCCGACCATCGTCGAAGCCCCCACAGTGACCGCACAGGTGGAAACCGTCGCCGAGGTAGCCGAAGCTCCCGTCGTGGCCCCGGCCGCCGAAGTAGCACCCGTTGAACCAACACCCGTCACACCTGTTGCAGAACTGAAGCAGGCAGCGCCCACCCAGGTAGCGCCCGCTCAGGCAGTGCCCGCTCAGGTTGTACCCGCTCAGTCTGCGCCAGCAGCCGAGGCTCCGGCCGCACAGCAAAAGCCAGCCGCTTCCTCCGGGGTAGCTGCCACCATCGCTGCTGCAGCGCAGGGACAGCTTGGGGTCACCCAGGACTGCACCCGCCTCGTCAGCAACGCCCTCGCAGCCGCAGGGATCAACTTCCACGGCTGGCCAGCCGGTTACCTGTCCCTCGGACGCACCGTCAGCGCTGGCGAAGCTATTCCGGGCGACTTACTTTACTATGCGGATGGTGGCGCCGGAGTGGCTCACATCGCCGTTTACATTGGTGGTGGCCAGGCCGTCCACGGGGGATTTAACGGCAACCAGACAGTTGTTGCACCAGCTGACCTGGGCTCAGGTCCCGTCTACATCCGCGTTGGCGGCTAAGACACACAACGCTTCAGCCTGGAGGACCCGAGGATTTCGATCCCCGGGTCCTCCTCGCGTATAAACCTGATGCTGGCCCACCGTGGTCCGCCGACGCCACGCACTGTCCCTGGTCGGTGGATTAGCAAACCGGGCGTCCGCCGAACTACTCTTACTCTGAATAAGTCAGTTGTCGTCCTGTTCTCCCGGACCACAGGGACGCAGGCCCGAAGTCGGCAAAGAGGAATGTGCATGCGCACTCTCGTTCTGAATGCTGGATATGAGCCACTGGCGGTAGTGACCTTCCGCCGGGCGCTGGTGCTTGTGCTGGCGGGAAAGGCGAGTGTGGTCGCGGAAGGGGAGGACCCGGTGGTCGGACCTACCGACGTTCTGGGTCGGCCCTCGGTCATCCTGCTGAACCGCTACGTGAAGATCCCCTACCGCCACAGCGTGATGGTCACCCGCCGGGGAGTGCTGCGGCGCGACAACCACCAGTGCGCCTATTGCGGGAAGAGTGCCTCGACTATCGATCATGTCTTCCCGCGCTCCCGCGGCGGCGCCTCCAGTTGGGAGAACCTGGTGGCATGCTGCCTCCGGTGTAACAATGACAAGAGCGACAAGACTCTTGCCGCCCTAGGCTGGCACCTGCTGGTCACCCCCCAGCCACCGCGCGGCGCGTCGTGGCAGATCCGCGAAATTGAGAAGCCCGCACCGCAATGGAGTGCGTTCCTCCGGTCGGAGTCCGCCGCTTGAGCCCTACAGCACCCCTCGACTTCAATGCGGTCGTGCTGTCCGGGGGGAGGTCGTCGCGCCTCGGTGGCGTCCCCAAGGCGTATCTGCAGGTCAAAGGGCGCACGCTCCTGAGCCTCACTTGTGAGGCCGCTGCAGCCGCACACCGCATCGTCGTGGTGGGGCCCGACGACGAAGCGTTCCATGGGCGCCCCGCAGCGGGCACCCCGCTGCCCCTGGACTGCGAGTTCCTCCGTGAGTCCCCGCCGTTCGGCGGGCCGGCCGCCGCGTTGGCCGCTGCCGTCGACCACCTGCGTGGCGACGTCACCCCGTGGGTTCTGGTCCTCGCCTGCGACATGCCGCGAATCGCCCCTGCCATTCCCGCACTGCTGGCAGCGGCAGCGAAGCGTCCTGAGTCCTCGGTGGTGGCCCACGACGGGGGGCGGGACCAGCCGCTGGCCGCGGTGTACCGGCTGGCCAGCCTGCGGACCGCCGTCGCGGCGGTCCAGACCAGCGGGGGGACCCAGAATCTATCGATGAAGGCACTCCTTGCTAGGGTGCAATGGAGAGCAATTGACGTTCCGCCGGGAAGCACAGCGGACGTGGACACCTGGGCCGATGCCCAATCACTCGGTGTCTCAGGCACGGCACCGACCTAAATTTCAGGAGCAGCGATGAAAAAGCAGGACCAGATCCTTCAGGAGTGGAGCGCCCAGTTGATTGCGGCCTTCGAGCTTGAGGGCACCACCATCGACATCGATGCCATCCTGTCCCTCGCCGGGGATGCGGCGCACTCGATTGTGCGGCCCGCCGCACCGTTGACCACCTTCATCGCGGGCTACGCCGCAGGTCTTGCGGTGGGCAGCCAGCAGGCCACTGAGGCCGTGGCCATGGAGTCGGCCATCGAGGCTGCGCGCCGGCAGTGTCCCACTGGCGACACGGTCGAGACCGTGTCGACCGACGCCTCGTGAGCGAAGCTCCCATGAACGAGTCCCCGGCTAGTGAAACAACGCAAGACGACGCAGACGCCACAACGACCCGCCCCACAGGACGGAACCTCGGTTGGGAGGCGGCGCGCCGGGCGGCGTACCACGCGGGAACGCCGCTGGCGAACCAGACGGTTCCCTTGTCCGAGGCCCTGGGCCAGACGCTTGCCGAACCGGTCCGGGCTTTGCAGGCCATTCCTCATTACGCCTCGTCGGCCATGGACGGGTGGGCGGTCAGCGGCAACCCGCCCTGGCAGCTGGTCAGCCACGCCCCAAAGGAAGAGCATTCCTGGCAGCGCCCCGCACCACACCGCGACTCGGGTGCCGGGCCGCTGTCCCCTGGGGAGGCGACGTTCATTCTCACCGGAGGCGTGGTGCCTGACGGAACCACCGGGGTGCTGCGGATGGAGCACGGGGCCGTGCGGGGTGAGATTCTGGACCGCAACGACCGGGCGCGCCCCGACGAGCCCCGACCACAGGAACACATTCGCCCCGCCGGGGAAGAGGCACCCGAGGGAATCGAAACCATCCCCGCCAGCGTGACGTTAAACCCGGCGCAGATCGCGCTCGCCGCTGTCTGTGGTTATGACACGCTCCCGGTCCTGCGTGCCCCCCGCGTATCACTGCTTCTCACGGGAGACGAGGTCATTGAGGCGGGTCTGCCCGAGCCGGGGCAGGTCCGCGACACCTTCGGACCGCAACTCCCGGGCCTCGTCCAGATGATGGGCGGGCATGTTGACACCGCGGGCCGCGCCAAGGACGATCTCGACGACGTCGTCGCCGCCATCAGCGCCGAGGCCCTCGACGAGCTGTCGCTGGCCCGCGCTTCCGGCGACGTCCTGATCACCACCGGCGGTACGGGCAGCTCGTCGGCAGATCACATCAGGCGTGCCCTGGAAACTCTTGAGGCGGAGTTCATCATTGACGGCATCGCCATGCGCCCTGGACACCCGACGCTGCTTGCCCGGCTCAAAGATGGACGTTTCCTGGTGGGCCTGCCCGGCAACCCGCTGGCGGCAATGATGGCTATGTTCACTGTGGTCGGGCCACTACTGGCGGGGCTGCGCGGCGCCCCGTTCCCCGATACCGAGGATACAACGGTGGGGGAGGACTTCGACGAGCTCCCAGGACGGAGTCGCTTGGTGCCGTACCGGCTGGACTCAGGCAGGGCTGTCGCCGCAACACACCAACGCTCGGGCATGCTCCGCGGCCTGGCTGCCGCGAGCGGGGTGATGGTGGTGCCAGCCGAGGGGTGTGTTGCCGGAGACCGACTGCAGGCGCTGAAGCTGCCCTGGATCAGCTAGTGCTGCTCCGCACACACTGAAGCCCCCGTTCGTCTGAGCGGGGGCTTCAGTGTGTCTAAATCAGCTCGGATCCAGTTCAGGCGATCTTTTCGAGGCGGATAATGACCGACTTGGAGGTTGGAGTGCCGCTGACGTCGGCTGTTGAGTCCAACGGGACCAGGACGTTGGTTTCCGGGTAGTACGCGGCGGCGCAGCCCCGCGGTGTGGGGTAGGTGACGGCCCTGAAGTTCTCGGCCCGCCGTTCCACACCGTCGGAGAACTGGGACACCAGGTGCACTATTTCCCCTTCAGCGATTCCAGCCTCGGCCAGATCATCTTCGTGGACCAGTACTACACGCCGTCCGCCGTGGATGCCGCGGTAGCGGTCATCCTTGCCGTAGATGGTGGTGTTGTACTGGTCGTGCGACCGCAGCGTCTGCAGCAGGAGCCTGCCCTCGGGGATCTTCGGATACTCAAGGGTGTTGCCGGTGAAGACTGCCTTACCGGACGGAGTGGTGAACTTCCGGCCATCACGGGGTCCGTTCGGCAGCACAAAGCCGCCGGTCTCGATCCGGGTGTTGTAGTTCTCGAAGCCCGGGATGACTGCTTCGATGTGGTTCCGGATCACCGAGTAGTCAGCCTGCGCGGCAACCCAGTCGAGCTGAGGGGCGTTGTCGCGGAACGGGCTTTCCGGCCGGGCGAACAGCCGGTCACTGAGCTCACACACAATCGCGATCTCCGAGCGCACATCCGGCCCCGGTGGGCGAAGCCGCCCGCGCGACGCGTGGACAGCGCTCATCGAGTCTTCGACGGTGACGCGCTGGTCCCCGCCGGCCTGGGTGTCCTTGTCTGTCCGGCCCAGGGCCGGGAGGATCAGGGCGCGGCGGCCGGTGATCAGGTGGGAGCGGTTCATCTTCGTGGATACCTGCACCGTCAGACGCGTACTGCGCAGCGCCCTGTCGGTAACGTCCGAGTCGGGCGTGGCCCGGACAAAGTTGCCGCCCATCGCCATGAAGACCTTAGCCCCGCCGTCGCGCATTGATCGGATGGCTGCGACAACGTCGAAGCCGTGTTTCCGGGGCGAAGTGAAGCTGAAGTGGGAGTCCAGGGAGTCGTGGAATCCGTCGGGCATCCGCTCGAAAATACCCATGGTGCGGTCGCCCTGCACGTTGGAATGGCCGCGCACTGGGCAAACGCCAGCGCCCGGCTTGCCGATGTTGCCCTGCAGCAGCAGCACGTTGACCACATCGCGCAGCGTTGCCACGGAGTGCTTGTGCTGGGTCAAACCCATCGCCCAGCACACCACGGTGCCGGGAGAAGCGATCATCCGGTCGCCCACCGAAGTGATCTGCGACTGTGGGATCCCGCTGGCCTCGACAATTTCGTCCCAGGAGACCTCACGGAGCTCCTGCAGGTACTCCTCCAGGCCGGAGGTGTGCTCCTTGATGAACTCGTGATCGAAGACCGCCCCGGTCTTCTCCTCCTGCTCCAGCAGGTACTTGCCGAGACCCTGGAAGAGGGCCTGGTCCCCGCCGAGGCGGATCTGCAGGAAGTCGTCGGCGAGCTGGGTGCCGCCGCCGAACTTGGTGCCGAGGATTCCGGAGATCTTCTGCGGATTCTCGAAGCGCAGCAACCCGGCCTCAGGCAGCGGGTTGATCGCAACGATCTGGCCGCCGTTCTTCTTGGCCTTCTCCAGCGAGGTGAGCATGCGCGGGTGGTTGGTGCCCGGGTTCTGGCCGGCCACGAGGATCAGCGGGGCCTTGTCGACGTCCTCCAGGGAGACGGTCCCCTTGCCAATGCCGATGGTCTGGGTCAGCGCGGAGCCCGAGGACTCGTGGCACATGTTGGAGCAGTCAGGGAGGTTGTTGGTGCCGATACCGCGCACCATCAACTGGTACAGGAACGCCGCCTCGTTGGAGGTTCGCCCCGAGGTGTAGAACACTGCCTCGTCGGGACTGTCGAGCGCAGCGAGCTCCTCGACGATGATGTCGTACGCCGTGTCCCAGGACACCGGACGGTAATGGGTGCCGCCTTCGTCCAGGAGCATCGGGTGGGTAATACGCCCCTGCTGACCGAGCCAGTACTCGTCACGCTCGTTGAGCTGTTCAATTGAATACTTTTCGAAGAACGACGGCGTCACGGTGCGGCGGGTCGCTTCTTCGGCGACAGCCTTGGCGCCGTTTTCGCAGAACTCCGCAGTATGTCTTTTGTCACCCTCGGGCCAGGCACAGCCCATGCAGTCGAATCCCTTGACCTGGTTGACCGCCAGCAGGGTCTGCGCGCTGCGTACCGGACCCATCTGGTCCAGAGAAATTTTCAGGGAGTTGAGGACGGCGGGAAGTCCCACCGCCTGTCTCTTCGGCTTGCCGACCTTAATCTCGGCTTCGTTAATTCCATCTTTGGGCGCACGAGTCGCCATCGCCATCACATCCTCGGGTCAGAAGTCCACTAGTCTCATCCTAAGACAATGGCAGGAGTGCAAATTGAAAAAGCGCGTGAGTCAGCGCCGCCAAATTACCCGATTCCGTGTTGGCGCAACAGAAAATGGGACCAGCCGACGCGAGGATATCCTCGCGGGCGAGGAACCGTTGGAGATTCGGCTAGGCTCCCGGTCCTTCTCCGTGACCATGCGCACACCCGGGGACGACTTCGACCTGGTCGCTGGTTTCCTGGTGTCCGAGGGCATCATCTGGGAGCCCGGACAGCTGGTCAGCCTCCGGTACTGCGCAGGGGTGGATGATGCCGGACAACAAACGTTCAACGTGGTGGAGTCCCAGCTCAGGCCCGATGTGGTGCTGCCGGATACTGCGATGGAACGCCACGTGTACACGTCCAGTTCCTGCGGTATTTGCGGCACCGCCTCAATCGACGCGGTGCGTAAATCCTCGCGCTTCGACGTGCATGACGACGCCGCCCAGGTCTCGCTCCCGGCGCTCGCCGGATTGCCCGACCGGCTGCGGGAGTCGCAGAAACTGTTCGACTCGACCGGTGGCGTGCACGCGGCGGGGCTGTTCACCCGGGAGGGCGAATTGTTATGCCTTCGTGAGGACGTGGGCCGCCATAACGCCGTTGACAAGGTGGTGGGCTGGGCGTTGCGCGAAGGAATGCTGCCGTTGAAGGGGACCATCCTGCAGGTATCAGGCCGTGCCTCGTTTGAACTCGTGCAGAAGGCGCAGCTCGCTGGGATACCCGTGTTGTCAGCGGTCAGCGCGCCGTCGTCGTTGGCTGCCGACCTCGCCGAAGACACCGGCATCACCCTGGTGGGCTTCAGTCGAGGCGTGTCACTGAACTGCTACACGCACCCGCAGCGGATCGCCGCCTAACCCAACCAGCCGACGTCAGGGGTTGCACGCACGATGGAACTGGGCATCTACAGCTTCGGCGATATTCACCCCAACCCGGTGACGGGGGAGCGGGTCTCACCGCAGCAACGCATGGCAGACCTGCTGGAGCGGGCCCGGCTCGCTGACCAGGTGGGACTGGACTATTTTGGCATCGGTGAGCACCATCGGCCG
The DNA here is from genome assembly GCF_054511125.1 of Arthrobacter sp. TMN-50. NCBI lineage: Bacteria > Bacillati > Actinomycetota > Actinomycetes > Micrococcales > Micrococcaceae > Arthrobacter > Arthrobacter sp. TMN-50. The sequence continues at coordinate 211,158 of NZ_JBTNDG010000003.1, read as the reverse complement.
GACTATGCGGTCTCGTCGGTGGTGCCCGTGCTCGCCGCCGCGGCGGCGCAGACCACCTCTATCCATGTCGGCTCGGCGGTGACCGTTTTGAGCACCGAGGACCCGGTGCGGGTGTACCAGCAGTTCGCTACCCTCGACCTGCTCTCGGGTGGCCGGGCCGAGCTGACCGCCGGGCGGGGATCCTTCATCGAGTCATACCCACTCTTCGGAGCGGAACTTGGCGATTACGAGGAGCTGTACGAGGAGAAGATCGGGTTGCTGCTGCAGCTTGACGCTGCGGAGCGCATCACCTGGAGCGGAAAGTTCCGGGCGGCGTTGGACGATGCACTAATCCTGCCCCGGCCTACCTCGGGTCAGCTGGACATCTGGATTGCCACGGGAGGCACACCGGCGTCGTCGGTGCGCGCCGCCCGGCTAGGCACACCCGTAATTTTTGCGTTGCTCGGTGGAACGGTGGGGAACTTCGCCCAGCACGCGCAGCTGTACCGCGAGACGGCTGCCAACGCTGGGCACGATCCCGCAACGCTGAAGGTGGGTCTGAGCGGCGTCGGGCTGGTGCTGAAGAAGGACGCGCAGCCCACTTTCAAGCCGTATTGGCTGGACACGATGAAGCGGATCTCATCGGAGCGGGGCTTCCCGATGCCCAGCGAGGTCACCTATAACATGCAGGCCGCACGTTCGGGGGCTGTGTTTGTGGGAAACCCTGAGGAAGTGGCGGAGAAGATCGTGCTGGCCCACTCACAGATGCAACACGACCGGCACATCCTGCAGCTCGACTGGTCCTCTGTGCCGCAGGCGCAGGTGCTGGAGTCGATTGAGCTGCTGGGCACCGAGGTGCTGCCTTTGGTGCGCCGGGCGCTCGGTGTGGCGGCGCCGTAGTGGTGAGCAACCTGGACAGGCCGGGTCAACCTGGACATTGGTGAGAGAAATGTTGGCCACCGATGTCCAGGTTGATCACCGGAGCAGGTCAGCGCGGGCCAGGTCAGCGACGACGACGACGACGACGGCGGGCCGGGTCAGGCGGGGAGCCGTTCCCCGGCTTCCACTGGGACGCTGAGCCGGTTTCCCGCAGGTGGCCGGGGGCAGGTGCCAAACGGAGTGAACGCGCTCGGATAGTTCAGCGACCGGTTGAAGTCGAGGGTGACCAACCCACCGGGGGACACCCGATCGGTGGTGAGGAAGCGCCACTCGGCGGTGGTCAGTTTGTTCGTCTCGTCGTGGAAGGCTAGCTTCAGGGACCCATCCTGCTGCTCCTCCACGATGAGGGTATGGGCAACTCCGCCGAGGGTAAACGAAACAGTCCCGGCCGCCCGAATCATGTCAGGGACCGCGGGGTGGGCGGTGAGGATCGGCGTCTCACGGGGCGTCGGGTAGGGCAGGTACCTGCCCTCAATGACGGCGCCGGAGTTGTACTCGTAGACCGGTACGCCGTCGAACCCGGTGTACGTGGGCGAAGTGTTGTCTCGCGTGCGCACCACGTAGCGGTTGCCGCGGACTGCGAGTTCAACCACGGTGTCGCGATGCCGCACCCAGTTGACGGAATCACCGTCGACCAATGCCAGAGTGACTGTTCCGTCGACAGGCAGGCCGGTGCTGGCCATCGTCAACCCGTCCCGTCCCGCAGCAGTGAGGGTGGCTCCCGGACCGGTGCCAGGCTCGCTGGCGCTCCAGCGCCCTGGCACCAGGTCAAGGGGTGCGGGCTGGTCCGGGAGCCATTGTAAAGAAGTGAGGGTCAGCCAGCCATGCCCTACGGCCAGGGAAGCGTCCCGGCGCTCGCGGAAGCTGCGCCACTGCTGGACATGGTCCTGTTGGGCAGCGGTGGGGTGGGACATACTCGATCTCCTGACGGGGACGGCAACAAAATCGGGTCAGAACGGGTGAAGGAGGCGCTGCACAAATCGTTTGGTGCGCTCCTGCTGAGGATCGCGGAGGACAGTGTCGGGGTGCCCGCGTTCAATCACCACGCCGCCATCCATGAAGACCACCTCATCGGCGACTTCGCGGGCGAAGGCGAGCTCATGGGTGACGATTACCATAGTCCACCGTTCGTCGGCGAGTTCCTTAATCACCGTCAGCACCTCACCCACCAACTCGGGGTCGAGCGCCGAGGTGGGCTCGTCGAACAGCAGTAGCGCGGGTTTGAGAGCCAGGGCGCGGACAATACCCACCCGCTGTTGCTGTCCGCCGGAGAGCTCGAACGGGTACTGGTCTTTCTTGTCGGCCAGTCCCACCCGTGCCAGCAGCGACTCGGCGTCCCGGATGGCGTCGGCCCGGCGGGTTTTCTTCACCTGCACCGGTCCCTCGATCACATTCTCGAGGACGGTCAGGTGGGGAAACAGGTTGTAGTGCTGAAAAACCATGGCGCTTTGGTCACGCAGCGCCGACAGGTCCTTCGCCTTGACCTTGCCGCCGAAGTTCAATGCGGGGCCGTTCGAGATCGAGACCACACCGCCGTCGGGGGTCTCAAGCCCGTTGAGGCACCTCAGCACAGTGGTTTTGCCGGAGCCGGACGGGCCGATCAGCGCCGTCACCCGCCCCGGCTGGACGGCAAGGTCAATCGACTTCAGCACCACGTTCTCGCCGAAGGCCTTGCTCAGGCCGGTGACCGTCAGCAGGTTGCCCTGCTGGCCGGCGGCGCTGGTGGGTTCAGTGTGCGACATAGCGATCCAACCTCTTCTCCAGGTAGGACTGCCCGCTGGAAAGGACGAGGCAGAACACCCAGTAGACCAGTGCGGCCTCCAGATACAACATCATGAATTGCTGGCTGAACGCGGCGATCTCCTCCGCCTGCCGGAACAGCTCGGTCACCAGGATCAGGGACGCCAGGGAGGTGTCCTTCACCAGGCTGATAAAGGTGTTGGACAGCGGCGGTACCGAGACGCGGGCGGCCTGGGGCAGAATGATGCGGCGCATCGTGCGGGTGCGTGACATCCCGATGGTGTGCCCCGCCTCCCACTGGCCTTTGGGCACCGACAGGATCGCTGCGCGGATAATCTCGGCCGCGTAGCCCGCCACATTCAGGGAGAACGCGATGATGGCGCTCGGCCAGGGATCAATCACTACGCCGATCGACGGCAGCCCATAGAAAATCACAAACAGCTGCACCAACAGGGGGGTACCCCTGATGATCGACACGTACGTCCTGGCCACTCCCGACGCGAACCGGTTGCTGCTCAACCGCATTAGCGCGATGAGCAGCGCCAGGAGCAGGCCGAGGACAAACGACGCCAGGGACAGTGGGATGGTGCCTGTCAGCCCAGCCAGGACCAGCGGGCCGAGCGAATCCCAGAACAGTGTCCAGTCGATGGTGTTCCTCCGTGTACCTAGCCGGTGCTATCCGGTGACGTCGGAGCCGAAGTACTTCTCCGAGATCTCGGCAAGCGTACCGTCTGCGCGCAGAGAGGCGAGCGCCTCGTCGACGGCGGCAATCAGGTCGTCGCTGCCCTTGGTGAAGGCGAAGGCGCTCAGCGACTCCTCATCGGTCTCGGCGGCAATCTTGATCGCATCGGTGGGGTTGGTCTGCTGGTAGTCCAGGTAGGTCAGTGTGTCGTTGATCGTGGCGTCGACCCGTCCCTGCTCCAGCAGCGCCACCGACTGCGCCCACCCTTCCACTGCCTCGATCTCGGCGCCGCTTTCCTGCGCGAGCGCGTGCCAGTTGCTGGTCAGCGACTGGGCAGTGGTCTTGCCCTCAAGGTCCTCAAAGGAGGTGATCTCGGTGTTGTCGGCGGTGGTCACGATGACGCCGGTGCTCACCGTGTACGGGTCCGAAAAGTCGTAGGTTTCGAGCCGTTCCTCGGTGATGGACACCTGGTTGGCGATGACGTCGAACCGGCCGGCATCGAGGCCGGCGAAGATGGCATCCCACTGGGTTTCCTCGAACTGCGCCTCAACACCGAGTTCAGCGGCGACGGCGGTGATCACTTCGACGTCGAACCCGGTCAGGTCACCGGCGCCGTCCTCGTGAAAGGTGAAGGGACGGTAGGTGCCTTCGGTGCCGACGGTGATGACTCCCGCGTCCTGGATTTCCTGGAGCGTGGTGGGGCCTGCGGACGCGGCGTTGTCGGTGGACCCCCCGGAGGATGGTTCCCCGCCGCCGCAGGCGGCGAGGGCGAGGGTAAGAGCAGCGGCTGCGCCAAGGATTGAAAATCGACGGGTCTTCATTGCGGGTCCTTAATGACTGAGTGGTGGTGAGAGGTCTTCTGCCGTTGTACAGTGCCGGGTTGCGGGGCACAACGCGGGGAGCCACATAGTGCAACAAAGCCCTCAGCGAAATTAGTTCCCCGGACCCGTGTGATCCAGCCGACCCCGCGACCCCCGCGCCCCGCACCGCCGGGGTTGCGGGCATAAGCTGAAGACCTGAGCAATGGAGGCTAGTACATGAGCATGGAAGGCGCTGCCTGGAACTCCCTTTACCGGATTTCCACTGCCAAGGACAGCAACAACAAATTCTCGAAGGAAACGCTAAAGCGGATCCTCGCGTTCGCTGTGCCCTACCGGACCACACTGATCTTCTTCATTGCGCTGTCGGTGGTCTCGGCATTCCTTGCCGTAGCGACACCGGTCCTCGCCGGGCAGGTGGTCAACGAGATCATCGCTGGAACCGGTCTGGAGACGGTGGTGTGGCTCGCCGTCGTCATCGCGCTGGTGGCGGTTGCCGACGCAGTGGTGAGCATGGCCACCCGCTGGTACTCCTCCCGCATCGGTGAGGGGGTCATCCTCGACCTGCGCACCCGGGTGTTCGATCATGTGCAGAAAATGCCGATAGCGTTTTTCACCCGCACCAGGACTGGCGCCCTGGTCAGCAGGCTGAATAACGACGTGATCGGGGCACAGCAAGCCTTCAGTGGCACCCTTTCCGGCGTGGTCAGCAACATCGTGGCCCTGGTGCTGACCCTGGTAGTGATGCTGACGACGTCGGTGCTGGTCACGGTGCTGGCCATGGTGATGCTGCCGATCTTCCTGCTCCCGGCCCGCCGGATGGGCAACCGCCTCGCTGCCCTGCGCCGCGAAGCAGCCGACCACAACTCGGCCATGAGCACGCAGATGACCGAGCGCTTCTCGGCCCCCGGCGCCACCCTGGTCAAGCTGTTCGGCCGCCCGCAGGAGGAATCGCACGAGTTCGTTGTACGTGCAGCGCGGGTCCGCGACATCGGTGTGCGCATGGCCATGCTGCAGTGGGTCTTCGTCACGGCGCTGATGCTGGTATCGGCGCTCGCCCTTGCTCTGGTCTACGGTCTGGGTGGTGCCCTCGCCCTCGGCGGGGCGTTGAACACCGGCGAGGTGGTGACACTTGCGCTGCTGCTGACCCGCCTGTACGCACCCTTGACCAACCTCGCGAACGCCCGGGTGGAGATCATGAGCGCGCTGGTGAGCTTCGAGCGGGTGTTTGAGGTCCTGGACCTTGACCCGCTGATCAAGGAAAAGCCGCAGGCCGGTACCATCCCCGACGGCCCGGTGTCGGTGGAGTTCGACGACGTCAGGTTTGCCTACCCCTCGGCGGACAAGGTCTCACTCGCCTCATTGGAGGAGGTGGCCACCCTGGATACCCGCGGTGGCGAAGAGGTGCTGCATGGGGTGTCGTTCCGGGTGGAGCCGGGACAGACGATCGCCCTGGTGGGTTCATCGGGTGCCGGGAAGTCGACGATCGCCCAACTGCTGGCGCGACTATACGACGTCGACAGTGGTGCGGTCCGCCTGGCTGGCACCGATGTCCGGGACGTGACGTTCGAATCGCTCCGGCACACCATGGGCATGGTCACCCAGGACGGCCACCTCTTCCACGAAACCATCAAATCCAACCTGCTGTTGGCCCGGCCCGGAGCCACGACGGATGAGATCTGGGATGCCATCCGGCGGGCCCGGTTGGAGTCGCTGATCCGGTCCCTTCCTGACCAGCTGGACACCATGGTGGGAGAACGGGGCTACCGGCTTTCCGGCGGTGAGCGTCAGCGGATGACGATCGCCCGCCTCCTGCTCGCCCAGCCGCGCGTGGTCATCCTTGACGAGGCGACGGCGGCCCTCGACTCCACATCCGAGGCAGCAGTGCAGGCGGCGCTCAGTGAAGCGCTGGAGGGGCGAACCGCCATCGTCATTGCCCACCGGCTCTCGACCATCCGCACCGCGGACCAGATCCTGGTGATCGAGGACGGCCAGATTGCGGAACGCGGAAACCATGACGAACTGCTGGAGCGCGGAGGTCGGTATGCGGAGCTGCACCGCACCCAGTTCGCGGTTCGGAAGAACGTGGCGCCGGGGGTGTAATTCCCTGCGGGCCGGGTCAGGTGGCGGTTGCGGCAGTGCCTGCCGCGCCACCGCGGGGACGCGGGTCCGGGATGTGAAGCAACGGGAGCGCTGCGTTGACCATTGGCCCTATGAGGAGGGCAAAGGCGACAGTTCCGAGCCCGACGGTGCCGCCAAGGACCCATCCGATGGCCAAAACTGACAGCTCGATCACGGTGCGGACCTTCCAGATCTTCCAGCCCCACTTCCGGTTGATCCCGGTCATCAGCCCGTCCCGCGGGCCGGGGCCCATCCGTGCGCCGATGTACAGTCCGGTGGCGAGCGCCAGAAGGGTAAGTCCACCGGCGAACAGCAGGATCTGTGCCCACAGTTCGGTCGGCATCGGAAGTATGGCCAGGCCCACTTCGGCGCTGGGACCAACCAGGGCCACATTGAGCACCGTGCCGATGCCCGGCTTTTGCCGAATAGGAATCCAGAGCAGCAGTACCAGTAGTCCAATAATGTTGGTGGCGATGCCGAAGGGCAGCCCCGACTGCAGTGCGACGCCCTGACCGAGGACGTCCCACGGTGACACCCCGATCCCGGCCTGGATCATCATGGCGATGGCAAAGCCATAACAGAACAGGCCAATCAGGAGCTGGGGGATACGTCGGAGGAGGAGATGGCTCATACGAACCAGTCAATACCGTTATTGGCCTTCTCACAAGAAGCCAATTGATCTAAACTGGTCCGATGCAAGTGATATCGGCGGCAAGATTGGACTTGTTGCTGACGGAATGGCGGACCGGGGCAGCTGCTTATATTGCGCTGGCCGACCGGATTCGGCTGCTGGTGCTCGATGGCCGGATCCCCGTGGGTGCCCGGCTGCCGGCAGAACGTGAACTTGCGGCGCGGTTGGCGGTGAGTCGGACCACCGTGTCGTCAACCTATTCTCGATTGCGTGATTCCGGCTACCTGAGTAGTGCCCGAGGATCAGGCAGCGTCGCTCGATTGCCCGGGGCGCAGGGTGGGGTGGCCGACAGTGGCGGCGGTGGGCTGCTGGACTTCAGCAAGGCCGCGATGCCCGCGACTCCGCTCCTCGCCGACGCAGCCCTGCGGGCCGCTCGGGACCTGCAGCACTACCTCGGCGGCTCCGGCTACGACTCTGTCGGTCTGCCTCAACTGCGTGAAGCCGTCGCGGCCCGCTACCGGAAACGCGGGTTACCGACGGAGCCTGAGCAGATACTGATCACGATGGGCGCCCAGCACGCCATTTCCCTGCTTACCCGCCACCTGATGGATCGTAGCGACACCGCCATCGTCGAATCACCCAGCTATCCGCACGCCTATGAGGCGATCCGGGCTGCCGGGCGACGCCTGGTGCCGGTTAACGTCAGCACCGAGGCGGGGTGGGACGATGACGCCCTGCAGCAGGCGTTCCGGCGAACGAGTCCGGCCATCGCCTACCTCATGCCCGATTTCCATAACCCGACCGGTCGGGTTATGGGTGCGGAGCAACGGGTCAGACTCCTTGCTGCGGCGCAACGTCAGGGGACAGTGGTGATCGCGGATGAGACCATGGCAGAGCTGGCGATTGACCCTCTGGAAGTCCCTCTCCCACTGGCTGCCTACGGGCTGGCGGTCCTGATCGGATCCATTGGTAAGACCATTTGGGGTGGCTTACGGATCGGCTGGATCAGGGCAGAGGCTCCGCTCATTGAGCAACTCGCCCGCGCACGGTCAGCCTCCGACTTGGGGACTCCCATTCTTGAACAGCTGATCGCCTCGGATCTTTTGGGTAGCTACGATCAGATTCTCGCGGATCGGCAGAAGCAGATCCGTGCGGGGCGGGACCACCTGATGGCTGCACTCCGTGACAAGATCCCCGACTGGACGGTGCCAGCTACCGCGGGTGGACTCTCGCTGTGGGTGAACCTCGGTCGAAGTGTCAGCTCGCAGCTGGCACTCGCAGCACGGCAGGAAGGGCTCCTACTTGGGGCAGGTCCACGGTTCGGTATGGACGGTGCTTTCGAGCGGTTTCTGCGTCTCCCCTTCAGTTATTCGATCGAGGATACTGATCAGGCTGTGGGAATGCTGCAACGCGCGTGGGTACTGATGGGGCAGGGCCGCATTCTCGACCAGGGTCTGCTCGCCGACGTCGTCTAGGTGCGGCTAGCCGTCCGGATTAGGCGCGTTATCAACGTCAGATCCTTCTCCGGGCCGCTGACCCGCCAGTGATACTGCCAGTGATCCTGATCCACCAGAAGGAACTCCCCCCGGTAGACGTCGGGGGAGCAGGGGTGCACCGGCGAGTCCTGGCCCGTAGAGAGGTCAAGGGCGTGGAAGAAACGGCCGTCCGGGAAGAGCACCTCCGCAGACTGTGGCCCCCCGGCTTGTCGCCAGAGCAGTTCGCGGGTCGCAGGTGTGGGTGGGGATCCGGCCCAGATCAGGGTGCCGTGCTCGCCGTGGTGCAGGGCACCGCCGTCGTCGGGAGTGAAGGCAGCAGTGCCGCTGAAGGTACCGGTCAGACCGGAGGTGAGGTCTTGCAGGGTGCGGTCAACTGACCAGGCTCCCCTGAGGTAGCCGAGGAGCGTGTCGGCGGAGCCGAGGCGATGCGGTGCAAATTTACTCATGGCCACCCGTCACGTTGGTGCCCCTGGCCGGAATCGAACCGACGACCTTCCCTTTAGGAGAGGGACGCTCTATCCTACTGAGCTACAGAGGCGGGTACAGCGGTATCAGCTTACCTGCTTTCCGGCAGTGCCCCAGCCTAGGTGGGGGGCGGTGCGAGAACCTTGCCGCGCACGCCGGCCGGGAGCAGCACAGCCAGCAGGCCCGCGACACAGGACAAGCCCAGCAGTAACCAGCGCGCTATCGTGAGCGCCGAGGCGAGGGTGACCTGCCCGTCGTCGGGCGCCCCTGCGGCCAGCAGTGAATCGATGGCCACGTTTTCCCACAGATCCACCACGGCGAACAGCAGCGGCGGACCCCAGAGTACCCAGCGCAGCCAGCGGCGATCTACGTTCAGCTGGATCAGGAGTAGCCAGGCAATGCCGAAGATGAGCGGGAACAAGGTTCCCGCAGTCTTGTGGAGGTAGCTGAGTTGGCCGCGGGCGTCGTCGTCCATGGCCGCCTGCAAGTCCGCGACGTAGCCTGATCCGTAGCCACCGAACATCATGTCCGGCATTGTCAGTCCATCGGCGAGCTGGTTCATCTGGCCCAGGGCAAGGAGGTGGTAGTACCCGAAGAGGAGGACGGCCGTGGCAGCGGCGGCGATCAGGAGCATGTTTCCGTTGCTGCGGGGTGGAACAACGGCTGGAGTTGCATTGGGATCACCCGCAGCGGCGGGTCCATGCTTCCTGGCGATCTGTGCTCGGGTCTTGGACATGGAGCGATTATCCCAGCAGTGCGACCAAAATCCTCCCCATACACGTGGAACTGAGGAATAACTGTGAATCACGTTACGTTTTGGTGACAAATATGCTATTTGAGGCATCTGTGATTGCAAACACAGCCTGATTTGCGGTTGTTTAGATGAATGGCAATTAACCAAGCACTACCTATGACCAGCGTCGCGGATGAAGTCGGATGGCTCGCAGCGGTCGAGGACGCGATTGATTCGGTCTTCGCGCCCGTCACCAAAGTGTTCTCCGACATCGTCTTTTTCCCCATCACCATTGGGGACATCAGCTTTCCCGTTGTTGTCGCGTGGCTGATCGCCGCCGGCATCATCTTCACGATCTACTTTGGGTTCGCCCAGTTCCGACACCTCAAGGTTTCTTACGAAGTGGTCCGGGGCCGATACTCCTCCAAGGACGACCCCGGGGAGGTGCCTCATTTCCAGGCGCTCACCTCGGCGCTGTCCGGCACCGTGGGGCTTGGCAACATTGCCGGCGTCGGTGCTGCGATGGCCCTCGGTGGCCCGGGTGCCACGTTCTGGATGATCCTTGCAGGTCTGCTGGGCATGGCCACCAAGTTCGCTGAATGTACCCTCGGCGTGAAGTACCGCGAGGTCCATGCCGACGGCACTGTTAGTGGTGGCCCGTTCAAATACCTTCCGATTGCGTTCGCCAAGTTCGGTAAGTTGCCAGCCAAAATTCTGACCGGGATCTTTGCCGTCGCCATCCTCATCTTCGGCGTGGCCGGCGGCAACATGTTCCAGGCCAACCAAACCTTCGCCCAGGTGCAGAACGTCACCGGCGGCGCCGACGGGTTCCTCGGCAGTGCTGGGGCGGCCCTCATCTTCGGCCTGGTGCTCGCAGCCCTGGTGGGTGCCGTGATCCTCGGCGGCATCAAGTCAATCGGTGCCACCACCAGCCGGCTGGTGCCGGCCATGGCCGCCGTCTACATCACAGCCTGCCTTTTCGTGATCATCGTCAATATCGGCAATGTCCCAGCGGCGTTCGCCTCCATCATCGAGGGTGCGTTTGCCCCGGCCGGAATGGCGGGCGGGTTCATCGGCGTCATGATCGTCGGCTTCCAGCGTGCTGCGTTCTCCAACGAGGCTGGCCTCGGCTCCGCCGCCATCGCCCACTCGGCTGTCAAAACCCGCCGCCCCGTCAGCGAGGGCTTCGTAGCGATGTTCGAACCACTCATCGACACGGTGGTCATCTGTACCATGACAGCCCTGACCATCATCATTGCCGGCGCTCCCAGCCTGCAAGCGGGCATTGACCAGGTCCAGGCCGGCGACGGTGCTCCCGACGGCGTCATCCTCACGTCCGACGCTTTCGCCACCGTCATTTCCTGGTTCCCGATTGTCCTGGCTATCGCTGTTGCTCTCTTCGCCTTCTCCACGCTGATTACCTGGTCCTACTACGGGCTCAAGGCCTGGGAATATCTCTTCGGACGCAGCAAGGTATCCGAAATCATCTACAAGTGCGTATTCCTCTTCTTCACCGTTGTCGGAACCGTTCTGACCTTCACCCAGGTGCTGAACTTCGCTGACGCGGCACTGTTCATTTGTGCTTTCGTGAACCTGCTCGGCGTGTACTTGCTGCTGCCGGTCATCAAACGCGAGATGAAGGCCTATCTGGCGGATCGTAAGAGCGGCAAACTCCTGCAACTGGGTATCGACGCTGACGATATCGAAGAAGCCAAACCATAATCACCACCCCGATCTAGAGCACAAACGCCCACCGGCTTCCTTTGAACCGGTGGGCGTTTGCGTGAGGTGGACTTGCCAAACCGGCTTCGTCAGTGCCAGCAACTAGACTTGATGGCACCATGGATATGCTTTTCGACCCACACCTCGGCTCCACTCCCGCCAGTTCAGGGCGGCGCGCGACATCGTCAGCGCGGCCCTCGGCCGCCTCCAGCTCTGCTGACGGTTCGCCCGAAGCACCGCACGGCGTCGGGCGCCGGGATAGTGCCCGCGCGCGGGAACTGTTGATGGGCCTGAACCCGCAGCAGGAAGAAGCCGTTCGCCACAGTGGGTCGCCGCTGCTGATCGTGGCCGGTGCCGGCTCGGGCAAGACCCGGGTGCTCAGCCACCGCATTGCCTACCTGATGGCAACGGGCCGCGCCCACCACGGCGGCATCCTGGCGATCACCTTCACTAACAAGGCTGCCGCCGAAATGCGCGAACGCATCGAAGCCCTGGTCGGAGACGTTGCCAAGCGCATGTGGATCTCCACCTTCCACTCCTCCTGCGTCAGGATTCTGCGGCGCGAGGCCGCATCGGTGGGCCTGAACTCCAACTTCTCCATTTACGATTCAGCCGACACCCTGCGGCTCGTCACCCTAGTTGCCAAGGGGCTGGACCTGGACCCCAAACGGTTCACCCCTAAAACCATCCAACACAAAATCTCGGCGCTCAAAAATGAGTTGATCGACGAGGAAAGCTACGCCAGCGCCGCCAACTACTCCGACCCGTTCGAGCAGGCAGTCGCCGAGGTCTACAAGGGGTACGCGCAGCGGATGCGCCAGGCCAACGCGATGGACTTCGACGACCTGATCGCTCAGACCGTCTACATGTTCAGGGCCTTCCCCGGGGTAGCCGACTACTACCGCCGCCGGTTCCGCCACGTCCTGGTGGATGAATACCAGGACACCAACCACGCCCAGTACGCCCTGGTGCGGGAGATTGTCGGTATTACCCAGGACCCGAGCGACGACAGCGAAGTGATCCCACTCGCCGAGCTGACAGTGGTGGGCGACTCGGACCAGTCGATTTATGCGTTCCGGGGCGCCGATGTCCGGAACATTGTCGAGTTCGAAAACGACTATCCCAGCGCCCGCACCATCCTGCTGGAGCAGAACTACCGTTCCACCCAAACCATCCTCAGCGCTGCCAACGCCGTGATTTCCCGCAACCCCGACCGCCCCGACAAGAAGCTGTGGACCGCAGAGGGTGACGGCGAGCTGATCGTTGGCTATGTGGGTGAAAACGAACACGAGGAAGCCCGGTTCATCGCAGAGGAAATTGACCGGCTTCAGGACGAGGACGATCTCCGCCCCGGTGACGTCGCGATTTTCTACCGCACCAACGCCCAGTCCCGCTCCATCGAGGAAATTCTGATGCGGGTGGGCTTGCCGTACAAGGTGGTGGGCGGCACCCGCTTCTACGAGCGCAAGGAAATCAAGGACGCGCTCGCGTATCTGCGGGTCCTGGTGAACCAGGACGACGTCGTCAACCTCCGCCGGATTCTCAACGAACCCAAGCGCGGGATTGGCGACCGGGCCGAATACGCCGTGGCCGCGCTCGCCGAACGGGAACGCATGTCCTTTATGGCGGCGCTCCGCCGGGCGGATGAGGCGCCGGGACTGGCCACCCGGTCAATGAACGCAGTCAACGGTTTCGTGAAACTGATCGATGACCTCGCCGAGGTGGCCGACGGATCGGGTGCATCCGCGGCGCTGGAAGCGGTCCTGGAACAGACTGGCTATCTGGCGCAGCTGCGGTTGAGCAACGACCCGCAGGACGAGTCGCGGGTGGAGAACCTTGCGGAACTTGTGGCGGTGGTCCGGGAATACGAACAGGAAAACCCGGATGGAACGCTGGGCGACTTCCTTGAGCAGGTCTCCCTGGTGGCCGACGCCGACCAGATCCCCGATGCACCCGAAGGTTCCGCAGCGGAGGTGGAACAGGCGGTGGCCGAAGCCAAGCGCCTGGGCGTGGTCACCCTGATGACCCTGCACACAGCCAAAGGGCTCGAATTCCCCGTGGTGTTCCTGACCGGCATGGAGCAGGGAATCTTCCCGCACCAGCGTTCGGCCACCGACCCGAAGGAGCTGGCTGAGGAACGCCGGCTCGCCTATGTAGGGCTGACCCGCGCCCGGAAACGCCTCTACATCACCCGGTCCGAGGTCCGCAGCATGTGGGGACAAAGCCAATACAACCCGGCCTCGCAGTTTGTCGGTGAAGTACCCAGTGAACTCATCAACTGGAAACGGGAGGGTGCCTCGGGGCCGATCTGGTCCGGAGGCGCAGCCATCGGAGGGAACAATCGGTTCAGCGGATCCCACTGGGGAGCCGGGACTGCGAGTGGCGACACTGGGCGGGGGCTGCCCACCCGGTCGGCGACCGTCGTCGGGCGGGTCCAACCGCAGAAAGAAGTCCTCTCGGTCGCTGTGGGGGACAAGGTCAACCACACCAGCTTCGGCAACGGGACCATCCTGGCCGTCGAGGGTGCCGGAGATAAAACAGTGGCGAAGGTGTCGTTCGACGTCGGCGAGAAGCGTTTGCTGCTGCGGTACGCGCCGCTGACCAAAACCGGGTAGCTCCTCTAGCTCATCGCAAGTCTTTTCTACAAACCATAGAAGTGTGCCCTTGGTCACTAAACCGGTAGTCTGTGAAGGGCGCTGAACGCCAAGGGACTAAAGTTCCCTGTGTAAACCTACTTCGACGTAGAAGGACACTGGCCTGTGGATCTGTTCGAATATCAGGCGCGCGATCTTTTTGAGGCACACGGAGTACCCGTGCTCGCCGGCATCGTGGCGCATACCCCCGAAGAAGCAAAGGCGGCAGCCGAGAAGATTGGCGGTGTCGTCGTCGTCAAGGCTCAAGTCAAGGTTGGTGGCCGCGGCAAAGCGGGCGGCGTCAAGGTCGCGAAGACCCCCGATGAGGCATTCAAGTACGCCTCGGACATCCTCGGCATGGACATCAAGGGCCACACCGTTCACAAGGTGATGATTGCGCAGGGCGCTGACATCGCCGAGGAGTACTACTTCTCGGTACTGCTGGACCGGTCCAACCGCAACTACCTGGCAATGTGCTCGGTAGAAGGCGGAGTGGAGATCGAGCAGCTGGCCGTGGAGCGTCCCGAGGCGCTGGCCCGCATCGCCGTCGACCCCGCCGTCGGGATCGACCGGTCGAAGGCCCGGGAAATCGTCGAGACGGCAGGGTTCGCCCCCGAACTGCACGACGGCGTCATCAACGCGATCATCAAGCTGTGGGACGTCTTCGTCAAGGAAGATGCCACCCTGGTGGAGGTCAACCCGCTGGTCAAGACCGGAAACGGCGACATCATCGCCCTCGACGGCAAGGTCACCATAGACGAGAACGCAGGGTTCCGTCAGGCGGGCCACGCCGCCCTTGAGGATCAGGACGAAGCCGATCCCCTCGAGGCCAAGGCCAAGGCCAACGACCTTAACTACGTCAAGCTCGACGGCGAAGTGGGCATCATCGGCAACGGCGCCGGTCTGGTCATGTCGACGCTCGACGTCGTCGCTTACGCCGGCGAAGCCCACGGCAACGTGCGGCCAGCCAACTTCCTGGACATCGGCGGTGGAGCATCAGCGGCCGTCATGGCCGCAGGGCTCGACGTCATCCTGAACGACCCCCAGGTCAAGAGTGTGTTCGTGAACGTCTTCGGTGGCATCACCGCGTGTGACGCCGTCGCCAACGGCATTGTTGAGGCGCTACAGATCCTGGGCGACAAGGAAAACAAGCCCCTGGTGGTCCGTCTCGACGGCAACAACGTTGAAGAAGGCCGCCGCATCCTCGCTGAGGCAAACCACCCGATGGTCACCCTCGCCGACACCATGGATGAAGGCGCCGACAAGGCTGCCGAACTGGCTTACGCCGCCCGCTGATCGAGCCTGCACTTCCCGGCCAACGAACCTGCCGGGTCCAAAGGATTAAGGAATAACGTATGTCAATTTTTCTCAACAAAGACTCTAAGGTCATTGTGCAGGGCATCACTGGCGGCGAAGGCACCAAGCACACCGCTCTGATGCTCGCTGCAGGTACCCAGGTGGTCGGGGGAGTCAACGCCCGCAAGGCTGGCACCACCGTCACCCACGGCGACGTTACCCTGCCGGTCTTCGGCAAGGTCAGCGAAGCCATGACGGAAACCGGCGCCGACGTCTCCATCGTGTTCGTGCCACCAGCCTTCACCAAGGACGCCGTCGTTGAGGCGATCGAGGCCGGCATCGGCCTCGTCGTCATCATCACCGAGGGCGTCCCCGTGCAGGATTCGGCCGAGTTCTGGGCACTTGCCCAGTCCAAGGTCGACGCCGACGGCAACCAGGTCACCCGGATCATCGGACCCAACTGCCCCGGTATCATCACGCCGGGCGAGTCCCTGGTCGGCATCACCCCGGCGAACATCACCGGCAAGGGTGGCGTGGGCCTCGTCTCTAAATCGGGCACCCTGACGTACCAGATGATGTTCGAGCTGCGCGATCTGGGCTTCTCGACCGCCATCGGGATCGGCGGAGACCCCATCGTGGGGACCACCCACATCGACGCACTCGCTGCGTTCGAGGCGGACCCCGAAACGAAGGCCATCGTCATGATCGGCGAAATCGGGGGCGACGCTGAAGAACGTGCCGCCGAGTACATCAAGGCCAACGTCACCAAGCCCGTTGTCGGCTACGTGGCGGGCTTCACCGCTCCTGAGGGCAAGACCATGGGCCACGCCGGCGCCATCGTCTCCGGCTCCGCGGGAACGGCCCAGGCCAAGAAGGAAGCCCTCGAGGCTGCCGGGGTCAAGGTGGGCAAGACTCCCTCCGAGACCGCTACGTTGCTCCGCGAAGTGTACGCAGGACTGTAATTCCTTGACTGAATGGCCCCGGCTGCTGGATTTGTCCAGCAGCCGGGGCCTTCTTTGTGCCCTCGGCGCACACCCGCCCGCGGGGCGAGGGGCGTCGTCGGGCATGGACGTCAATGCTCACCAGGGAGCCCATGTTAGTGGGCAGCCGTGCCGGAACCCGTGCTGGGAGGCCCGCGTTAGGCTTACTAAACACCCACACCCCCAGTATGAGGAGTATGTATGCGTGCCACCATCATTCACGGTCCCGGCGATATTCGGGTTGAGGACCGCGACTACCCCACGATCAAGCGCCCGACCGACGCGATCGTGAAGGTCACTGCCTCCTGCGTTTGTGGATCGGATCTCTGGCCGTACCGCGGGATCAGCAAGAACCGCGGTACCCGGGCGATCGGGCACGAATTTGTGGGCGTAATAGCGGAAGTCGGCCCCGAGGTGAAAAACCTGGCCGTCGGCGACTTTGTGATTTCCCCTTTCGTGGACAGCTGCGGTACGTGTCCCCAGTGCCTTAACGGTGTGACCGTGGCCTGCGACCACCTCACCTCCTGGGGTGGCGACGATGAGTTTGGCCACTACGTTGAGGGAGCCCAGGGCGAAGCGGTTCGGGTACCGCAGGCCGATGGCACCCTGCGCCGGGTTGATGGCGTCACCAATCCGGATAAGGAACTGACGGCGAGCCTGCTGACCCTCTCGGATGTGATGTCCACCGGGCACCACGCGGCGGTCAGCGCGCAGGTCGGCCCCGGCCGGACCGTGGTGGTGGTCGGCGACGGCGCCGTCGGGCTCTGTGGTGTGCTCGCCGCGAAGCGCCTCGGTGCAGAGCGAATCATCGCCATGTCCCGGCACGAGGACCGGCAGGCGCTGGCCCGCGAGTTCGGCGCCACCGACATTGTTGCCGAGCGCGGAGATGCCGGTGTGAAGAAGGTTCGTGAACTGCTTGGGGGAGTGCTCGCGGATTCGGTACTCGAATGCGTGGGCACCAAGGAATCGATGGAACAGGCCCTGGCCAGCACCCGTCCCGGTGGGAACCTCGGTTTCGTCGGCGTTCCCGCCGGCGGCGCGGAACTCCCCATCGGCTTGCTGTTCGCCAAGAACATCACCGTTGGCGGCGGCATGGCACCGGCCCACACCTATATCCCGGAACTGCTGGCAGACGTGCTTGCCGGCAAGATCAACCCGGGCAGGGTTTTCGACGTCGAGATGCCCCTCGAGGACGCTGCCGAAGCCTACAAAGCCATGGACGAGCGGCGCGCCATCAAGGTGCTCCTGAAGCCTTAGGTTCATCCGTGAACGCGTCGGCGCTGTGGTGTACACAGGGGTCGGCGCGTTCGGCATTTAACATCACCTCACAAAAGTGCAGCGCCGCAATTTTGCAGTCGTGTAAAACGCGCTCCAGTGCCACAATGGTTCGGTGAGTCAACTACTTTCCCTGCGGGACCGAAAACGAACCGAGACCTGGGCTGCGTTGCGTGAGGCCGCCGCCCGGCTCACCCTCGAGAACGGCCCGGACCGGGTCACCACCGAGACGATCGCCGCCCAGGCCAACGTTTCGGCCCGCACCTTCTTCAACTACTTCGGCACCAAAGAGGACGCGATCCTCGGCCTGCAGGACCCATTCACCGACGACACCTGGCTGCAGCGTCGCCTCGCCTACTTCCTGAAGGTGGAACAGCTGGTCCGCGACGTGGTCACCGCGGGCATCACCGACTCGGCAAAATGGGCCGACGTCGCTCACCAGCACCGGTCCGAAGACATTTCCCGGATGATCGTGCTGATCGCCGGAGCACCCCTGCGCTACGCGATGCAGGAGTCCGCACACGCCCCCACCCTTGATCATCAGTTCGCGGCCCTCACCATCGCCAACGCACTCCTCAGAGAGGTCCTCCCGGAAATCCAATGAGTACCACTACCAAAACCACTCCCGCTGCCGTCGCCGGGAAACCCACCAGCATGCCCCTGCTGTTCATCGGCCTGATGCTCTCCATGCTGCTGGCGGCCCTCAGCCAGATGATCCTCAGCACGGCGCTCCCCACGATTGTCGGCGAGCTCAACGGGGTTGACCAGATGCTCTGGGTAATCACCGCCTACATTCTGACCGCCACTATCGTGATGCCGATCTACGGCAAACTCGGTGACCTGATGGGCCGCAAGAACCTGCTGCTCATCGCGATAGGCATCTTCATGGTCGGCTCGATTGTCGGCGGCCTCGCCCCGGACATGCCATGGCTGATCACGGGCCGCGCCATCCAGGGTCTTGGCGGCGGCGGGCTGATGATCCTCTCCCAGGCGATCATCGCCGACGTTGTCCCCGCCCGCGAACGCGGCAAGTACATGGGCGTTATGGGTGGCGTGTTTGCGTTCGCGTCGGTGGCTGGACCCCTGCTCGGCGGCTTCTTCACTGAGGGCCCCGGCTGGCGCTGGATGTTCTGGATCAACATGCCGCTCGGCGTCCTTGCGCTCCTCGTGGTGGCGTTCTTCCTGCACCTGCCGAGCCGCAAGATCAACAGCTCACGGCTCGATATCGGCGGCATGATGCTGCTGGCCATCGCCACCACCTCGGTAGTGCTGGTCGGTACGTGGGGCGGAACCCAGTACGACTGGACCTCGTCGGTCGTCCTCGGTCTCATCGCTGCAACGATCATCAGCAGTGTCGCCTTCGTCATGGTGGAGCGACGCGCTGCCGAGCCGATCCTGCCGATGCATCTTTTCCAGGAACGCAACTTCAACCTCACCACCGTGGGTGGCCTGCTGATCGGCGTCACCATGTTCGGTGCCATCGGCTACCTGCCGACCTACCTGCAGATGGTCACCGGAGCCAGTGCCACCAACGCGGGTCTGCTGATGATTCCGATGATGGGTGCGCTCCTGCTCACCTCCACGGCATCGGGGATCGTCGTCAGCCGGACCGGGCGCTATAAGTGGATGCCCATCGTGGGGGCCCTCATGGTCGCCGTCGCACTCTTCCTGCTCTCGACCATCCAGCCGGCCACCGCGCTGTGGATCATCTGCACCTACATCGGCCTGCTCGGCGCCGGGCTGGGCCTCAGCATGCAGATCCTGGTGCTGATTGTGCAGAACACGTTCCCCAACCGGATGGTGGGAACGGCCACCGCCTCCAACAACTACTTCCGCCAGATCGGTGCGACCCTGGGCTCGGCAATCGTCGGCAGCCTCTTCACCGCGCGGGTCGCTGACCTGTTGACCGAACGTCTCCCGGCCGGTGCGGTGAGCACCGAGGGCGGCACCAACTCGCTCACCCCCCAACTGGTCTACACGCTGCCGGACGCCGCCCGGAGCGCGGTGATCGAGTCCTACAACGACGCCCTCACTCCGCTGTTCCTCTACCTCGCGCCGCTGGGAGTGATGGCTGCCGTGCTGTTGTATTTTGTGAAGGAAACCCCTCTGTCCACGGTGATCGAGCCAGATCCGCTTTCATCCGCACACCCGGGAAAGGACAACACCGGGGCTATGGACCCGGAACCAACTTCCGGCGAACATTCGGCTTCGAATACTCAAACATTGCGATAACGTTGCCGGAGAGGCAGCACAATTGGTCGGCAAAACCTGACCCTCGTTATCTAATTGAGACATGACGCCCCTGACTCGACGAACCCTGCTGCGCTCTGCTGGTGTAACCGCTATTGCCGGGACAGTCGCCTGGCCGGCAGTGCTCCCTTCGGCTTGGGCTGCCCGTGTGGACCGCCCCGCGGTCAACCCTCAGTTCCAGTACGGGGTGGCGTCCGGTGACCCCCTGCCGAACGGCGTACTGCTGTGGACGCGGGTGACACCGGAAGCTGCGGCGACGCCCGGTTCAGGTAAAGGGGTGGACGTGACCGTTAGGTGGGAGGTGGCATTGGACCCAGCTTTTCGGCGCGTGGTGGCCCGTGGAGCCACACCCACGGGAGCTTCCCGTGACCACACCGTCAAGGCTGAGCCCAGGGGGTTGGCTTCAGCAACGACCTACTGGTACCGCTTCAGCTTCGGAAAGGTTGTCTCGCCGGTTGGCCGGACCCGGACAGCACCCGCCGTGGGTGCGCCGGTGGAAAAGCTGCGCATCGGCGTTGTGTCCTGCGCTAATCTGCAGGCGGGATGGTTCTCTTCCTACCGGCATCTAGCCGCCCGCGGTGACCTGGATCTGGTGCTGCATCTGGGCGACTACCTCTACGAATATGCGCCTGGTGAGTATCAGGCGCGTGACGTGGTGGTCCGGCCGCATGACCCGCCGGTGGAGATGACGGTCCTTGAGCATTACCGTCGGCGCCACGCCCAGTACAAAACGGACCCCGACCTCCAGGTGCTTCATGCCGCTGCGCCGTTTGTGGTGACCTGGGATGATCATGAGTCCGCTAACGACGCTTGGTCGGATGGCGCGGAGAACCATACCGAGGGAGTCGAGGGGGCCTGGCGGGATCGGTTCGGCGCCTCGCAGCAGGCCTACGCCGAGTGGATGCCCGTGCGTTATGAACCGGGTGGCAACCTATACCGCCGGCTAACCTTCGGGGCACTGGCTAGCATCTCGATGCTGGATTTGCGTAGCTACCGCAGCGAGCAGGCATCCTCGGTGGTGGATCCCGCCGTCAACAGGCCAGACCGCACCATCACCGGAGAAGCTCAAATGTCGTGGCTGCTGGACGGATTGACCGCACCGGAAGCTCAGTGGAAGCTGGTGGGTAATCCGGTGATGATCACCCCGGTCCGCTTCCCTTCAACGCTCAGCGCGTCGGAGGTGGGTGCCGTCCAGGAACTGCTCGGCGCGACCACAATTGACGGCATCCCTTACAACGTCGATCAGTGGGACGGCTACACGGCTGACCGGTCGAGGGTTCTTCGGCATCTGCGTGACAACGCCGTGAACGACACGGTATTTCTGACCGGAGACATCCACTCGGGTTGGGCCTGTGATCTTCCGGCAGATCCCCTCACCTACCCGGTTTCGGGGAATTCCGTCGCCACCGAACTGGTCTGCACCTCGGTGACCAGCGACAACCTTGATGACATCCTCAACGTTCCTCCTCGCACAGCGTCCATCGCGGTGGAGGAGTCCTTCAAGGCCAGCAACCCGCACGTGAAGTATCTCGACTTTGACTCCCACGGTTACTCGGTGCTGGACGTTACCCCGGCTGGTACCCGAATGGATTGGTACGTGCTCTCGGATCGAACGGACAAAGCAGCGACCAGTAGAATTTCCACCTCGTGGCGCGTCGACGCTGGCACCCAACGCGTCACCGCCGCTGCTGGCGGTGTCCTGTGAGCGGGTCCTCGCGTCGACAGTTCCTGCGGATAGCCGCAGCTGGTGGAACCGCAGTCGTTCTCTCCGGGGCAAACGGCGCGGCCTGGGCCCGGCCCACCGCGGTGAGCGATCCTCTCAGGGTGTACGTGCTGGTGGTAGATGGGTGCAAACCCAGCGAAATTTCCTCATCGCTCACACCGGTGTTGGCGCAGTTGCGGTCACAGGGAACCAACTTCCCGGCCGCCCGCTCGCTGCCCGTAATGGAAACCATTCCCAATCACGTCATGATGATGACCGGTGCGCGGCCCGATCGGACTGGCGTGCCAGCGAACAAGATCTATGACCGCGCCGAGTCGATGCTGCGCGATCTCGACCGGCCCTCCGATCTACGGTTCAGCACACTGCTGGAACGACTGAATGCGGCGGGCCACACCACCGGTACCGTGCTTAGTAAGGACTACCTGTTCGGTATTTTCGGCGAGCGGGCCACCTACCGCTGGGAGCCGACACCCATCATTCCCGTAAGCGGCCATGCCCCGGACGTTGCAACCATGGACGCGTTGATTGCCATGGTGGACTCGGTGGATCCCGACCTGGTCTTCACCAATCTGGGTGATGTGGACCGGATGGGCCACAGCGATCTGAGTGGCACCACGGTGAAGGCCGCACGGACGGCTGCCCTCAAATCGACCGACCTCCAGGTGGGTCGGTTCATCGCACGTCTGAAAGAAACGGGGAAATGGGAGTCCAGCGTGGTTCTGGTGCTGGCCGATCACTCCATGGACTGGTCCATTCCCACCAACGTCATCTCGGTGAACACGATCCTCAGCACCCGCCCAGACCTGCGCTCGCAACTGGTGATTGCCCAGAACGGTGGCGCGGACTTACTGTACTGGATTGGCGATCCGGTGGTACGGGATGCAGCGCTGAGGGAGATCCGGGGTCTCGTGGTGTCGCATCCGGGAGTGCTTGCTGTTGATGTTCCCGCCACACTCAGGCTTGGGCCGGAAGCAGGGGACCTGATTGCCACCTGTCGGGCCGGTTGGCGCTTCTCGGATCCTGCGGTGGTGTCCAACCCCATCCCCGGAAACCACGGCCACCCGGCAACTGAACCAATCCCGTTCTTCATCTCCGGTGGAAACCCCCGGGTGAAACGCGGTCGGGTCTCATCCGAACCGGCCCGCACCATCGACGTTGCGCCCACTGTCGGGGCACTCTTCGGCTTGGCAGCACCGGAGCAGGGTTATGACGGGACAGCTCGCACCCTGGCGTTTCGCTAGGGTGAGCCGTTCAAGCCCGAGCCGACGAGGCAGAATAGATGCATGAACTCTTACCTGATCACCCGTGAACGATTCATCAACGCGCCCGCCAGCGACATCTTCGAGGTCCTGGCGACCCCGGCGTTGCACAGCGTGATCGACGGCTCGGATACCGTCCGGGGAGAGCAGCCGGGCGGGCCGCAGCGCCTCTACCAGGGCGCCAAGTTCGGCATGGACATGCGCATCGGGGCAAAGTACAAAATCCTCAACCAGGTCACCGAGTTCGAGGAGGGGCGACGGATAACCTGGCGTCACTTCACCAAGGCCACCTGGAGCTATCTCCTCGAACCACGCGACGGCGGCACCCTCGTCACCGAGCAGTGGGACGCCCGCTCGGTGACCGGGCGGATTGTGTTACGGCCGATGGGCTTCCTTCGCAAGAACCCCGTTGCCATGGAGAAGACCCTCGTGAAACTGGAACGGTACGTCACCAAGGCATGACTTCCGGCGGAGCGGGATCCGGTCAGAGAAGCCCGACGCCGAACACCAGCCCCAGCAGGTAGGTGGCGGCGGCCGCCCCAAGGCCAATCGCAACCTGCCGCAATGCCAGTTTCAGCGGTGAGGCGCCCGAGAGGAGCCCGACGACGGCACCGGTTCCTAGCAGTGCCAAACCGACCAGGACGCAGGCGAGGATGACGGCGGGCATCCCGCTGAGCCCGACCAGGTACGGCAGGATGGGGATCACCGCGCCGGAAGCGAAGAAGCAGAAGCTCGATGCGGCTGCGCCCAGCCCGGTGCCAATCTGCTCGTGTTCATCCCGCTCGCCAGCGCTTTGCGGCTGGAGGGACAGGCTCGGATCGCAATCGCAGTCGAGCAGGCCCAGCCGCTCCGAGGCGCGGTGCTCGGCCGCCTCGCGGGACATCCCCCGGGCACGGTACACCAACACCAGCTCGTTGGCATCGATATCGAGCTCTTTGGCAGCGGTCAGGGTGATCTGGGTGGGCCGCGACGCTGCCAGTAGCTCACGCTGCGACCGCACCGATACATACTCGCCAGCGCCCATGGATAGAGCGCCAGCCAGCAGGCCGGCGATGCCGCTGAACAAGATAAAGCCGGCGGAGACGCCGGTGGCGCCGACCCCGAGCACGAGGGCCAGGTTGCTGACCAACCCATCATTGGCACCGAAGACTGCAGCCCTGAAGTTGCCGGATAGCCTGTTGCGGCCCCGGGTTGCCAGCCCACGAATCACCTCTTCATGGATCTGTTCGTCAGCCACCATGGCGTCCGTTGCTGTGGGATCCCCAGCATAGGGGGATCTGCTTTCGGCTCGTTGGGCCAGGGCCAGCACAAACACGCTGCCAAAACGCCGGGCCAGAAATCCAAGCACCAGGTTACGCACGGACGGGCGGGCCGGTTTTCCGGCGTCGGGGCCCAGCAGGGACAGCCAGTGCGCCTCGTGCCGGCCCTCAGCTTTGGCAAGGGCGAGCAGAATTTCGCGTTCCTCACCCTCGCGGCGGCTGCCCAGATAGCGGTAAGTCGCTGCCTCGGCGCGTTCGTCCGCTAAATATTGCCGCCAACGGCGAATATCAGCGGCTGTAGGGTTGTCTTGCCGTTGTGTCACTGGGTCTCCTGGTCTGTAGCGATCAGGGCCGTGACGGGGCTCCGGCCGTCGTTGAAGCGGCCGAAGGTCTCGCTCGCCGGCAACTTTCGCCGGTGGACTGCCGGGCCATCATCATCGATGGCCAGTGTGTCGACAGGCCGCTACTCAGTTCCCCCTGCGCACAGGATGCTGAGCGGGAGCTACTCCCCTTCGCAGACTTAATCCTATCGCGAGTGCGTTCCGGAGCGAGACCAACCCTTCGGCGGAACGGGCGGGAGGGAGGAACGCGCGGAAGGGGTGGAAGGGGTGCAGGGGCGGTAGGGCTGAGCGCCGCTCGCTAAGATGAGGGGATGACCGCCAGACCCGATAAGTCGCCTCACCGTGTGTCCCTGACACAGCGGCTGCTGGGTGGTGGGACTGACCCAGATCCCAGGCTCACGCTGGCCAACGAGCGGACCTTCCTCGCCTGGATCAGAACGTCCCTCGCGCTGCTGGCCGGGGGGATCGCCGTCGAAGCCTTCGCCGTCGACCTGTTTGACCCGTTGATCCGCAAAGCCATTGCTATCCTGCTGTTGTTGCTGGCCATGCTGATTGCCGCCACAGCCTGCTTTCGGTGGCTAAACGTTGAGCGGGCAATGCGTCACGGATCGCCGCTGCCGCTGCCGCTTGTTGCTCCGTTGCTGGCTCTTGGCGCGACGGCGGTGGCTGCCGCCGTCGTCGTCGTCGTTGCCATCCGACCGGCCTGAGGATAACCATTGAGCCACGCGACGCCCACCGATACGGGTTTGCAGCCCGAGCGCACCACCCTTGCCTGGGGGCGGACCCTGCTGGCGTTGGTGGTCTGCGGGGTGCTCTTTGGGCGCTGGGTGCCCCAATACGGGTGGTTTGCACTGATCCTCATCACAGCGTTGCTGCTGGCGGCCCTCGGTATTTATGTGAGCCAACAGGTCCGGTACCGTCGCAGCCTGAAGGGCATGAGTAGCGGGGTCCTGACAGCGGATGTGGCACCCATCATCGTCACATCGGCTGTGGTGATGGCAGTGGGCGCCGCAGGAATCTACGCGGTCCTGTTCCAGCCACTTCACGGGTGAAACGTAATCTGGTAGGCAGTGCATGATCAGGTTGCCCCGCCAATCAGGATAGAGTTCAACAGGCTTAGACAGGAAGTAGACTGATGACTTTTGAAAACCCTGCCCCCTGGGTGCGCAACTACGGTCCAGGAGTGGCAGCCGCCGTCGCAATCCCTGATGGCTCCCTCGTCAACCTCGTCGAGGAATCCGCGCGGCTGTACGGCAAGAAAATAGCCCTCGAGTTCTTCGGGGCCGAGACCACGTACCGTCAGCTCGGTGAGGCGATCCAGCGGGCCGCCGAGGGGCTGCGCCGGCTCGGTGTGGTTGCGGGCGACCGGGTGGCACTGGTGCTGCCCAATTGCCCGCAGCATGTGGTGGCCTTCTATGCTGTCCTGCGGCTTGGAGCCATTGTGGTGGAACATAACCCCCTCTACACCGACCGCGAGTTGCGGCACCAATTCGAGGACCACGGGGCGAGGGTCGCGATCGTTTGGGACAAGGCCGCGCAGCGGGTGCAGGATCTCCCGGCAGACGTTCCCGTCACCACCATGGTGACCGTCGACCTGACCCGGGCAATGCCGTTCTCCAAACGCGCTGCATTGCGGCTTCCCCTCCGGAAGGCACGGACGGCCCGGGGTGCGCTGACCACCAGCGCCAAACTGTCCGGCAGCAGAAGCGTCACCTCTTGGGAATCCCTGGTCGGCAACAAGCCGTTGACGGCCGCCCATCCCGGCCCGGTAGCCACCGACGTCGCCGCACTGCAGTACACCAGTGGCACCACCGGCCACCCGAAGGGGGCAATCCTCACGCATCGGAATCTACTGGTCAACGCGGCTCAGGGACGGGCCTGGGTGCCGGGTCTCGGCGACGGCAAGGAGGTCATCTACGCGGTCCTGCCGATGTTCCATGCCTATGGGCTCACCCTGTGCCTGACCTTCGCGATGAGCATTGGGGCCCGGCTGGTGCTGTTCCCGAAGTTCGATGAAGACCTGGTGCTGGACGCGGCGAAGACCAGCCCGCCCACGTTCCTGCCCGCGGTCCCACCGATTTACGAGCGCCTGGCGAAGCGTGCTGTAGAGCGTGGGGTCAGCCTGAAAAGCATTCGCTTCGCGATCTCCGGGGCGATGAATCTCCCGCCTGCAACGATCGAGCTGTGGGAATCCGTGACAGGTGGCTATCTGGTGGAGGGGTACGGGCTCACCGAGACGTCACCGATCTCCCTCGGCAACCCGATCGGACCCAGCCGGAAGCCGGGGACTGTGGGGGTGCCGTTCCCCAACACGGAGATTCGCGTGGTCAATCCGGAAGATTCGGACCAGGACCGCGAGCCCGGTGACGCCGGTGAACTGCTGATCCGCGGGCCCCAGGTGTTCAAGGGGTACTGGCGAAATGCTGAGGACACCCGTGCGGTCCTTAGTACCGACGGTTGGTTCAGGACCGGAGACATTGTTCGGGTCGACGCCGATTGGTTCGTCACTATCGTGGACCGGATCAAAGAGCTTATTGTGACTGGTGGCTTCAACGTGGCTCCCACCGAGGTGGAGGAAGCGCTGCTAACCCATGACAGCGTCGCCGACGTGGCGGTAGTCGGGATGCCGCTGACCGGGGGAGGCGAAGAGGTGGTGGCCGCCATCGTCGTACGCGAGGGGCACCAGTTGAGCGACGACGTGCTGAAGGCTCACTGCCGGGGCTCGCTGGCGGCCTACAAAATACCGCGCCGTATTGTTGAGGTAGACGAACTGCCACGGTCATTGATCGGCAAGGTACTGCGTCGCCAGGTCCGAGACAGACTGATTGCCGGCGACAGCTGAGCTGGGCATCATGAGGAAACAAGGAGATAGTGACTGTGTTTAGCATATTCAGGCGTCCCGCGGAGGCGCCGCGCGGAGAAGTACGCCCCGCGGTTACCGCCAGCGTCGACACCGAGCAAGGGACCGGGAGCCCATGGAAGGACTCGCTGGGTCGCAGCAGTACCCGGGCCGCGCAGGTCCTGCTGATCCTGATCCTGGCGGTCATCGTGATCTTCGGCCTGATCCAGGTGCGACTCGTGGTCATCCCACTAATCATTGCCCTGATCCTCGCGGCGGCCATCGGCCCGCTAGTGAACTGGCTGCGGCGAAAGGGCTGGCCCAGCGCGCTCGCCACAGCATTCTCCTTTTTCCTCCTGCTGGGGGTGCTGGGCGGTGTGACCACCGGAATTGTGTTCGCCGTCCAGAGCCAGTCCGATGAACTGGTAGATAGTGCGACCACCGGCTTCGACCAGATTTACGAGTTTATTCTCAATGGCCCGTTGCCAATCGAGGAGCAGCAGATCGCTGATGCGCAGGCGGCGTTGGTTGATTTTGCCACCAGCGCCTCGGTTGGCGCTGGCGCCGTCACCGGTATCACCGCTGCGGGTGAGTTCCTCACTGGGGCAGTGCTGATGGTGGTCATCCTGTTCTTCTTCTTGAAGGACGGCGACAGGATCTTCGCCTTTACGCTGCGCCCGTTCAAGGGCGAACGCCTCGTCAAGGCCCGCCGGGTGGGTATCCATGGGCTGGAGGTACTGGGCGGATACGTGCGCGGAACGGCGATCATCGCCCTGGTGGACTCGGTCTTCATTGGAATTGCATTGTTATTCCTGGGCATCCCACTGGCTCTGCCACTGGCGGTCATCGTCTTCGTTGGTGCGTTCATTCCCCTCGTTGGGGCGACGGCAGCTGGAGCACTTGCTGCGTTGGTGGCGCTCGTCGCCGAAGGGCCGACGACGGCGCTGATCGTCGTCGTCGTCGTCATCGCGGTGAACCAGATCGAAGGCAACTTCCTGCAGCCGGTGGTGATGGGCCGGTCGCTGAGCGTGCATGCCCTGGTGATCCTGGTGGCGTTGACCGCCGGCACCATTCTGGCGGGCATTGTTGGAGCAATTCTGTCGGTGCCTCTCGCCGCGGTTACCTGGAGCGCCATCAAGTCCTGGACCGGTGAAGAGGATGGCCCAATAACTTCAGCGGACATCAGGCAGGCCGAACTGGATACCAAGGCAGACGCCGTCGGCCGCGGCCGCAGCAGCAGGCCGGGCAGGCGAATCGGAGCCTCCATAGCCAAGCCCTAAGTCTCCGTCGGTATGACAAGGGGGAACCCTCCCGGATCTGGGAGGGTTCTTGCGGGGAGCTAGCGCTGCCGACCAGGGCCGCGGAATTCTCGGTAAGCTCAAAGCCGATGTCCGTCCGGGGGAGTGCCCCGGACAGAAAGATGGGACCCCTGTGAAGGCCCTGCCTGTAGAACCCAGTAACGCTCCGATAGCCATCGGATCACGGATCCGTGCTGCCCGGCAATCCCAGCGGATGACCATCGAACAGGTCGCCGCTGCCACTTCCCTGACCAAGGGCTTCCTGAGTCGGGTCGAGCGGGATCTGACCTCGCCGTCGGTCGCCTCCCTCGTCACGCTCTGCCAGGTGCTGTCGGTGTCGATTGGCGATCTGTTCCTGGTGCCGGAGACCCACCTCACCCGGCTGGGTGAGGCGCCCCGGATCAGTCTGGGGGGCGAGGGGATCAACGAGCGCCTGGTGACTGCCCGCTCGGAGCGCCGGTTGCAGATGATTCGCGCCGTCATCGAACCCAATGGGCGCGGTGAGTCGGAGCTGTACTCGGTTGACTGCGAAGTGGAGACTCTCCATGTGGTGGCCGGCAAGTTTGTGTTGATCTTTTCGAATGACCGGTACGAGCTGGAAGCCGGAGACACCGTGACGTTCCCCGGACGTGAGCCGCACACCTGGGTGAATCCCACCGATGAACAGGCCGTCGTGCTCTGGACCCTGGTTCCTGCCGCCTCGGGCGGCTAATTCGTCGGCAAAGTTCAGGTCGATACAGCTAGCCGACGTGCACCCATGGTCGGCGGGTCACGTCGGGCTCCGCCTCCCGAAGTACCTCCCGGGTGACCGGGGCAATCTCCCCCTCGCCGGTGATAAGGAACTTGAACAGGTTGGTCAGCGGGTGGCCTTCGGTCCAGCGGAAGTAGACGTGCGGCATGAGTCCGGTGATGTCACGGATATGCAGCATGACTGCGGCGATGGTGGTGGGCACGTTGGAACTGTGGACCTCCAGGATCTGATAGCCATGCCGGGTCACGCCGTGTACCTGGAGCGCGGTCTCAAAGTCTGAGGAGTCGTCAACGATCACCTCAATGAACAGCGGATTGTCGGCCGGAGTCAGGTGGCTGACTGTGCAGGCATGTTCGAGTTTCCGGCGGTAGGCACCGGCGGTGAGACGCTCGGGCTCGTGGGCGATGAGGAGAATGTCGCCGTCGTTGGTGGAAGCGACGAACCGGAGCGCTTCGTCGTCGAGGCGGATCCCGGTGGTGCGTAGCTCAAACGCACGGCTGAAGCGAGAGGCGAGCGAGACCACCACGATGCCGAGAATGAACAGGCCAGCGATCCGGACGCCGTCGGGCCGTTCCACCATGTTGATAATGGTGGTCAGCGTTAGGACCACAGTGACCAGGCCGAAGCCCAGGGTCGCCAGAGGTTGGCTACGGCGCCGCGCCGAAAGGGTCACCGCCGCCGAGGCCGAGGTGATGAGCACCAACACCCCGGTGGCGTACGCGCCGCCCTGCGCCTCGACGTCGGCCTTGAAGGCAATGGTGACGAGGAAGGAGATGGCCGTGAAGACAATCACCAGCGGGCGGACCGCCCGGGACCAGTTGGGTGCCATCCCGTAGCGGGGAAGGTAACGGGGGACCAGGTTGAGGAGCCCGGTCATGGCCGAGGCACCGGCGAACCAGAGGATGGCGATGGTACTGATGTCGTAGGCAGTTCCAAAGCCGTCGCCCAGGTACTTGTGTGCCAGATAAGCCAATGCCCTGCCGTTGGCTTCGCCGCCTTCCTGGAACTCTTTGGCAGGGATCAGGATGGTAGTGGCGATGCTTGAGGTGATGAGAAACCCGCTCATGATCAGAGCGGCGGAAGTCAGCAGCTTCTTTGCGCCGGCGATGCGGCCGGCGAGGTCCTCGCGTTCGTCTCCCGGGTGCCCCTTAATCAGCGGCATGACGACGACGCCGGTTTCGAACCCGGACAGGCCCAACGCCAGGCGGGGGAAGATCAGCAGGGCCACGACCACCATCATCATGGGGTTGCCGTGTTGGGTGTTCAGTGCGGTCCACCAGTCCTCGACCAGCGGCGGCTGGAGGGCTACCTGCCCGAGTGCCACCACGATCACCACAAGGTTCAGTGCCAGGAACACGGCGACCAGGGCGACGGCGATGCCCACCGCCTCGCGGAAGCCGCGCAGGAACACCACCGAGAGTAGACCCAGGAAGATCAGGGTGATGATGACCTCCTGGCCGTGCATCCAGCCGGGAGCAAACGGGTTTTCAATCAAATGGGCGCTGGCATCGGCGGCCGACAGGGTCATGGTGATCAGGAAGCTGGTGGCAGCGAATCCGAGGAGGACGAGTACCAGCATTTTTCCGCTCCAACGGGGTAGGAGTCGCTCAAGCATGGCGATGGATCCCTCCCCGTTGGGGCTTTCCTCGGCCACCCGCTTATAGACGGGCAGCGCGCCGAGGAGGGTGACCAGGACCAGGACAATGGTCGCGATGGGGGACAAGACTCCAGCGGCAACGGCCGCAATGGCCGGCTGGTAACCCAGGGTGGAGAAATAATCCACGCCAGTCAGGCACATCACCTTCCACCAGGAGTGGGTTGCGGCGCTGCTGCTTGACCGCTTGGGTTTACGCTGATTGTCGTCGTCAAGCAGCCAATGGCCTAGCCGCCGGGCTCGACGGGAGGCTTTGATGCTGCGCAAGGTTGTAGTAGTCACGCCTTGACTGTAGGCCCGCGCGGGTGGCGGATGGCGTGGTTTTTATGGATCCTTTACGGGGCACTTGCGGCGGATATTTTGCCGCCGGTGTTGACCGGGATCAGCATCACAATTAGCCTTGTGAAAAACAGTTGATGCTTATATGGCAACTTCCTTATTAATTCTTCACCGACCACTGTGGGCAGCCACTGCCCCAAACCGGAGGTACCCATGGAACAGCCGCGCGTCACGGCCAACGGAAACGTTGGTCCCATCGACTCCTCACGGATCCCCCGCTACGCTGGCGTCGCGACTTTCGCCCGGTTACCGCGGCTGGACGAGGTGGACCGCGCGGACATCGCCGTCGTCGGCGTCCCCTTCGACTCGGGGGTGTCCTACCGCCCCGGCGCCCGGTTCGGCGCGAACCACGTCCGCGAGTCCTCGCGCCTGCTCCGCCCTTACAACCCGGCCATGGATATCTCCCCGTTCGAACAGGTGCAGGTGGCCGACGCCGGCGACATGGCGGTCAATCCCTTCAATATCAACGAAGCGATTGAAACCATCCAGCAGAACGCACTCGATCTGACGGCCGACGGCGCCAAACTCGTCACGCTCGGCGGAGACCACACCATCGCGCTGCCCCTGCTGCGTGCTGCCTCCGAACGCGCCGGCGCACCCGTGGCCATGCTGCACTTCGATGCGCACCTCGACACTTGGGACACCTACTTCGGCGCCGAGTACACGCACGGGACCCCCTTTCGCCGCGCCGTCGAGGAGGGAATTCTCGACACCGAAGCGATCTCCCACGTGGGGACCCGCGGACCGTTGTACGGGGTGAAGGATCTAGAGGATGACCGACGGTTCGGGTTTGGCATTGTCACCTCCTCCGATGTGTTCCGACAGGGTGTCGACGAGGTGATTGCCAAGCTGAGGGACCGGATCGGTAGCCGCCCGCTCTATATTTCCATCGACATTGACGTCCTCGACCCGGCGCACGCCCCCGGGACGGGGACACCCGAGGCCGGCGGCATCACCAGCCGGGAGCTATTGGAGATTCTCCGCGGGATGCGCGGCATGAACCTGATCGGCGCCGACGTTGTCGAAGTGGCCCCCGCCTATGATCACGCGGAGATCACCGGCGTCGCCGCGTCACACATCGCCTACGACCTGGTGAGCCTGATGGCGGATCAGGCAACTACCAGCACCCGTACAGAGGAACGTTAAATGGTTACCAGTGACAGTGTCGCAACAGCACCCCCACAACCCCTGACCGGAGAGCGTAATGGCGGGGACCTCGTCGTCGAGACCCTCAGTGCCCTCGGGGCGACCACGGTCTTCGGGATTCCAGGTCAGCACGCGTTGGGATTGTTTGACGCGCTGTCCCGGTCGGAGCTGCGCTTTGTGTCCTCACGGGTGGAAAACAATTCGGCTTTTGCCGCCGACGGGTTCTCCCGCGCGACCGGGCAGGTTGGTGTGTTGTTCCTGTCCACCGGACCCGGTGCGCTCACGGCACTCGCCGGACTGCAGGAGGCCTACGCCACCGGAGTGCCGATGGTGGTGATTGCCAGCCAGATTCCCCTGGAGGGTCTTGGTGCCCGCCGCAAGGGCATGCTGCACCAGCTCGATGACCAGAAGGCGTCCGCGGCCAACGTCACCAAGAGCCAGCGACTCATCCAGCACGCCTCAGGTATACCATCAGCCATTCAGGACGCGTGGACCGAGGCTGTGTCCTCCCCCCAGGGGCCGGTCTGGATTGAGGTACCGCAGAATGTGCTGCTCGACCCCGTGATGGTGCCTCAGGTGGAGGACGCTCTCGCCGAGCCCTTCGACAACCCGCCCAGGGTCGAACTGGTCCGCGAGGCAGTGAAATGGCTGACCGAATCCAGGCGGCCCGCGATTGTCGCCGGCGGCGGCACCCGTCGCGGCCACGCCGAGGCCTGGTTGCTGTCCATCGCTGAGAAGCTCGGCGCGCCAGTGCTCTGCTCACCCGGTGGAAACGGGGCGTTCCCTTGGAACCACGAGCTGTCACTTCAGGCGTGGGTGGAGGATCGCTACATCACTGAGGTCCTTGAAGACGCCGACGTGGTCCTGGTGATCGGATCATCCCTCGGCGAGGTGACGAGCAACTACTTCACCCTGGAACCGCGTGGACGGATCATCCAGATCGATGCCGAGCCTCGCGTGCTCGAATCCAACCGTCCGGCCCTGGGCATCCGTGCCGACGCTGGTCAGGCGCTCGCCGCCCTGGATGAGGCGCTGCCTGTGCTGGCCCGCGATCGCACCGCCGGGTACGACGCCGTCGCGCTGGTCGCCGAGACCCTCGCCAAGGTGCAGGGCCGCCTGGATTCTCAGGATCTGGGCATGGAACGAACGTTCATGGCCGACATCCGGGCAGCTGCGCCCGCCGGGTTGCAGACCTTCTGGGACATGACAATCGCCGCGTATTGGGCGTGGAGCTGCTGGGACGCCAAGGATGGCCAGTTCCATTCCGCTCAGGGTGCCGGTGGCCTCGGCTACGGCTTCCCTGGAGCGATTGGCGGCGCCGTCGGGCTGGGGGAGCGCGTGCTCGCCGTGTCCGGCGACGGGTCGTCGATGTACTCGATTGCCGAGCTTGCCACCGCCAAGCAACACAACCTTCCGGTCACATGGCTGATTGTCGACGACGGCGGCTACGGGATCCTGCGCGAGTACATGGAGGGCGCGTTCGGGAAGGCCACTGCCACCGAGCTGACCCGGCCCGACTTCGTGAAGCTTGCCGAAGCCTTTGGCGTGCCAGCGGTCAAGGTCGCCCCGGGCGATGTGCGGCAGGCACTGGAAGACAGTTTCGCGGCCGAGGGGCCCAACGTCGTCGTCGTTGAAACCTTGCTGCGTCTCTTCGCCCCGACGCACCTCTAGGCCCGCATGCCTCCAGTCCTTGCCACCCTTTTTCGAATCTTCAAATACGTTCGGCGGGGCTGATTGAGGCGTGCTGGGGCCCGGTTTCCGTCTAAAAAAAACTTGAAAAAGTTTTTGGGGAGGGCCGGTCCGGGACCTTATTTTGTCAGAGCCCGATGATGGAATGGGGGTATGGAAAGCAGTAACGCTTCTTCTGCCGGGTCGGGATTCCCTGCCGATTCCGGTCCGGGTTCCGCCCACGACGGCGGGGCCACGGACACGGCTGCTGGGACTACCGGCGGAACATCTGGCGTGTTTGGTCCCGGCGGCCCGTTGAGCGTCGACGCCATATGGACCGCGCCGGTGGTCAAGCCGCCGGAGCGCCTGCCGAAAAAGGATTTAACTGATTCTCAGACTGACATTCTGAATTTCTTTAGGGTCGGATCGGATCCGGATGAGCGGGCGCGTTCCAGTGAGGAACCACCAGCATTGACTGGTCGGCTCGGGTTGGCGGCGGTCGCCGGTTTGGACTCTGCCCAGGCACTGGATGCGTTGAAGTACATCGGCGAGGCCAGATCCTGGCTTGATGCGCAGGAAGCCAAGCTCGCCACCCGGGTCCTGGATCTTCAAACTGAACGGGGCCACGCAGGCAGCGGAGAATTGGGCTACGAACAAACCCTCGCCGCGAGTGAGATCGGCGCCGCCCTGCACCTGCCGGAACGCACCGCTGCGTTCTTACTGGACCACAGCGTGCTGCTCACCCGGCATTGCCCGACGACGTTGAACGCGCTGGAGCGGGGCAGGCTCTCACGCCGTCACGCGTGGGCGGTCGCCGAAGAGACCAGCAGTATGCCCAACACCATGACCGGCGAGTTTGCCGCCGGCTACGAACAAAGGCCCATCACGTTGGCGGGTCGGACGACGGTGGCGAAGTTCTGCCGCCAGGCCCTCCGGTTACGGGAGGAACTCCACCCGGAATCGATCACGGTCCGGCACCGGAAGGCCGTCAGGGACCGCGGAGTCTTCCTCAACCCGGTCCACGACGGGATGGCCTGGTTCGAAGCCTATCTTCCCGTCGAGCAGGCGGCAGGGATTTTCCACCGGGTCGATACCGCGGCCCGGAACCTGCAAGGCCCCGACGAACCCCGCACCCTCACCCAATTACGCGCCGACGTCCTGGTAGACGTCCTCACCAGCGCCGGAACCACCGGCCACATGACCAGCGGACACCTGACAGACAGACACCTGACAGACGGACCCGAACCCGCCGGGGACACCGGGTCGGAATCCGCTAGCGGGTCCGACGGCGACGCGGGTACTGGTGCCGGGAAGAACGCCGGCCACGGGTCGAGCGGGTCGAACGGCGGGAACGGTGAACCCGTCCAGTCGCGGGATGGTGATGGGTATTGGGGTGTTCAGGCGAGGGTGTTCGTCACCGTCCCGGTGCTTACCCTGTTGGGCGGGGATACGCCGGGGGAGTTGGAGGGGTATGGGCCGATCGATCCGGAGACCGCCCGGAAACTTGCCGGGCATGCGTCCTCGTTCACGAGGATCCTCACTCACCCCTTCACCGGGGCCAGGCTCGGCGCTGATGCGGGCACGTATCGGGTGCCGAAGGACTTACAGGACGCGGTGAGGGTGCGGGATGGGACGTGCCGGCATCCGGGGTGTAACCGGTTGGCGGTGTTCTGCGAACTCGACCACACCATCCCCTGGGCGGGGCGGGAAAACCAGTTACGGTAACCTCGCCTGCCTATGTAAACGTCACCACATGTTCAAAACCGAAGGCTACTGGCACTACACCCAACCCGAACCCGGGACCATCATCGCGATCTCCCCCGCCGGGGAAACCTACCTCACCAAACCAGACCCACCACCAACACCACCACCGGAAACCCCACCACCGTTCTAAGCATCCCGGTGGCCCGGCGCAGCTCCAATGCGCCGCATAGCCAGAAGCCGCACAGCCAGAATCGGTTCCGGTCCCAGCCGTCGAGGTGCGGGATCTGGTGACCCAGAACATGGCCGACCCATCAGGTCTCGTTTCTCGGCGGAAATGAGCGGAAGGGGTGAGCGGAAAGGAAAGGGGTGCGGGATGGGTTACTGCATCGTGAAGGCGCGGGCGATGGCGTCGTGGGCGGCTGGCCTAGCGGCGACCCGACCAAACAAGGCATTGCGTGCGGACAGCACAGGCTGCGGCAGTGGCCGCCCCAACGCCATATTCAGATGAGCCTGCCGGGCCGCCGTCACCGCCGCTCGACGACGGCGCGCGTCGAACGCAGCCAAATCCCGGCCGACGTCGCGGCCATCCACCAGCGAAGCCTTGACAATTGGCACCAGCTCGGTGGCATCCAGCCAGCCCAGATTCATCCCTTGCCCGCCGATCGGGCTGACTTGGTGGGCAGCGTCGCCAATAAGGACCGTCCGGCCAGCAACGAAGCGACGGGCCAGCAGCCGCTGCACCGCGAACGCGCTCAGCATCGAGGTGCTCGCAACCTCTACGTCGACGCCGGTCCGCACGCGGATGAGGTCCGCCAGAACCTCGGGAGTGGGAGCTGACACCAACGACGGTGTCCGCACCACCCAGCGCCGCACCCCGTCAGGCAGCGGAAAGGACTCGACAATCCCATCGGGCTCGAGATACAGCACCGCCGTCGACCGGTCCACTGACTCGTCGGCGAAGTCACCCATGAGGTAGGTGTCCGGGTACCGCCGCAACGACGCACTGATGCCGGCACTGGTGCGCACGGTGCTCCTCCCGCCGTCGGCCCCGATCACCAGCTGCGCCTGCAGTACGTCGCCCGTCGACGTCGTCACCAGCATCGACCCGCCAGCGTCGTGGACATCGGTCACTGCCACACCTCGACGGAGGGCACAGGGCGCGACGGCGGCGAGCCGGGTTTCCAGCACCTGCTCGGTCTGAATCTGGGGTAGGGCGAGGACAAATGGGTAGTTGCACGGCAGGCCGGCGAAGGATAGCCGGGTTACCTCCCGCCCAGCGCTGCGGGCCACCCCCTGATGAATGGTGACGCCTTGGGCAATCAGGTCCTCCGCGACGCCGGCCCCAGCCAGCGCCTGCAGCGCGGGCGGATGGATGCCGATGGCGCGCGAATGAGTGCTGCGCGACGTCCGTTGCTCCAGCACCAGCACATCGATCCCCGCCTGACACAGCATGATCGCTGCAAACAGGCCTACTGGCCCGCCGCCCACCAGAATCAGGTCAGGCACGGGACGCGCGGTGAATCAGCAGGTTGTGGAACGGGAACCTGCCCGTGACCTCCCAGCCTGGCGGGACCACCGCACCGAGTTCGGCTGCCCTGTAGCTGCGCCGGATCGATGTCAGCCCGTCCTGGCGGATCAGTGACCGCCGGAGCGGGAGGGTGCCCAGGGAGAAGAGCGGGTAGGCTAGCCGGCTGCGTTCAATGTCGTTGTGGACGGCGATACCGCGGCTCAGCTGCTCCGAGTCGGCCAGAAGCCCGCCGAGTTGCCTCGGCGTCAGATGGTGCAACAGATGGTTGGAGGTGACGACGTCGAACCGCTGGCCCTCGGCGACCAACTCGGCGCTGAACGCCCGCCGGAAGGTGAGCCCAGGCAGGGGCGGCCGGGAGGTGGCGAATGCGTGTGCGCGCTCGTCGGGGTCAATGGCGAGGATGGAGAGCCGCAGGCCGTCCCGCGCCGCCCACCGGGTGAAAGCCCGGGGCATGTCGCCGCCGCCCGATCCGATGTCGAGCAGGGTCGAGGGGCCCGAGGCCGATAGCTGGGGGCGGATCTGTGCCGCCCAGGTGCGCCGCCAGCCGGCGACCGTCGCGTTGATCAAGCCGAACTGGGCGTACGTTCGATCCAGCAGCACCGGATCGCAATCCGGCTTGTCCATTTCCTCAACCGCGTTAACGTCGCGGTGCGCGAGGAAACCATTCTCGCGATGCGCGAGGAACTGCACTCAGGGACCCACCTTGGTGAACAATGCGGTTTCGACGGTCAGCCCAGGCCCGAACGCCATCGAGCAAATCCGCTCATTTTGCCCCGTGAACGGCTGATCGAGAATGTGCTTCAATACGAACATCACCGTAGCGCTGCTCATGTTGCCGTAGTCGCGAAGGGTTTCCCGGGCGGGCACCAACTGGTCCTCTTTCAGATCCAGCTTGGCTTCCACCTTGTCCAGGATGCTGCGCCCGCCCGGGTGGATGGCCCAATGCTCAATGTCCTTGTACTGCTTCTCCGCGAGGGTCTCATCCCGGGCCAGGAGCGGCTCCAGCGCCCCCACGATGTGCTCATCGATAATGTGCGGCACATAGGTTCCAAGCACCATCTCGAAACCCTCATCGCCGATATTCCACGCCATGGACTCCTCTCCGACCGGCGTCAGGACCGTCTCGAAGAAGTCAAGGCTGAGGGCGGGAGCCGTGGCAGTGTATTCCCTGGCACTGATGACAGCAGCGGCCGCCCCATCGGCGAACAGCGACGACCCCACAATGCTGTCCGGGTTATTCGACGATCTGACGTGGAGGGAGCACAGTTCGGCCGCCACCACCAGCACGACGGCGTTCGGCTCGGCCTCGCAGAAGGATTTGGCGGCGCGCAATGCGGGGAACGCAGCGTAGCAGCCCATGAAGCCGAGGTGGTAGCGCTGTGTTGCGGGGCTCAGCCCAAGTGCGCGAACCACCTTGTAATCCGGTCCGGGATTGAAAAAACCGGTACAGGAAACGGTAATCACATGAGTGATGTCGGACGCCTCGATGCCCTCGGCGGCGGCGAGTGCCCTGCTAGCTGCATCGACAAACAGTTTGGTGCCCTCCGCCGCGTACACCTCGTTGCGGACCTTGGTGCTGGGCGACAGAATGCGCCGTTCCGTCGAGTCGAAAAACACCGGATCCCCGGACGGCGCTTCGAGGGTCATTTCCTTGACAGCCGTATACCGGGTCTGGATTCCTGACGAATCAAACGCGGCACCCACCAGGCGCGTGCCCAGCCGGCTCAGGCCGGGTTGAGCGGCGAAGACGTCTCTCACATCGGACTGCACCATGACGGTCTCGGGAACGGCGGTTTCGAGGGATCTCATGATTACTGTCATAGCTCATTCTTAGGGGTGCGAGCCCGTTAAGACAATGTGATCGGCTACCCCGGCGAACAAGTCCTAGCTGTTGCCGGGAGCCGGGTACTGTGCGTTGTCGTTCTCCAGAAGGGCCTGCAGGTTTGTGAGGACGGGAGACCACTGAGCGCTGACCAACTCGACATCGGACGGTGCCGTGAGCCGGTCGTGCACCAGACGAAAACGCATTCCGCCGCCGCTAATCTCTTCAAGATCGACGGTGACACGGCTGGCGGAGTCCTCCTGCGGATCGGTCAGCCCATCCTCGCCGTCGGGCACCTCACGGAACGTGTACGACAGGTGGGTGGGCTCGGTAGCCTCCAGCACGACGCCGTGATGGGTAACGGCTTCGGAGCTTCCGTCGTAGAAGCGAATCGGGGAGCCGGGGACCCAGCTGGATTCCAGCCGCCGCCCAAACCAGTAACGTCGCGTCACCTCGCCGTCGGTCAGGGCTTCCCAGAGGCGCAGCGGGGAGGTGGCGATCTCGGTCTCATGCACAAATGCAGGCTCAGTCATGAGATCAGAGTAGCCCAGGCCTGTACCGTTGAAAGCCCAAACATCCGCTGACACTCTCGCCGAGGAATGACATGCACCACACCCAACCCTCACCTCATCCCCGCCGGCGTGCCGGAGTGCCGATTCTCGTGTTCCTGTGCTTCTTCCTTACCGCCTGCGTGGCGGGTAACCCGACGGAGAGCGCCGCGACGACGCCTGCCAGCGAGGCGCCGCAGGCCCTTCCCAGTGTGACTCCCACCCTCGAACCTGAGCCACTCCAGCTACCCGGAGGCGGCACCGACCTGTTTCCTCGCTACCGGTTGGTGGGGTTCAGCGGGCACCCGACGTCGGAGGGTATGGGTCGGCTCGGGATAGGTGACATCGACGAGCGGGTCAGGGAAATGGAACTGCTCGGTGAGCAGTACGCGGACGGACGCAAAGTGATGCCGGTACTGGAACTGATCACCGTCGTCGTGCAGGCCTCGCCGGGAGACGACGGGCTTTACCGCGCCCCAGCGTCCGACGAGTTCATTGCGACCTATCTGGCGGCAGCAAGGCGGCATGACGCGATGCTCCTGCTCAACATCCAGCCCGGCCGTTCCACCATGACCAAGGAGGTCGAGCTGCTGGAGGAGTGGTTGAAAGAACCCGACGTGGGCCTCGCGTTGGACCCGGAATGGGACATCTCCGGGGATCAACTCCCAGGCCAGTCGTATGGGCAGACCTCAGGGGAGGAGATCGATCACATCGCCAGCTACCTCGACGCCCTGGTCTCCAAGCATCAGTTGCCGCAGAAGGCACTGGTCTTCCATCAGGTTTCGGCATCAGTGGTGACTAATCAGAGCGCAATCAAAGAGTACGACGGCGTCGAGGTCATCAAAAGCGTGGACGGGATCGGCGCACCTGGCTCGAAGGTGGAAACCTATAATCAGTTGATGCTGGGACTCCCGCCGACAGTGAATCCCGGCTTTAAGCTCTTCTTCGAAGAGGACACGGTTCTCGGACCCTTGATGCTGCCGCCGGACGTCCTCGGCCTCCGGCCAGAGCCGGACTACGTTCTCTACGAGTAGCCCGCCGACAGAATGCGCGCAGCTCACCAAACCTTCGTCGGACGGGGTACGAATGATAGGTAAGCCCAGACCGGACGCACTTCCCGGTCCGGGGCACAAATCCTGGAAGGCAAAAGAAACCATGCTTGGCAGAACAGCAACGATTATAGGCATCTCGGTAATTACCGCCGGCCTGATCTCCGGATGCGGCGGGATGGAAGACAACCCGCTCAACGTCAACAGCGCACCGCAGACCGTCGAGGGTGCGAACGTTGCTGATACTCCCGACGCAGGAGTGGTTGCTGCTTCCCTGGGCGAAGATCCGTTGCAATTGGGTGCCAATGGGGCCAAGCTCTGCTCGGTTGAGCCAGCCTTGGGGTACCAGGAGTACACGGTGCTGATCCACAATGAAACCCTCGAATCGTTCACCATTGACGACGTCAGCCTCGGCTCGCCGTCGGGCGTCACCTTGGATTCTGCGGAGGTGACCCCGGCCAACCGCGGTGGCCACGGAACCCACGGCATGGCTGATGGAACCGTCATGGGCGGTGGCGACGAACACACTGGCACCCACGGCGCTGGCAAAATGGCAGGCGAGAAGGACATGCCCGAGAATGTTTTTTTCACTGAACCCGTGCCGGCGGTCGGCTACAAAATCTCCACGCTTGAGTACCTCAACGTGGTGGTCTCGGTGTCCCTCGACGAAGGCGCCGAGAGAGGCTCTTCCGAGTTCGTCAAGATCGACTACTCAACCTCGGAAGGTTCCTTCACCGGCCAGCATCCGCTCGCGATCACCATCGACAGCGACTCCTGCGCCTAACCGAATTGCCCGAGCGGCCCGGGCGGGCTGACAGTCCAGCTGGAACCTTCCGCCCACAGTAGGCGACAATGGCTTACGTGTTACCTTTGACCTCCGACGCCACCATCTTTCATCTTCTCGCCTCCGAATTGGGAGTTCACGCCTGGCAGGTGAAAGCCGCGGTTGACCTGCTCGACGCCGGATCAACCGTGCCTTTCGTTGCCCGGTACCGTAAGGAGGCCACCGGGTCCCTCGACGACGCTCAGCTACGGACCCTTAATGAGCGGCTGGGCTACCTGCGCGAACTGCAGGATCGCCGTCGGGCAATCCTTGAGTCAATCGAGGCGCAGGGGAAGCTCACCGACCAGCTGCGTTCCGCCATTGCAGGCGCTGACACCAAGTCCCGGCTGGAGGACATCTATCTACCCTTCAAGACCAAACGGCGTACCAAGGCACAGATCGCCCGGGAGGCAGGTCTGGAACCGCTCGCCGATGCGTTGGTGACCGACCCCTCGCTGGACCCAACCGTGGAGGCGGCCCGATACGTCACCGGGGAGGTGTCGGACGCCGGGGAGGCGCTCGCCGGGGCTCGCTCCATCCTGGTAGAACGCGCGGGCCAGAACGCCGACCTGCTGACCTCGGCACGGGAGAGGCTCTGGAAACAGGGCCTCATGCGGTCAAAGGTGCGCGCCGGTAAAGAGACTGAAGGGCAGAAGTACGCGGACTACTTCCAGTTCGCGCAGGCGCCCTCCACCATGCCATCTCACCGTGTCCTCGCCCTGTTCCGCGGTGAGAAGGAGGGGGTGCTTGAGCTCGCCATCAGCGAAGCGGACCCGGCGGACACCGCAGAGTTTGACCGGGCGCGGACCACGTATGAAAATTCGGTGGCCGCGGTGCTCGGAATAGCTGGCGTCGGCCGGCCAGCCGACGCCTGGCTCACTCAGACGGTCCAGCAGGCGTGGCGCCGGGTTCTCGCCAAACTCTCGCTCGACCTACGGGTGCGCCTGTTCGCTGCCGCGGAAACCGAGGCGGTGCGCGTCTTCGCTGCCAACCTCCGGGACGTGCTGCTCGCCGCGCCCGCGGGAGGGCGAACCACCCTCGGACTTGACCCCGGGCTGCGCACCGGAGTGAAGGTGGCGGTGGTGGACAGTACAGGCAAGGCGGTAGCCACGGAAACCGTCTACCCGCACGCTCCGCTGAAAAAATGGGACGCCGCGCTCGCCGCCCTCGCAAAAC
This sequence comes from Arthrobacter sp. TMN-50, assembly GCF_054511125.1. NCBI lineage: Bacteria > Bacillati > Actinomycetota > Actinomycetes > Micrococcales > Micrococcaceae > Arthrobacter > Arthrobacter sp. TMN-50. The sequence continues at coordinate 168,471 of NZ_JBTNDG010000003.1, read as the reverse complement.
TCGTTACCAGGTACGACGTCGAACTCATCGCCATCGGTAACGGCACTGCATCGCGGGAGACCGACAAGCTCTCCACTGAGCTGATCAAGGCGCTGCCGGAGCGGAAACTGCAAAAATTGGTGGTCTCAGAGGCCGGCGCGTCAGTGTATTCGGCGTCAGCCCTGGCATCCGCTGAACTGCCCGATCTTGATGTGTCCCTGCGCGGTGCTGTGTCGATCGCGCGGCGTCTGCAGGATCCGCTCGCCGAACTGGTCAAGATTGACCCCAAGTCGATCGGGGTCGGCCAGTACCAGCACGATGTGACGGCCGCCAACCTGGAACGGTCGCTGAACGCGGTGATCGAGGACTGCGTCAACGCCGTCGGCGTGGATGTGAATACCGCGTCGCCTTCGCTCCTGACCCGCGTGGCCGGTGTCGGCCCGCTGCTCAGCGAGAACATCGTGGCCCACCGCAACGCCAACGGCCGCTTTGCCCGCCGGGCGGACCTGCTGAAGGTGCCACGCCTCGGGGCGAAAGCCTTCGAGCAGTGCGCAGGGTTCCTGCGGGTATCGGGCGGCACTGAGCCGCTCGACGCCTCAAGCGTTCACCCGGAGGCCTACGGTGTGGCCCGTCGGATTCTCAGCGCGGGCGGCACCTCGCTCCGCGAGGTGGACCTGACGGCCTTCGTCGACGATACCTTCGGTCTACCGACCATCAAAGACATCGTCGCCGAGCTGGAGAAGCCAGGACGCGATCCCCGGCCCGAATTTGTGACGGCTTCCTTCTCGGATGGAGTGGAGAAGATTTCCGACCTGATACCGGGGATGATGCTCGACTGCGTGGTGACCAACGTCGCGGCCTTCGGCGCCTTTGTCGACGTTGGCGTCCACCAGGATGGGCTGGTGCACATTTCGGCCATGTCGAACCGCTTCATCAGCGACCCGCACGAGGTGGTGAAGTCGGGCCAGGTGGTCAGGGTCAAGGTGCTTGAAGCAGACCCCGAGCGCAAACGGATTTCGTTGACCCTACGGCTCGACGACGAATCCACCGGCTCCGGTGGGAAGCCAGAGAAAGGCAAGCCCGCCGTAGGTAAACATGCTGGACGGATGCCAGCGACTCCAGCCAAAGCGCCGCCTGCCAATACTTCTCCAGCCAAAGCGCCGCCTGCCAATACGACTTCAGCCAATACAGCGATGGCCGAGGCCCTCCGGAAGGCAGGCCTAGCGTAGCGCAGGGTGGGGTGGGCATGCCCAGACGACGACGGCGGCCGTCCGGGATAGTCCGGACGGCCGCCGTCGTCAGTGGCTTAGCTAACTACAGCGTGATGCTATGAAGCTGGGAGCTGGAGAACGTCACCGGTGAAGATGAGGTCAGCGTGGATAACGGTGTCAGCGTTAGCCTCGTACAGGGCCTGCCAGCCACCCACAACGCCCAGCTTCTCGGCGATCGTGCCGAGAGTGTCGCCGGACTGGATGGTGTAGGTGTCACCGCTGAGAGCGGGTGCAGCGACAGGGGCCTCGACAACGGGGGCCGCAACAACTGGAGCCGGGGCTACAGGAGCCTGCACGACGGGCGCCGGGGCTACCGGAGCCTGCTGGATCTGAGGCTGAATCTGCTGAGCCTGAGCCTGCACGGGTGCCTGGGCAACTGGAGCAGGTGCAACTGGAGCCTGCTGCATTGGTGCGGCCGAAGGGTTGGCTCCACCGCTCAGGCCGAGCTTGGCCGAGCATGCTGGCCAAGCGCCCCAGCCCTGACCCTGCAGAACATTCTCTGCTACAGCAATCTGCTGGGTGCGGCTGGCGTCCTGAGGAGCGCCCTGCCCGCCGAAAGCGGCCCAGGTGGAGGGGGTGAACTGCAGTCCACCGGAGAAACCGTTTCCGGTGTTGATGCCCCAGTTTCCGCCGCTTTCGCACTGTGCGAGGGAATCCCAGGTGCTGGCGGGTGCTGCGTTAGCTACACCAGCGGATGCTCCGAGGCCAAGGCCCGCGAGAGCGACGACGGCAACGCCGCGGCGCGCGGTAGTACTGAATTTTTGGTTCTTCATGGGTCAGATGCTCCGAAAGGCCACCAACGCTAGTTCCGTCCCCGGACATCTTTGCGCCGTTGCTCGCCTCGACTGTTTTAGAGGTCTGGTCTGTGGTGGCTACCGGACGAGCAACGTCGGGTGGATTGGCAGCACCGGGCATATTCCGTCACTGTCTTCAAGGAGGTGATCTCCGAGGAGGTGGTGGCGGGGGTGTTTCCCTGAACGGGTTACTGTCTACGGTAGAACAGATTCTAATCGTTGCCAAATCGAGACATGTCGCTGCTTGACGAAAGGGCGGAAAAGGGATGGGTTCGGATGCCCAAACGCTAACCTCTTGGGTGCCGATGCGGTGGTCCGATATGGACGCCTATGGGCATATCAATAATGTACAGGTTCTTCGGCTTCTGGAGGAAGCCAGGATCCACGCCTTTGGGCCGCCCGGCGGGACGGGAGCCGAGGGTGATCAGCCTCCGGTCGCAGTGTTTTCCTCGATAGACCCGGACACGCAGGCTCTGGTGGTTGAGCACCGGGTCAGGTTTGTCGACACCCTCGACTACCGCAATGTTCCAGTGCGCATTGACGTCTGGGTAAGCGCCATGTCACCAGCGAGTTTTACCCTTGCCTACCGGATCCATGACCCCCGCTCCGAGGCAGTGTGCGTGAAGGCAGAAACAATTCTCGCTTTCGTGGACACAAACACGGGGAGCCTGCTCCGTCTGAGTGGGGCACAGCAGGACGCCCTCTCACCCTTTCTGGGTGAGCCGCTGTTCACGTGATCCGGCTCCCGACAGCGTAGGGACCGCCATAGCGTAGGGACCGCGGGCGGCGGCGCCCGCGGTCCCTACGCGCTCAGGTGCTCCTGTTACGCAGCGACGTACCCGTGGGGGTCAAGCACGTACTTGGTGGCAGCGCCCGCGTCGAACTCCTCATAGCCGCGGGGAGCGTCAGTCAGGCCGATCGCTTTGGCGTTGACTGCCTTGGCGATCTGCACCTTGTCATGCAGGATCGCCATCATCAGACCGCGGTTGTACTTCATCACCGGACATTGGCCAGTGGTGAAGGACAGGGACTTGGCCCAGCCCGTGCCGAGGCTGAGGGACAGCGAACCTACCTTAGCGGCGTCGTCGACCGCTCCCGGATCACCCGTGACGTACAGTCCCGGAATGCCCAGGGCGCCGCCGGCGGCGGTGATGCTCATCAGGGAGTTCAGCACGGTGGCCGGTGCTTCGTGCGACGCATCGGCACCATGACCGCGCGCCTCAAATCCCACAGCGTCAACTCCGCAATCCACTTCCGGCACGCCCAGAATCTGGGCGATCTGGTCCTTCGGATCGCCCTTCGACACGTCGACCGTCTCGCAGCCGAAGCTGCGGGCCTGGGCCAGCCGCTCCTCGTTGAGGTCGGCGACGATAACGACGGCGGCACCGAGCAGTTGCGCTGAGACCGCTGCAGCAAGCCCCACCGGTCCCGCACCCGCCACGTATACGGTTGAGCCGACCCCCACACCGGCGGTCACCGCGCCGTGGAACCCGGTGGGGAAGATGTCCGAGAGCATGGTCAGATCCAGGATCTTCTCCAGCGCCTGATCCCGGTCCGGGAACTTCAGCAGGTTCCAGTCGGCGTAGGGGACCAGCACGTACTCGGCCTGGCCGCCCACCCAGCCGCCCATGTCCACATACCCATAGGCGCTGCCCGGGCGGTCGGGGTTAACATTCAGGCAGATGCCTGTCTTGCGTTCCTTGCAGTTCCGGCACCGCCCGCATGCAATGTTGAAGGGCACCGAACAAATGTCGCCCTTTTTGATGAATTCCACGTCGCGGCCAACCTCGACCACCTCGCCGGTGATTTCATGGCCAAGCACCAGATCGGAGGGGGCGGTAGTACGGCCCCGGACCATGTGCTGGTCGGAGCCGCAAATATTTGTTGTCACAGTTTTGAGGATGACCCCGTGGTGAACCTGCCGGCCGATATTGGCCGGGTTGACTCCGGGTCCATCCTTGAGCTCGAAGGTGGGGTAATCAATGTCGATGACCTCCACTTTCCCGGGGCCTTTGTAGGCAACGGCTTTGTTTCCAGGCATGAGCTTCCCTTCCGTTTCCGAACAGCCCTGTCGTCGGTGACGGGGCACATGGCGACCGTACCGTGATCCGGGTTGCACGAAGGTTGCATTCAGGTTGCATGCACTGTTAACCACTGTTGCCTTGCATCGAACGGGTCGATGCAAGGCAACAGCTATGATCTGGGCCGATGGCCGCTGACTAGGTGTTGGCTGATTGGCCACCTCCACGGGTCCGGGCGATATGCGCGACGGCAACGGCGCCCGCGATTACCGCGAGGGCCAGATGCATCCAGTTACCCGCCGCATTGAAGGACAGGAAGTTGGCCGCCGACTCAAGATCGATGACCATTCCGTAAACCCACATAACCAGGAATAAGGCACCGCTGCCCACCAGGAAATTGCGAGCGCTATTGCTGTCCCTGCTCATGATGACCCCGGCTGCTCCGACAATCAGATAGACGAGGTTGAGCAGGATGGACACCTGGAAGACGCCGAAAAGCAGAGCTTCCGAGCCGCTGGCCAAGGCCAGCGAACTGTATTGTGTCGTCAGTCCTGGAACGAAGGCCAGGACGCCCAAAAGCAGAAAGACTACGCCTAGTCCCATGGAGCCGGTGCGAACCAACTCATGAGTCACGTGAAAGTCACGTGCGTGATGCGATGCGGTAGTCATTTCCCCTCCCTTGGATCGAGAAAAGAACCTTGTGAAATTGCAACCTATTCGCCGAGCTTTTACAGGGCCGTTGGCATCGGCATGGCTACCATGCCAGCATTCACATTTTACCGCCAGTACGGGGAAAGGGAGAAGGTAAACGGCTGTTAAAACTTCAGCGGGATTATCCTTCCAAACCATATCCAGCAGACGTAAGGATCCTTAGTATGTAGGTACCCGTTCAGACATTCCTTACAAGGAGGTAAGAAAGTGTCAGGCTACTTCAAGATAGTGGATGCGCACGACGGTGGTTACCGGATCAAACTGATGGCCGGCGACGGAGCATTGGTCGCCGTTTCCACGTACTATCCGACCAAAATCGAGGCGGTCGCCGGCATTGAGCAGATGCGCGAGGTTGCCGGTACCGGACCGGTGACCGATCAGAGCCGCGGAAACCACGTCGGCGCAAGCGCGGCGGGGAAGAAGGTTCTCAGCAATGAGCGCCTGTAGATGACTTTTCCGTGGCGGTGCCGAGTCGACGGGCCAGATAGGGGGCGGTCCGGCTGACAGTATTGGTGGCGACCGACGACGGCGTCCCGGCCGCGACAATCCTGCCGCCGTCATCGCCGCCGGAGGGTCCCAGGTCAATGACCCAGTCTGCCGCTGCGATGACCGACATGTCATGCTCGACGACGACGACGGTGTTGCCGGCGTCGACCAGGTTGCCCAGCTGGGCGAGTAGCAGTTGCACGTCCGCCGGGTGGAGCCCGGTGGTGGGTTCGTCAAGGAGGTACAGGGTGTGCCCGCGGCGGGCGCGCTGGAGTTCGGTGGCGAGTTTGATGCGCTGCGCCTCACCGCCGGAGAGTTCAGTGGCGGGCTGGCCGAGCCGCAGGTAGCCCAGCCCCACCTGGCGGAGGGTGGTCAAGCTGCGCGCTGCCGTTGGAACATCGGCAAGGAACCCAGCGGCGGCGTCGACGGTCAGCTCGAGCACATCGGCGATGGTCTTGCCCTGATACGTGATGTCCAGCGTTTCGGGGTTGTAGCGTGACCCATCACAGGTGGGGCAAGGCCCGTAACTGCCCGGCAGGAACAGGAGTTCAACGGAGACGAATCCCTCGCCGAGGCACGTCTCGCAGCGGCCGCCGGTCACGTTGAAGGAGAACCGGCCAGCCCCGTATCCGCGCGCTTTGGCTTCGTCAGTGGCAGCGTAGACCTTCCGGACGGCGTCGAACAGGCCCGTATAGGTAGCCAGGTTGGATCGGGGGGTCCTCCCGATGGGGCGTTGATCCACCCGGACCAGCCGGTCAATCAGGTCGAGCCCCTCCACATGGCCCACGGTCATGTGGTCGCCGGGTGCACAGTCGCGGTCGCTGCCGTCGTCGTCTTGTTCCGGTGCACCGGCATGCAGGTAATCGCTGACGACGTCAGCCAGCACCTGGGAGACGAGGGTGGACTTGCCCGAGCCGGAGACTCCGGTGACGGCAGTCAGCACGTTCAGGGGGACGGCGGCGTCTAGCCCGCGGAGGTTGTGGCGGGTGATGTCATTCAGAGTCAGCCAGCGCTCCGGTTGACGCAGCGCCGCTTCGGCGGCGGGCGGTGCCTGCTCCGGGAAAAGGAACGGGCGGGTGACCGACGCGTCGACGTCGGCGAGGCCCGCCACCGCGCCGCTGTAGAGGACTGAGCCGCCAGCCTCGCCAGCCCGCGGGCCGACGTCGACCACCCAGTCGGCGTTGCGGACCACGTCCATGTCGTGTTCGACCACGAACACCGAGTTGCCGGACGTCTTGAGCTGTTGCAGGACCTCCAGGAGAGGTTCGGCGTCCGCCGGGTGCAGGCCAGCCGACGGCTCGTCGAGGACGTAGATCACCCCGAACAAGCCGGAGCGGAGCTGGGTGGCGATCCGGAGCCGCTGCATCTCACCCGGCGACAGGGTGGGGGTGGGACGGCGGAGGCTCAAATAGCCCAGTCCCAGCTCCAGGAGGACGCCGACCCGCTGGTGCAGGTCCTTGGTGAGGGTGACCGCCACCTCGGTGGTCTCACCGGAGCTCAGCGCGCGGGAGCTGGATCCCGCGTGTTGCAGGGTGGCAGTGGGCTCGACGATCGCTGCGAGTTCGGCGAGGGGAACTGCGGTGAGCTCGGCAATCGAATAGCCGGCGAAGGTCACAGCCAGCGCGGCCGGCTGCAGGCCGCTGCCGTCGCAGAGCGGGCAGGGGCCGCTGTGCATGAACTGCAGGACCCGTTCCCGCATGGACTGACTGGCGGAGTCGGCGAGGGTGTGCAGGACGTAGCTCTTCGCGCTCCAGAACCGGCCCTTGTACGGTTTGGCCACCCGGTCTCGTTGAGGGGTCACCTCGACCACGGGTTGCTCCTCGGTGAAGAGGATCCAGTCGCGGGATTCCCTCGGGAGCTGGTTCCACGGGATGTCGATGTCGTGTCCAAGTTCGCCCAGGATGTCTCGGAGATTCTTGCCCTGCCACGCTCCGGGCCAGGCGGCGATGGCCCCGTCGCGGATGGTCAGCGACGTGTCCGGGACCAGCGATTCCTCGCTGACCGTGTGGGCGACGCCCAGGCCGTGGCACTGCGGGCAGGCACCGGCGGCGGTGTTGGGGGAGAAGGCGTCGGAGTCGAGCGACCCGGCGCCCTCGGGGTAGGTCCCAGCGCGGGAGAAGAGCATCCGCAGTGAGTTGGACAAGGTGGTGACGGTGCCAACCGTAGAGCGGGAGCTGGGGGTGCCGCGGCGCTGCTGCAGGGCGACGGCAGGCGGCAGGCCGGTGATCTCATCGACCCGCGGGTTGGAACCCTGCTGGATCAGCCGCCGGGCGTAGGGGGCCACCGATTCGAAGTAGCGGCGCTGCGCTTCGGCGTAGATGGTGCCGAACGCCAGCGAAGATTTCCCGGACCCGGAAACCCCGGTGAAGGCCACGATCGCATCCCGGGGGACATCGACGCTCACGTTGCGGAGGTTGTTCTCGCGGGCACCCCGGACCTTGACGAATCCGGTGCTGGAGGAGCTTGTGGGCAGGTCGGCTGATAATTGTTGACTCACCCCTTCGACTCTAGCCCTCCAACAGGCCCCGGATGTCGTCGGCGGTCAGCGCGGAGCTGAAGACGGCGTCGTCGTCCATCACTGAACTGAACAGCTTCGCCTTCTGCTCCTTGAGCTTCATGACCTTCTCCTCGATGGTGCCCGTGGCCACCATCCGGTACACCATGACGTTGCGGGTCTGGCCGATTCGGTGGGTGCGGTCGACGGCCTGCGCCTCGGTGGCGGGGTTCCACCACGGGTCCAGGAGAAACACATAGTCCGCTTCGGTGAGATTCAGGCCGAACCCGCCCGCCTTGAGACTGATCAGGAAGACCGGCGCGCGGCCGTCCTTGAAACTGTTGATCACGTCGCCGCGGCGCAGGGTGGAACCGTCGAGGTAGCTGTAGGCGATGCCCTGGGCGTCCAACCGCTCAGCTGCCTTTTTCAAGAAGGAGGTGAACTGGCTGAACACCAGGGCCCGGTGTCCCTCGGCCACCACATCCTCGAGCTGCTCAAACAGGACGTCGAGCTTGGCGGAGGGGACGCCGTCGTACGCCCTATCCACCAGCGATGCGTCGAGGCTCAGCATGCGCAGCAGGGTGAGGGACCTGAACACGATCATCCGGTTGCGGTCCAGGTCCTCGATCAGACCGAGCAGCTTCTGCCGTTCGCGCTGCAGGTGGGTCTGGTAGATCTTCCGGTGCCGCGCATGCAGCTCCACCTCCAGCACCTGCTCCTGCTTCGGTGGGAGATCGGAGGCGACCGCTTCCTTGGTGCGCCGCATCAGCAGCGGCCGGATCCGGCGGCGCAGACGCGCCAGCCGCTCGGTGTTGCCTACCTTCTCGATCGGGTTGCGGTAATCCTCGGTGAACCGGCGGGCCGAGGGGAACAGGCCCGGTGCGGTGATGGAGAACAGTGACCACAGTTCCATCAGGTTGTTTTCCATCGGGGTGCCGGTGATGGCGAGCTTGAACGGCGCCGAAAACTCCTTGGCGCACAGGTGGACCTTCGCGGTTCGGTTTTTCACAAACTGTGCCTCGTCAAGGATCAGTCCGGCCCACTCTTGCGCCTGGTAGCCCGCGAAATCCAGCCGGAACAGGGTGTAGGAGGTGACGACGACGTCGGCTCCCGCCGTAAGTGCCGCCAGATCCGTGCCGCTTTTCGCCTGGGTGTCGGTGATGCCGGTGACGGAGAGGCCGGGGGCGAAGCGCTGGGCTTCGGACACCCAGTTCGGCACCACTGAGGTGGGGGCGACGACGAGGAAGGGCCTGGTTTCGCCGGTTTCCTTCGCATGGGTGAGGAGGGCCAGGGTCTGCAAAGTTTTGCCGAGGCCCATGTCGTCGCCGAGGACACCGCCGAGTCCGTGCTGGTAGAGGAACGCGAGCCAGTTGAAACCGTCCTGCTGGTACGGGCGGAGGGTGGCAAACAGGGTGGGCGGCAGGGGAGTGGGGGTAATTTCCTGGAGATCGTTCAGGCCTGCGACCGCTGACCGCCAGCCCTGGGCCTCCTCGGTTTCCTCGGCCAGGTCCTCGAAGTCGGCCCACAGCCCCGCCTGGTAGCGGCTGATCTTCAGGCCCGGCTCCCATTCGTTGAGGGAGCGGGCTTCCTCGATCAGTTCACGCAGCTGTTCGAAGATGGGCTGGTCCATGGACAGGTAGCTGTTATCCACCAGCTTGATCTTTTTCTTCCCCTGGGCGAGGGCGCGGAAGATGCGATCGAAGGGAATCTTGCGGCCCTGGACGGTGACGAGCACGCCGAGGTCGAACCAGTCGCGGTTGTCGGTCTCCACGGTGGTGATGGTCAGCTGGGCGGGCTCGGTGAGCTCCTCGTAGGTGGGCTGGTCGCCGATCACGTCAACCCTGACGCCGTCCAGTTCCAGCAGTTTCGGCAGGGTGTCCTCGGTGAACTCGACGGCATCCATGTCGTCGAGGGTGAGCGATCCGAGCGGGGTGGACCCGAGTTGGGAGCGTGCGGCGTGAAGCAACTCGTCCTCGGCAGCGGCATCGCGGTAGTCCTGGGTGCCGGGTTCGGCGACCAGCGGTTTACGGGTTGGCTTGTCACCGAACCGGTATTCCCAGTCCCAGGCAAGCTCTAACCGGTCGTCTGTGGTGTAGTAGGCGGTGAGGATGAGCAGTGGAGCCGCAATGTCGGGGAAGGTCACCGACTCGTCGCTGCTGATCACCTCGATCGCCTGGCGAAGCCGCGGGTAGAAGCTGTCAAGGAAGTGGGATGTTTCCTCGGCGGGGATGACCACCGGGGCGGTTTGCAGCAGCAGCCCGACGTCGTGATCGGTGAGCCGTTTCGACGACGACGCCAGCGTGATGACGGTGCTCTGGGTGGGAGTTCCTGGATCGACCGTGTAGATGCCGTGGGTGCTGATTGGTCGGGCCGTGTCGGGTGGGTGCTGGTGACCGTCGATTTCCAGCACCGGGCGCAGGCGCAACTGGTTGTCTGCCGTGGCGGTGGCATCCAGTTTGAGGGTGGCTGTCCCACCCAGGACTACTGCGACGCCCTTGGTGGAGCCGACAAGTTCGATGCCGAGGCGCCGTGCTTCGCCCAGCAACTGCCATAGGAGTGGATTACTGAAGTCCTCAAGGTACAGCCAGGAATCGTTGTTGCCGAAGTAGTTGACCCCTGTTCCGCGATGGAGTGAGGGGAACTGGGAGAACCAGCGGTGCTGGTCGGGGTCGAGGAGGATGCCGTAGGTCTGGTAGCTGATGCTGCCCCAGGACAGGTTGTTCTTGACCCAGTTGCCTTTGCTGTTGCGGACCACCGGGCGCACCCCGAGCCGTGGTTTGGCTGCCTTCCGCGATGACCTTGGTGACCCCCAGCCGTGCTGCGGGCTCGTGGCGGCGCGCAGCTCAAACTGAAGCGCAAGCGGGGTGGGCCGCGTCGGGGTGGCGGCGCCGTCGTCGGACGCGGGTTCGATCAGCCCGGTCAGGGAACTCTGCCAGCCCACCCTCGCCGACGTCCGCACGGGAGTGGTGAGTTCCTGGCGGGAGAGGAGATGCTCGGTGTTGCTTTGAAGCGCGGTAGCAGCTACGTGTTTGCAGTCGAGACTGATGGGGCAGCTGCAGAAGCTGTCTTTGAGATGGTAGCGGCCGTCGCCCTTTTCTGCCAGGAACAGGCGGGTACGGTAGGCGGCGGGTGAGTTTCCCTGGACCCGGGCGTCAAGGGTGCTGCCCGACGGATCCCAGGCGAGCTGGGATACCGCGCCCTGTTTCGCGTAGGTCTGCCCGCGCTGGAACGAGGCGCCGCCCACCATGCGGATGATGTCGGTGACATCGATCATGGGGGAGCTGGTTGGGGGCATGTATTAATGCTCTCACGCGCCACTGACCGAATCGCGTGAGGTCCCGTGGGCAGTCCAGAAAACGTAGCGGAAAAGCAGTGACGTGCAACTTATCCAGGAGTAAAATCACCCACGAAGGCAGGGAGCGGGCCATGAAACTAGGCACAGGTGCACAGCGCAGGTTGGTATGTTGCATAGCAATGTTGGGGCTCATTGCCCCGACCTTGCCCACGGTGGCGGTGGCAGCACCACCCGGAGGCACGCAGCAGGATGAACTGCGGTACTACCAGGCCGCGGTCAACCTTCTTCCGGACGAGGACGGAGCCTATGCCGGTGCGGTCTCCTTCCGGCAGGAGGTTGGAGCTGCTGCGACGGTTGACGTGTTTCTGTCCCGGGCAGCCACCATCATTTGTCCAGATCTAAGCGAGGACATCACTACCACCACGGTCCAGACCGAAATCCGGGACGCGAGTGAACCGGGTCCGGTAACCCTCGACATCGGGCATAGCCTCGACCAGGCTTTCGGGCACGCTGTCCTCAACCTAACTGTCACCACCAGCCCCGGGTGCGACGAGCCGGAGACAGTCACGACGCTGCCTTCACACGAGGTGCAGATTACGGTGATGGGTACTTCGGTCAGGTTCTTTACGGGTATCGGAGGCACCACGTCGGCTGGCGCCGATCGTTCGACTGGTCGGTCCTACAGCTTCGCCCGCGATGGCATCGGCTCCGTTAGCGTGGGCTCGCTCATCGTTGGAGCGGAGAGCCCCGCCGCGTTCCTGAAGTACGCGGTGGAGCAGCAGCGAATCCACGGTATCGCTCCGGTCGCGCCCGACCCGGTCGCACCGTCAGGCGGTACAGGAGCGCGCGGGGATTACAGTGCCGTGTTTGAGCCCACCGGAGGCCTCGGTCTCCTCTTTGAGGACATGATCGTGCAGGCCAGCACCACCAGCCCGCCTGGGCGTGTGACGACGGTCAGCGCGTCGAGCTTCACCGCCGAACGGATCGACTGTGGTGACGGTACGGCAGCCGTCCGCGAGCAGTTCGTCGTCGGGTCGGGGCCAGGGGTGCTGACTATCGGCCGCAAGCTGGAAACAGCCACCGCTTCTGGATCCATCTCGTTCGATCGGTTCATCACTGACGGATGCCAGGGCGGCGAAACGGTATCTGATACCGTCGTTCTTCCCGTGGCGCTCGATCTTGTGGCGACGGCTCCGATCGTGCGGGTCAGCGATACCCGCTGGCAGGTGCGGCCGGGCGGCGGATCTGAGCGCACACACGGGTGGTACCTCGGCCGGCAGGCAACCGGCACCGTGGCAATCGGGCCGGTGACCCGGACGACTGACCTTGGCGCCATCGGCTCTTCCGGCCCCGTACACGAGCCCTAGGTAGTACGTCAGCCGGGGCCTCCTCCCAGCACGTCCACGTGGACATGGTCGAGATGGCGCAGGATCTCATTGCCGGGTGCGGGGGCCTCGTAGTCATGCCACTGCCCGCGGGCGAGATGTGCGCTCCAGAACTGGTCGTCGAAAATGATGTATTGGATATCCAGGTCGTCTGCATGAGCAACGAGCCAGTGGGCGAGAATCCACCCTTCGCGCCGGTTTTCTTCGGTCACCGGTCGGTAGAAGACGTCGATAGCCCGACCGTCGTAGTGCGTCGAAGCTTCGCCGTGGCCCTGGCCGACCCCGCCCGGGGTGAACCCGCCGAGGCTCTGGTCCCCGAATACCTCGGCCATCCTCTGCAGCACCTGCTGGGCTCGCGGGGTCAGGCCGGTGTCGGTAAGTTGCTCAACCTCAAGATCGGTGGCGGCCGAGCCCCGGCAGTAAAAGCTGGGCCCGGCATCGTCTGGTGGCCCGTCCATCAACTGCTGGATGACTGCATCGTCGATAGTAGAGGTGTCCGGCGCGTCCAGCCCCTGAGCCAGGAGAGCGGCGGCGGTAGTAGCCAACTTCGCTTCATCGGCGGTGAGGCCGACGTCGCCGTCGGAGGTTTCGACCGTACACTCAGGGCCGCCGAGGAGGGAACTGCCCTGGATGTTCATGCCGTCGAGTAGCCTGGGTCCGGCGAACACCAGTACTGAGGCGATCATCCCGAGCAGCAACAGGCCCAGAGGAAGTCTAGGCGGTCGTCGCCGACGCGGCCCTTCCCTGGTCGTCAGCATGCTCCGATAATCTCACGCGGCCCTGGCCGTCTGCCGAAGACCAGGGCGCGGGGCAGCCAGGAGCGGCATGGTGGATGAGTAGCTTCCATGCCGGTCCCGGGCAGGTACTAGTTGTTGGATGTCGCCCGGCGCACCACATAGGTGCCGCCAGCGGCCAAAGCGAGGAGCAGGCCACCGCCCAGCACCATTCCTCCAACTGAACCTTCGGAAGACGACCCTTGAACGCCGGTATCGGCGCCGCCTACGGGCATTTTACCCATTTGCGAGGTCGGGGTTGGGGCTGGTGTCGATGCCGGTTCCGGTGCTTCAGTTGGGGCGGGTGCTGCCGCCGCCTGAACGACAAGTGTTCCCATCATATTGCCGTGGAAATCGCAGATGAACGGGTATTCGCCGGGTTCGCTGGGAGCACTGAAGGTGAGGCTCGTCCCGCCAGGGATCGACCCGGATTCCAGGGCCGTCGACGATACGGTGTGGGCTTCTGAATCGTTGTTGGTGACGGTCACGGTGGCGCCTGGGCTAACCGGACCGGAAACGTCGAAGGAAAAGTCGGTGATCGTGATGACAACGTCCTCGGCCTGGGTCATCGCGGGTACGGAAAGCGGGGCGCTTGGGGGAGCGGCGATAGCCATGCCAGCTGAACCCAGGCTGACGGCGCCGGCGAGGGAAGCGGCGAAGGCCACGCGCAGGGCTTTGGAGGTGGTGTTCATGGTGGTGCCTTTCGTCGAACTATGGAGCTTCTGGTATATGTTCTTCGTCACGTAACGAGCGCCGGATCGCTCCTGATTGATCTTTTTTTTCGGTACCACCGAGACTCTGGTTCTGACAGCCCCGAAATACGTGTAGACTGGTTGGCAGTTGTAGTGTTGCGCATTTTGTATTTCAAGCGGCGAAACCCAGACGGGCCAGCCGCTTTTTCTGTAGAAGCGGGAAACGAACGCCGCGACTGAAACTACCCGACAGTCGGGATCGGTTTCATATTTCCAGAAGGATGATTAAAAATGGCAACAGGTACCGTGAAATGGTTCAACGCTGACAAGGGCTTCGGCTTCATCGAACCAGAAGATGGCAGCGCCGATGTGTTCGCTCACTTCTCCGCTATCAACTCGAGCGGCTTCAAGTCCCTCGACGAGAACCAGAAGGTTAGCTTTGAGACCGAGCAGGGCCCCAAGGGTCCTCAGGCTGTAAACATCCAGGTCGTCTAGTTCGACTTAGTGGTCTCTGACCACTGAAATAGGGCGGGAAGAAATTCCCGCCCTATTTTGCGTTAAGCAGCACGTACCCGCGCCGATCCAGTGTGGGTTCCGGCCGCACATAACCCTACAAACGCACCCAACTCCTCGAACTGTTCAGGGCGGGGAGGCAAATGGTGGGTGAGTTCAGGCGATCGGATGATCACTGCCCGCCACTGCCCGCGGGACACCGCGACGTTGACCCGGTTCCGGTTGAGTAGGAACCCGATTCCCCTGGGGGCTTCTGCTGCGGAAGAACAGGCCATCGACACAACCACCACCGGAGCTTCCTGACCCTGAAACTTGTCGACGGTCCCCACCCTCACTCCGTGCAGCCCAGCTGCCTCCAGCTGATCCCGAATCAGCTGCACCTGCGCGTTATAGGCAGCTACCACCAGCAGGTCAGCAGGTTCCAGCGGGCGCGGCTGCTCATCCGCGCCACCCGTCCACTGCAGCCCGACGTGCGCTTTCACCTGGCTGACCACCTCCGCGGCCTCCTGGGGCGACAACGTGGTGTTTCCCGTGTGGCCCACCAAAACGCACTCGACTCCCGAGGCCTTGCCCTCAAGGAAACGCTCGGTGGCCGCGGACGCCGACTCTAGCTTCGCGTCGTACGAGAGACGGGACACCGCTGCGCAGAGATCGGGGTGCATCCGCCAGCTATCGGCGAGGAAATAGCCCAGTTCCGGGGGAAGGGTGGCGTGGCCGGCGGAAAGCCAGCCCAGTGCCGAGGTGTCCACCGGTTCGGGGTGGGTTCCCTGCGTCACCTGCGGGAGCTGCTGCGGATCGCCGAGTAACAGCAGGCGTGTGGCTGCCCGTGACACCGCGAGGGTGTTGGCCAACGAGTACTGTCCAGCCTCATCAATCACCAGCAAATCCAGGGACCCGGGCGGGACCTTGCTGCCGGTCATTGTCCAGGCGGTGCCGCCGACCAGCGCGCCGCCTGGGGAATCCAAGAGGGCCGCAACCTCCTCATCGGTGGCGTGCTCCCACGGCGCCCGGGGATCATTGGTCTTTTTCGCCGTGCGATCAGCCGGAACGCCGGCGGCGAGTGCGCGCCGGATCATGTGCTCCACTACCTTGTGGGACTGGCCCACCACTCCTACCTTCCAGCCGCGGGCCACCAGCGCGGCGATGACCTGCGAGCCAACGTAGGTTTTGCCAGTACCCGGCGGTCCCTGCACAGCAAGATACGACTGGTCCAGTGCGGTGATGGCGGAGATGATGGCCGTGACGTAGTCGTCGTCGACCACTACCGGCAGTGATTCTAGACCGGAGAGCCTAGGACTGGCCCCTCGCAGTACCTCCAGCCCTGGGTTGCGGGGCAGTCCTGGCAGCACTGACCCCACCTGCTGGGCCAGCTCCGCCAGGGAAGCTCGGATGCTCTTGGTTGCGATCGGTTGGTCGGGGGTCAGTGCGATGGGAGTTTCGCTGTAGGTGGCGCCCTTCTTCCTGAGCTTTTCGCGGACCACCAGCACGTCCCGGGTGCCGTCGTGGTCCCGGGAAACCACCTCGGTACCGAACCAGCCGGCCCTGAGGGAAGTTCCCGTCTCGGCTTCGGCCGCGAGGTCGTCCGGGAGCGGCTGATCGTACATGCGAAACAGGGTTTTCCCCGGTTCGAAGTCCGATCCCTCGGCTGCCACGCCCGTCAGCCGGAGCGTGCGGACCGGGTTGCTGCGAGGGGTGGGCTTCTCCCAGTCGTCGAGAACCTCGGCACCCTGCACCACAAAGACGTTGCGGGTATCCGACCAGTCCTCGATCGCCTTGTCCAGCCGATCGAAGTGCTCCCACCAGAACTGCTTGTCTTCACGGCGGTGATAGCCCACCGCGGCGGCGACCATCGCCACGGCCTGCTCATCCGCGGTCAGCTCCCGGGTCAAGGGAAGGCTGGCGAGGTACGCCAGCAGGCGGGTCTCCTCGGGAGTCGGCTGCTGGAGCTCGATGACGCTTTCCCTTGGGGTGGCGGCGACGGGCGTGATGCCCCGTTCGGCGGCCCGGTCGAGCAGCCAGTCGCGGAGGTGGAGGGTCGAGAGGCAGTCGTACTCGTTATAGTCGCGGATCCCGGCCAGGATCTCAGAGGCCAGGGCGTCGTTGCCGGAATCCCTGGCAGTGCAATAGTCGGCGTAGGCAACCACCGAGGCGCCGGCGTCTTTGACATCCCCGCTGCGCAGGCGTTTCCCCATGTAAAGGGGTTCAAGTTTTTTGATGCTGTAGGAATTCTCGGAAATCCTGAGGCTGTGGCGAACCGTCTCATACAGGTCTACCAGGACGCCCTCCCGGAGCAGGGCGTCGACCGCATCCTCGCCGACCACATGGGCCAGCGAAAGATTCCGCAGGGCCGTCTTCTCGTAGGAGGCGTAGTGGTAAATGTGCAGGTCGGGGTACTGGGACCGGCGTCGGGCAACGTAGTCAAGAAAGTCGGTGAAGGCGTGGCGTTCCTCGAGGCGGGAGTGTGCCCACAGAGGCAGGAACGGGGGAGGGTCGCCGGGGCGGTCCGGATTTTCGACGACGCCGAACAGGTACTCGAGCCCCCACATCCCGGTGCTGTCCTGCCACAGCGGGTCGCCCTCGAAGTCGAAGAAGATGTCGCCCTGGCTGGGGGCAGGAAGGGTCGCAAGGGTGTGGTCGGGGAGGACCCGGTAGCTCAGCGTCGTGGCCATACCATCCTTGCCGGTGTAATCGACGCTACCGTCGGGGTGGGCCGTGCCGGTCTGCATCCGTGCCTGGTCACGGAATCGAAGTACGCTCTTGTCAGTTACTGGGTCATCGAGGGCGGCAAGCTGCTCAATGGTCTGAATACCGATCTTGTGGAGCTTGGCCCGGCGAGTGGTGCTCATGCCCGCGACCAACAGCAGGTCCCTGGTTTCGACGACCTGGAGATGACAGTAGTTGCAGCGGCCGCACGCGGCGTGGTCGGCACCTCCCCACCGCACCGGCTCGGGCTGGCCGCGATGCTCATTGACCAGCCGCAGGAACCGGTCGCGGCGCTCGCGGAAGATCGGCAGGATGTCGGCAAGGCTGTGGATGCTGTGCGCTCCGTTGCCCAACACCAGGGTGACCTCCGACGCCGTCGGGATGCTGGCCGACAACAGCTGATCGCCGTAGGCCGCGAGCTGTAACAGGGCACTCACCTTCGCATGACGGGCCAGCTTCGTGTCCCAGACCGCATACTGCCCTTCAGGGGTTCTTACCAGGAAATCGGATCTGCCATGAAACTGGCCGTCGAAGAACGCGGCCTGGAAGACGACGTCGGCCCCCGACCTCAGCGCGGTTATCGACTCCCGGTGCTTGTCCTCCAGGAGGGTGCGGTCCATGCCCGCGGCGGGGGCGACGTCGTACACTCCAGTCCCAGTGTCGGAATTCCAGGCACCGTGCTCGGCAACGAGGGCGTCAAGGACCTTGCGTTCGTGGACATCACCAAGGATGGCGGTGCGCTCCAGCATGGCGTCGGCGTCAAACTCCGGGCAGATTGATCGGCCCAACTTCTCGTCGAGAATGGAAAGCAGCCGGTACTCGCATTCGGCGGCGGTGACCAGGTCGGTGGCGGAAAAGACCAGGTCCGGCGGCTCGCCGGGAAGGGTGGGGTCGAGAAGAAACACTATGCCTCCCAGCAGTTGCAACCGTGGAGCGGCTTACGGTACCAGAACTGTTTTAGCTAACCATGTGCCGCTGACAGTTTTATGAGCAGCCCGGCGAGAGTGTCCCGTTCATCGGGGGACAGGGCAGACAGGATCCGCCGCTCGGTAGCCAGGTGTTCGGGGAGGGCAGCGTCGATCAGCTTGAGTCCGGCGGAAGTGAGCGTCACCTGCTTCCCACGTCCGTCACCCGGGTCCTTTGCGCGGGCGACCAGGCTGCGTTCCTCAAGTCGGTTGAGGCGCTGGGCGATCGCACTGGAGGTCACCATCGAGCTGACAGTGAGTTCGCGGGGGGTCAGAGTGTAGGGCTGGCCGGACCTGCGAAGGGTAGCGAGGACGTCGAAGCTTGCGGCATCCAGCCCGTGACTGAGGAAGGTCCGCTCAAGGTCCCGGTCGATCTGCCGTGACAACCGGGACAGCCGCCCAATGACCCCCATGGGGGACGCATCAAGGTCGGGTCGCTCGGCGCTCCACTGCCTGAGTATGCGGTCCACGTGATCGGTCATGAACCAAGCCTAGACACTTGCTAAGCACTTAGCTAAACTAGCTAAGTGCTTAGCAATCGAATTCTCCTAGGAATGACCGCCTTCGCTCCCGCGGTCTGGGGAACGACATATTTGGTGACTGCCGAGTTTCTGCCGCCCGACCGTCCACTCCTTGCTGCGGTGCTGCGGGCACTGCCCGCGGGCCTGGTCCTGCTCGTTTTTGTCCGCCGGCGACCTCGGGGAAGTTGGTGGTGGAAGGCTGCAGTCCTTGGCGTGCTCAATATTGGGGCGTTCTTCGCGTTACTATTTATCGCCGCGTACCGGCTTCCCGGCGGTGTGGCCGCCACCATGGGTGCAATCCAGCCGCTGGTCGTCGCCGTTCTGGCTTCGGTGGTGGTCTCGGAGCGTCTCACCGTGCGGAAAATAGTCGCAGGTATTGCCGGCATCTTTGGGGTGGGCCTGATGGTCCTGTCCGCCGAGGCGAAGCTCGATCCGATCGGTGTGGCCGCAGCACTTCTGGGCACGGTCTCGATGGGGACTGGAGTCGTCTTGTTGAAGCGGTGGGGGCAACCCGCGTCGCCATTGACCCTGACTGCGTGGCAACTGGTCGCCGGTGGTCTGTTCCTGATGCCGTTGGCATGGTTGGTCGAAGGGGTGCCGCCCGCAGTGCTGACGGCAGCGAACATTGCCGGCTACCTCTACCTCATGAGTTTCGGCACGGCCGTCGCCTATTTCCTCTGGTTTCGCGGTCTGCACCGGCTCCCGGCGTCGACCGCGTCGTTCCTCGGCCTGCTCAGTCCGCTGACGGCGACGTTCTGCGGTTGGGTCTTCCTCAACCAACCGCTCTCGGTCGGTCAATTGGCCGGCGCAATCATCATCATCGCCACCCTGATCACGGTGGCCCGGTCAACCAGTAGCAGTGCTCCGCTGGGTAGGGAAGACCCGGCGGCGAAGGGCTCGCCGCCAGTGGCCCGGGTGTGACATTTCCGACGCCGGATGGGTGCGGGAGCGCAACGCCCTGAGGTAATTTGGAAGGACCGACCATTCTGGAGAGACGCATGAGCCCCCGTATCCTGTTCCGCACCGTCGCAGTCGCCGAGGCACTGACCTGGGCCTTCCTGCTCCTGGCCATGTTCCTCAAGTACGTGACCCAAACAACCGAGGCGCTCATTTCGCCCGCCGGTGGAATCCATGGGTTCGTTTTCCTGATGTTTGTGGTGGTCACAGTATTTGTCTGGGTGAACCAGCGCTGGTCCTTCAGGATCGGCATTCTCGGCCTGCTCTCCGCAGTGGTCCCCCTCGCATCTGTTGTCTTTGACCAGGTGATGGAACGACGCGGGAAGCTCGACGGCGGGTGGCGGCTCGCGCCCGGTGCCGACACTCCGCGCGGCCCGGCCGAGCATCTGCAGGCCTGGGTGCTGCGCAAGCCCCTGCTCGCCGCTGTGGCGTCGGTGGCGGCCGTCGCCGTGGTTTTCGCGGCCATGCTGGTCATTGGTCCACCGGTCCCCAGCAGCTAGTAAATTGGTACTCTAAGCCAGCGATGCCGACCGAAGGATGAACTAATGTCCCAGAACTATCCTGGACAATCGTCCTACTATGGGCCGACCCACACCATGCATTCCCAAGGGGCGATGCAGGGCCAGAAGCACGCCCAGATGTCCCTGGTGTTTGGGATCATTGGGTTGTTTTTCTTTGGGATTGTCTTTGGACCTCTGGCGATCATTCAGGCGGGTAAGGCCGAAAAATACAATCAGGCCTCAACGATCGGCAAGGTGCTGGGGTGGATTTCGACTATCTGGGCGTTGCTGCTGATCGTCGGCTTCTTCCTCTTCTTTGGTGCACTATTCGGTCTTCAGGCCAGCCAGTGACCACCACACCCCAGACGCCCGACGACGACCGGTTCTTCCTGCACGAAGGCAGGAAGTGGCGCCGCGCCGATCCCACCCTGCCCGACGACGTCGCCAAACAGTTGCTGTCCCAACTGGGTCGCGCCCGGTCAGCTGTCAACAAGTACCGCAAGGCAAAACAGGAACCAAAGGTGAAGGATGCGCGTCGCCGCGTGCAGATCGCCAAGGAAGGCCTCGGCGAACGTGGCACCCCCTGGTGGGAGCAGTCACCTGCCGAACGGCAGACGCGCTGGGAAAAAGCCATCAGAGCCCTCGATGAGCTCAGGTCTCACGAGGACTCTGTGCCCAAGGACTCCCCACCCATAGACTCCTAGCGGATCCCGGTTTTCGCCGGCGCGTTGTGCCCGGCGCAGATCCACCGCACACCACCGCCAGCAATCCTGGTTCGCAGCAGATTTTCGGTCTGTCTGGCCTGCACTGCGTCGCTGATGGTCAGCCGATAGAACTGCTTGAGCTCACCGTTCGCGGATACCGCCACCGCATCGCCGGAAAAGAGCACCTCACCGAGCTGGAACGCCATGTGGCCAGGTGTGTGGCCCGGGGTCGGAAAGGCGGTGAGACCCTCGGCCACGGTTTGCTCGCCGGTGAGCTCAACGACCCCCGCCGGGTACGCGGTGGGGAAGACCCGGGCAAGGAAACGTCTGAAGCGGGTGGGTGGAGGAACGTCCCCGCGCAGGATGGCGGCGTCGGCAGCGCCGAGCCAGACCGGGACCCCGAGCGCCTGTTGCAGCTGCTTTGCCACCCGCGTGTGATCGGCGTCGTAGTGGGTCAGAAGAATGTGGGTGACCGCGCCGATCACCGGCTCCGCGTCGCGCAGTTCGGTGAGCAGCGTATCGTAGCCGCCCGACATGCCCGGGTCGATCACGGCGGTGAACCCGTTGGCGCTCACCAGATAGCCGTTCGACCCTTTCGACTTCTCAAGCTGGTAACAGTTTTCGGCGATCAGTCGCATGGGGGAATCCTCGTACTTTCCGCTAGTAGCTCAAGGATATGGCGATAGTCCTCACCGGTAGCCCGGGTCATCCCGAGTTCGCACGTGCGGTTGCAGGACGCGTGGGCCGAGGCGTCGAAGACCGCGACGTCGGCGGCCTGCCGGCGAGTGGCCGAGGCGGTGAGCTCCGGGTGAAGCATCCCACGGTCACCGGCGAAGGCGCAGCACCCCCAATTTTCGGGGATCACAACCTCAGCCGCGACGGCGTTGGCCACCACCTCCAGGGCTGGGTTCAAGCCCAGCCGCGTTGAGGAACAGGTGGGATGCAGAGCCAGCGAGTCGAGCTTTTTGACAGCTCCCAAAAGTGGCAGGACCCGTTCGGCCACGAACTGCACGGCATCCATTACCACCAGCGGCCGGTGGCCGGTCGGCTCCAGCTCACGGGATGCGTGGTCGAGTGCACCGAGCAGCCCCTCGGTGCACGAGGAGGCGTCGCATACGATTGGGAGTTCGCCGTCGCGGGTGGCCACCCGTAAGGCTGCAACAGTCTTCGTCCGCATCGTCGCCTCGCCGGTGGCCATGCCCTTCGACGACCACGGCGTCCCGCAGCACAACCCGTCGATACCGGTCGGCACCAGCAGCGAAAGCCCTGCGCGCCCGCAGAGCAGTTCAAAACTGTCCTGCACCCCCGAACCGGTTCCTGCGGGCCCGAACATCGTGCCCACGCACGCCGGAAAGTACACGGCGTCGGGTGCCACGGCGGGGTGGGGTCGTGCCCTGACCGCACCACCCGACGGCAGGTCCGAGGAATACAGGGGCACGGTATCGTTGCCGATCACGGTCCTGGCCACCCGATTTAACGGGATGATGACGGCGTCCGGAACCTTCGCCGCGGCGTCGAGTACCAGGCCGGCGCCGCGGGTGACCAGCTTCCACCGGTGTGCGGCGCCCGCCCAGGCCCGGTTCTCCGCTCGCCCGGCGTCGTCGCGGCGCAGCCGTTTGACGAGGGATCCCGTGTTGATCTCGACGGGGCACGCGGTCTGGCACATGCCGTCGACGGCGCAGGTCTGCACTGACTCGTAGTCGTAATCGTTCTCAAGCTGGGTTGCCAGCCCTGTGTCGCCGTCGAGCCGTGCCTGTTTAATGGCTCGCAGGGTCACGATGCGTTGGCGCGGGGTGAGGGTGATGTCCTTGCTGGGGCAGACGGGTTCGCAAAATCCGCAGGAGACGCAGCGGTCCACCTCGGGGTCCACCGGAGGGGTGGTCTTGATATGCCGGAGGTGGGCCTGCGGGTCGTCGTCGAGAATAATTCCCGGGTTAAGCATGCCGGCCGGATCGAACAGCCTTTTTAGGTCCCGCATGATCGAGTACAGCTCGTCACCATACTGCCGGCGGACGTAGGGTGACATCATGCGGCCGGTACCGTGCTCGGCTTTCAGCGACCCGTTCTCGCCCAGCACCAGATCCACCATGTCCTCGGTAAACGCCCGGTACCGCTCCAGCTCGTCGGGAGCAGCGAACTGGTCGGTGAGCGTGAAATGGATGTTGCCGTCCTTGGCGTGACCGAAAATCACACTGTCCCTGTAACGGTGCGTGTCGAACAACCGGGTCAGTTCGGTGCAGGTGCGGGCTAGCGCCGGGACGGGCACCACCACATCCTCCAGGAGAGCGGTGGTGCCAGGTGGCCGGGCCCCGGACACCGAGGCATAGAGGCCCTTGCGTAGCCGCCACAGGCCGGCGCGGACCGCGGGGTCGGTGCTGAACTGGGTGTGCCCGCTCAAGCCGAGCCCGCCCAGCAGTTCCGGGCTGTCACCCCGCAGATCATCGAGTTCCGCGGCAGAGCCGGCCGAATATTCCACCAGCAGCGCGGAATGATCCACAACATTCAGGGCGCGGACGACATCGGGGGCCCCCGACAAGGACTGTCCCACTTTCAGCGAAACGGCGTCCATCAGCTCAGCGGTCGACGCGCTGGAATGGATCAGGGCAGGCAGGGCCGTCGCAGCGGTTTCCAGGTCCGGGAACACCAGCAGTCCTGTCGCGGCGAACGCTGGCTGGGGAACGGTGCGAAACACTGCTTCGGCAATGAAACCCAGGGTGCCCTCGCTGCCCACAATCAGATGGGCCAGGATGTCGGCGGGGGTGTCGAAGTCCAGCAGTGAGTTCAGGCCATAGCCCATCGTGTTCTTCATCGAGAACTGGTGCTGCACCGTCCGCACCGACGAAGGGTCCCCCCGCAGCCGCCGCGATAACCGCAGCAGCCCGTCGTGGAGGTCTGGTTCGAGGGCCCGCAGCCTGGCATCGGCATCGACGGCCCCGGTGTCGATCACAGTGCCACTGGGCAGGACCACCGTCACCGATTCAAGCGTCCGGTAGGCGTTGTCGGTCGTGCCGCAGTTCATCCCCGAGGAGTTATTCGCTACCACCCCGCCGACGGTGCACGCCGCTTCACTCGCGGGGTCGGGCCCGAACTTCCGACCGTACCGGGCCAGCCGGGCATTGAGCGCCCTGACTGTGACCCCTGGTTGGACGCGCACCCGGGAGCCGCCGTCGAGCACCTCAATTTCCCGGAAGTTCCTGCGCACGTCGACCAGCACGCTGTCGGTGACGGCCTGTCCGCTGAGGCTGGTGCCCCCGGCCCGGAGGGTCAGCGGGATGCCCTGGGCCGCGCTGGCCTGCAGCAGTCGCCCGACCTCGGCGGCGTTGGATGGCACCACCACGGCCTGCGGGATGAGCAGGAAGTGCGAGGCATCGTGGGCGTTGGCATGCAGGTCGATGGCGCGGGTTTTGACCTGCGCCGGGTCAGCGACTGCCGACCGCAGGGCCTCGATCGCCTGCGTCGGCGGCCGGGGGTTCAGTGCTTCGCCTTGTACGGCACGGGTTCGGGCAGCCCCGCCCGGCTACGGATTCCGGCGGAAAGCCGCTCGATCGACTTCAGGGCGCTGGTCAGATCGTCGACGCCCACGGGGAAAGGCATGTTGTGGATGGTTTCGCCGGGTACGGTGGCGGCTTCGGCCACCCGTTTCAGGTCCTCGTCATCGTCGGGAGACAGGCCCACCTCGGTGAGCGTGTTCGGCAGTCCCACCCGGGTGGTGAACTCGATGAAGTCCCGAATGTCGGCGCTGGGCGCGCCCTCCAGGACCAGTTGGGTGAGGGAACCGATGTTGACCTTCTGGCCGTGCGCCAGGCCGTGGGTCTGGGCGGCGGCGGTCAGGCCGTTGTGGATGGCGTGGGCGGCGGCGAGCCCACCGGACTCGAACCCCAGTCCGGAGAGCAGCGTGTTGGCTTCCACCACTTTTTCCAGGGCGGGGGTGACTACGTTGTCGCGGACGGCGTCGAGCGCCGGGAGTGCGTTTTCCCACAGCACGTCCCACGACAGCCGGGCGAAGGCCGTGCCCGTCAGGGTGGGCAGGCCACCCGCCATAGTGCTGGCAAAGGCCTGGCTGGTGGCACGGGCCTCCAGCCAGGTAGCCAGGGCATCGCCTACTCCTGCGGCCAGGAACGATGCCGGCGCGTTGGCCACCAGCTGGGTATCCACCAGCACCAGATCGGGGTTGCGGGGGAAGAAGCGGTACTCCTCGAAGACGCCGTCGTCGGTGTAAATGACTGACAGGGCGGAGGTGGGTGCGTCGGTGGAGGCCACTGTGGGCACGGTGACCCAACGGATGCCCGATGCGAAGCCCGAGGCCTTGACCGCATCGATGGTGCTGCCGCCGCCCACGGCCACAATCACGTCCGCCTGGTGTTCAGCAATGAGCCCCGTCAACCGGTTGACCTCGTTGGCGCTGGGAACACCGCCGAACCCTACCCGGGTGGTAGGCAGGCCAGCGGCAGTGAGGGAGGCTTCGACGTCGTGCGCTACAAAACCCCAGACCAGATCGTCGGCCACGATAAGCGGCTTGCTGCCCAGCGGCGTCAGGAACTCGCCTACGCGGTGGATCGCGCCTTTCCCCTGGACGTACCGGGCTGGGCTGATCATGGTGCGGACCTGCAGAGGATGACTCATCTCAATCTCCTGGGATAGAGGGCTGTTCCACTGTCAGCGTAGGCGTGTGCCGCCTGGATGGCGCCGCACATTCTCACAAGGCGAGAACCGAAGTTGGTGGCTGCGGTGATTAACGGCAGACTGCTGGAAACACCGCTTCATCCCCACGACCCAAGGCAGGCGCGCAGTGATCTTCATCGTCGTTAAATTCAACGTCAAACCCGACTGGACGGACCGCTGGCTCGACCTCACCCGTGACTTCACCGAGTCCACCCGGCAGGAGCCAGGAAACCTGTGGTTCGACTGGTCCCGCAGCGTTGAGAACCCCAACGAGTTCGTTCTGGTCGAAGCGTTCCAGGACGACGCCGCCGGGGACCACGTCAACAGCGAGCACTTCCAGCAGGCCATGAAGGACATGCCGCAGGCGCTCGTGGAGACCCCACAGATCATCAGCGAGAAGATATCCTCGGACGGTTGGGGCCGCATGGGTGAGCTGACCGTCGAGTAGTCGGCGACGCGTCCCGGCGCTGGGAGCGCCGCGTTTGTCGCGTGAGTGACCAGGTCGGTTGGCGTTGGCTTGACCGACCGGCGAAGATGGGGTCATGGGACGCAATGATGCCCTTACCGGCATGGCTTCGGTGCAGAAGGCTTTCGCGCTGCTCGACGTGGTTGCAGCCGACGAGCGCGGCTTGTCGGCGAAGGAGATTGCAGCCGCCCTGGACATGCCGCTGCCCAGCGTCTATCGACTGCTGAAAACCCTGGTCGAGTCGCGGCATCTGGTCCATCTCAAGGATGAGAGCCGTTACGCGCTCGGCTATAAGCTGCACGCCCTGGATGCGTCGCTGCACCGTCAGGTCGGGACGCCGTCTGCGGTGGCTCGGCTGGTGCTTGAGTTGCATTCGCGGGCCGACGCCGCCGCCTACTATGCGGTGCACCGCGGCGACCACATTGTGGTCGCGCACGTGGTGGATTCCCCGACCCGTCCTCGCATCACCCCGATGGGCTTCGGGTTCAATGATGCGGCGCACGCGACGGCGTTCGGGAAAATTCTCCTGGCCGGCATGGACCCGGCGCAGCGCCGGGTATTCCTGGCCAGGCACGGGCTGCCCGCTATGACTGACAACACCATCAGCACCTTCGAAAACCTGGAGACGGAACTGGACCGGGTCAGGGAGGGCGGGATCGCCGTCGAGCGCGAGGAATTCATGGTTGGATCGTCCTGCCTGGGTGCGCCGGTCCGGAACGCGGCCGGCCAGATCGTGGGATCCGTTGCCGTCTCCCTCAACGCCGCAGACTTCGACCAGCGGTCCGCCAGGGTTGCCGTCCTGCTCCGTGACACGGCCGACAAGGTGAGCCGTGCGCTCCGGGCAACATCAGTGTTGCCGCAGCGCCAATAAATACTCGATAGCATCAAATTATGCAGAACCAGTCTCAGTTGTGGGGTGCTATTACTGAGGTCCTGACGTGGGTGGGACTGGTGCCGGGGATTCTGCTGATTTTGACCGCCTGGATTATCCGCACCTCACAGCTCGGCTGGACCGCCACGCACGCCGTTGTTTTCGTCACGGGAGAAGGCATTGGTTACCGCTGGCACGACCAGGATTACGAAATCCGGGAGGCCCTGTTCTCCTTTAGGGACGGCAAGGAGCTGGTGCCTGGGACCGAATTCACCATCTATTACAACCGCCGCGATCCTGCCCTGTACTCGCTCACCGAACCAGTACCGCCGGCGCACGCGCTGAGGGTACTGGGCTGGATTCTGGCCGGTATCGGGGCGTTGGCCGCGGTGGTGGGGTTTGTGCTGATCTTCGTGTGATTCTCGCGCGGCGGGGTCCCGAGCCCAGGCTCGGGACCCCCACCTTACAGGGCCGACGTCGCCAGTTGCTCCGCGATGTATTCCGCCTGCCGGATCGCCAACGCCACGATGGTGAGCGTCGGATTGGCTGCCGCCCCAGTGGTGAACTGCGAACCGTCCGACACGAAGAGGTTCTTCACATCGTGGGTTTGCCCCCACTGGTTCACGACGCCGTCTTCCGGGCGTTCGCTCATCCGTGCGGTTCCCATGTTGTGGGTCGCAGGGTACGGCGGGGTGTGGTGCGAGGACAGCGCACCCACCGCCTCGTAGAGCAGCGACGCCTGCTGGTAGCCATGATTGCGCATCGCCGTGTCGTTGGGGTGGTCGTCGAAGTGCACGTTGGGGACGGGCAGTCCGAGACGGTCCTTAACGCTGGTGTTCAGGGTAACCCGGTTGGTTTCCTGCGGCATGTCCTCGCCCACGATCCACAAACCCGCCGTGTTCTCATAGTCGTCGAGCAGCGACGCAAAGTTCGGCCCCCAGGCCCCGGGGTCCGCGAAGCTGGCGAGGAAAGCCGGGCCCAACGCGATGGTCTCCAGGTAGTAGCCCCCCGAG
The DNA here is from genome assembly GCF_054511125.1 of Arthrobacter sp. TMN-50. Classification (NCBI taxonomy): domain Bacteria; kingdom Bacillati; phylum Actinomycetota; class Actinomycetes; order Micrococcales; family Micrococcaceae; genus Arthrobacter; species Arthrobacter sp. TMN-50. The sequence continues at coordinate 140,695 of NZ_JBTNDG010000003.1, read as the reverse complement.
AAGCCGCGGTCGACGTCGTGCCGGGACTCGTCGGCGACCAGGCCGGCCATCGTCTCGCCCCGATACATGTGGACCGGTTTGTCGAACTTCGCGTAGACCGAGCCGGTGGTGTGCCGCATATAGTTCCGGCCCAGCTGGCCGGAGGAGTTGGCCAACCCGTCCGGGAAAAGAGGAGACCCGGAGAGCAGCAGCAGGCGCGGCGTCTCGATCGAGTTCCCGGCCACTGCGACGAGGCGGGCCTTCTGGCGTTGGAGGTTCCCGGCGTCGTCGATGTACATGACGCTGTCCACGGTGCCCTCGGGGGTGTGGGTGATCTGCACGGCGTGGCAGTTGGGCCTCAGATCCAGCTTCCCGGTGCGCAGTGCCTTGGGGATCTCGGACACGAGGGTGGACCACTTGGATTTGTTCTTGTCGCCCTGGAAATTGAAGCCGTCCTGGATGGAGGCGGGCCGGCCGTCGTAGGGTTCGGCGTTGGTGCCGTACGGGCCGGTGGCGTAGTGCCGGTACCCGATCCGTTCGGCGCCCGCGGCAAGCACCTTGTAGTTGTTGTTGGCGGGCAGGGCCGGCCGGCCGTGACGGTGGGTGCTGCCGATCTTCTGTTCAGCCTTGTCGTAATATGGTGCCAAATCGTCGAGGGTAATGGGCCAGTCCAGCAGGTTGGCGCCGTCGATCCGCCCGTAGGTGCTGCGGGTCTTGAACTCGTGGGCTTTGAATCGTGGGGTGGCGCCGGACCAGTGGGTGGTGGTGCCGCCCACCGCCTTCACCAGCCAGGCGGGCAGATTGGGGAAGTCGCGCGCAATCCGCCAGGTGCCCGACGTCGTGCGCGGGTCCAGCCAGGCCATCTGGTTGAACGACTCCCACTCATGGTTGATGTACTCGTCGTTTTTGATGTGGCCGCCCGCTTCGAGGACCACCACCTTGATGCCCTTTTCGGTGAGTTCGTGGGCGAGGGTACCGCCGCCCGCACCGGAGCCGATGATGACGACCACCGAGTCGTCATCCAAGCCAAAGTGTGCCGATGTTTCGTTGCTCATAGGGTGCGTGCTCCTTCAACTTTGTCCTGGCCCTTGAAGAGATCCTCGACCGGCTCCTCGGGAGTGGTGTCTGAGGCTTCCTGCACCCGCTGGGGTGCCTGCTGCGCAATGTCGTAGCCGAGCGGCCCGATCTCGGTGAGCGGCTCATCAGCTTCCTCGACCCGGGGGCTGGGGAGCCAATCCAGGTCATCGAAGCCGCGGTTCAGGTAGCCGCCCTTGGAGAAGGATTCGCCCTCGTAGCCGAAGACCTCCCACACCTCGGGGTCGTCGTAGAAGTTCAGGACCGTGGTCCGCCGGATGAAGCCGAAGAACTCAAGGTCCGCGATGCGCTGCAGGACGGCGAGAGCCCGGTCATCGGAGAGGTCAAGGAAATTCTCGCCACCCTGCTGGTTCAGGGTCAACAGGCCCTGGGTCAGGGCCACCCTGAACCACGTGGATTCGTTGGATTCCGTGATGATCTTGTCGGCCATGCGCTCATACGGTCCGTCAGGAATTTTCGGATGCGGGAACGCCACCCTGATGATCCTGACCAGAATCCGTCGAGCCTCCTCCGTCAGCTGAAGCTCGTTGAGTGTCGAGTATTTCGCGGGATACGCCATTGTTATCTCCCTTGGGTGAGGTTGGGGACGAGAATGCCACGGCCGACCAGCCTGCCGCTGTCCAGGTCATGCATGGCCTGGACGGCATCTTCGAGGTCGTACGTCTGGGTGTGCAGGGTGACCTGGCCCTGGGCGGTGAGGGTCATGAGTTCCACGAGGTCGAGGTAGGTGCCCACGAGGTTTCCGACGATGTTGATTTCCCGGGAAATGATCTCGATGGTGTCGATGTTTACCGCTCCGCCGTAGCCGATTGTGTAGTAGCTGCCCCGGTTGCGCAGCGCGTTCAGGCCGAGTTCCTCGGTGCCGTGCTCGCCGACAAAGTCGAAGACCACGTGGGCGCCGCCCTCGGTGATCTCGAGGAGCTTCCCGCCGTCGCCGGCCTGGGACAAGGTGTGGTCGGCGCCGAGCGTCTTCGCGAGCTCGAGGGCCTCCTCGGAGGTGTCGACGACGGTGATCTGCGCCGAGGTGAGCGCCTTCAGGGACTGGATGCCGATGTGGCCGAGGCCGCCGCTGCCGATGACGACGGCGTGGGTTCCGGGGTGCAGCAGCGGCGCGGCCTTACGGACCGCATGGTAGGCGGTGAGACCGGCGTCGGCGAGGGCCGCGATGTCGGCGGGCTTGAGCGCCGGGTCGAGTTTCACCACGGAGCGGGCGTTGGTCTTCATCACCTCTGCCATCCCGCCGTCGACGTTCAGTCCGGGGAAGGTGGAGTTTTCGCAGTGGGAGTCCTGACCTTCGCGGCAGGCCAGACAGAGTCCGCAGGTGACGATCGGGTGCATGATCACCGTGTCGCCGGGCTGGACGTTGGTGACCGCCGAGCCCACCTCGCGGACCCAGCCGGCGTTCTCATGCCCGAGAATGTAGGGGAGTTTTGGGTGCTGGATGGCGTCCCACTGCCCCTCGATGACATGCAGGTCGGTGCGGCACAGGCCTGCGGCGCCGATGTCGACGACCACATCCCACGGGCCGGTGGCCGTAGGCTCCGGCACATCGTCGATCAGTGGGTCTTCCTGGTAGCGGTGTACCCGGACGGCTCTCATGGTCCTCCTCAGCGATGACTGACGCGGGCAGGCCCCGACGGACGTCAGGCGCTCCCAGCGATGAACGAGTGCTGATGCAAGTGTGCCCGGGGTCACACTCGTTGGGAAGGGAGTTTCTCGCCGGGTGAGAATCCCCGGGGGAGGTGGGCCGCCGTCGTGCGCGGGTCTCCGGCGCCAAAAAAAGTGGCCGACCCGCCGGTTAGTGGTTGCGCAACCACTAACCGGCACGGTCACCACTTATTTAACGAGCAAGGGGAGTGTGTACGACTGTATACAGATTGTTTGCGTTTCGGGATATGATGGATTCAAAGGCTTCACCGATCCTCGAAGGGATACCCGCAAATGACTGCTGTCGACACATTCGGCTCCAAAGACGTACTCGAGGTGGCGGGGGCTGAATATCAGATCTTCCGCCTCGACGCTGTAGAGGGATCGGAGAAGCTCCCTTACAGCCTCAAGGTTCTTCTGGAGAACCTGCTCCGCACCGAAGATGGTGCCAATATCACCGCCGACCACGTGCGTGCCCTGGCCAGCTGGGACCCCGAGGCCGAGCCGGACACCGAGATCCAGTTCACCCCGGCCCGCGTCATCATGCAGGACTTTACCGGTGTGCCCTGCGTCGTCGACCTCGCCACCATGCGCGAGGCAGTCGTCGAACTCGGTGGAGACCCCAAGCGCGTCAACCCGCTGGCCCCCGCCGAACTGGTCATTGACCACTCGGTGCAGATTGACTTTGCCGGCAACGCCAACGCACTCGAGCGCAACATCGAGATCGAGTATCAGCGCAACGGCGAGCGGTACCAGTTCCTGCGCTGGGGTCAGACCGCATTCGATGACTTCCTGGTAGTCCCACCAGGTATGGGCATCGTTCACCAGGTGAACCTCGAATACCTGGCGCGCACCATCATGACCCGTGAGGTCAACACCGGCGGCACTACTGCGCTTCAGGCCTACCCCGACACCTGCGTCGGCACTGACTCCCACACCACCATGGTCAACGGCCTGGGCGTCCTGGGCTGGGGCGTGGGCGGTATCGAAGCCGAGGCCGCCATGCTGGGTCAGCCCGTCTCGATGCTCATCCCTCGCGTGGTGGGCTTCAAGCTCACCGGCGAGATCCCTGCTGGCGCTACCGCGACCGACGTCGTTCTCACCATCACCGAGAAGCTGCGTAAGCACGGCGTGGTCGGCAAGTTCGTCGAGTTCTACGGCGAAGGCGTTAGCGCGGTGCCCCTCGCGAACCGCGCCACCATCGGCAACATGAGCCCCGAGTTCGGCTCGACGGCGGCGATCTTCCCGATTGATGACGTCACCATGGATTACTTGCGCCTGACCGGGCGCCCAGAAGAGAACCTGGCATTGGTCGAGGCTTACGCCAAGGCCCAGGGCATGTGGCACGATCCGAGCAAGGAGATCCTGTTCTCCGAATACCTGGAACTGGATCTGTCGACCGTCGTGTCCTCAATTGCTGGCCCGAAGCGTCCTCAGGACCGCGTCGAGCTGACTAACGCCAAGCCCCAGTTCCGCAAGGACCTGGAAAACTACGTGCACCGGTCGGTGGAAGAGGAGGGCGCGACTGTCGATGAGACACTCGAGGAGTCCTTCCCTGCGTCCGACCCACCCTCCTATACCGAGGCCGACACCAAGGTTGACGACCACCCACATGAGATAGTCACCGAGACCGAGGCCAACCGCGATTCCAGCCCGATTGAGGTGACGACCGCTGACGGCCGCAACTTCACCCTCGACCACGGAGCGGTCACCATCGCCTCCATCACCTCGTGCACTAACACGTCTAACCCGTCGGTGATGATGGCGGCGGCAGTGCTGGCCCGCAACGCGGTCGACAAGGGCCTCATGTCGAAGGCCTGGGTCAAGACCTCTGTCGCACCGGGTTCGAAGGTTGTCACCGACTACTACGAAAAGTCGGGCCTGATCCCGTACCTGGAGAAGCTCGGCTTCTTCGTGGTGGGTTACGGTTGCGCCACCTGCATCGGCAACTCGGGCCCCCTCGACGAGGAGATCACCCAGGCGATCCACGATGCCGACCTCGCCGTGACCGCTGTCCTCTCCGGTAACCGCAACTTCGAGGGCCGGATCAACCCGGACATCAAGATGAACTACCTGGCCTCCCCGCCGCTGGTGGTGGCCTATGCGCTGGCCGGCACCATGGACTTCGACTTCGACGCCGATCCGCTGGGCCAGGACGACGACGGCAACGACGTCTTCCTGCGCGACATCTGGCCGAACCCGGTCGAGGTCCAGCAGATCATTGACGAGTCCATCGACAAGGAAATGTTCAAGGCCAGCTACTCGACCATCTTCGACGGCGACGAGCGCTGGAAGTCCTTGCCCACCCCGGCCGGCGACACCTTCGAATGGGATCCCGAATCCACCTACGTCCGGAAGCCTCCGTACTTCGAGGGAATGAAGGCCGAGCCAGAGCCCGTCACCGACATTGACGGTGCACGCGTCCTGCTGAAGTTGGGGGATTCGGTCACCACCGACCACATCTCACCCGCCGGTTCCTTCAAGTCCGACACTCCAGCGGGTCGATACCTGCTGGAGCACGGTGTGGAGCGCAAGGACTTCAACTCCTTCGGTTCGCGTCGTGGAAACCACGAGGTGATGATCCGCGGCACCTTCGCGAACATCCGGATCCGCAACCAGCTCCTTGACGACGTCGAGGGCGGCTTCACCCGGGACTTCAGCCAGGCCGACGCGCCTCAGGCTGCTGTCTACGACGCCGCGATGAACTATCAGGCCGCAGGAACACCACTGGTGATCCTGGCAGGCAAGGAATACGGTTCGGGATCGTCACGTGACTGGGCCGCCAAGGGCACTGCACTGCTGGGTGTCCGCGCCGTCATCACCGAGAGCTACGAGCGGATTCACCGCTCCAACCTCATCGGCATGGGCGTCCTTCCACTGCAGTACCCGCAGGGTCAGAACGCCGAGTCACTGGGTCTCACCGGCACGGAGACCTTCGCGGTATCCGGTGTAACCGAACTGAACAACGGCACCACCCCGAAGACCGTCACCGTCACCGCGACTCCTGAAGGGGGCGGCCAGCCCATCACCTTCGAAGCCGTGCTGCGCATCGACACTCCGGGCGAAGCCGAGTACTACCGCAACGGTGGCATCCTGCAGTACGTGCTGCGCCAGATTGCCGTCTAGCAGTTCTATCTGAGTCGCTCGTCGACGCGTCCGAATGGCTGTTCCATGAGTATTGTCCTAGCCCACACCCGTGGATAGGGTGCCTAAAATTCAGGTCCTACTTATAGGAGCACCAAGTGTCTGAACCGGTTGAAAGTGTCTGATCCGGCAGATTCGACGGGACGCGTCGACGGCGCTGTTGTCTTCCGTGTTTTGCGCAGCGAGATTCTGGCGGGAGTTCATCCCCCCGGGACACCACTGCGTGAGGTGGGGCTCTCTGAGCGCTTTGGCGTCTCGCGGACCCCCATCCGCGAGGCACTTAGCCGACTGCAGCACGAGCGGCTCCTTGAACGTGCTGCGCGTGGCCTTCAGGTGCCCAAGATTGACCCGCAGGAGGTTATCCAGATTTACGACCTGCGGGTCATGCTCGAGCAGGAAGCCGCCGGGCAGGCGTCCAGCAGCAGGACGGCCTCGGACATTATGCGCCTTGAGGCACTGGTTGAGCGGGACCGGGAACTCGATTCCCCGGATGACCAGACCCGGATCCGCTGCAACGTCGAATTCCATGCGGCTGTCAGTACGGCCGCGCACAACCGGGTGTTGCAGGACCTGCTGGAACGGCTCTCCACCCACCTCATCAACACGCCTCGGTCGACCCTGTCCGTCGGCAACCGGTGGGAAGATGCGCTGGACGAGCATGAGGCGCTGGTGAGGGCCATCATCGATCAGCGGGCCGAAGACGCCCGGCAGATCGCGAGGCAGCACATGGAAACGGCACGTGCCCTGCGGCTGGCGCTGTTGAAGTCCGCGGCGAAGACAGTGTAGCGGCCGGCTTCCGAGCCAAAAAAGTGGTGCACCTGCAGCTTCGCTGTGGGGCAACCACTTTCCTGCGGCTAGGCCACTTTCCTGGGCATGGGAACCGGCGGTGAAGCCCGGACCGGCACGCTGGCTGTCATAGGGTCGAACGCCATGTGGGCCCTCACATTACCGAGCAGCACCGCGGGAACATCCAGCAGGTAGTTGGTGCCGAGGACCCACGGCCTACCCGTGCCCTGCCCATGGAACAACCCCGCGGAACGCTGCACATACCCCGAGGACAGATCCAGCAGCGGCCGCCGCGTCATGGCGGCCTCCGGCACCGGGACCGCCACCGCATGTCCGCGCCGATCCATGAACTTCAGCAGCCGGCACACGTATCGCGAACTGAGGTCCGAGCGGAGAGTCCAGGACGCGTTCGTGTACCCCACGCAGTAGCCGAGATTCGGGACTCCGGCCACCAACACGCCCCGGTACACCCACGCGTCGGCCAGATCGACCCGAACCTCGTCAACGCTCACAACGGCTCCGCCGAGGGGCTGCAGGGCCAGCCCGGTGGCGGTCACGACGACGTCGGCGGCGAGTTCCCGACCCGACTCCAGCCGGACCCCGCCCGGGGTGAACCGGTCGATTCGATCGGTGATCACAGACGCTTTCCCCGACGTCAGTGCCCGGTAGAAGTCGCCGTCCGGAGCAACACAGAGCCGTTGATCCCACGGGTTGTAAGCCGGGGTGAAATGCTCGACGATCGGTTCCTCGTCGCCCAGGATGGACCGGGCCTGGCGGCGGAGGAACGCCTTCGCCACCCCGGGCGCCCGCTTGCACAACTGGTAGAACGCCTGGGAGTAGAGCACATTGCGGGACCGAGCCAGCCGGTGTGCGGCTCCGGCCGGGAGGAGCATCCGGGCGGCATCCGCGAACCGGTCGCGGCGCGGTATGGACACCACGTAGGACGGTGACCGCTGGACCATGGTGACGTGCGCTGCGTCGGGGGCCAGCGCCGGGATCAGGGTGATGGCGGTGGCTCCGCTGCCGATTACCACCACCCGTTTACCGGTGTAATTGAAGTCTTCCGGCCAGGATTGTGGGTGGACAACCTTACCGGTGAAGTCCTCCAGCCCAGGGAACTCGGGCTGGTAGCCGTGGCTGTAGTTGTAATAGCCGGTGCAGGCGTAAAGGAATGAGCAGGTGACGGTCCGGCAATGGGTGCCACCGCCGTCGGTGGTCTCCAGGTGCAGGGTCCAGCGTGAGGTCGTGGAGGAGAAATCGGCGCTGACCAGTCGGGTGTTGAAGCGGATGTGGGTGGTCACCCCGGCCTCCTCGGCCGTGTCCTGCAGGTAGCTGAGAATGGAGGAGCCGTCCGCGATGGCGTCCCGGCCGGTCCAGGGGCGCCACGGGTAGCTGAGGGTGAACATGTCCGAGTCGGACCGAATGCCCGGATACTTGAATAGGTCCCAGGTACCGCCGATCGCTCCGCGCGCCTCAAATAAGGCGAATGTCTTGCCCGGACATTCGGTCCGCAGCCGGTGGGCTGCACCGACCCCCGAGATGCCCGCTCCGATGATCGCGACGTCAAGGTGCTCGATGGGAGAGGGCATGAGTCCATTATTGGGCACCTCCCACTCGGCAGGCCAACGTTGTGGAATGCGGGAACAGATGCTAATCCTTGAGGGGACAGTACTTCCCACAATAATTGGAGTCACCCATGACAGGCATCGACGATGAACTGCGCACCCTCAGCGAATGGAGCCGTCAGCTGACCCAGGCCCTGCAGATTCTCGACCTGGAGGTGGATCACGAGCGGATCGCGGAGGTTGCCCGACAGACGTCCGACACGGTTTCCCCATCCGCCGGAGCGATCAGTGCGTTCCTCATCGGCTACGCTGCCGGCACCGCAGATACCAGCGGACGTAAAGGGGCAGACGACGCGGTGCAGTCAGCGGCCGACGTCGTCATGCAGGTACACGCCAAGGGGCTGGAAGACGGCCCGGATGCCAACGGCTGGACCAAGACCGCCCAGTAACAGCGGGTATCAGCCCGGCCCGTCACCAAAAAAGTGGCTCGGCCGCGGAAAAGTGGTTGCCAAACCACGATCCTGCGTCCGAGCCACTTTTCTGGGTAGCGAGCTAGGAAATTGAAGCCTTAGCAGCAGCCGCTGATTCGGTAGCATCGCCCTTTGCCGGTTCCAGCCGGACGATTACCGCCTTGGAGACGGGTGTGTTGCTGCCCTCGGCCAGCTCCTCCAGCGGAACCAGCACGTTCGCCTCCGGATAGTAGGCAGCCGCACAGCCCTTGGCGCTGGGGTAAGACACCACCCGGAAGTTCCGGAGTACCCGTTCCCGGCCATCCTGGTATTCACCGCGCACGTCAACGTATTGACCGTCAGCGAATCCCAGCTCGGCTAGATCATCAGGATTGACGAACACCACGTGGCGACCCTTCTTGATACCGCGGTACCGGTCGTTGTGACCGTAGATCGTAGTGTTGAACTGGTCGTGAGAGCGCAGCGTCTGCAGGATGAGGGTGCCTGCGGGCCGCTCGACGGCCTGTAGATCATTTACCGTGATGATCGCCTTGCCGGTGGGGGTGCTGAAGGTCCGCGAATCGCGTGGTCCGTTGGGCAGCACGAACCCGCCTTCCCGGCGAACCTTCTGGTTGTAGTCTTCGCACCCGTCGACGACGTGCGAAATATGCTCGCGGATGACGTCGTAGTTGTCCTCGAACCCGGCCCAGTCCACGTTCACCTTGTCACCGAGCACAGCACGCGCGAGACGGCTGACGATGGCGACCTCGGAGAGCAGGTTTGGCGCCACAGGATTCACGGTGCCGTGCGAGGGGTGTACGGCACACACTGTGTCCTCGACGGTGACGAACTGTGGGCCATTGGCCTGCATGTCGATCTCAGAACGGCCCATGGTTGGGAAAATGAGCGCCTCTTTGCCGATCACGGCGTGTGACCGGTTCAGCTTGGTGGAGATCTGCACGGTCATGTCCGTGGCCTGCATGGCCTCCTCGGCGGCGTGCGTGTCCGAGATGGCTGCCACCAGATTGCCGCCGAGAGCGACGAAGACCTTGATGTCACCGTCGCGCATCTGGCGGATGGTTTCCACTGCGTCAGTGCCATGGTCCCGGGGTGGGTCGAAACCGAACTCATTTTCCAGTGCGTCGAGGAACGACGGCGGCATCTGTTCCCAGATGCCCATGGTGCGGTCTCCCTGGACGTTGCTGTGCCCACGAATAGGTGATGCGCCCGCGCCCGGCTTGCCGATGTTCCCGCGCAGCAGGAGCAGGTTGATGATCTCCTTGATGGTGGCCACGCCCTTCTTCTGCTGCGTGATGCCCATCGCCCAGGTGATGATGACCTTGTCGGCCTTGAGGTAGCGTGCAGCCAACTCGTCGATCTCTTCGACAGTCAGACCGGTCGCCTCCAGGACAGCGCCCTCATCCAACTGGGTCAGGCTGACCTTGAGATCGTCGAGACCCTGGGTGTGCTTCTCCAGGAAGTCGTGATCCAGGACAGTTCCCGGATTCTCGGCTTCGGCGTCGAGGACTCGACGACAGATAGCCTGCATCAGAGCCATATCGCCGCCGATGCGGATCTGCATGAACTGGTCGGCAATTTCCGTGCCACGGCCAAGGATTCCCTTGACCTCCTGCGGGTTCTTATATCGCTTGAGGCCTGCCTCGGGAAGCGGGTTGATTGCAACAATCTCGGCGCCGTTCTCCTTGGCGTGCTCCAGTGCGGTCAGCATCCGGGGGTGATTGGTGCCCGGGTTCTGGCCCATGATGATGATCAGGTCGGCTTTGGCGAAGTCGTCGTAAGCAACCGTCGCCTTGCCGATACCAATGGTCTGGCCCATCGCCCAGCCGGACGATTCGTGGCACATGTTGGAACAGTCGGGCAGGTTGTTGGTTCCGAAAGCCCTGACAAACAACTGGTAGGCGAACGCAGCTTCGTTTGACGCGCGACCGCTGGTGTAGAACGCCGACTGATGAGGGGTCTCAAGAGCGTTAAGTTTGTCGGCAACCAGTGAGAACGCCTTCTCCCAGCTCACCGGGTGGTAGTGGTCGCTGTCTGCCGGTTTGTAAACGGGCTCGGTCAGGCGCCCCTGCATGCCCAACCAGTATTCGCTTCTGGTCAGCAGATCGGTCACTGAATGCTCGGCCCAAAATTCGGATGAAACTACGACGGGCGTTGCTTCCCACGTGACGGCCTTCGCGCCGTTCTCGCAGAATTCAAAGTTGCTACGCTTACCCGGATCCGGCCAGGCACAACTCATGCAGTCGAAACCGTCCTTCTGGTTCAGCGCCAGCAGGGTTTTCCGGGTCCGGTTGGGACCCATGTGTTTGATTGCGGGTTGCATGGAGTGCAAAACACCCGGGACACCCGCCGCCCATTCCTTGGGCTTGGTGACCTCAATTTCACTCTCGTCGGCTTCTTCTACGTGCGGATTCTTGCGGACCATTTTCCACTTCTCTTTCATGCCGTCTATACCCCAGACTTAGCAGTCAAGGCTGCGTACCGCAAGGCCGGAGCGGTGTCGCGGTCCGAATATTGTTCGGAATGAGGCATCCGAGGGCAGTAGTCTCGACAGGTGAAACCGTTTCTGCTGATAGCCACCCGTGCCGAGAATGATGCCGCCGACGGCGAATACCGGGCGTTCCAGCGCTTCGGCGGCCTTGAACCGGATCAGCTGCACCGCGTCCGGGCCGAATCCGGCCCGATTCCGCACATCGACCCTGAGCTCTACTCCGGAATCATCGTGGGCGGCAGCCCTTTCAACTCTTCAGACGCCGAGGAGCTCAAGTCCGGCGTGCAGCGTCGGGTGGAACGCGAGATCGGCGAGCTGCTCGACCGGGTCGTCGCTGCCGACTTCCCATTTCTTGGCGCCTGCTATGGAGTTGGAACGCTCGGCCGACATCAGGGAGCGCTGATTGACAGGACCTTCACTGAACCGATCGGGCCGACGGCAATCACCGTGACGAACGCGGGCGCCGTCGACCCACTGCTGGCGGGGCTGCCGCCGTCGTTCGATGCCTTCGTTGGCCACAAGGAAGCGTGCACCACCCTGCCGCCGGGGGCGGTGCTGCTGGCCTCGTCGGCCAGCTGCCCGGTCCAGATGTTCCGCATCCGCACCAACCTGTATGCCACCCAGTTCCATCCCGAGCTCGACGTCGATGGGCTGGTGCAGCGGATCGACGTCTACCGCAATGCAGGGTACTTCCCGCCGGAAGAGGCGGAAGATTACATGGCCCGGGCCCGGTCCTCCCTGGTGGAGTGGCCGTCGACGATCCTACGGAACTTCGTGACCCGGTACGCGGCGGAGTAGCCCGCGGCGAGCTTTCACGTTCCGTTTACCCGGTATTGATGTCTGGGATACCCTGATGCGGCAGCGTCGGTGGAGGAGGGGATCACGCCCCTCCACGACGAAGGGAACATCTTCTATGGCATCCCGTTTAGCCAAGACCCTCACGAGTACAGCCGCCGCAGCGGTAGGCCTCACCCTCATTGCAGCGCCCGGCGCTTCAGCGCAGGCTCCCGGACAGGCCCCCGGACAGGACGAGGCATCGCCCATCCTTATCGGACACCGTGGCGCCGCCGGAACCGCGCCGGAAAACACTGTTGCCGCGTTTAAGGACGGGCGCAAATCCGGCGCTGACTTCTTCGAAATTGACGTGCAACTCAGTTCCGACGGCGTTCCGTTTCTTTTTCACGACAATACTCCGGCGCGCACTACCAACGTCGAGGAAGTCTTCCCGGACCGCGCCACCGATCCGATTACTTCGTTCACCTGGGCCGAGCTGCAGCAACTCGACGCCGGGTCCTACTTCGACGACCAGTTCGCCGGTGAACGGATTCCGCACCTCGACGACGCCGCGAAGGTCGCCACCACCCAAACCGGCGTGTACATCGAGATCAAGTCGCCGGTAAATTCGCCGGGCATCGAGCAGCTGGTTGCCGACGAACTACGCACGGATAAGACCTGGCAGCGACTCGTCGCTGCCGACAAGGTTCAGGTTCTGGGCTTTGATGAGGCTTCCAACCGCACGTTCGCCGAGCTTGCCCCGGAAATTGAACTGCAGCAGCTCGCCGGGGTTGTGCCAGGTCCGGCAGCGCTGGAATCCTGGGCGACCTTCGCCGACTCGGTGGGAACCAACTACCGCGTCCTGACCCCGCAGAATGTCAGCGACGTCAAGGCGGCGGGTCTGGTGCTCGGCGTGTACACCGTGAACTCGCCAGAAGCGGTCCAGGCGTCCATCGATCTGGGCGTCGACGCGGTCACCACGGATTTCCCCATCCAGAACGCCCGGTACCTTCAGGGTGCACCGGTGTTTCCAGGCAGCGGCGTGGAGATTGTCGACTCGGTGAACAACCCAGCGGGCGATGACGTACAGCCCGAGACCGGCGAGCATGTCCTGCTGCGCAACACCAGCACCAAGGATATTGACGTGAGCGGTTATCTTCTCCGGGATGCTGCCAACAACATCCTCACCGTGGGTGAGGGGTACACGCTCGCGCCGGGTGCTGAACTGCGGGTCTACACCGGTCCCGGAACCAATACCCCGGAGGCCTACTACAACGGTGGGACGGCTTCGTTGCTGAACAACGGCGGCGAATCGTTGGGTCTGTGGACTCCACAGGACAAGCTGCAGGACGTTTTCGCCAACTAGTCGGCGCTGACCTCAGCGTAAAGCTGGGTATGTGTGTCGCCCAGCCGGAGCCCGGCCCTGACGACGCTCAGTGCGACTCCAGTTTCAGTTGAAGCGTAGACCTGTAATCGATGTTGTAGCTTCTTCCAGTGCGGCAGCGCGGCCGGGTCCTTCAGGATGGTCGACCACACGGCGGTGACCGTTGTGCATTGAATGACGGTGCCGGTCTTCCCTCGGACCAGCCAGGTATCCCCGGCAGCTTGCACGGTGGGGATACCTGGCAGGCCGTCGCAGAGGGAGTTGATGGTCTGCGCGGCGATCAGCCGGTGACGAAGGGTGCTGACCGGACCGAGCACCTCATCGGCAGCGACCGTCCGTCCACAGACGCCACACATTTACTTGCAACACCTTTTGTCAGTGAAAACTCGACTGGTGAGAATCACTGCATCACGTCGCCGGAGTTGGGTCCGAGCGTTTGCCCGACGAAGAGGTTTCCGCCGGGGTCGCTGGCGAGGAGCAAGGCTACGGGGGCGACCTCGGCCGGTATGCCGAAGCGTCCCAGGGGAAGTTCCTTCCGTTTGGCGGCCTTCCAGTCTTCGGAGATTCCCTCCACCAGCGGTGTTTCGATCGGTCCCGGAGCTATGCAGTTGACCAGCACGTTGTCACCAGCCACTTCCAGGGCGAGGGATTTGGTCATGCCGATGACGCCCGCCTTAGCCGCACTGTAGTGACTGAGTCCGGTGCCGCCCTTGATGCCCAGCTGGGACGAGATGTTGATGATCCGTCCCCACTTGTTCGCCCGCATGTCGGCAACTACCTCGCGGCAGCAGAGGAAGACCCCAGTCAGGTCGACCGTGATGGTCTCCTGCCATCGGGCCAGAGACATGTCCTGGAGCGGTGATTCGGTGAGCAGTCCCGCGCTGTTGACCAGGATGTCGATCCTGCCCAGTTGTGCCCGCGCTGCGGCAAACCCGGCCACCACGCTTGCCTCGTCTCCCACATCGACGGTGATCGAGTGGGGCGAGGGCGTCCGGTCCAGTACCACCACCGGGGAACCGCCCTCCCGGAAAGCATCGGCGATTGCCGCGCCGATGCCGCTTCCACCACCGGTGACGACTACTGTCCGCGCGGCGCTCATGCCTTCATCTTGACCGTGAGGCCGCCGTCGACAATCAGCGACTGCCCGGTCACATAGGCGGCATCGGCCGAGGTGAGGAACCCGATCACGCTGGCTACCTCCTCCGGCCGGCCAACGCGACCCCAAGGGATGTCCTGGCCCGCGCGTTCCAGGCCGTCAGGTCCCAGCGAGTTCACGGGATCCAGGGACTGCGGAGTTTCGATCAATCCGGGAATGACGACGTTGGCCCGGATCCGGCGGGGACCCAGCTCGACGGCGATACTCCTGACCAGTCCGAGAATCCCCGCTTTGGCTGCGGCGTAGTGTGCGTGCTCCTCCCAGCCGTAGACGCCACCCGCGATGGACGAGACGGCGACCATCGCGCCGCCGTCGCCCATCCGGGTGGAGCCGGCGCGGAGGGTCCGCAGCACACCGGTCAGATCGACGTCGAGCATGTCGTTCCAGCGAGAGTCGGTGAGCTCATCCAGGGGTGCATTGCGCAGGACCCCGGCGTTGGCCACCGCGTAGTCCAGGCGCCCAAACTCGTTGAGCGCCCGGTCTGCGAAGGTCTCCACCGACTCGGTGTTCCTGACGTCCACTTCCTGGATAACGGCCTGGCCGCCAGCCTGCACGACCCGGTGGAAGGTTTCCTCCGGGTCGTGCGGATCGCCGGGGAACGTACCGATGACCGAGCGGACTCCGCGCTGCGCGTAGTGGACGGCGAGAGCACGTCCAATACCGCTGGCGGCGCCGGTAATGATGGCAACCGGAGACTCAGACACTCGGGTCCTCCAGCAGCTCCTTGGGGATGGGCTTCGCCATGATCATCAGCAGTCCTGAAACAAAGGTGCCGAGGGCCCCGACCCACAGCGCTGCTGCTGTGGTTCCGACCGACGCTGTGACGATGGTGAACAACGCTCCGCCGATGATGATGCCCGGCTGGCTCATGGCGCCGATGAACGCGAGTCCGGTTGCCCGGCAGCTGACGGGGTAGCACTCGGCCATGAAGTACTGGATGGCTGCGTATGGTCCCACCAGGAAGAAGAGGCCGACGCCGTAGCTGAGAATGATGAGGAAAGGGGTCGAAGCGATGGGGCTGAGCATCACGGAGAAGGACAATCCGGAGATAATCCACCCGAAGATGATCGTCTTTTTACGCCCGATCACGTCGCCGAACCAGCCGTGGAAAACGTAGCCGAAGTAGGCCAGTGCGTTGATGACGATCAGCATCCAGAAGGCGTCGGACAGTTCCACTCCGCGAGAGTTCACCAGCACCGAGGATCCCAGAATGCTGAAGACCATGATGCCGAAGAAGTTCACAATCCAGGCCAGGGAGAAGACGATGGTGTTGCGTCGCAGCTGTGGTTCCCAGATGCGCTTCAGGGGCGCTGTGGAGGAGTGCTGGACACCGAACGAGGCTGCCAAAGCATGTGCTTCGTCAACCTTGCCGGACTTTTCCAGCTGAGTCAGCTTCTCGTGCAACTCGAACTGGGGAGTTTCCTTGAGCTTTTTGGAAATGACCCAGACGATGATGGCAGCAGGAATGGCCGCCATGATGTAAAGGGCACGCCAGCCCAGTGTTGGCAGGAAGGCGAAGGCGAGAGCTGCGGCGAGCAGGAAGCCCAGCGGCCAGCCACCCTGGACGAAGGAGTAGTAGAAGCCTGGGCGCTTGCGCTTCTTCTCATCCTCGGTGACCTGGAAGACCTCGTTCATGTAGGTCGCATTGACCGCTTGCTCCGAGAATCCCAACCCTCCGAAGGAACGGACAAAGACGAGCAGGGAATTGCTTAGAAGGCCGAGACCTGCAGGGATCATTGCCGTAACGCCGGAGACGACGGCAGTGCCGCCGACCGTCAACATCATCCCTTTGCGACGCCCAAGCCGGTCAATGACAGGACCAATACCAAAGCAGACGATCGCGGTGCCGACGGCAATCCAGGTGTTGACCGCATAGGCTTCCGGCTCGGTCCAACCGAATTCTTCCTGCATGGCGGGAAGCAGGGTGCCGAACAAACCGAAGTCGAAAATGGCAATAGTCCACGCGAGCAGTGCGAGGACCATCGCGGTATTGGTGTTCTTTTTGCTGAAAACGGGCAGCGCGCGTTTTTCGTCAGGGGTGGGCGTGGACAGGTCAATTAGTGCCGGAGCCTTCATGAGTTGGCTTCCTTTCTGGGATTGTCGGACAGGAACTTGTCGGCGATCTGGTCGAAGGTCCGCCAGGTAACGCCGTCGTGCGAGTTGAAGTGCTGGATGAGGCGCTCGAGCATGAGCAGGACCTGGGGGCGTCCCGAGACATCGGGGTGGATAGTCATGGTGAAGACGGCATCGTCCATCTCCTGATAAACCCAGTCGAACTGGTCCTTCCACATCTGCTCGATATCACGGGGATTGACGAATCCGTGAGAGTTGGGGGCTGCCTTGATGAACATCATCGGAGGCAGATCGTCGAGGTACCAGTTGGCGGGGATCTCCACCAGGTCCGTTTCGTGGCCGCGGACCAGTGGTTTCATCCACGCCTCGGCTGGCTTGCTGTAGTCGATCTTCGTCCAGCTATCGCCGACCCGGACGTAGTACGGCTCGAAGTCGTTGTGCATCAGGGAGTGGTCGTACTTGATGCCCCGCTCGAGCAAAATCTCGTTCGTGATCGTTGAGAACTCCCACCACGGCGCCACGTATCCGGTGGGGCGCTTCCCGGAGACCTGTTCAATCAGTTCGATCGACCGGTCGAGGATGGCTGTTTCCTGCTCACGGGTCATCGCGATCGGGTTTTCGTGGGAGTAGCCGTGAACCCCGATCTCGTGACCGGCCTCCACCACCATCCGGGTCAGCTCCGGGAAGGTTTCCAGGGAGTGCCCCGGGATGAACCAGGTGGAGGGAAGGTTGTACTTTTCAAAAAGCCGAAGGAGGCGGGGACCTCCCACCTCGCCGCTGAACAGCCCGCGCGAGATGTCGCAGGGGGAGTCCTCGCCGCCGTAGGAGCCGAGCATGCCAGCAACGGCGTCGACGTCTACGCCGAATGCAATCTGAATGTTCTTTGTCATGGGTCAGCCTTTCGATGGGGTCAAAGCGGTCAGGGTGTCGCTCTCCTGCGGGACCAGAAGGCCCCGAAGGTGGAAATGGTGTTCGATGTGGGGACGGGTCAGCCCGAGGCTGAGGAGCAGTTGCAGCAGGATCCGCGCCTGCGCCGGCCGAAGGAAGCCGGACGGGATCGCCCCCGCGGCGAGGAGATCCTTTCCGCCGCCGGTGCCGTAGACCGGCACCACAGGCCCGGCAGGCACTCGCGTACTGGTGACGACGACGGCGCCTGCGGCCGTCGCATCCGCCACCGCAGTGCACATGACGGGGTTGGCGTTGCCGATCCCGGTGGCCTCCAACACGATGCCTGCCGCGCCCGCTGCCAGTGCGGCCTCGATCATCACCGCATCTGCGCCGGGGTAGGAGGCGACGACGTCGGTTCGGGGGAAACCGACGTCGTCGCCGGATTGGGGGGCGGGCTGGGGCAGGGGGTCGAAGCGTGCCGGGCGGGTGCCCATCCACACGTCCCCGGCATCGGTGACGCGGCCAGCCGGGGTGCTGTCGGGGCTGTCGAAGGCCGCGTGGGCGGTGGTGTGGACCTTCCGCACGCCCGCCGAATGAAAGATCTTCCCGGCGAAGCTGACGAGGGCGCCCCGGCCGCCTGCTTCTGGGCAAGCAGCGACCGCGATGGCCCGCCGCAGGTTATCCGGGCCATCGGGGGTGGGGTGATCGGCGGCCAACTGGGCACCGGTAAAGACCACGGGCCGCCAGTCGTCATGGAGCAGATCGGCCAGATAGGAGGTCTCCTCGGTGGTGTCGGTTCCGTGAGTGACGACGACGCCGACCACCAG
This sequence comes from Arthrobacter sp. TMN-50, assembly GCF_054511125.1. Lineage (NCBI taxonomy): Bacteria > Bacillati > Actinomycetota > Actinomycetes > Micrococcales > Micrococcaceae > Arthrobacter > Arthrobacter sp. TMN-50. The sequence continues at coordinate 122,419 of NZ_JBTNDG010000003.1, read as the reverse complement.
CGGATCGCCCAGCGCAGCCTTGACCGCCGAACAAATTTCCAGCATGTCCGGGAAGGTGAGCCGGTAGGAGCCCTTACGCATCACATCGACCACCCTGACCGGGATGGATCCGTAACCGGAACTTTCCAGTAGCGCCTCGCCCGAGTCCTCAGCGACGGTAGCGCCACCGGCGTCGGGGGAGTTGCGGGAGGCAATGGTGCCACCGGTGGCTAGCAGTACCACGTAGTGATCCTCACCAGCGTTCATGGTCACCTCCATTTCGTTTGACACGCATTCACCCAATCGTTTGGGTAGGTGCCAGTCCAAGCCCGGATCAGATCCTGCGTCCGGTGTTGATCGCCACCACACAGTTGACGTGAATGCCCTGTTGGTCCTGCAACCCAATCGTTTGGGTTGCGCTGAGGAAAAGACTAGGATGTGATCTGGATCTCGTCAAGGGGTCGGCCAAAAGTTTTCGCGTCTGAAACAATCGGTCAAGCATGCACGGGCCGGACGAAGGGGGGAGCTTCATGGAGGCAGCAGGATCAAGCCGTGCGCCGATCACGCTGAAGGACCTGGCCAGCGAGCTGGGCATTCACCCCTCGACGGTGTCCCGGGTGCTGCACTCGACCTCGGATGTTGCCCGTGGTGCTGCGTCGTCCGCCACAGCCCAGAAGGTGAGAGACCTTGCCCGCGAACGCGGCTACTCGCCGGACCCCCAGGCGAAGAGTCTCAGGACCCGCCGCACCCGGGCCCTCGGGGTGATCGTGCCACGGCTCTCCGACCTTGTGCTGGCCACCATGTATGAGGGCATCGAGGAAGCGGCGGCCGAAAGCAACTACTCCACGTTTGTGATGAATTCGCATGACAGTACCGACGAGCAGCGACGCAAAGCCGAAATCATGCTGGCCCGCCGCGTGGACGGGCTCATCCTCGGCGACGTTCACGTCGGCAGCGACCTGTTACCGGACCTCCGTGCCCGGCAGATCCCGTTCGTGCTGATGAACCGCCGCCACCCTGGGTTCCCGTCGGCGACCTGTGACGACGTCGTTGGTGGCGAGCTGGTGGCCGATCACCTTTGGCGGGCGGGTCACCGCCGTGTCTCCCTCATCGCTGGAGAGCCTTACGCGAGCACAGCACTCGACCGCACCGCCGGCTTCCGGCAGCGCTGGCAGGATCTTGGCGGGGAGCTTCCGGACAGCTCGGTGATCTGGTCACGCTTCGACACCGAGGGTGGCAGGGAGGCCGCGGAAACCATTGTCGCGCGGTCCGGCCCGGCGCCGACAGCTGTCTTTGCGGTCAACGACTTCGCGGCGATCGGCGCCATGGGAACCTTCCGTGCCCACGGGCTGACCGTGGGCACGGACATTGCCGTCGTCGGCTTCAACGACACCTCACTCGCGCCGCAGCTTCCCATCCCGCTGTCCTCGGTGCGCTCGCCAATGTTCCAGATTGGCCGTCAGGCGATGCTGATGCTGCGGCGGGTCATTAACGGCGAGCGAGTCGAGTCGGTCAGGATGACCCCCGAGCTCTTCGTCCGTGAAAGCAGCGCTGCGTTCCCCCTCGACGTCTCGCAGCGTTCACTGGGCAGCTGACCCCCAGATTCGTGACCGGAGTGCCTTACCCTCTGCGCGAGCCGCGAGGGCTTCCTCCATGGTGACCGGCGTGAAAGTGGTCTGGGTGCCGGGAGCGCTCCGCGCCAGTAGATCCATGTCAGAGCTGATGACGGTGGCCACCATGGCGTACCCCCCGCCGGAGACGGCGTCGCGGTGGAGCACGATGGGTTCCTTGCCGCCGGGAATCTGGATGGAGCCGATCGCGTAGCCGGCGTCGACAATGTTTGACGGGTCGGATCCCGCACCGAACGGCTGGACCCGGGGCTTCCAGGAGACGGACGGGCCGGCGTACCGCAGCCCCGTCCTGTCGGCGACGGGCGTCAGTTTCCACGTGGCGCTGAATAGTGTGGCGAGTCCTTCCTCGGTCAGCCGGTGGTCGTAAAGGCCGGGCAGGACCCTGACCGTGATCTCCTTGGCGAAGGTTGGCCTGAGGGATTCGTCGATGAAGTCCGCAGCCGACGCATGGCGCTCAGACCCGGCTGTCCCGACGTCGAGGGTGTCGCCTGCTGCGAGGGTGCGCCCCTGGAATCCGCCCATGGCGCCCAACGCGTAGGTGGAACGGCTGCCCAGCACCACCGGGACGTCGATTCCTCCCTGGACGGCAATGTAGTAGCGGGTTCCGGCGCGAATCATCCCGAAGGACACCTCGTCGCCTGCGACCAGCTCAAGCCGGGACCACTGCTCCCTGGGCGTCCCGTTGACCAGTACGTCCACTGGGGCCCCAGCGACGGCGATGACGGCGTCGGCATCAGTGGTGAACCGGGGGCCGATGTAGGTGCACTCCAGAACTGCCTCCGCTGGCGTGTTGCCGGCGAGGGCGTTGGCCATTTCCGCCGACAGTTGGTCCATTGACCCGCCCTGGGGGATGCCGACGTGGTAGTAGCCGGGACGGCCCGTGTCCTGGACCGTCGTGGCAAGCCCGGGCTCAGTGATCTTAATGGCCATTGAGGTGCTCCATGATTTCCTGGTTGTAGTCGGTGGGATGGGTGAGGGCCCGCTCAAGGTCGAACACCACGGGCGCCTGCCGGTACGTGAAGGTGCCGTCGGTCACCTGCTGCTGGATGTGCCGGTATTCGCTTTCGTCCACCGGTTTGAACTTCACAATGTCTCCGGGTTTGAAAAAGATCATGAAGTCCTCGAAGTCGGCCAGGCGCTGGGCAGGGTCGAAGATCGGGGCCGCGGCGATTCCGAACATCTGGTATCCGCCGGCGCCGCGGACCGAGTAGATGCAGGCGAAACAGCCGCCGTGGCCTACGGTCAGGGCAGGAGTATCGGTGCGGGGACTCAGGTACTTGGGTACTTCGAGCTGCTGGTTCTGCGGCACAATCTGGAACATGAACGGCAGGCCGGCTACGAAACCGACCATCGACACCAGCCACGGAGACTCGTGATGGCGACTGATGAACTCGGCGGGTGACGACAGATTGTTCTCCTCGGCCGCGAAATCGAGGTCGTTGCCTTCCGGGCGCTGGTGTCCGGAGCGAAAACGGGCACCGGTCTCCCGCGTGTATGGATCGTCGTACCAGACGGGCACCTCGATGATGCGGGTCTGGAGGGTGTGCTGCGACATCTGCGACACCTCGGCCTCGACGCCTCGGACCGCTTCCTCAAGAGTGGTGGGCGGGAGGTCGTCCGGGTTGAAGCGGATCAGCAGTGACGCGTTGGCTGGGCAGATGTCAGTGATCCCGGACAGGTGGCGGGATCCCAGCGCCGCAGCCATCGCGTTGGCTTTGAAGTTGGCGGCAAGGCTCATTCCCTCGGCAATTTCGACGAACAGAAACTCGTCGCCTCCCCAGGTGTAGCGGGCCGCGTCCAGATGCAGGGCTGTGTCGCTCATGCACTCGCTCCTAACAGGTCAGGTGTTGTTTCGATGAATTTAGAGTGGTGCTCGACGGCGGCCACTTCGCTCCGGGCGAGGACGGCTTTCAGCAGGGGAAGAGTGGTCTTCACCCCGGAGATGAGGACCTCGCTGAGCGCTCCAGCCGACCGGGCCATCGCCTGCTCCCGGCTGGAATCCCAGACGATGAGCTTGGCCAGCAAAGAGTCGTAGAACGGCGCCACAGCTGATCCTGCGACCACCCCTGAGTCGATGCGGACGCCCGGCCCACCCGGCCATTGGAGTCGCTCCAGGGTGCCCGGGCTGGGCATGAACCCGTTCTCGGGATCCTCGGCATTGATCCGGAATTCGAAGGCGTGGCCACTGAAACTGACGTCCTCCTGCACCAGGCGGAGTGCGCCGTCACGCGCCACCAGGATCTGCTCACGGATCAGGTCCAGGCCGGTGATCATCTCCGTCACGGGATGCTCCACCTGCAAACGGGTGTTCATCTCAATGAACGCTGCCTCCTGGGAGTCAGGGTTGTAGAGGAATTCGACCGTGCCGAGCCCACTGTAGTTGCATTGGCGGCCGAGCTCGATTGAGGAGGCCAGGATGGTTGCCCGGACGTCCTCCGGCAGTCCGGGGGCCGGGGCTTCCTCGACAATCTTCTGCTGGCGCCGCTGCAAGGAGCAGTCCCGGTCACCCAAATGGATGACCCGCTCGCCGTCGCCGATGATTTGTACTTCGACGTGCCGGGCACGGTGGACAAACTGTTCGAGGTACACGGTGGAGTCCCCGAATGCGGCCTGGGCTTCGGCTTGGGCGATTTCCACCGTTGACAGGAGGTCCGGTGCTGCGGTGACGAGGCGGATGCCCCTCCCGCCGCCGCCGGCGGAGGCTTTGACCACGAGGGGATAGCCCACCTTTTCGGCGATCCCCAGGGTGTCGCTGTCGGGCGTGAGTGCGCCGTCGCTGCCGCGCAGGGTGGGAACGCCCGCATCCCTGGCCGCCTGCCGGGCGCGGGACTTATTACCCATGAGCTCAATGGCATCGGCGGGCGGCCCGATCCAGGTGAGCCCCCGATCGACGACGGCCTTCGCGAAACCGGCGTTCTCGGAGAGGAAACCGTAGCCGGGGTGCAGGGAGTCACACCCGGTGGCTGTCGCCGCCTCAAGGACTGCTTCAGTGTTGAGGTAACTCTTTCCAGCCGGGGCCGGACCGATGACGTGGACCTCATCGGCCAGGTGCGCGGCGTAGGAGTCTTTATCCGGCTCGCTGGCTGCCAGTACCGTCTTGATACCCAGCTCGCGGGCCGCACGGATAATCCGGACGGCAATTTCGCCGCGGTTCGCGACCAGCAGCTTCTCCACGGTCATCCCTCGGTCACCGTCGCAATGACGTCGCCGGGGTTGACGGTCCCCGAGTCCTCGATGGCGAAGCTTTCAAGAATCCCCGAGACGTCACTGCGCACTTCGGAGAACTGCTTCATGATTTCCACGACACCGACCGTCTGGCCGGCCTCGATCCGATCTCCAGCGGTGGCGTAGGGCTCCTTGTCGGGGCCGGGCTTGCGGTAAAAGATGCCGGGAAGCGGGGAAATGATGTCGGTCATGGGTGGCCTTTCAGGGCTCTGTTTGGGACTGTCCCAGGGGGTGGTGGATCTGGTGGAACGTTGAAACCTTGATGCGCTACTCGGCGAGGGCGGCGCGCACGGCGGCGGCGACGTCGGGGGAGTTGGGTGCGTCCGAGTGCACGCAGATGCTTTGGAACTCGATCTGCAGTTCGGTGCCGTCTGCTGCCTCGACGACGCCGTCCGCCAATGCGCGGCGTACCCGCGCTGCGGCCTTGGCGGGGTCGGTGGGTTCGGGCCGACGCTGGATCAACAGTTGGCCAACAGGTCCGTAGTTGAGGTCCACGTACAGTTCGCTGACGAATTGCACACCCAGCTGGTCGCAGACCGTCTGGTGTTCGGTGGCGGCCAGACCGTAGAACGGCACGTCATAGAGGGCTGCGACCTTGGCCGCAGCGGTCATCAGGGAGCGGTCCCGGGACAACATGCCGTACAGCGACCCGTGGGGTTTGATGTGGTTCAGGGTGGCGCCGGCGGCGGTGAGGAAGGATTGCAGCGCCCCCACCTGGTACAGCAGGATGTTCTCCACCTCGTCGGGGGTCAGCTTCATCTCGCGACGGCCAAAGCCGACGAGGTCCGGCAACCCCGGGTGGGCGCCGATGCCAAGTCCGCGCTCGGTGGCCGCGGACACGGTTGCCGCCATGGTGTCGGGATCCCCGGCATGGAATCCACACGCCACATTGATGACATCGACGGTGTCCATCAGGGCGAGGTCATTGCCGAAGGAGTGCAAGCCCAGGGATTCACCCATATCCGAATTCAGGGTGGGGGCTGGCTTGCTGGTGGCGCGGGTCACAGCTGGCGAAGTCATGCGCTTCACACTAGTGCCGCTACTACGGCCGTTATAGTGGACCTCTGCCCTCGAATAAACCCGTTCGATGGGCATCTGCACAGGTGGGCCCGATGATTGTTGCTGATCTGCTAGCCGAGGACACTCTGCAACTCCGGCTGCATACCCCCAGTTCGCGTGACCGGCTGGCCCGGGAAATCAGCTGGTGCGCCCCCGCGGAAACTATCGATCCCACACCGTTCCTGAGCCGCAACGTCCTCCTGCTGACTAATGGAATTGGCTTGAACATCGAGGACGACCGCACCTGGTCGGCGTACGTGGAACGGCTGGTCTCCGTCCAGGTAGCCGCGGTCGCGTTTGGTACCGGATTCGCCCACCGCCTGGTCCCGCCGGGGCTGGTGCGCGCAGCCGCGGACCACGATCTACCCCTACTGGAGATTCCCCGGTCTGTACCCTTCCTGCAGGTGCATCGCCATGTCACCAATGTGTTGCAGTCCGAGCGCTTCACGGCGATCACCCGGTCCTGGGAGATCGCCCAGACCTGCGCCGGGCTCGCATCATCGGGTGCCGGGCTCTCCGTCATCCTGGATGCGGCTGCTGTGGCGGTCAGGGGCGAGGTGGCGATCGTCGACGCCGTCGGTGCAGTGATCGCCAGGTCACCGGAGCGGTCAACGTGGAGCCAGGAGGACCTGGAGTTGGCAGCATCGGCAGGGATGGACGCCACAGTGCCGCTGCCGATGGGGACCGGAGACTCCTTCCAACTCGTAGTGCGGGATGCCGAGGTGGAGCACCCGATTTCCACCGTGCTGGCGCCCGTTGCATCGATCATCGCTGTGCAGTTGCAGACCGCGCTGCTGACGACCACGTCCAAACAGTCGGAGCTTATGACGCTGCTCGACCAGGTGTCCGACTGGAACGGAGTGGCCCTGGAGCAGTTTGCCAGCACAGTACGGTCCACCGGGCTTCTCGGTGACGAGGCAACGATTGTCATCGCCCTCAGCACGGGCTACGGCACACTGTCGGATGCCTGGAAGACCCGGCTGATGCTGCAGTCAGTGTTCGACGTCGTCAGGGTCCAGGTGCGCAGCGGCACGCTGTTCGCGTTCGCCCAGCAACCGCGGAAGGGGAGCGGGGCGGACCCGGCGGCTCCCGAGTCGCTCCTCGGTTGGTTCGTCGACGAGATGCCCGACCAGGCTGTGGTGCTCAAGGGGCCCTGCGCGAGTACCGATGAGCTACGGCTCGGCGTCTACCAATCGCAGGAATTGCTGGCGACCGTGACCAGGCCAACGATTGCGCCCGAGCTGGGCATCAGCGCTCTGATCGCTTCAACCGCCACCCAAGGTGCGCGGGCAGGCGCGCACAAGCTGTTGGCTCCGGTGATCGCCTACGATGCCACCCATACGCTGGGCCTGCTCGACACCCTTGAATGCTTCCTGGCCCACGACGCGCAACCTTCCCGGGCCGCGGCGAGCCTTTACATCCATCGGAACACCCTGAGCCAGCGGATCGGCAAACTCGAAGGACTGTTGAAGCTGTCCCTGTCCACCCTGGAGGGGCAGGCGACCTGCCTGCTGGCGCTGCGGATCCTCAGGGGCTGACATTGCGCTCCCGCCGGAACATCGTAGGCTGACCCCATGACCATTCCCTTCCTTGAGCCCAGCCAGGCCACGGCCACCCAGGTGTTCTCCCGTGATTCCTCACCTGTACTCACGGTCAACCCCGGTGACTCAGTGCGGATCCGCTCGCTCGACGCGTGGGGCCATCTGGAACGCCAGACCGTCCCCGGCGAAGACAAGCCGCAACTTTTCACCGAACGGAAGGGCCACTGCCTGACCGGTCCTATCGCTGTGGCGGGCGCGAAACCGGGTGACATGCTGGCTGTCACCTTCGTCTCTGTCACACCCGATCCGTGGGGCTTCACCAACGCGGGCCGCAAGGATGACGCGTTCACCCGGCTGCTCGACGTCGACGGCGGGGTCCCGCAATGGTTGTTGTGGGACATCGACGTGGAGCAGGGAACGGCGACCAACCAGCTGGGACAGAGCGTGGCGCTCAACCCGTTCCTCGGCGTCGTCGGCGTACCGCCGGACCGCCCCGGCGACTTCGCCACCACCCCGCCGCGCGCCGACGGCGGCGGCAACATCGATTGCAAGGAACTGACCGTTGGGTCCACCCTGTTCCTGCCGGTGACCGTGCCCAATGCACTGCTCAGCGTCGGCGACGGGCATGCGGTGCAGGGCGACGGCGAAGTGGGCGGCACCGCGATCGAGTGTGGGATGACCTCCGAGCTGGTGCTCGACGTCGTTGTGGATGCCCCGCTGCAGACCATCCACGCGATCACGCCGACGGCGAGAATCACCTTCGGCTTCAACGCCGACCTCAACCTCGCGACGGCTGAAGCGCTCAAGGCGATGCTCACCTGGATGCAGGACCTTTACGGCATGGGGCGCACCCACGCGCTCGCCCTGGCGAGCACCGTGGTAGACCTGCGGATCACGCAGATTGCCAACGAAACCTGGGGCGTGCACGCGGTGCTCCGCCACGACGCGGTGCTGGGGTCGGCGGAGGTCTGACCGACCCGGCGAAGCGAACCGGTCAAATAGCAAGTATGCTGAGGACTAGTTCTGTCCAGTGTTTGGCTGCCCAATGATAGGGGTCCCGTCATGAAACAACCTCAGCCTCGCGGCCCAGTGAGCACGCTGCTCCTGGACATGCTGAATGACCCGGAACGTAGCACCTCCGATTCCGTCAACCCCGCTGACGATCTTGCCGCGGCCGTGCAGGACGCCATCGCGGTGACCCTCGATCTGGCCTTTGACGAAGATCTCCAGCTGACCCTGTTCTGCCTGTTTGAGCTGCATTACAGCGGCATCGACGGCACGGGCGGCGAATGGGAGTGGGACCCTGACCTGATTGCCGTCCGGCGGCAGCTTGAGCGTGCCTACGAAGCGCAGTTGCGTTCCGCCGTGACCCTTCCGGAGCTGCCGGAGACCACCAGCGCCGGCGTCGCCGCGGGCCTGTTTGAGCTGACGGGTGCGGACGGCGGTCCGAGCATGTCCCGGTATGTGGCCAAGCAAGCGACCGGGGATCAGGTCGGCGAGTTTCTGATCCAGAAGTCCATCTACACGCTCAAGGAAGCCGACCCGCACACGTGGGCCATTCCGCGCCTCACCGGTCGGGCCAAGGCAGCCCTGGTCGAGATCCAGGCTGACGAGTATGGCGGTGGGTCGCCCACCCGGATGCACTCGGCCCTCTACGCCCAGTCGATGCGGGAAGCGGGGCTCGACGACCGCTACGGTAACTACATTGATTCAGTTCCAGCGATTACGTTGGCGTCGTCGAACCTGATGTCGATGTTCGGCCTCAACCGTCGCCTCCGCGGCGCGATTGTCGGTCACCTGGCGTCTTACGAAATGACCTCCTCGCAGGCGAACCGGATGTACGCGCGGGGTTTCAGGCGCCTCGGATTCAGTGATGCGACCGCCGCCTACTTCGACGAACATGTGGAGGCCGACGCCGTCCACGAGCAGATCGCTGGCAGGGACCTCGCGGGCGGGTTGATTGAGGCGGAACCGGAGCTGCTTGAGGACGTGTTCTTTGGTGCCGCGGCAGCGATGATAGTTGACACCTGGATGACCGAGCAGATCCTTGATGCCTGGAATGCCGGCACGTCATCGCTTCGCTCATTGGCTCCGGTCACAGCATGAGCGCCGATCCAGGCGACGACGTGGGCGCTCCAGGGGATAGCGCCGCCGGCGTAGCCCCCGCCGATATGCCTACTGCCGACGCTGCGGTGTCGACCGGACCGCGCCAGACCATTGTCGCCTTCCCCGATGGGCCCTTGCTGGTCCGCGGAGATTTCGACATTGTCGACCCGGACGGTAATCAGTTGCGCCGTAGCCGCAAAACCGTTGCCCTCTGCCGGTGCGGGGCTTCGGTGATCAAGCCTTACTGCGACGGCAGCCACAAGCTGATCGGGTTCAGGACCGAACCCGAAAGCTAGCTCCGCTCAGAGAGTTCCAGTTCGAGGATGAAGTCGTTCTCGACGCCGGCGCCCAGGCGGAAGGTTTTCACGCCCACCCTGGTGAAGCCGTGCTTTTCGTAGAACCGAACGGCGCGATGGTTCTCGTCATTGGTACCTAGCCACACCGCTGCTGCGCCCTTTTCGGCCGCCACTTCAAGCGTCGCCTGCATCAGTGTGGCGGCCTGTCCACGCCCGTGATGGTCAGGGTGGACATAGAACTTGCTGAGCTCGATGGTAGGAAACATCGAGAGGGATGACCGCACCCCAGCGTCGGCGGGGTCGCCCTCGATGAGCATGCTGTACGCGGCAAGGCGGTCGCCGTCGCGCAGGCACAGCAAGGTTTTACCCGGATCTGCGAGGTGCTCGAGGAACCGGGTCGGCGAGAGTTCGGTCGCGATGTGGTGCTCAATGTCCTCGGGCCGCGAGGAGGCAGGGCAGGCGAGCGGGAACGTGACGGCGGCCAGCCCGGCGAGCCGCTCGGCGTCGTCGGCGGTTGCCTGATCAGTATGGAGATTCACGGGATCCATGATTCCACGCCCGGTACGCAGTCGCGTCCCGGGCAACTGTGATGGCGCATTGTGACGGCTTGGATCCCGCCCACGCCTGCCTAGCGCCGCGCAGGTGCGACGGGAGGCAGGCGTGGCGGGTGCGGCTAGGAGGTGGTGACGAGGGTGGGGTAGTCGATGTAGCCCACCTCGGTGCCACCGTAGAAGGTGCTGCCATCGGCCTCGTTGAGCGGGGCATCGGTGGCGAGCCGCTCCACGAAGTCGGGATTGGCGATAAACATGCGGCCGAATGCAATGAGGTCTGCGCCCCGTGCCAGCCACTGGTCGGCGCGTTCCTTGTCGGCGGCGTCCTGGTTCTGGACCAGAGGGGACGGATTGACGATGAGCGTTCCCTTCCACAGCGCCAGAATGCGCTCGTTGACCTCGTCCTCGCGGGCTTCGATGATGTGAAGGTATGCGGGGCCGAGCGGTACCAGCTGCTCGAGGAGTGAGGTGTACGTTTCGAGGACGTCATCCTCGGAAATGTCGTTAAAGTCGTTGCCGGGGGAAAGTCGGAAGCCGACCCGCTCGGCGCCGATGGCCTCAACGACTGCCTCCATCACTTCGACGAGGAAACGGGTGCGTGCCACCGGTGAGCCGCCGTATTCGTCGGTGCGCTGGTTGGTGCTGCTCGCGAGGAACTGGTGGGGAAGGTAACCATTCGCGCCGTGGATTTCGACGCCGTCGAACCCGGCGTCGACGGCGAGGCGGGCAGCCGTGGCGTAATCGGCAATGGTGTCGGTAATCTCCTGCAGCGTCATGGCTTGGGGGACAACGAAGTCCTGCATGCCGTCGGCGGTGAAGACCTGACCGGCGGGGAGTACGGCAGATGGTGCCAGCGGGGTCTGGCCGTTGGGCTGCAGGCTGGGGTGGCCGATGCGGCCGGTGTGCATGATCTGGGCGAAGATCTTGCCGCCTTCGGCATGCACGGCGTCAGTGACGGAGCGCCAGCCGGCAACCTGCTCAGTGGTGTGCAGACCGGGGGTGAAGGGATAACCCTGGCCCTGGGCGTTGGGCTGCGTGCCCTCGGAAACGATGAGACCGGCTGACGCCCGCTGAGCGTAGTAGGTGGCCATCATATCGGTGGGGACGCCGTCGTCGTCGGCCCGGGAGCGGGTCATCGGCGCCATGACGGTGCGGTTGGAGAGCTGTAGACCCCCGACGGATGCGGTGTCAAAAAGTGTGGTGTCAGCCATAGCGATGCCTATCGGTCGATTGGTTGGTACGATAATAAACGTACAACGATGGAAGCCTTAGTACAACTTTTGTCGTACTAGATGTCCATTCGAAGGAGCCCAGCCATGAGTGCAGAACCCCTCCCGCGGCAGGTGGGGCACCCGCTGGTTGAGGAGCTCCGGCTCACAGAGGTGTTGCAGGCGCTCTCGGATCCGCTTCGGCTGAATATTGTGGCTACGCTGGCGGAATCCGGAGCTGAGTTGTCGTGCAGCGCTTTTCACCTTCCGGTTACTAAGTCGACCAGCACACACCACTTCCGGGTGCTCCGTGAAGCCGGCATCGTGCGGCAGCGGTACGAGGGCACTGCTCGAATGAATAGCCTGCGTAAGGAAGATCTGGATGCGGTTTTCCCGGGGCTGCTGGCCTCTGTTCTCGCCTCGGCAGGTCGGAAAGAATAAAGCCTCGATCCTTCCCGAGGGTCGGGGTCAGCCCCGAAAGCGGGTAACAAGCGTCAGCTGGGTCCCAGAATCCGGCGGGCGTCCGCCTGCGCCCGCAACTCCGCCGGGCTGACAATGGACCCCTCCAGATGCACCGATTCGCGGATCAGCCGTCGAAGCTCGGCCGGCGAAAACGGGTGAGGCGTCCGACGGTGCGCCATCGTGTGGCAGTTGGGGCACAACGGAACCAGATCGGTGACCGGATCCAGCACATAGTCGGCGGTGAGCTGGGCTTCCGGCACAATATGGTGTACCTGGATGAAGCCGCGCCCGAACTCGCCGTAGGTCGCCTCGAAGTTGAATCCGCACGCGGAACAGCCGGTCCCGTGGTGGGCAACGCAGAGCCTGCGCGCCTCCGGGTCGCGCTCGTAGCGGTTCACCGAGGTCCGCGTCAGTGCGCTTGTGGGCAGGGTGCCGGGGGTGGGGTTTACGGGATCGGTGTCCGACGACGGCACGTGGTCGGCCCATACGGCGCGCAACAGCTGTTCATCGGTCGCGTCGAGTCGGATTCCGGTAGTTAGCAGGGTGTCCCACGCGAGACTCGGCACCCGGCTGAGCAGCATTGGTTCGGGGATGTGTTCACCACGGGGGAGAAGCAGGTCGACGTCGACGGTCAGGGAGGCGCCGTCGTCGGCTGACATGGTGACTATCCCATGACCGAGGAGACCGCGTTCGGTGGTGCCCTGCAGGACGATCCACGCCTCGGCGCATGGGATCGCTGCGGAGGAGACAGGCCACGCGACGGTGGCGAACCCGGTGATGCGCAGGGTGTCGAGGATCGAGGTGTAGGGGAACTGCCACCCGTCGCGCCGATCCGGATCCCAGCCGAGGACGATTGCCGTCATGGCACTCATTGTGTCACTGGCCGTGGGAAGGACCCGGCAGGACGTGCCATCGTCAGCTATAGCCAGTGGCCGCACACCGGTGTCCCGGCGCACGGCCACTGAGGGGGGCGACGCTGCTGGTTAGGCGGGGTCGGTGGAGCCTTCGGCTACCGGCGTGGTTGCTGATGCAGGCTTGGCGTCTGCCGCCAGGGTCTGGTGACGACGGTACAGCTGGATACCGATCGCAACGGGAATGGCGGCCAGCGCCGTCGCGCGCATCCATGGCCGATCCAGAACGTGTCCGGTGATCGAATCCAGTGACACCGCGCCTGCTCCGGCAATCGCGAAGGATGCTGCGGCAACGCCCAACACCGCCGGGTACTCGAACCCACCATCGGTTGCAAAGAAACCGTTAGGGGCATGAACGCTGGCTGCGACGCCCATGGTGGTGGCCGCGGCAGCACCAGCGACCGGGGTGCCGAGGCCGACGGCGAGGGCCAACCCGGCGCCAGCCTCACCCAGCCCGGCGAGGACGGCACTGGTTTTGGCCGGGCGGAAACCCATCGCGTCCATGCCCTTGCTGGTGCCGTCGATGCCTCCGCCGCCAAACCAGCCGAAGAGTTTCTGCGAACCGTGGGCCACCAGGACGCCGCCAAGGGCAACCCGGAAGATGGTCTGCGCGGTGGTGGCCGCGACAGGTGTGTGTTGATGCGTCATGGGATTCCTTCAATAGGGATGCTGCGTGCAGTTCCCCTTCTATAAGGCACGAAGGGGCCGGTTTCTTCCCAGAACTGAAATACGACACGCATGTGCCTTTTTCTGGTGGTAACTAGGCTATCTTGAGGGGTATCCGCCATCTGAAATCTGGCGGGGCGGCCGGGGGGCTGCGTTACCAGGGTGGGTGGGGTATGGATTATCACCGGTTGTTCAATCGGACGCGGCGCAGCGACGTGCAGGCTGCTCAGGGTGCCGAGCATGCGGGAGGTGCCTGGACCGTCAGACATTCACGGTTACCTTTCATGGCCCGGTGGGTACTAGCGCTTTCGTCGGCCATGCTGCTGGCAGGGTTGGCGGATTATGGCCTTGGGCACCAGCAGATTGTAGACCGTGCGCTGCAGGACTCCCTGCTGAGCTATGGAGCGCTAGCCTCAGGGGTTGAGGAGGTCTTGGCAGCGGAGTCAGACCCGACCATCCGGAGCGAAGCGATCGCTGACGAGATACGTCACCTCGGACTCAGTTACGGCACGGTCTATGTGGGATTGTTTGACGCGCAAAACCGGTTAATCGCAAGCACAGCCGATGGCAGGGCCGGTGTTGACGATTCGCACCATGTTGATCCGGGTCGTCTGGCCGAAGTGCTGTCCACGGGCCAGGCAACCGTTGAGATGGAAGCAGATGAGGGCGAAGAGTCGGACGGAAGGTACGAATTTATCCTGCCGGTGTCCTCACCGGAGGGGGCATTCATTCTGGAAATCGACCAGCGCGCGGACATCGTCACTGGTCTGGTCAATGACTTGCGATTGCGTAAGGTGCTGGGACTGCTGATGGCGGTGCTGATCGCGATTCCGTTGTCGTATTTTTTTGGCGGGCGCACCCTGCACCGCCGCCAATTGCGTGCGCAGCGGGAAGCAGACGTGGACGCGTTGACGAACTTGCCGGGCCGGCGCCCGTTCAAGCCGACGCTTGAGGCGGCCCTGACCCACCGTAAAGAAGCAACGGTGACGCTAGCCCTGGTTGATCTGGATGGTTTCAAACAGGTCAATGACCGGCTGGGACACAGCCATGGCGACCGCGTTCTGGGTGGCCTCGCGGATTCCTTCACGGAATTGCGCGCATCGGACACCGCGTTCCGGCTCGGCGGAGACGAGTTCGCGATCATTTTGCCCGGCAGCGACGAGGATCAAACGGTTGAGGCGCTCGAACGGGTTCGGAGCGCCCTGGTCGGAAGGTTCGTCGGTGTGACCTTCAGCGCCGGCATTGCCTCGAGCACCGTGGCTGATCCGGCGGCGCTACAGGAACTGTGGGAGCGCGCCGACGCCGCTCTTTATGAGGCGAAACGTCGGGGACGCCGTCAGAGCGTGACCTTCACGGCCATGGCAACCGGCCACACCGTCAGTGGCGAGAAGATTGATGCCTTGACGGCGCTGGTCGCCGGTGACACACCGATCTCGGTGGCCTTCCAACCGATCTGGGATCTGCGCCGAGGCGTGGTGCTGGCCCATGAGGCGCTGTTGCGGTTACCGGCAGGCTCTCCGATTTCTGGCCCCCATGAGGCCTTCGAGCTCGCCGAACGGCTCGGCCTAGCTGCTGCGCTGGACGCCCGGGCCCGGGACACGGTGCTCACGTGGGTGCGGAAACGGCGGTGGGAAGGCTTACTGTTCCTGAATGTCCATCCTGATGCCCTCGCACACCTTGATATTGAAGCCCTCATTTCATCGCTGACCGCGGTTGGCCTGGAACCGGCGGACGTCGTCCTGGAGGTGACAGAACAGGCCGGGTTGGACCACCCAGAACCAATCCGCACCCTCGCCAGGGCGCATGGGGCCGGCTTCCGGCTGGCCCTGGACGACATGGGCCGCAGCAACGCTGGCCTGCGTGCCCTCACCCTGGTCCGGTTCGACATCATCAAAATCGACGGGGAGGTGGTCTCACGGCTTGGCACGGACCCCTCATCAGCGGCTATCGTCGCCGCAGCGATGACCTTCGTCCGACGAACAGGCGGGTGGGTGGTGGCTGAGGGTATCGAAGAAGACCGGATGTTGACCGCCCTGTTGCAACCCGGGAACGTCATGGTAGGCGGGGAGCCAGTGCTCGCAGGGCAGGGATATCTTTTGGGCAGGCCAGCGCAGCAACCGGTCGGGCTCGACACGCACCTTCCTGTACTGGACCAGCACCCGTTCCGCACCGAGACAGACGGTCGCGACACTGGCACCCAGACCCACACCGGATTGTCTGGCTGGTAGAGAGCGCTGCTCTGACAAGCGCCCTGCTCGACGACGCGGGCCGGGCCCGATGTGTCAGGCCACCGACCTCACGGTTTAGCTACTCGACGCCGTTCGGCGCGCCCGCAGCACGGTGTCGTGGATGGTGAAACTGGCGCCGTCGTGATTCTGGATCCTTTCGCGGGACTCGATCATGATCTCCCACCGCTCCGGGTCCAGCAGCAGTGCGACTTCTTCGGCGGTGTAGAAGAGGCCGGGGCGCGGCGGCCGGTGCGCACCCGATTCCATGTCGGTCGGATGGTGACCCACAACCAGCAGAATGCCGCCGGGAGCCACGGCTGCCGCCAGCCGAGTGAACAGCGGTTCGCGCTCCTCCTTCGGGAGCTGCATGAATTGGGCCGAGATGAGATCGAACGAGGACTCTGGCGGTGCCCATTGCAGCAGGTCCTGGCGGGTCCAGGTGATGCGTGCGGCGGACTCCGCATCGGATGCGGCGTTCGCCGCACCGCGGGCGAGCGCCACCTGGGAGATGTCGACGGCGGTGACGGTCCAGCCGTGGCGTGCCAGCCAGTTGGCGTCAGCCCCCTCGCCGCTGCCGACGTCGAGCGCTGCACCCGGTGTCAGGTCAGCGGCCTCGGTCACGAGCTGCGGGTTGGGTTTGCCGCTCCAGATCATCGGCCGTTCGTTGTAGATGCCGTCCCAATAGGTCTGATCGAACTCGACAGTTTCGTCCGAATGCGCGTCGTGGGCGTGCTGGTGGTCGGGGGATGTCATGGTGTGGTTACCTTCGCGAAGTCGGGTATGGCTGAGTCGGACAAAGTGGATTCGGAAAGGGTGGTGGTCGAGTCAGGCTGGGAGGGGTCAGTGCCGATGGCGCGATACGCCGCAAGGTCGTGCTGCAGTTCCTCCTCCATAAGGTTCATGTTAATCATCGCTCCCGTCCAGGATTCGTCCGCTGCGGAGGCGAGCACCTGGAGGTGCATGTGCGCCGCGTTGCCGATGGCCCAGACGCCCGGAACGTTGGTAGCGCCGCCGTCGCCGGTCGCGATCATTCTGCCAGGAGGCCGCGGAATTCGATACCCGGGTGCCGCACTGGTTTGGGCCACCGGATAATCACCCGGTCGAGTTCCTTAGCCTGTTCGGTCGGCAAGGCGAACGGATGCACCTAAGGGAAGGGTGGGACGACGCCGACCGCTAGTCAACTACCGCTGGTCGCACCAGAGCTCCACGTCAGCCCGAAACGCGGGCAAACCATTGACTGAGACCGTGGTCACACCTAATGTCATATCCATTAGGGGAAAAATTATTCCACAATGTGGATTTTAGCTAGCTGTAAGATCGCGATGAACACAGTCAAAGGGGACTGAATTATGGATAATCTAGCCGTGCTGAGCCTGCTGGCGTTGGCGCCGATCCTTGTGGTGGGGGTGCTATTGGCCGGGTTCAGATGGCCCGCGAAATATGCAATGCCGGTTGGGTACGTTCTGGCTGTGCTAGTGGCGTTGCTCGTCTGGAAAATGGACTTTACCGGAATTATCGCGGCGTCGCTCGAAGGGCTAATCGTGGCCGCGACCCTGCTCTACATCGTCTTTGGCGCGCTGCTGCTGCTCTCGACGCTGACTATCGGTGGTGGTATGGCCACTATCCGGGCCGGGTTCGACAATATTTCGTCGGACCGTAGGGTCCAGGCCATCATTATCGGCTGGCTGTTCGGTAGCTTCATCGAAGGGGCATCCGGTTTTGGTACCCCGGCCGCCGTCGTCGCACCGTTGCTCTTGGCCATGGGCTTCCCGGCGATGGCCGCCGTCATGGTGGGATTGATCATCCAGAGCACGCCGGTGAGCTTTGGCGCGGTCGGCACCCCCATCCTCGTGGGCGTCACGAACGGACTGGGCGGAGACCCGGCCGTAGAGGAGCGCATTGCCGTGCTCGGGCTGACCATGCCGGAGTTTGTTTCGAACATCGGTTTCCAGGTGGCCGTCATCCACGCCATCGTGGGCATCCTGATTCCCCTGATCTTGGTCTGCATGCTCACCGGCTTTTTCGGGCCTGAGCGGCGGTTCCGCGACGGTCTCGCGGTGTGGCCGTTCGCCATCTACTCCTCGCTCGCAATGACCGTGCCTTACGTTCTGGTGGCTCGCTTCCTCGGCCCCGAGTTCCCATCTCTCTTTGGCGGGCTGTTCGGGCTGGTGCTGGTGATGTTTACTTCCAGCAGGGGCTTCCTTATGCCGAAGGACACGTTCGACTTCGGGCCGCGGTCCTCGTGGTCCGATCGCTGGATGGGCAGCATTGAACCCTCCAAAGCCAGTGATTCTCCCGCACACCTGAGCATCGTCAGTGCCTGGGCGCCGTATGTGCTGATGGGTTTGCTGTTGGTATCGACGCGCGTTATCGCGCCGGTGAAGACCTTCCTCACCGACATCAAGATTCCGTTCGAGAACATTCTCGGAACCGGGATCACCACCAACGTGCAGCCGTTCTACTCACCGGCGTTCCTGATGATCATCGCCGCGGTCTTCGGATACCTTCTGCACCGGATGAGCGGGAAGCAGATTGCCGAGACAATCAAGGTGTCGGGCAAGCAGCTCGCCGGAACTGCTGTGGCGCTTCTGTTCGCGGTTCCGCTGGTGAGGGTGCTGATCCAGTCGGGCCCGGATCTCAATGCGTCGGGGCTGTCGAGCATGCCGGTAACTCTTGCCGAGGGTGCTGCTGCAATTTCTGGAACCGCCTGGCCAGTCGTCGCGCCGTTCATCGGTGCGCTGGGAGCGTTTGTTGCCGGGTCCAACACCGTGTCGAACCTGACCTTCGCCCAGTTCCAGTTCTCCACCGGTGTGGCCATCGGGGTTCCACCGGAGCAGGTAGTTGCCGCTCAAGCGGTAGGTGGTGCAGGCGGCAACCCGATTGCGATCCACAACATCGTGGCGGCCTCCGCAACGGTTGGCCTGTTGGGGCGCGAGGGTGACCTGCTGCGTAAGACCATCCTTGTGACCCTGTATTACTGCCTGGCAGCCGGTGCTGTTGCGTCACTGTTCATCTTCGGCTTCGGCCTGAACCTCGGCACCTTTGTGCTGGCGGCGCTGCTGATCGGGCTGGTCTTCCTGGCCCGATGGATGATGCGCTTCCAGGGTAAGGATGCCTTGTCGCGAGTTGGCGGCGGTTCCCGGGACGGTCGGGATGACACCAGAAGCGACGCCCGAGGCGATCTCCGCAGCGACGTCCGGGGCGGCGGTCGCAATGATATCCGTGGTGACGGTTCTCGAGACGGTCGGGACGACGTCCGCAGCAGGGACGATGACATTGACGACGTCGACACTCGGGACCGCGTCTAGACGCACCCGCAGTACCAGGGGCGGTGTTTCAAGACCCGGACGCCGCCCCTGAACCGTGGAATAGTGCTGGAGCCGCAGAATCGCTGTTGGGCAACCACTATCCTGCGGCTCGGCCACTTTTCTGGGGTCGGGCTGCGGCTCGGCCACTTTTCTGGGGTCGGGTTGCGACTCGGCCACTTTCCTGAGGTTGAGGTGCCGGGTTCCGGGTGTCGGGGGCCGGGGTGGCGCGGAAAGCGGAAGGACCGCTAGACCAGGCTGGTCAGCCCGCTTTGGGCGGCGACAGCGTGCTCGGCGAAGGCGGAGAACCGACGGGTGGCGGGTGAGAGGTAGCCGTTCTTTCGTTGCACAAGCGCGATCGTGTCGTAAAGTGGCTCGGCGAACGGGAAGCTCCGCACCTTATCTTCGCGCCGCAAGGACTCGAGGATGCCGCGGGCCATGAAAGAGTCTCCCGCTCCAGCCGCCACGAGGCTGTACGCGGTCTCTGCGTGTTCGACTTCCATCTGCGCCTCGATGGAAAGCCCGGCCAGGTTGGCGCGATCCCGCAGCTGTCGGCGCGTCGGGTCCTTCCACTGGGCATGAGCGTCATAGAGGACAAGTTTTGCGGCGGCCAGTTCCTGAATGGTCACCGGTCCTGCATCGGCGGGTCTCGTTGATGAGATGTAGTACACCTCGTCGCGAGCGAGTTGCCGGATCTTTAGGTTGTCGCTGTCCACGGGCAGGACCACTAGGCCACACTCGATTTCTCCGCTCGCCACCGATGCGGCTACGACGTGCGAATTCAGTCCGATCATGCGCACCCTTACCCCGGGGTACTTCTGGTTGAACTGCACCACGAGGTCCGCGAGATCGTAGTTGGCGGCGTACCGAAGAACGCCAAAAGTTGATACGCCGCCGGTCAGCGTCTGCAGCGCCCGGACGGCTTCGGCTCCGTGCCGCGCGGAGTTGACGCACTCAAGGGCATGGGGGCGCAGTTCCTCCGCTGCTGACTCCGGCGACAGACCTTTGGGGGTGCGAAGGAAAAGCGACACCCCAAGTTCCTGCTCCAGACGAGAGATCAGCTCTGAGGCCGAAGCCTGGCTGATGCCCAATTCTTTGGCTGCAGCACTGATGGAGCGGCAGCTATAGGCCGCAAGAAAGGCGCGAAGCTGATTCAAAGTCATAGGAGAAACCTATACCTAATATCGGTAAAGGGAGGCTTCCCCTATGCTCGGCCGTGTCCTAAGCTCACCCAATGGAACTCAACGCGCACTACGCCTCTTTCATAACGGGATCATACGAATGTCTCAAGGGCGCCGCCATCGGTGGAGTGCCGGCACAGCGACTCCCGAAGGTCGTTGAGACGGTGTCAGAGATGCTGTCCACCATCGAAAAAGGCGGGCGCGACGCCGTCGCCGAATATTCCAAGGTCCTGGACCATTGGGCGGGCGGCGACATCGAGATGGACGCGGACGCCCTCCACCGGACAGGCGACGCGCTACAACCGGAACTCCGCGCAGCCCTTGAGGCAGGAGCGGAACGCACCAAAAAGTTCGCCGGGCTTCAGCTCGAGCACCTACAGGACTTCGAGGCGGAAATGATGCCTGGAGTGGTCGTAGGTCAGCGATATATCCCGGTAAAACGGGTTGGGGCGTACCTGCCCGCCGGCCGGTTTCCCATCCTTGCGAGTGCATTTATGACTGTCGGGGTAGCGAAAACGGCGGGCGTGCCCACCGTAATCGCTTGTTCGCCACCAACCTCGCCGACGGCTGGCAACCCGGCAGTGTTTTACTCTGCCTATCTGTCGGGCGTCGACAGAGCGTTCGTCGTCGGCGGTGTTCAGGCACTGGCCGGTATGGCTTTCGGACTGCTGGGAGAACAGCCGGTGGATATGCTCGTCGGTGCGGGCAACGCCTACGTCACCGAAGCGAAGCGGCAGCTTTTCGGGCGGGTGGGCATGGATCTGCTGGCGGGCCCATCTGAGGTCGCCATCATCGCCGATCACACCGCCGACCCGGTTCTCGTCGCCGCCGACCTTCTAGGGCAGGCCGAGCATGGCCCGCAATCGCCTGCTGCACTCGTGACGACGTCGCGGGAGCTCGCCGTCGCTGTCATCGCCGAGGTGGACCGCCAGCTGATTGATCTGAGCACCCGGGATATCGCGGGGGCTGCCTGGCGGGACTACGGCACTGTCTATGTCACCGAGGACAACGCCACCGCCGTCGAGTTGATGGATGTCCTTGCGCCCGAGCATTTGGAAGTTATCACCGCCGACGACGATTACTTCCAAAAGAACCTGACAAATTACGGATCGCTCTTTCTGGGGGAATGGTCCACAGTGGCCTATTCTGACAAGGGCATCACCGGAACGAACCATGTGCTGCCCACCGGTGGCGGTGCGCGCTCCTCGGCTGGCCTGTCTGTTTCACGATTCCTGAAGCCCCTGACATTCCAGCGTATCGAGCGTGCCGCGACCATGGAGTTGGCACCCCTCGTATCCGAGATTTCCGCCTATGAGGAGATGGCAGCGCACCAACGTACCGCTGACCTCCGCATCACCCGATTTGAGACCGAAGCATCATCAATCAAGGAGCAAGCATGAACAGCAATCGCGCCAGAGCATCGTTCGTAGCGGGGGCCCTCGGAATCGCCCTCACCTTGGCCGCGTGCGGGGGAGGAGCATCCACCGAAAGCGAGTCTGGAGGCGGGGAAGGTGAAGCCATCGAGAAGATCACCATCGCCACCTCGAATGATGCGCCCTTCTCCTTTACCGACGAAGCCGGAGCCCTTCAGGGCATCGACGGGGAAATGATCAACTGGATCGCCGAGACGAAGGGCTGGGAGGTTGAGGTCTTCGTTTCCGAATTCGCCACCCTGATTCCGGCCATTCAGGCAGGCAAGGCCGACGCCGTCGTCGACGCCATGTACATCACGGATGTCCGCAAAGAAGAGGTGAACTTCACTGACACCTGGTACCAGCAGGGTGAAGGCATGGTGGTGCCCGGGGACTCGACCATGACCAACCGTGACGATGCCAAGGGAACGGTGATTGGCGTCCAGACCGGCACCACCTTCATTGAGCTGGCGGAGTCGCTCGAGCCAGAGGAAATCAAATACTTTGACTCGCAGGCAGCGCTGCTGACGGCAGTCGAGAACAAGCAGGTCGACGTCGTCTTCACCGACGCCGCAGTTGTCGCCTACAGCCTGGTGCAAAATCCCAACGATGCCATCAAGATCGTGGACCCGTATGAACCCTTCTTCCCGGGTCTGATAGGAGCGGCTGTGCCGAAGGACAACCCAGAACTGCTTGAGGAACTGAACTCCGGTCTCGCTGAGTTGAAGGCCACTCCCGAGTACATGGAAATCCTGACCAAATACGGGCTGACCGAAAGCAACGCCGTCGACTGACCATTCCGTATTGCTCCACCAAGGTTGAAAGGGAGACCCGGCCATCGATTTTATCCAAGGCACGCTCAGCTATTTCCCACGGCTTCTTGCGGCATCGCCGATCGTCATCCAGCTTGCCCTGGGGGCGATGGTGCTGGCCCTCGTCCTCGGGCTGCTGCTGGCTCTCGCCAGGATTTCAAAGTCGAGGCTCCTTCGGGGAATCGCCATTGTCTACGTGGAGATCATGAGGGGGACGCCGCTGCTCGTGCAGCTGGTGTACATCTTCTTTGTTCTGCCGGCAATTGGCGTGAATATCGATCCCATCCCTGCGGGAATCCTCGGCCTGGGCCTGAACTATGCGGCCTACCTGTCGGAGGTGTTCCGCTCCGCGATCCTCTCCGTCGAGGCAGGCCAAACCGAGGCAGCGCTGTCGCTGGGCTATACGCCAGGTAAAGCGTTATGGAAAGTCGTGCTCCCGCAGTCCTTCATCGTGTCGCTGGGACCGATCGGCAATTACTTCATTGCAATGGTGAAGGACACGGCCCTGACCTCGGTCATCGCCGTGACCGAGATCCTGAAGACGGCCAACATCATCAACGCCCAGACCTTCGAGACGACCCAGATCTACACGGCGGCCGCGCTGCTCTACCTGTTGATTAGCCTTCCGCTATCGCGAATTGTGAGTGCACTGGAGAAGAGGGCGAGGGTTCATGTCTGACGAAGTGATCGTAAGTGTCCGGGACGTCCACAAGACGTTCACCGTGACAAAAAGTCCCGGTCTACTGCAGCGCCTCCGGGGGCAGCGGCGGGAAGTCAACAAGATTGAGGTCCTGAAGGGCGTCGACCTGGACGTCCATAAGGGTGAGACTGTCGTCATCCTCGGCTCCAGTGGATCCGGCAAAAGCACCCTTCTACGCTGCATGAACAAACTGGAAACGATCGACGGCGGTCGGATCCTGGTCAATGGACACCTCGTGGGATACGAGGAGCGTGGCGGGAAACTGATCGATGAAAAGGCTTCCATCACGGCGAAGAAACGAACTGACCTCGGTATGGTCTTCCAGCAGTTCAACCTTTTCCTGAACAAGACTGCCCTGGGTAATGTCATGGCGCCCCTGCAGGACGTCAAGAAGATGTCCAAAAACGAGGCGCAAGAACACGCCCTTGAAAACCTGAAGAGAGTGGGATTGCTGGATCGCAAGGACAACTATCCCTCGAGACTGTCCGGCGGTCAGAAGCAGCGCGTCGCGATCGCCCGGGCCCTCGCCATGGATCCAAGCGTCATGCTGTTCGACGAGCCGACGTCGGCCCTGGACCCGGAGCTCGTGGAGGAGGTGTTGACGGTGATCAAGCGTATTGCGTCCCAGGGCACCACGATGGTGATCGTCACGCATGAGATGCAGTTCGCGCGCGATATCGCCGACATCATCGTGGTGATGGATCAGGGCATTATCGTCGAGAAGGGCACGCCTGATGAGGTTTTCTTCAGGCCTCAGCACCCGAAGACCTACGCGCTGCTCAAACGGTCCGGGCTGACCGTTGAACCTCCCGGGGGAAGTACCGCGGCACCACCTTCCTAGGCATCGGGCTGTCGGTTCGCGTGGAAAAGTGCCGTAGGTGCAGGATCGTGGTGGGGCAACCACTTCCCTGCAGCTACGGCACTTTTGTGGTGTCTTCCCTGCGGCCCGGCCACTTTTCTGGCGCCTGGAGGCGGCCCGGGGCCGGGACGGGCTAAATGGCCTTGCCCGGGTTGAGGAGCCCGTGGGGGTCGAGGGCGTCCTTGATGGACCGCATCACATCCAGGGACACTTCGCCGAGTTCGGGCAGCAGCCAATCGCGTTTGAGGAGTCCGATGCCGTGCTCGCCGGTAAGGGTCCCACCGAGGCTCTTCGCCAGGTAGAACATTTCCCCAAGCGCCACCTTGGCTGGACCCTCAGTGACCGAGTCCTCGGGGTTGAGGACGAGCATCGGGTGCAGATTCCCATCGGAGGCGTGAACCACGGAGTAGATCCGTACCCCGGTGCGTTCGGAGATGTCCTTAAGCCCAACAGCCACCTCGGCGAGCCGGCCACGTGGGACGCCAATGTCGCCGATCGAGACCCGACCCAGCTTCTCCAGGCAGGGAATGGCTTCGCGGCGGGCAGTGATCAGCTGGGCGGCGTGTTCGTCGTCGGTTGCCTTTTCGATGGATGTGGCGAACGGCCTGATTGCCTCGATCAGCACGTCCTGTTCCAGGTGAGCGCCGTACCCGTCGGTCTGACCCAATAGGAAGGCTCCGCCCTGCGACCGGTAGGTGGTGCCCATCGCCATGTCGATGGCCTCAAGCGTCTGACCGTCGATCAGTTCCAGCATCGAGGGCTGGATCCGGGACGCGATCACGGCCGAAGCCGCCTGGGCTGCGGTGGCGAAGTCCGGGAAGAATGCGGCGACGGTCGCGGTCGCCACCGGCAGCGGGCGGAGCCGCAAGGTCGCCTCGGTGACGACGCCGAGTGTTCCCTCGGACCCCACGATCAACGCATTGAGGTCGTACCCGGAAACGCCCTTCATGGTTTCGCGGCCTGTCCGGAGCTCGCGGCCATCGGCGAGAATCACGTTCAGAGACAGCACCGCCTCGCGGGTGACGCCGTACTTCGCGCACCGCATGCCCCCGGCGTTGGTGGCCACGTTGCCACCGATGGAGCAGATCGCAGTGCTCGCAGGGTCCGGCGCGTAGAACAGGCCGTACTCCCCGGCGGCCGCGTTCAGTTCGGCGTTCAGCACACCCGGCTCGACGACGGCGAGTTGCTCCACCGGGTCGATGCGCAGAATCTTGTTCATCCGGGACACGTCGAGGACAATCTCGCCAGCGCGGGCCGACGAACCGGCAGCTAGCCCGGTGCCTGCCCCGCGGGTGACGATCGGGGTGCGGTGGGCGGCGGCGAGGCGCATGGTGGTGACGACGTCGTCAGCTGTCTCAGCGAAGACAACTCCGTCCGGCAGGGACTCGGCCACGAAACCCGATCGGTCAGTACTGGCATCGAGGCGGTCCGCCTCGGAAACCGAGGTGGTGCGGCAGCCGTCCAGGACGGCTGACGTGGAGTTGGTGTGCAGTGGCATTGGCGTAGAACCCCTTCGTTATACGGATCGGCTGCGGTGCACTCGGTGAATAGCTTTCACATCGTGGAATGACACTTCTGCTGATTGGATAAAATTCTAGGCTGCGTATCCAGCCGGGTCAATGCAGGCAACCGGTGGCGGATCGTCGGAGCCCCGCAAGAACTACGTAAGTAGTTGCCTAAGACGGGTACTTCCTACCCATGCCCTTCACAGCTGTACCTGCCTACAGTGTGAAAACACGGTATCGGAATGGCTAATGGGGGTCACGATCAGGATGCAAAACACTCAGCCAGAATGGCAGCTCGGCTTACCGAATCGGTTGAGCCGATGCTGCTGAGCTCCGCTCGCCCGGTGGGGGGACCGCTGCTTACCGAAGGGACGCTGCTCGCTGATCTGGGGAGGTGCACGGAGGTTATTCAGCTTCTCGCCTACCCCTATGAACACGATGCTGGCGACGATCTGAACTTCAGCCTTCAGGCGGGAAGCCTTCTGTGCGAAGCGTGGGCCATGGCCGGAAGGCATGACGACGCCCAACTGTTCGCCGCCGATCTGGAACTGCGTCTGGAGCAGCCGGGCTTACTGGATCGGATCGTCGAGGGTGTTCGGGCGAGGCTTTTCCTGGTCTACACGGTGTCCGCCATGCCGGATAAGTGCGCGGCGATTCTTTCCTCACTGCCCGTCCCCGGCATGGGGGCGGGTCGCCATTCGGCTGAGGAACGGGGGATCGCAGAGGGGCTCCTCCATATTCACCAGGGCCGGTTCGATCGCGCCCTGGCCACGCTGCTCCCGGCAATCAACCGCCTGCGGGAGGCATCCGCGCCGGGGATTCTGGGGCTGGCATTGGCAGAGTGCGCGTACTGTTACGCGGTCAAGGACGAACCCGATGAGGCGAGGAAGTTCCTGGCCGAGCTACGCCGGGGGACGTATGAGCAATGCTGGTTCGGCGAACAGGTGACCACCTTCCTGGAGTTGGCCACCACCGGACTTCTCGGTTCGCCGGAAAGCTCGGCGCGGGCCATGATCGACCGCGCGGAGGAGTGCGGGCGCAACGATCAACACTCCATGCAGCTCATCTATCTCACCGGAGCGGTCCGGCTGGGTAGTCTGTCAGCTATCGCCCTGCTGGTCGGTACGGCAGCCAGGATGCAAGGCCACTATCCTGACCTGTGCGGAGACTACGGCCTCGGGATGGCCAAAAAAGACGGGAAACACTTCCTCAATGTGGCCAGGGCTGCGACGAAATCCGGTAACCACTTCCTGGCCCGGGACTGCGCCCGGTGGGCCGCGACGTACTTGGACGACGCCGGAGACCAAATCTCGGCCAGGGAGGCACGACGGCTGATCCAGTCAATCGATGGCGGGATGAGTAATCAGCTGCCAGGCCCCGGCGCTGTGGCCCTCGCGAACCTGACCAGCCAGGAACGCGAAGTGCTCATGGCGGCACTCCCTGGTGCGACCAACATCGAGATCTCCCGCAAGCTGAGCATGTCGGTCAAGACGGTCGAGAGTTGCCTTTATCAGATCTACTCCAAGCTTCAGGTAACTTCCCGGGAGGACCTTCGGGCGCACGCCGTCGTCGGATCGCTACCCCAGGCGTGGCGGAGGCGGCCCGTTTGAAGCCGAACGCGGTCGGATGTCGACCGCCGCGAAGGGCGGTTAGGGTGCTACCGGATCCTGCCTATTCGTCGGGGTGTACTCGGCCTGGACCAGAATGGGGAGGTGGTCGGAAGCGCCGCGAGGTAGGGTCTCCACGCTCTGGATGTCCAGCCCGCGGGAGGTCGCGAAATCGAAGTGCCCCCGGAAGACTCGGTACCGGGTGTAGGTTCTCAGATCGCTCAGCGACAGGTCGTACCCGGAGTCCTTCATATTCCTGGTCAGACGCTGAGTGAAGAACGGGTAGTTGAAATCACCCAGCATGAGGGTCGCTGCTCCAGAGCCCATTCCGAGAAGCTCGGCATGCGAGGCATGAATCTGTTTGCGGCGCAACGAGTTCGACGCCGTTAGCGGAGCGGCGTGGAAGGATCCCACCACTAGGTCGTGGCTGGTCTGCTTCTCGGTCAGTTCAAGGCCGATCAGGCGCTCGTGTGCGGGGGCGAGCACACGGTCGTGAAGCGACTTTTTCAGCATCATGGCCCTGGTATGAAGTGCGGTGAAGCGCTCTTCCCGATAGTAGAGGGCAAGCCCAAGCCGATTTTCCTGCGTTGCAATCGCCAACTGCAGGTCGCCCACAGTTGCTGGCAGATCGGAGGCATCGCACTCCTGAAGGCACAGCAGATCGACTGCGTACCGTTGAACAAGACCCTCAAGCTCATCGCTGGCCTTGTGTTCGCGCAGGTTGTAACTGATGGCGCGTATCAGGTGGACACTCCTTCATCTGGCTGGTGACAGCAGGATTATTGTACGCACCTCAGCGATAGACCGAGTAGAGGGGCTGCTGGTGTGGCTGCGGACAGCCGATCACTGATTCAGATCCCCTCCAGGGTCGTCTCGGCGCGCCTTCGTGGCATCGAAGCATGCTGTGCTTGGCTCAGCGGATGGGTGATGAGCAAACCAGTGCCGCGGTCGAAGCTTTTGGGACGTCGATTAGCCTGATTGATGTGCTGACCGCTGTCGGCATCCTGGTTGCGGCTGGTGTGACGGCGTTCGTGCTGCGCAGAGTCATTTTGCGCCGCTCTCGAACCCAGCAGGGCACCCATCTTTCAACCTGGTATACGCTGTCGCGGCTGGTTGCCTACACAGTTCTGGCGATCGGTTTTTTCCTGGCGATTTCGGCGCTCGGGGTGCCGCTGAGTGACTTCGCTGTGCTGGCTGGCGCCTTGGGGGTGGGCCTCGGTTTTGGGCTACAGGCGCTGTTCAGCAACTTCATTTCGGGCGTGGTGCTGCTGCTCGATAAGTCGCTGAAGATCGGCGATTTTGTGGAACTCGAATCCGGCGTGACCGGCGAGGTGCGCGACATCAAGATCCGTGCGACGACGATCGTCACCAACGACAACATTGACATCCTGGTTCCGAACTCCGAGTTTGTCTCCGGCCGGGTGGTGAACTGGACTCACCGTGACGTGCTGCGGCGGCTCCGCGTGCCATTTGGGGTTGCCTACGGCACGGAAAAGAACGTGGTGAAGAAAGCGGCCCTGGAAGCCGCCGCGGCAGTGCCCTTCACCCTTCACCTCGACGGCCCCCAGCGGCCGCAAGTGTGGCTCAGCAAGTTCGACACGAGCTCGCTGAACTTCGAACTCGTCGTCTGGCTTAACCCCGAGGCAACCAAGAAGCCGGTGGCCGTAACGGCTGCCTACAACTGGGCGCTGCACTCCGCCCTGCAGGCGCATGGCATCGAGATCCCGTTCCCTCAGCGCGACTTGCACGTCAAGACGCTTTTCGGACTCAGCGACGATGATGCCCACCGCGCACTGGGATTGGCCGAGGACCTCACCCGAGACGAAGCTGGCACCCGGCAGTCACGGCCGACAACCGGGGGCGAGGACAAAGACGACAACGACCACAACGACGCCGCTGACGATGTGGGTGCCGACAATGTACCTGATGACACCGCAGCAGAGGCTCGCTCGGCTACAGACGGGTGACCCGACCCGCCGATGGGAGCTAGGAGATCTGCAGGCCACCGTTGATGTCGTAGGTGGCGGCCGTGATGTAGCCGGCGTCGGGGCCCACGAGGAAGCAGATCAGGGCAGCGATGTCGTCGACAGTGCCTACCCGTCCCATCAGGATGTCCTTGGACATGTCCTGCTTGCGCTCCTCGGTGAGGGTGCCGCCCATGATGTCGGTGTCCACCGGGCCGGGTGACACAGCGTTGACGGTGATGTTGTGCTCCCCCATCTCGCGGGCCAGCGCCCGGGTGAAGCCGATGATGCCGGCCTTCGACGCGCTGTAGGCCACCTTGGAGTAGGTGCCGCCGCCGCGCTGCGCCGAGATGGAGGAGATGCTGACCACGCGGCCGAGCTTCCGTTCGATCATCCCGTGCAGGGCGCGCTGCGTGACCAGGAACGTGCCGGTCATATTGACGGCGAACACCCGGTCCCAGGCAGCCTTGGTCTCCTGCATGAACTCGGTGGGGGAGCTGATCCCGGCCAGGTTCACGACGGCGACGATCGGCGGCACCGAAGTTTCGACAGTGGTGATGGCTGCGTCAACCGAGGCTTCGTCCGACACGTCAGCGGCGACGCCGACCGTCTGCACGCCGTGGCGCTGGGCAATATCGTCGGCAGCCTCCTTAGCAGCAACACCGTCGATGTCGAGGATGGCGATGGACCAGCCGTCGCGGGCCAGCCGGTCGGCTGTGGCGCGGCCAATGCCGCGGGCCGAGGCTGCACCGGTGAGGACTGCTGTACGTTCAATCGGAAAGGTCACTGAATCTCCTGCTGTTGTTTTTCTGGGTGAATGAAGTGCTCGTAGTCGTCGTACGTCTGGTTGATGTGGGCCTGCATCGCTTTGCGGGCCACCTCGGGGTTGCGGGTGCGGATAGCCTCCAGGACCAGCTCATGGTGCTCGATGGCGTGCAGTTGCACCTCGTGGAAGGACGAGGTTTCGCGCCGCATCGTGTACAGCAGCTGGCTGAGCGGTCCGAGGATCACTGGCACAAAGGGGTTCGCCGAGGCCCGGAAGATCGCCTCATGAAACGCAATGTCCGTGGCGGTGACGGCGTCGAGGTCCTTCGCCTCATGGGCTGCCTGCAGCGCAACGTTGGCTTCCTCCATCCGCGTGATGTCCTCGTCGGTGGCGTGCAGGGCGGCCAGCTCGGCGGCACCCGTTTCCACCATCCGCCGGATCTCCAGCAGACGTAGTGAGATGTCGGGGGAGTCGGCGGTGGTCGACGCGTACCTGACGATGGCCTGCAGATCGGTCCACTGTGCCGCCGGATTCACGTAGGTGCCCAGGCCGCGCTTGATCTGCACGATGTGCTGCGCCTGCAGCTGCTTGAGCGCCTCCCGCACCGTCAACCGGCTCACGTCGAGGGATGCGGCCAGGTCGTTTTCCGGAGGGAGTGTTGCGCCGGGTGGGTAGGTTCCGTCGATGATCCGTTCCAAGAGGTCATCGAACACCGATTCAGCGAGGGGTTTCCGTGTCATGGGTATCCCCTCCAACAGAGTTCTCTTCAACAGTGCGCCGCCGGGGTGCGACGACCTTGATCACTGCTGAATCGTCGGAGGTGCCCAGCCCCTGGGTCTGCCCTAGCAGGAACAGCTGTTCGGCCGCCGCAGCCACCGGCGCCGCGAGTCCTGCGCTCCGGGCAGCCTTGCCGACAATGCCCAGATCCTTGACGAAGATGTCCAGCCGGCTCAGCACCTCGGCGTCGCCGTCATAGCCCTCGATCATGCGCGGCCCGCGGTTGGAGAGCATGAAGGACGACGCCGCCCCGGTCTCCAGTGCGGCCAGCGCCTGCTGCTGGTCCAGTCCGAGTGCATCGGCCAGGGCCAGCGCCTCAGCGGCTGCAGCGATATGGACGCCACACAGCAGCTGGTTCACGGTCTTCATGGCTTGGCCGTCACCGGCTTTATTGCCGACCACGGTCAGCGTTGACGCCAAACGCTCCAGCACCGGCCGCGCAATCTCCAGGGCAGATGGGTCGGCGCCCACCACGATCAGCAGGTCGCCCTCGCCAGCCCGCACCGGTCCGCCGGACAGGGGAGCGTCGACCAGCGCCACGCCCAGCTCGCCGAGCCGCTCGGTCCAGGAGGCGACGGCGTCAATCCCCACCGTGCTGGTCATGACGACGAGGGCGCCCGGCGTCAGTGCCGGGGCTATGCCGACATCACCGAAGAGTACGCTCTCAACCTGCGCAGCGTCGCGGACGGCGAGCACCACGATCCCGGCACTACGGACGGCGTCAACGGCCGTTGTGGCACACGCTAACCCCGTTTCCTCGGCGCGGGAGCGGGAGGCCGGCATCGGGTCGTACCCAGTCACGGCGAACGCGCCGGCCAACCGGGTCGCCATGGGCAGGCCCATGGCGCCAAGCCCCAGGACAGCTACCTTTGCGGGATCAAAATTAGCGGTCATGGGAGGCACCCGTCGTTGCAGCGGCCGTCGTCACGGGGGAGCGGAGGATGTCCACCACGTCGGCGAGGGAGTCGTCGGTGCCCACGTTGCCGGCGAACACCACGAACGGGATGGACCGCGCTGGTCCGTCCGCCGGTTGCCACAGGGAGACGATGCCAGGGAGCATCGGGCCACGCACCAGAGCATGACGGATGGACAGCCCGTGGGCAGCGACGTCGGAGGAGGTGATGCCGCCCTTGGCGATCACAAACCGGACGGGAGCTGCGGCAATGGTGGAGCGGACGACGTCGACCACTGCCTGAGAAATGGTGCGGGCAATGTCGAGGCTCTGCTCCGGATCATCGGACCGGATCAGGCGGCGGCTGGTGTGCAGGATGACTTCGCCGGACGGAATCCCGTCGACGATGGCGCGTACCGCGTCGGCCACTCCAGCATCCCGGCGTTCGGGATCGAGGACGGCTTCGACGTCGAGCTCCACAAGCCGGGCCTCGGGACGCCGTGTCACCAGGGCGTCCAGCTGCCGGGTGGTCAGTCCCACGTGGGAGCCAACCACAATCAGGCCACCGGACGCCGGGGCGTCCAAGTCGGCAAACACTTCCTCAGCCGTCAGCGGCGGACGTTCACGCTGGCCGATCCGGGCACGGACGAACGGCGGACCCACCCGGTAAAGCAGCTTCTTGCCGCGACTTTCGGCTTCCTCAAGTCCCAGGGCCAGGGCCCGGAGGTCGTCCTCGGTGACGGCGTCGACCACGATAGGAACGCCGTCGGCCGCTAAATCGAGCGCATCGGCAATGCGCTGAGCGCCACCGCGGATGATCGAGAGGTCCAACCGGATCACGGACTCAGCGGATCCGCCGGTTTTCTCCGCCACGTAGTCGCCCAGGTCCGAGGACGCGAACCCGAAGGTGGCATCCTTGGCGAACTCGGTGTCGGCCACGGGGGTGAGGGCGCCGTCGTTCCCGCGGAGGTAGTGAACGCTGCCGATGGTGACACGGCCGGCGTCGGGAAAGGCAGGAACCATGACGACGCCGTCGGTCTCGGTGCCTGCGAGCGAGAGCAGGGTGGCGGCAATGACGTCGGTCTCGAGCGGGAAATGACCGCGGAGGGTGGAGTCGCTGCGGCTGACGAACCCGATGGTGACCCCGGCTGCCGTGGCGGCGTTGAGGGAGTTGGTGACGATCTCCCGGTTGCGCAACGCGGTGGTCTCCGGGTCGAGGCTGCGGGTGTTGGTGAGGACGTAGACCGCCGGTGCCGGTGCGCCGCCCATGCGCTGGGCGAAGGCCCACGCGAAATCGCTCGGCTCCCACGAGGTGAGGACCGGCAGATCGGACACGGACTGCGTGCCGGTCGGGTCGTCGTCGAGCACCACCAGGATCCGACCGGATGCCTGGACGGCAGCGGCGATCACCTCCGGCTGGATGGCCTGGACAGCTGGGTAGCCGCTGAGCAACTCTTCTTCGAGTATCACTGGTCCGCACTTTCATTACTGGGAATTCGTCACAGGCACTTGTCAGATGTCTTATGTCTAGTGCTAGTGTGACAGGCAGCACAGTGCCCGTCAAAAGAATCGACCAGGCCGGTGTGACCACCTGAGATGGCAACGAGGCCTGCTCAGTTACCAAGGAGCAGTACGTGGATATACAACTTCTTTTGGCGCTCGTCCTGGGTATCGCCACCATTATTGTTTTGGTGCTGAAGACCCGGCTCGATGCGTTTGTAGCACTCTTGATTGCTGCGCTTGTCACCGGCATTGTTGCTGGACAGGCGCCGCTGGATATCGTCTCGTCGATCACGACGGGCTTCGGCAACACCCTCGCATCGATCGGCATTGTGATCGGCCTCGGCGTCGGGATCGGCAAGATCCTCGAGGTTTCGGGTGCCGCGAACTCGCTGGCCATGGCCTTCCTGAAGCTTTTCGGCAAGGGCCGCGAGCCCTGGGCGCTGGGCAGCGTGGGCGCACTTGTGTCGATCCCGGTGTTCTGCGACTCCGGCTACGTCATCATGAACCCGCTCGCCCGCTCAATCGCCCGGGTCAAGCGCGCCGGGTACATCACCCTCGCGCTGGCTCTCGGCTGTGGCATGACGCTGACTCACCACCTGGTGCCTCCGACGCCCGGCCCGCTGGCCGTCGCGGGCATCCTGGGCGCCGACCTCGGTGCGTTGATCCTCATGGGTCTGGCCTTCACCGTCCTGCTGCTGCCGATCGTTGTGGTTTATGCCAAGTGGATTGGTCCGAAAATTGAACCCACCATGAACGAATCCGTCCGCGAAACCGTTTACGGCACTGTTCACGCGCGCTCGGGTGGCCACGGCGGCACTGCTGTTGCCGATCACGACGGCGGCGCTGGCTCTTTCGATGACAACGAAGGTCCGTCGATGGACGTCGACAACACCACCCTCGGCACACCTCCTGCGGGTGCCAAGCCCCACCGGGTCGGTGCTTTCGTTGCGTCGCTGCCCTTGCTGGTGCCGTTGCTTCTTATCATCCTCAACACGGTCAGCGGTGCGATTGACCAGAACAACCAGGGCGTTGTTGGCACTGGGGAATATACGCCGTCGTCATGGGCTGTGCCGTTGGCGTTTATCGGCAACCCGGTTGTTGCACTGGTTATCGGTGTCATCCTGGCCGTCTACGTCCTGCTGCCCCGCTGGACCCCGCGTTCCAAGGTGCAGGGCTGGTTTGCTGAGGCAGCCGCCTCAGCCGGTCTGATTCTCCTCATCACCGGTGCGGGTGGCGCCCTCGGTCAGGTGCTGCGTAGTTCAGGTGTAGGCGACGCTCTTGCTGAGGCGATCGCGGCGACGCCGCTGCCCGCATTCCTGGTGCCGTTCCTTATCGCCACCCTGGTTCGTATTGCTCAGGGTTCGGGCACTGTCGCGATGATCACCGCCGCGTCGGTGACGGCGCCGCTGGTGGTCTCGCTCGGCATTGATCCGATCGTTGCTGCCATGGCCTGCACGGCCGGTTCGATGGTGTTCAGCTACTTCAACGACTCGTACTTCTGGGTAGTCACCCGTTTCGCCGGCCTCGATGGCGTCGCGGCGCTCAAGGGTTGGTCAGGCATCACGACGGCGGTCTGGGCTGGTTCGATCCCGCTGCTGTTTATCGCCAACGCCATTTTCGGCTGATTTAGCGAGTTCTCTTTGGCGGTGGCCGGGCGGCTCGGGTGTGGATCCGAGTCTCCCGGCCATTGTTGTTTTCAGGGGCAGGCGGTGCCGAGGGCTATCTGCTGTAGTGGTAGCGGCATTGCGTGATGCGGATGTCGTCCGCGACCACCTTGTAGACCAGGCGGTGCTCGTCATTGATCCGACGGAACCAATACCCTTGAAATCCATGTTTGAGTGGCTCGGGCTTACCCATGCCCTCGTTCCCATTCCGCTGGATGTCCCTAATGAGAGTTTTGATCCGCTTCAGGATCCTGCGGTCTTCGGTCTGCCACCAGACATAGTCCTCCCACGCCCTCTCATCCCAGAGCAAGGTCATTCGGCAAGCTCACGGGCGACCCCATCTCCCCGTTCCAGGTTCTCGATGGCGCCAAGGAGTCGGCGGGCATTCTCTGGGCTGCGTAGCAAGTATGCAGTTTCCTTCAGCGACTGATAGTCCTCAAGGGAAACGATGACTACTGGCTCCTTGCCCGCGCGGGTGATCACCACTTCCTCGCGGTCGTCGAGCACTGCATCAAGGGTCGCGGCGTAGTTGGCACGTGATTCTGAGTAGGTCATAGTTTTCATAGTATTCTCCTTACGTACGTAATATTGTACGCTCCGGATCTCGACTTGGCGCAGGTTCCCGCTGGTGGAATCACCAACTCGATCCCTGGCTGGGTCAGCTTTCCTGAGCCACCTGAACTGTGCTTCCTAAAGCTGAGGGACGCAGGGCCCAGCGCCGAGCAGCGCAAGGCCCGCTCTGTCGCCGTCGCCAAGAGTGGTCAGCCCGTTGTTTCCCGCGTGCACGAGTTGGCTGGGGTCATCGACGTGATCGAGGCCGACGACGTGCGCCAGCTCGTGCACGATGATCGCGCGCACATAGTCGCGACCGCCCGGGTACTGGATCACCCCCGTAAGGTCGGGCGCGTCGAGTTGAACCTGACCTGCAACGTAGACAAAAGGTTTACCCGGGGTGTGTGCGAAGGGGCTGCCGCCCAGACCTGCGGTTTCACCCTCCAGTTCAGGTATTTCCGCCGGGCTGGTCCATGTGACGAGGATGGGTGCCCATCGCTTGCCGTACCGATCCGGTTGGTACGTTTCACGTTCTTCGCTGGGCGCCTCGGTGGTGGTCCCGCGATAGACAAACGACAATCCCGTCGCTGCCGATATTTCGGCAACGGCTTCCTCGATAAGGCCGTCGGTGCCCGCCGGTGCAAAGTCTGGGCGCACTACGTAGTGCTGTGGTCTGCACGGATCGTACGCTACGAAATCCTGCGAACCGTCCGGCGATTCCATCAGAGCGAACTGGGTCGACCCGTTGGATGCGGGCGGCGTGCCCAGTGGAACCGCCGAGGCTTCAACACCGCGGGGCGGAACAGAGGACCCCGGAAGATAGGGGAGGGCTACGGCGAGGATGTACCGGTCGAAGACGGTCGGAGTCAGGTACAGGCCAACAACAAGGGCAATTACCTCAAACGTGCCAAGCCTCAGTCCGCGGCCGGACGCCCGGCGTCGTTGCCTGCGGATGCGCTTGGGGGTGGCGTCGTTGTCCTGATGAAACCACTCACGATCCATCGCCCCCATGGCACTGCTTCCCCCGAGATTTCTGCTGTTCCTGGTTCAGCATTACCGATGCCATCGTGTGGAAGGTGTTTCCTTCGGCAATCCTGATGGAACGCTGAGCCAAGTTTCGAAGTAGATCGCAGGGTCCACCGTAGGCTTCATTGACGAGCATGAGCCGGGGGACATCATGCGCTGGGGTCCAGGCGTTCAAGTTCTTCTACCTGTGTGTCGCGTTGTACCTACTTCGTCCGCGTTAGCACTCCATGGAGAACAAGTGAAAACAATCAGAGCTGCCCTCATGATGCTGGCGGTGCTGGTTATCGGCGCCGGCACCCTCGTCGCGCCGACCCAGGCAACCGCCGCGACAACGTTCCGGGATGTACCGTCCACCAGCCAGTTCCACACCGAGATCACCTGGCTGGCTACTCAGGAAATTTCGATGGGATGGCCGGACGGCACGTTCCGTCCCCTGCAGTCGGTAGCCCGTGACGCGATGGCTGCCTTTCTTTACCGATTGGCCGGCGAACCGGCTTACACGGCACCCAAGCAGTCGTGGTTTACCGATGTGCCAGTGGGAACCAAGTTCTACAAAGAGATCCACTGGCTTGCGTCGGAGGGCATCACCACCGGCTACCCGGACCGGACCTTCAAGCCACTCAGCTCGGTCAACCGTGACGCGATGGCGGCTTTCCTCTACCGTTTCTCCGTGAAGCCATCGTTCACAGCCTCCAAAACCAGCGCGTTTCGTGATGTGCCCACCACCAACATGTTCTACAAGGAGATCAGCTGGCTAGCGAACACCGGCATCACCACCGGCTGGCCGGACGGTCGATTCCTTCCGCTACAGCCGGTGAAGCGTGACGCCATGGCCGCCTTCATGTATCGCACCAAAATCGAGCTTCCGCTGAACCGTCCAGCCGAATACGGGTCCACTGCCCTTCAGGTGCTGCAAACCATTCCGGTCAAGGGCCGGGCTCCGAAAACCGGGTACGACCGCGACAACTTTGGCCCGTCCTGGTTTGACGTCGACAACAACGGGTGCGACACCCGCAACGACATGTTGAAGGCGCAGCTCACCAACATCACCTACACCTATGGAACTTGTCAGGTAGCAACGGGTGTCCTGAACGATCCCTACACCGCTATGGTGATCAACTTTGTTCGCGGTACCACCACCAGTGCCAAGGTGCAGATTGACCATGTTGTCGCGCTTTCCGATGCGTGGCAGAAGGGTGCACAGCAGCTAAGTGCCGACCAGCGGCTGATTTTCGCCAACGATCCACTCAATCTGCAGGCCACAGATGGTCCGACGAACGGTCAAAAGGGCGACGGCGACGCCGCCACCTGGCTGCCGCCGAACAACTCCTATCGGTGCACGTACGTTTCACGTCAGATCTCGGCCAAGGCAATCCACGGCTTGTGGGTGACTCAGGCGGAGCGCGATGCGATGGCAAATGTGCTGAGCAAATGTGCCGGTCAACCAGCAGCGGTGACTCAGCCGGCTCCGGTTGTGCTGACTCCGGCACCAAAGCCGGCACCAGCCCCAAAGCCTGCACCAGCTCCCGCGCCGGTGCCTAAGCCGAGTCCCGCACCGAAGCCAGCGAACCCCGGAGATACCAAGAACTGCGGTGACTTCAGCACCTGGCGGGAAGCGCAGAACTGGTACGAGAAGTACTTCCCGTACTACGGCGACGTGGCACAGCTTGACCGGGATAAGGACGGTATTGTCTGCGAGACGCTCCCCGGAGCACCGTAGGAACCGTCAGTAAGCAAGCGACTTCAGTAAGCGAGGCGACTGGGGCTGGGTTCGAAGCCGCCGGACGTCGCGCATAGCGTTCACAGTGGGTTATCGATACAGGGGATCTTTCTAATGCGTCCGGACGACAAATTATCAGCGCTGTTGCGGGAGGCGTACCAGCCCTGCAGCAACTTCGGAACCTGCCGCGAAGCGCAATGGGACCCGGAGTCGGGGCACATACCGCGCGGTTTCCTAGGCGCGACGGGTGCGCTCAAGGACGTCGAGCTCGTAATGGTTTTTGCGGAACCAGGGCATCCGCATCGCGGCGAGGTTTATGACTCTGAGGACAGTCCGGACACGTTGCTTGAAAATGGGATGCGTCATGCTTATGAATCCTTTGCGAATGGGACGGATCTGTTCCATCGCAATGTCCGCTGGTTTATGGGGCAGCTCTACCCCGATCTTACTTTTGATGAGCAGCTTCGGCGCGTCTGGCTCACTGATGGTCGCCTGTGTTCGATCGATAACGAGATTGGCAGGGTGAGTGGTCGCATCTGCGCTGAGCGCTACCTTCGGGCCGAACTGGAGATGCTCCCGAACGCCACAGTCGTCGCTTTCGGCGGGAAGGCGCACGACTATGTTCAGCGCTTGAAAGTCGAATACGTGAAGGCGTACGCGTTGGCGCCTCCTGGTGCCAATCACAAGCCTGCGCGGCCGAGCTGGGAAAGGGCGCTCGAAATTATCGAGTCTCGGCGGCGCCAGTGCTAGGACTACCGTCGTAAATTATCCCCGTAATACGGTCCGATTACCGGATAGCTTCTCCGGTTCGGTAATCATCATGTTCCGCTCATAGCCGGTGCACGGTGCACGGTGAGCTCAAGGAGCTCCTCAAGACTTTGCCGCCACCCATCTAATTAACCCCAGCGCGTTGGGTCAGGCTGTCAACAAAACCGGACGCGGTCCCCTGAATGATTAGTTCAGAAGATACTGACCATGCTGCTTCCTGAGGGCGCGCTGCTAGGCTTCGCTGAGTGACCGATCTTCCCCGTTTGTCTCTGCTCCGAACCATCGCCCGAATCTTGCTTGGCGCGTTCCTCCTCTTCGCCGGGATGGCTCACCTGTTTTTTGCCCGCGCCGAGTTCGCGGCTCAGGTCCCCGCATGGATGCCCCTTGATACCGACTTCGTGGTCGTCGCGTCCGGGATCGTCGAGGTGGTTCTAGGGGCTGCGCTCATCTTCCTACCGCGCTCGCGAGTCCTCGTTGGCTGGATCGTCGCGGCCTTCTTCGTGGCTGTCTTCCCAGGCAACGTCGCCCAATACGTCGACGGTGTCGACGCCTTCGGCCTGGAAACAGACTCCGCCCGTCTCACGAGGCTCTTCTTTCAGCCGGCCCTGATCGCCTGGGCACTGTGGTCGACCGGAGCCTGGCGGGACCGCGGCTTGTTGCGCAAATTCAGCGAGCGCCGCGGCCAGTAGGTCAGTAGGTCAAAAGGCCTTTCGCCTGCTTAACCATCAGCACACCGCCACGATCTATCCAATAGCGGCGAGGACGTGCAGCCCTGCACAGGTGTCGATTGTCTGGATGGACAGTGCACCAATCTCATCGGTGGTCACAGCGTTGAGACGGGTTCTGTGGATAATCTCCATTGAATGCGATGGCAGCGGTCGGTCAGGCAAATGCCGAGGGATTCCCGACATACTCTAAACAGGTGAATGTTCATATGGGGATGGATGAGAATCAGTGCGATGAGTCGTTCGACGCGCGGCTCCGCCGCGAAGCTATGGCATGGTTGGCGATGCGGACCAACGACGGAGCGGACGAACTTCACTGGAGCGACTTCGAGGATTTCACTCTTGATGGTGAATCGTTCAAATTGCGCGACCGCTACAAAGGAATTTGGAAACCTCGACAGCTAGATGCGGCGCTCTCCTTCAGCACTACCTTCCGGGCTCCAGGTCAGTCGCGCCCGTACGAAGATGACACTGGGTCAGACGGATTGTTTCGCTACAAATGGCAGGGTGATAACCCTGACCACGCTGACAACCGGGCCTTGAGGCAAGCTCAAAAGCTCGGACTTCCTTTGATTTGGTTTTTTGCGGTTCGCACCGGTTGGTACTTGCCCGTTTTCCCGGTCTTCCTACTGGATGAAGAACCTCACCTGAAGCAATTTGTCGTCGACCTAGATCCGTTGCGGGCTAATGTGGGCAACTTACCGTTAGAGATCAACTTTCCCTTACATTTTGAGCGTCGCTACCGGAACCAGCAGGTAAAAAGGAGGCTCCATCAAGGACTATTTCGGGCTGATGTAATGCGTGCTTACGCCACGAAATGTGCTGTATGTTCCCTGGGACATAGACAGCTACTGGATGCTGCTCACATTGTCCCGGACTCGCACGAAGACGGCGTCGCTACCGTCGCCAACGGATTGGCACTCTGCAAGATTCATCATGCGGCCTTTGACGTGAACATTCTTGGCATCCGTCCAGACCATGTAGTAGAAATTCGGGCCGACCTTCTCGAGGAGATGGACGGTCCTATGCTGCAGTTTGGGTTAAAAGAACATCACAATACGAGGTTGATGAACGTTCCTTCACGAAGGGCAGACTTCCCCAGCAGAGAGCTGCTTGAGATTGCGTACCAACGGTTCCGCAGCGCAGGGTGAGCCATCGGTCAGTTAACTTGCTCGCCTTCTCGGTCACTCTGTAACTTGCACCAGTACAGTCCCACTACTTTGTGCTCCGGCATCCAGCGCCCCCGATTCAGCGGAGGTCGGGTCCGCCCGCCTCGGCGAGCTCGTCAAGCACGCTAATGGCTTCATCGGCGTCGTTTGATACATCGTCACTGAATATTTCAGGTACTTCTTCGTTTGCGAGATGCGGATACTTTTCAATAAGAAACCGTCGCCGGTATTCGACGTCTGCGACATCGACAATTGATTCCAGGGTTGCCCAATTAAGGGTGAACCCTACGAGCACGCCTACAGCAGGAACGACCTTGCCGAGCCCCTGCTTGGTTAAGCGTGTTCCAAACGCTTTCGCGAACTGCTTGGAGACCTGCGAGATGACTGACTTGTCTAGAATCTCCCAACTCTTACCACGAACTAGCGATTGGGTAAGCCGGGAAATATCAGCCATCGCGGCGGTCTTTGCGCTAGCCGAGGCTGCTGTACCTGCATTGACGACCGACATGATGAAAAGCTTCTCCGCGGGGTCCTCAGGATCGTACCCGTAGAGCAGAGAGACGTGACCAACCGAGCGCGACGCCAGTCCCAGAACAAAGGCAGCATCTCCGACGAATGCCCCGGCAATTGCTGCTCCCGACGGCGCTGCAGCTGCGCCTGCGGAGGCGGCCGTGACGAGTTCCCCTCCCGAAATGACGAGCCCAGCAGTTGCTCCCGACATTGCTGCAGCAAGGGGGTAGTACCAGCTCGTTCCTCGTCCACGAACCGCGTCGATCTGCTCAAGATCGAGATGGCGTAGGTCGAGAAGTTTCGCTACATCATGTCCGCGCTTCTGATGGTTGGTCACAACCCACTTGGGTGAGAGGCCGGCTCGTGAAACTCTTCCTGCCGTCTGACGCATCGACCCAAAAGCAGTGTCGCCCCAGTTTGGGAGAGCATCCGCCGCCTTCCGAGCACCGGCTCCAATCGCCTGAGTCCCCTTGGACACAACCGACTGGCCGCGAGAAACGGCTGACTGGGCCGCGGGCCGGCTCTCCAGAAACTGCGTTGCGCGCTTGCCGATGCTTGCTACTCCAGTAGAAACATGTTCGCCTGCACTTCTTACCGCTTTAGAGAGTGGGCGGCCTTGAAACCGTTGAATGTTGCGCCACGCGTCAAGCTCATACTCAGAGGGTTCAGTCATTTCGTAATTATGCCTCACTGATCGTAAAGGATTTGTCGCATTAGCGGCTCTTCCGGAGGGGATTCTAAGCAAAGAATCTGCTTTGGGTATTCTATGAGTTTCTACAATTAGCGATTTGCTGGTCATCCGCGAAGAGGTCCATGCTGAGCATCAAACAAGTTCAGCCGTGCCCAGGTTGTAATCCGGCAGCCCGGAAACCCTCCCTAAACTGTGAGTACTATGGCATATGGTTGCCATTGGCTACGTCTCAGTGCCGATGAAACTCAGGGGGGTTTACCGTGTCGCTTGAAGCGCCGGTGAAAGCAAAGGACATCAACGTCGCGCCGGGCTCGGTGATCCGTGTCCGCGACGAGGATTGGCTCGTCACGTCGACGAGCTTCACGTCGTCCGGCACGCTCGTGAAGGTCCAGGGCCTCAGCGAGCTCGTCCGCGACACCGAAGCGGCGTTCTACTCCGACCTCGACGACATCGAAGTCGTCGACCCCCGCCTGGCGCGCGTCGTCGCCGACGATTCGCCCAACTACCGTAGGGCGCGCCTCTTCCTGGAGACCACGCTGCGCAAGACGCCGATGCCCGCCACCAGCAATGCGCTGTCGGTGAGCACACGCATGCTGTCCAAGCAGTTGAACTACCAGCGCATCGCCGTCGCCAAGGCGCTGGACCCGGCCAACATCCGCCCGCGCATCCTGATCGCCGACGCCGTCGGCCTGGGCAAGACGCTGGAGATCGGCATGATCCTCTCCGAGCTGGTCGCCCGGGGCCGCGGGGACAACATTCTGATCGTCACGCCCCGCCACGTGCTGGAGCAGATGCAGCACGAGATGTGGAGCCGCTTCGCGCTTCCGTTCGTTCGCCTCGACTCCGTCGGCATCCAGCGCGTCCGGCAGACTATCCCCGCCTCGCGCAATCCCTTCACCTACTTCAGGCGCGCCATCATATCCATCGATACGCTCAAGACCCCGCGCTACCGCGAGCACCTGAAGAAGCGCCGCTGGGACGCCGTCGTGATCGACGAGTCCCACAACCTCACCAACGCCGGCACGCTCAACAACGAGCTGGCCCGCATCCTGGCTCCCCGCACGGACGCCCTCATCCTGGCCAGCGCAACCCCCCACAACGGCAAGAAGGAGTCCTTCGCCGAACTCGTCCGGCTGCTGGACCCCACCGCGGTCCGCCCGGACGGCTCGATCGACCAGGACGCCGTGCAGCAGTTGATCATTCGCCGCCACCGCTACAGCGACGAGGTCGCCACGGAGGTCGGCGCGGACTGGGCGGAGCGGCCGGAGCCGCAGAACAAGCTGGTCGCGGCGAGCCCGGCCGAGGACGCCGTCGCCAACGAGCTCTCCAACACGTGGATCCACCCGCTGGGCAACAGTCCGGCCGGCCACCAGCTCTTCGGCTGGACGCTCGCCAAGGCCTTCCTGTCCAGCCCCGCCGCGCTCATCTCGACCATCACCGAGCGCCTCCGCAAGCTCGGCCGCGCCGACGGACAGCAAGGCGCCACGACCGCCATGAATCCGCTGGCAGCCAAGGAGGCCGATGCGCTGGAGCGGCTCCTGGCCCTCGCCCAAACGGCCCGGACACAGAAGTCCGCCAAGTTCGCGGCCCTCGTCGAGCACCTCAACGGGGCCGGCGTCGGGAAGGGCCAGCCCACGCGCGCCGTCGTCTTCGCCGAACGCGTCGCCACCCTCAAGTACCTCGAGGCGGAACTACCGAAGGCCCTCGGCCTCAAGCCGGAGAACATCGGCATGCTCCACGGCGGCCTCTCGGACGTGGAGCAGCAGCAGATCGTGGAGCAGTTCAAGCGTGGCGGGTCACCGCTGCGTGTCCTGGTCACCGGCGACGTCGCCTCCGAGGGCGACTGTGAAGTTCTCCGCTGCTACTACCACCCCCGGACTGTTGTACGGTCTCTGCTCGTGCCCTCTGCGCAGCAACTGCAAGCACGTCGCAGCGCTGCTGCTCACCCACAATCTGGTTCAGCCGCGTGCGCCCAAGAAACCAACAAAAGCCACCACGGCGACCCCTACGGTGAAGGCCGGACGCTCACCGGACGCACTCCAGCAGAAGAAGCCGTCGCCGTGGCAACGCCAGCTCGACGCTCTCGTGACAGCGCCGAAGCCGGTTCCAGTCACGCACTACTCGGCCAGCGGCTACGGGGCCCGGGTTGCGGCACCTGCGGTTCCCCTTGCGCTGCATTTCGAGGTGCTCCAGGAGCGGGACTACTCGTCGTCAGCCACGGCGGCTGTTCTCTCGGTGAAAGCGGTCCAGCGCAGTACCGCCGGTAACTGGGTGGCGGGCCAGTTGCGG
Source organism: Arthrobacter sp. TMN-50 (assembly GCF_054511125.1). Classification (NCBI taxonomy): domain Bacteria; kingdom Bacillati; phylum Actinomycetota; class Actinomycetes; order Micrococcales; family Micrococcaceae; genus Arthrobacter; species Arthrobacter sp. TMN-50. The sequence goes on along the minus strand of NZ_JBTNDG010000003.1, from coordinate 78,159 downwards.
TGGGAGAAGTTCCAGGGCGGATACTCTGCGGGCGGGCTGGAGGCAGCTCACTGGGACTGGATGTGCACCTTCGCGGCCGTGGGCGGGCGGGGCCAGAGCTACGGCTACAGCCACGGCACGTCCATGAAGGTCAACAACTTTCGGTCGCCGCTGCTTTGGGAGCTGCTCGCGCAGGGCCGCGGGAACGGCGTGGAATTCGTTGGAATCGGCGGCGCACGGGTCACCCCACCTCGAGGTCGGCGGACAGGTCCTGGATCCGGCGGCGCTCGGGCTCATAGGTTCACCCGCGCACGGTCTCTTCTGGTGGGACACCACACCCACGGCAGCGGCAGGTACCATTTCACTCGCCAGAACCCGGGCTCCCATCCCCGAGGCTCTCCGGTCTCTAGTGACCGCGGATACCCCGCTGAAGATCCCCGGTACCGGGCGTCAGGCGTTCCTGGACGAGTACTACCCCGGCTGCAGCAACAGGTGCAGGTCATCTCCCGGGACGGCTCGGTGGACCTTCCCGAGATCTCACCACCCACGCTGGTCCTCACGCTTACCTACGTTCCGGCGCCGCCGTCGTCGGGCGCCCGGTCCCGGAAGCGCCTGGCCGACGCCGGCGAAGCGAGCCGCGGCTCGGTGCGGCTGGGCTGGTCCTGGGACTACGCCCAGGCCGGTTCGACGACGACGCACCCCCTGCCCGACGACGGCGCCCGCCACCGGGACCAGGCCGCCGAGAAGGTGACGCTTACCGCCGTCGCCGGCGTCCTGGATGGGTTCCGTGCCGCCTGGTTTGACGCCTTCCCCCGCCTGGCTGACGGGTACCCGGGCCGGTCCGAGCCACTCCAGTTGCAGGGTGTGGCAGCGGCCCGCTTCGTTGCTGAGCTGGTGCCTGAACTGGAAGCAGTTCAGGGAGTGCGGGTGGTGCAGGGCGAGGACGTGCCAGACTACACCGAGCTGACGGATCAGCCGGAGGTATCGGTGAGTACCACCGAAACGGAGGACCGGGATTGGTTCGGCCTCGGCGTCAGCGTGTCTTTGGGCGGCATTGAGGTGCCGTTCGGTGAGCTGTTCCGCGCGTTGGCCCTCGACGAACGGCACCTGCTGCTGCCCGGCGGCGGCTACTTTGCGTTGGATCAGCCGGAATTCGAGCAACTGCGGCGGCTCATTGAGGAGGCGCGGTCGCTGCAGGATAAGGACACCGATGAGCTTCGGATCAGCCGGTTCCAGGCGAGTCTCTGGGAGGAGTTCACCGACCTCGCGACGGTCGCGGCGCAGGCCGACGCGTGGCGTGAATCGGTGTCCGCCCTGCTCGAGCTTTCCGAGGTGCCCGCGATGGCCGTCCCGGCGGGCATCAACGCGACGCTGCGCCCCTACCAGCAGGAGGGCTTCAGCTGGCTGACGTTCCTCTGGACGCACGGGCTCGGCGGCGTTCTCGCCGACGACATGGGCCTGGGGAAGACGCTCCAGACCCTGGCGCTGATCTCCCACGCCCGCGAGTCGGCGCAGGAGACACGTCCATTCCTGGTGGTCGCTCCCACCTCTGTGGTCCCCAACTGGGCCGCCGAAGCGCACCGCTTCGCGCCACACCTGCGCACGACGGCGGTGATGGACACCCTGCGCCGCAGCGGTGCCGATCCGGTTGAATTGGCGGCGGAGAACGACGTCGTCATCGTTTCCTACACCCTCTTCCGGCTGGACTATGAAGCGTACGCAGCCCAGTCGTGGGCTGGCCTCATTTTGGATGAGGCGCAGTTTGTGAAAAATCCACTGACCAGGGGCAGCCAGAACGCACGGAGTTTCCCCGCACCCTTCAAACTCGCGATCACCGGCACGCCGATGGAAAACAACCTGATGGAGCTGTGGTCGCTGTTTGCGATTACAGCACCAGGGCTTTTCCCGAGTTCCAAAAAATTCGCCGAGTACTATCAGCGGCCCATCGAGAAGGAGGCCGACGGCGAGCGGCTGGCGCAGCTACGGCGGCGGATTCGTCCGCTGATCACCCGTCGCACCAAGGAACTCGTCGCGAAGGACCTGCCGCCAAAACAGGAACAGGTGCTGGAGCTTGAGCTGTCGCCGCGGCACCGGACCATTTACCAGCGGCACCTGCAGCGCGAACGACAGAAGGTGCTGGGCCTGCTGGATGACATGAACAAGAACCGGTTCGAGATCTTCCGTTCGCTGACGATGCTGCGCAGGCTCAGCCTTGACGCATCCCTGGTTGACGAGAAGTATGCGTCGGTGCCGTCCAGCAAGCTCGATGCCCTGTTTGAACAGCTCGAGGACATTGTTGCCGAGGGGCACCGCGCGCTGATTTTCAGCCAGTTCACCGGCTTCTTGGCCAAGGCTGCGGAACGGCTGGACGCGGCTGGAATGGAGTATGCCTACCTGGATGGGAAAACCCGCCGCCGCGCGCAGGTGGTGGAAAAGTTCAAGTCCGGCAAGGCTCCGGTGTTCCTGATCAGTTTCAAGGCGGGCGGTTTTGGGCTCAACCTCGCTGAAGCCGACTACTGCTTCCTGCTGGATCCCTGGTGGAACCCTGCCAGTGAGAACCAGGCGGTGGACCGGGCACACCGGATCGGCCAGACCCGCAACGTCATGGTGTACCGACTGGTGGCCAAGGACACCATCGAAGAGAAGGTGATGGCCCTCAAAGAGAAGAAAGCCAATCTTTTCACCGCGGTCATGGACGACGACGCGATGTTCTCCTCGGCACTCACCGCCGGCGACGTGCGGAGCCTCTTCGAATAGGCGGCGATAAATTGTTGAACAATACCTTGCGCCGATTGTTCAACAACCTGTAGGGTCATCTGCAATACAAAATGTGACTCCAGTCACCTTGAGGTTAGGGACGGACCCATGTCAGAAACCGAGAACAAACCGAAGCTGAGCCCCTCCGCTCGGCGCACTGCGCTGCTGGGAGCCATGTTCCTGATGGCGACCAGCGCTATTGGGCCGGGCTTCATCACCCAGACCACGGTGTTCACCGCCCAGATCGGCGCAGCGTTTGCGTTCGCGATCCTGGCGTCGATCCTGATCGACATCGCCGTGCAGATGAACGTCTGGCGCGTTATCGGCGTCTCCGGGCTCCGCGCACACGAACTCGGCAATAAGGTCCTTCCCGGCGTCGGCTGGTTCCTGGCCGGACTGGTCTTCATCGGCGGCGTGGTCTTCAATATCGGCAACATCGCCGGCACCGGGCTCGGCTCCAACGCGATGCTCGGCGTCGACCCCAAGATCGGCGGCGCCATCTCCGCCGTCATCGCCATCATGATCTTCGTCAGCAAGAGAGCCGGCATGGCGCTGGACCGGATCGTGGTGTTCCTTGGCGCAATCATGATCCTTCTGATGATCTACGTGGCCATTGTCGCCGCGCCTCCAGTCGGCGAGGCCCTCAAGAACGCGATCCTCCCCGAACAGATCGACTTCCTCATCATCACCACCCTGGTTGGTGGCACGGTCGGTGGCTACATCACCTACGCCGGCGCCCACCGCATGCTCGACTCCGGTGTCACTGGCCCGGACAACGTCGGGGAAATCACCCGCAGCTCAGTGATCGGCATCCTGGTCACCGGTGTCATGCGGGTGCTGTTGTTCCTGGCGATCTTCGGCGTCGTCGCTGGCGGCGCGGTGCTGACGAGCGACAACATGGCCGCCGAAGCCTTCGGGATTGCAGCCGGCGAAATCGGCATGCGGGTCTTCGGCATTGTCCTCTGGGCTGCCGCGATCACCTCGGTGATCGGTGCTGCGTTTACCTCGGTCTCGTTCATCACCACCTCGAAAACCCCCGAACGCAAACGGAACCTCATTACGGTCGCGTTCATCGCCGGTTGCGCCGTGGCGTACCTCTTCCTCGGCCAGGCGCCACAGGAACTGCTGATCTTCGCGGGTGCGTTCAACGGTCTGATCCTGCCGGTCGGCTTCGGTGTACTCCTCTTCGTGGCCTGGCGCCGTCGCGACCTGCTGCACGGCTACGTCTACCCCAAGTGGTTGCTGATCATTGGCATCATCACCTGGTTCCTCACTCTGTTCCTCGGCTACACCTCCATCATCGGGCTGGCAAAGCTGTGGGGCTAGCTCCTTCTCGCCCCGCTGACCCGGCGGCGATGCTGCCCGCCGACGCGCGGGCCGCCTTCCGCGCCGGACTGGTGAGCCCGACGTCGGGCTGGTCTCGCGGCTACGCACAGGTGAACGTGCTGGCGATCCCGCGGGAGCAGGCTTTCGACCTGCTCCTCTTCGCCCAGCGCAACCCCAAACCGTGCCCCATCCTCGGGGTGCTGGAGCCGGGCGAAACCAACGGGCCGCTGCTGGCCGGCGGCGACATCCGCACCGACGTCCCCAAGTACACCGTCTATCACGACGGCGTGCTGGTGGACGAGCCCACCGACATCGCCGCCCACTGGCGCGATGATCTGGTGACGTTCCTGTTCGGCTGCTCCTTCACCTTCGAAACCGCGCTGCAGGACGGCGGGGTTCGGATCGCGCACATCGACCAGGGCGTGAATGTGCCGATGTACCGGACGAACCGGGAGGCCCTCCCTGCTGGCGCCATGTCCGGGCCTCTCGTGGTGTCGATGCGGCCGGTGCCGGCGGCCCAGGTGGCCGACGCCGTCCGCATCACCTCCCGCTATCCGGCCGTGCACGGCGCGCCCGTGCACGTGGGGAATCCGGAGGAGTTGGGCGTTGACCTGGGTTCGCCGGACTTCGGCGACTCGGTGCAGATCCCTGACGGGCATCTGCCGGTGTTCTGGGCCTGCGGGGTCACTCCACAGGCGGCGGTGATGCGGTCACGGCCACCGCTGGCGATCGGTCACGCGCCGGGGCACATGCTCATCACCGACGCCAGAGACAGCGACTATCTGGTGCCCTGATGTCGGTTTACACACCCCGTCGCCTCACCACCCCCGTTCTCACCACGCACACTGAGTCAACACGAATCACCGAAATCCTGGCGGAAACCGGTTATTTGTGTTGACTCAATCCAAGGGGTTGGGGTGGCTCAATCAAGGGGCGGATGCTTCGTCAGCGAGGTGCGCCAGCAGCTCGGCCTCGGCGGAGTCCAGGTAGGCGCGTAGCACGGCTGCGGCTTCTTCGCGCTGCCCGGCCCGGAGCCGTTCGACCAACTGGACGTTGCGGTCCACATAGTGGCTGTGGAAGTCGGGGGCCGAAGCCATCGCATGAAACACCAGCCGCATCTCCGCGAGCACCCGGTCCATCAAGGTGCGCAGCGACTCGCTGCCGGCCAGACCCACGACTGCACTGTGGAGCGCCTGGTTGGCGTTGGCCATGTCGGGGACCGATCCGGCGTCGCGCGCTGCCTGGGCCCGCTGCACGATGGCCTCCATGTTCTCGATCACCTCGGGGGTGACCTCGCCCCACAAAGCGGCGGCGGGTTCGATCATCCGGCGCACACGGTAGATTTCGCGCACCTCCTCGACCCCCGGGGACGCCACAAATACGCCGCGGTTGGGGATCCGTGTGACCATCGATTCGCCGGCCAGCGTGGAGAACGCCTCCCGGAGAGTGTTACGGGAGACGCCCAGCGCCGTCGACAGCGTCTGTTCTGACAGCTTGGAGCCGGGGGTCATTTCGCCGGCGGCAATCCGCCCCCGCAGTACGGTGGCGATCCACGCCGCCGTGTGCGCGTGTTCGGCCGATCCCGATCCCGATGCCGATCCCGATGTCCCGTTATCCAGCTCAGTTGCAGCTGCTAGTGCCATTTTCGTTCCCCCCTTGTCATCAACAGATGTTAGTCGACCGCGCCCAGGACTCCGCCCAATACCTCACCACGGACGACGGCGGTACCCGGCTCCTGCCGGCCGCGGCTGAACGTCCCGGCTGCCGTGGAGAGCACCTCGGTTTCCATTTTCATGGCCTCCAGCACGGCGACGGGCTGGCCCGCGGTGATCGTCGCGCCGTCGTCGGCCAGCCACTTCACCAGGGTGCCGCCCATCGAAGCGGTGACGGCGCCGTCGTTCGCTGTCGTGTCCAGTGACTCCGCGACGGTGCCGCCCGTGGAGCCGTTGCCTGCGCTGCCGCCACCGTTCATCAACGCGGCGAAGATTTCGGCGGGCAAACCCAGCTGGACCGCTTTACCGTCGATTTCCACCGTCAGGGTTTCCCGCCGGGCGAGTGGGCCGGCGGTCCCGCTCGACAGCGCAGCGTCCAACCGTCCGGCGAACGCATTCTCGATCCAGGTGGTGTAGACGCCGAGCCGTTCCGGGTCGGTGAAGTCCGGGTCCCGAACGACGGCGCGGTGGAAGGGGATCACCGTGGGGAGGCCCTCGATCCGCAACTCGTCCAGGGCGGCGCGTGCGCGGCGGAGTGCCTGCGGCCGGTCTTCGCCGTGGACGATGAGCTTGGCCATCAGGGAGTCATACTCGGCGGGGACACTGGAGCCGGAGCGCACCCCGGTGTCGACGCGGACGCCGGCGCCGGTGGGGGCCTCGAACACGTCGATCGGGCCCGGGGAGGGCAGGAACCCGCGGCCGGCGTCCTCGGCGTTGAGCCGGAACTCGATCGCGTGGCCCTGCGGCGCTGGATCCTCGGTGATGCTCACGGGCAGGCCCGCGGCAATGCGGAACTGTTCGCGGACCAGATCGATGCCCGACGTCACCTCGGTCACAGGGTGTTCCACCTGCAGTCGGGTGTTGACCTCCAGGAAGGAGATCACGCCATCGGGCGCCACCAGGTACTCAACGGTGCCCGCGCTGGTGTACCCGGCCTCGCGGCAGATGGCGCGGGCCGACTCGTGGATGCGGCTGCGCTGGTCATCGGTGAGGAACGGGGCGGGGGCTTCCTCCACGAGCTTCTGGTTGCGGCGCTGCAGGGAGCAGTCGCGGGTGCCGACGACGACGACGTTCCCGTGCGTGTCGGCGAGGACCTGCGCCTCGACGTGCCGGGGCCTGTCCAGGAACCGTTCCACGAAGCACTCGCCACGCCCGAACGCGACGGTCGCCTCGCGGACCGCCGAGTCGAACGCGTCGTCGATGTCCTCCATCCGATGGGCGATCCGCATTCCGCGACCGCCGCCGCCGTAGGCCGCCTTGATGGCAACGGGGACGCCGTATTGTTCGGCGAACACGCGGACTTCCTCGGCGCTGGCTACCGGCCCGTCGGATCCGGGGACCAGGGGGGCGCCGACCTTCACAGCGATTTCGCGGGCGGTGACCTTGTTGCCGAGGCTGCGGATCGCTGCCGGCGACGGGCCGATCCAGGTGAGCCCCGCGTCCTGCACGGCGTCGGCGAAGTCGGCATTTTCAGAGAGGAAGCCGTACCCGGGGTGAACGGCGTCGGCGCCGGCCTTCGCCGCGATGTCCAGGATTTTTCCGATGTTGAGGTACGTGTCGGCGCTGGCCGAGCCGTTTAGCGGGTAGGCCTCATCGCTGAGGCGGACGTGGAGGGCATCGGCGTCGGGCTCGGAGTACACGGCAACCGAGGTCAGCTCCGCGTCTGAGCAGGCGCGGGCGATCCGAACGGCAATTTCCCCGCGGTTGGCGATCAGGACCTTCTTCATGGGTGCTACTTTCACGAGCTTCTGGTGGTGATCGGGGTGTGTTTGAGAGGTTGCAGCGTTTCGGGGTCCACTGCTTCGAAGCGCAACGACGTCCCGGGTGGCAGTTGGGCGGCAACAGGCAGGTCATCAGGAACGACGACGCCGATCACCGGATACCCGCCGGTCACCGGATGGTCGGCGAGGAACAGGACGGGAAGGCCCGACGGTGGCACCTGCAGCGATCCGGCGACGACTCCTTCGCTGGGGAGTTCGTCGGTGCTGGTGCGTTCGAGCGGCGCTGCGGCCTCTTGATTCTCGCCGGTAGCCAGCCGGACGCCGATCCGGTTCGATTCGGCCGTCACGGTCCAGATCTGGGCGGTGAGCGACGTCTGGGAGTCGTCGGTGAACCAGTCGTGGCGAGGACCGCTGGTGATGCGGAGGACAACCGGGTAGCCCGTCCCCGGGTAGATGGTCTCGGGAAGCGTTGAGGGCTCGGGCGCGCCGACCGTACGGCCCTGATCGACCGCACCGATGGGAAGCATCGCTCCTGCCGTGAGGGAATCCGGTCCGATTCCAGACATCACATCAGTTGACCGGCTGCCCAGCACCTCGGGCACGTCGATGCCACCGCGGATCGCCAGATAGGTGCGCAGCCCGGCGCCGGGCTGGTCGAGTCGGAGGGTTTCGCCGTCGTGCAGGGCGAACGGTGAGCACATCGGCGCCGTGCGAAGACTGTCGTCCACAAGGTTTTCGTCTACGCCACCGTTGTTCACGCCGATAATCACGGCGGGGGCGATGGCTCCGGCCAGGGCGAGGGTGAGTTCGCCGTGGGCCCGGACGGTGAGCCCGCCGAGGATGGTCTCGATCACCGCATCGCCCGGGGAATTCCCGACGAGCCGGTTGGCCTGGCGGGCGCTCGCGGTATCGGCGGCACCGGCTTTTGAGACGCCGACGTCACCGAGCCCTGGCCGGCCCAGGTCCTGGATCAGCGACTGCAGGCCGGGGGCGAGGACTTCAAGGGATATGCCGGGGAGATTTACCGTCGCCAGACCCGGATGGACGTTCGGCGCCGCAGCGTCCGCCCGCTCCGTCAGCGTCACCGTTTCCCGCACGGCAACGTATCGCACAGCCGTGCCGGGGCGGAGGAGGGCCGGCTGATCCCGCCCCAAATCCCAGAGGCGTGATGCGGTCCGCCCGATCAGCTGCCAGCCGCCGGGGGAGCGCCGGGGGTAGACGGCCGAGAAGTTGCCGGCCAGGGCCACGGCTCCGGCGGGGACCGCGGTACGCGGCGAGGTACGGCGGGGGACGGTGAGCGCCTCGTTCTCCCCGACCAGATAGGCGAACCCAGGCGCGAACCCGCCAAACGCCGCGGTCCACACCTGGCCGGTGTGCGCCGTGATGACGCCGTCGGGGTCGAGGCCGGTGAGGCGGCCCACTTCGGCGAGGTCCTCCCCGTCGTACACCACCTCGATCCGCACGGGATCGCCGGACGCAGCGGTGTCGGCGACCGGTGACGTGTCCAAGCGTGCGACGGCGGTCCAGGCCGCGCGCGCGTTGGCGCCGGAATCAAAGACGGCCAGCACGGTCTGCGCGGCGGCGAGGACGTCAACCTGCCCGCGGAGCGGTTGCTGCTGCAGGTGGGCGTGCACCGCGAGAACCGAGTCCAACGATTCGAGTTGAATCAGGAGGGCGCGCGGCCCGGCCCAGCGGATTTCGGGAGGGTTCACACGAAGCTCCGGATCCCGACGCCGGCGGCTTCAAGGTCGCGGCGGACGGCGGCGGCCATGGAGACGGCGCCGGTGGTATCGCCGTGGAGGCAGATGCTTTCGGCGGACGTTTTGATGGTTGACCCGTCGCGGGCGATGATCGTGCCCTCGGTGGCGAGACGGACCATATTGGCGGCGACTTGGTCCTCATCGTGCAGGACGGCGCCGGGTTCGCGGCGGGAGACCAGGGTACCGTCCGGGTTGTAGGCGCGGTCGGCGAACGCTTCGGGGACGCCGCGGAGGCCGGCGTTCTCGGCTTTGGCTAGCGCTACGGACCCGGGGAGAAGCATCAATGGGAGGTCGCAGCCGAACGCCTTGACCGCGTCGACGACGGCCTGGGCCTGGACCTCGTGCGTGACGATGGTGTTGTAGAGGGCGCCGTGGGGTTTGACGTACTTGATGGTGCCGCCGGCCGCCCGGGAAACGGCGTCGAGGGCGCCGAGTTGGTAGAGGACGTCGTCGGCCAGTTCGGAGGGGGAGCAGTCGAGGAAGCGGCGGCCGAACCCGGCCAGGTCCCGGTATCCCACGTGGGCGCCGATAGTCACGTTCGCGGCGACGGCGTCCCGGCAGGTCTGCGCGATGGTGGAGGGATCCCCGGCGTGAAACCCGCAGGCCACGTTGGCGCTGGAGACCGAGCGGAAGATGGCGGCGTCGTCACCCATGGTCCAGTTACCGAACGATTCGCCGACGTCGCTGTTGAGGTCGATGTACACCATTGTGATCCTCGTCTCTCCTGATTTGGTTCCTCAAGGATGCACGAATTTGCCGGATTGTTCAACAATTCTCGGTTTAAGGCTTTTCTGAGGCAAGGATGACATCATCGATTGATGAGCCCAAAGAGCCGCACACGCAAACCGAAATCCGCGGGCAAGGACAAAAACCGCAGACCTGGTCCGCCCGCCGATCCCATCGCCGAGATGTACCGGCATGTCGCGCCCATGTTTGCCGCTGACCTGGACCAGACGTCGTCGCTGGAATCGGAGCAGCTGGCCTCAAATCTTTACGCGGGCATGCACAAGACCACCAATCTTGGCGCCGGCATCAATAGTGAGCTGCTCAGCGACTGGGTACGCCACGCTGAACGTCAGGGAGACCGGACATCCGCCGCGGTGCTTTGGGCGATGGCACAGGTTGTCGACGCCCCAGGTGACGCCGACGCTGCTGCTGCCGCTGGGCGTCTGGCTGATGCCGGCATCGAACCTCCCGCCTGGCTTGCCCCGCTGCGCAAGCTGGAGGCCACCGAAGCCTGGATGCTGACTGACGTGTTCGGGGATTTCATCGAACTTGTCATCGATTTCCGCACCGGGCGGCGTAAACATGGCCTGTACCTGAGCATCGACACCAACCACCTGGGCGGGTACGCCACCAGTGTGGGGTTCAGCGACAGTGCACGCACCCTCCTCAAGGTCCTTGAACGCTCGGCCTCGAGGATGCCTGGGGCGGCGGTGGTGCCGGTTGGGCTGACCGAAGCCCGCCGCCTGGGCGTGGCAGCCATCGACGCCACAGACATCACCAGTGACCCGGAGGTGAGTCCCACCTATGATTTCGATCGGGCGTTGGCGCTGAAGCGGCTGCTCGCGCTGCCGGAGAGCGGCGTCGTCGACCTTGGTGCGCGGAGGGTGCTGAGCGAAGCCGAGGAACTGGCGCAGATCGAGGCCGACGACGCCGAGTCCGAGCTGTTGATTGCCACCTTCTTGGCGGACATTCAGCAGGACATAGCTCCTACGTCGTCACGGACATTCAGAGAGGAGTTCACCCGCCTCGCCGAGCTGGCGATCAGCTTTGGTCGTAATTACGACGACGGCAGGCTGGTGCGCGTGAGCCCGCCGAAGGTGCACACGTTTGTCTCGTGGTTCCTTCCGCGCAAGGTGATGCTCGACGACGTCGAGCTGGAGGCTCTTCCCTGGTTCCTCGACGCGTGGGTCGACTGGTGCGGCGCACAGATGGGGCTGACAGAGGCGGCTCTGGACCTGGTGGTGGAGGCCGCAGGGGAAGGTCTCGAGGACGCCGATGAAATGAGGGACTCGGGCGAGGATGAGCGGTCCCCGGGGGCGACCTTCCTCGAAGGACTCGACATGGCGAACCTCGAGGAGGTGCAGGGTGCCATGAGTCGTCGGCAATTGGCGATGCCCTATTACGGCACCTGGATTGGCGACGAGGATTATCCGCACCTCAACGCTAACCGGCCAGGGGAGCTGCGGTTGCTGTTGCTCGGCGAGTTGAAGGAACTCCATGGTGTGGGGAAGGCGGAGTATCCAGACGGAGCCGAGCCTGACGGCAGCCCCGTCTGGATTGCCGCCCTGCGTGAGCTGGTGGTCTCACAGCTCTGGAACGATACGCCATCACAGGTGTGGGAGGCGGCCCAGCGGCTACAAGCTCAGGGGCTCCACCGTGAGGAGATCCTGGATCGGCTGCAGGCTGTGCTTGCTGGTCACATCGACGCCAGTAGGGTTCAGGGCGGTGCCGCGTTCAGTTCGGCGGTCCACCTCCCCGGGTATGTGGCAGCACTCGCAACCGTCGGTGCTGGTGGAGGTAAAGGCGGCCATCTCCGGTCGGTGTAGGTGGCAGCGACTCGTCGCTTAGTTTCGGAGCCGCTTTTCCAGCCGGAACGCGACGAGCGCCGTCGCCGCCCCGGCCGCGGCGACCACTGCGGCAAGACTCCAGCCGACGCCGTCAGGAAAGTGGGTGAAGATGAGCCCGAAGACCAGGGGGCCGAGAGTAGCCCCGAGGTAGGTGCCGATCTGGGTGATGCCGGTGGCGCGGGTGGTGTGCGGGTGGGAGGCGCGCGAGACTACGAAGTGAGCCAGACCGTTCCAGCCCCAGCCCAGGCCGAACGCGATAACGCACCCGATGCCGTAGGCCACCGGGTGCCCGGAGGCCATGCCGATGAGGCCCACGCAGCCGGTGCCCATCATGATTGCGACGGTCGCCATAGAGCCGCCGATGCCGCGGTCGGCGGCGATGCCGACCAGCGGCCGGGCCAGGATTCCCGCGACGCTTGCGGCGCCCAGCAGCAGTCCGGCGGTCGCGGCGTTGTACCCGGCGCCGACGGCCGAGGCCACCGTGAAGGAGCCCACCACGTTGGCCTGCGCCGATCCGAGTCCGCTGGCGATGGCGGTCATGAGGAGGAAAGGCCGTAGTTCGCGGGGGAGCGGCGTTTTTGCGGCTTTAGGGTCTGCCAGTTTGCCTTCTGGCGCACGCTTGTCTTTTGGCGCGCGGCGCGGCAGCGACCACACCAGTGCCGGGACGAACAGGATGGCCAGTGCCGCGGCGATGGCGAAGGTCCACTGCCACCCGATGGTGAGGGCAACCAGGGGTACGGATAGTCCGGCGGCCAGCGTGGCTGCAGGGATGGCCGCTTGCTTAAGCCCAAACGCGAACGCCCGGTTCCGGGTGTCCACCTGGTCAACGATCAGGCCGTTGGAGAGCGGCTGGCACAGCGCGTTGGCTGCTCCGGCGAACGTCAGCCAGAGAATGAGCCAGGGCCAGCCGGGGGTGAAGAAGGCGATCCCTACCAACGAGATCAGGCCCAAGCACACTCCTAGCGGCATGCCTCGCCTCAGCCCGAGGGTGGTGGCGACGACGCCGGCCGACGCCGACAGGAGTGCCGAGACGCCCCAGAACACACCTACGACCACGCCCAGCGCGGACGGCGTCATCCGTAGGTCGGCTTCCAACTGGACGGCCAAACCGCCGATCAGGAACACCGGGAGTACTCCGACCACAGTGGTGAGCGCGGCCATTGCGGTCGCGAGGCGGCCGGGTCGGCGTCGCGTAGGCGTTGAATGTTGTACCTGGACGGCTGTCACGTCCTTAGCCTAGCCGGGAGTGCTTACCGCGACCCGTGCCCGGGTGCCCGCCTGCATGAGGGAATCGATCTGAGTACGGTACCTCGGTGCGCCACCTCGCCGGACAGTTAGGTGTGCCGACTCAGATGGCGCGGAAGTCGCCTGACTCGCTCCTCGGCGCAACCGTAGTTCCCGGCTACGCTCTTCCCATGACCAGCAGTGCGCATCAGAATCGCCCGTCGACCAATCCAGCGGTCGACGTCGTCGCCGTCCAGCGGCGCACCGTCTGGGTGTTGATTGTGGGGCAGATCCTGGGTGGAATCGGTATCGGGTGCACCGTCTCGATTGGGGCGGTGATGGCAGCCACCATCTCCGGGTCGGACGCGCTGTCCGGTACGGCGACCACGTTGAGCACCCTGGGCGCTGCGGCGAGTGCCATTCCGCTGGCCAGGCTCGCTCAACGGCTGGGCCGACGTCGGGCCCTGACCACCGGTGCGCTCATTGCCGCGACGGGGTCGGTGGTGGCTATCGTTGCCGCGATGCTGGGATCGTTCCCTTTGCTGTTGCTTGCGTTCGCTTTCCTTGGTGTGGGCACCGCGGTGAATCTTCAGGCAAGATTCGCTGCCACCGACCTGGCAAGTCCGCAGCGCCGGGGGCGGGACCTCTCGCTGGTGGTCTGGTTCACCACGATTGGTGCGGTGCTGGGTCCCAATCTGATTGGGCCGGGCGAGGTGATTGCCTCAACGCTGCGGATGCCGCCGCTTACTGGGTCATTTCTGATCGCCGTGTTCGCCCAGTTGGCTGCTGCAGCGGTCTACCTGGCGGCGTTGCGGCCCGACCCGTATCTGTTGAGCAAATCCGACGCCACCCAGAACGAGAATGAGGCAGTTCCTGGCGCCATCCACGGACGGGGACCGTTGGTGTTCGCCATTGGCTCCATCGCCCTCAGCCACGCGGTGATGGTGTCGGTGATGTCTATGACGCCGGTGCACCTCATTAACCACGGTGTCACGCTGACCATTATTGGTTTGACCATCAGTTTGCATATTGCCGGAATGTTCGCGCTGTCGCCGGTATTCGGATGGCTCAGTGACAAGGTAGGGCGGGTGACCACCATCCTGATTGGGCAGGGCCTGTTCGCGGTGGCGCTACCGATCGTCGCGTTGGGCGAGGACGATCCGGTCATGGTGACCGTAGGCCTGGTGTTCCTCGGGCTGGGCTGGAGCGCGTCGACTGTCGCGGGATCGGCCCTGGTGGCGGATCTGGTGACCGGTGCGGCTCGTCCGAAGATTCAGGGCAGGACGGACCTCATCATGAACCTTGCCGGCGCGGTCGGGGGAGCGGCGTCCGGCGTTGCTCTGGTGTTGATTGGCTATGCCGGGCTGGCTTGGGCCGCAAGCGTGCTGGTGCTGGTGGTTGTGGCGGGGTCGCTGGTGGCGCGGTCCCGCGTTGGGGCAACACCCACGACGGTATGACCACTCCCTACTCTTCAGTAAGGAGCACCTGTGGAAGTAAGATTGGTTCATGGTTTTGGCAAAAGTCACCAGCAAGGGACAAGTTACGATTCCGCTCGAGGTTCGGCAAAAGTTAGCCCTTGAGCCAGGCAGCAGGGTTGATTTCGTCCTGACTGCGGAAGGGAAACTCATGATTGAACCCGTCGAATCATCCGTGCGGTCGCTTGAAGGGATCTTTCATGAGGCGGGTCGGGATCCGGTCTCTTTGGACGAAATGGACCGGTCCATAGCGGCCGAAGCATCGGAGATGAACGGCGATCAGCGACCACGTCGGGCGACATGATTGGTTTGGACACTAATGTTCTGGTTCGTTATCTGGTCCGGGATGATCCAGCGCAATCGGCTGCTGCGTCGGCGCTGATTCGATCATTCACCGCAAGGCAACCCGGGTACGTCAGTATGGTGGTCCTCGTCGAGACCTTCTGGGTACTCAAGCGTGCGTATAAGTTAGACCAGAGGGACATCGCACGCGTGATATTGGACCTCGCAGCGTCGGAAGATGTGGTCGTCGAGCATGCAGATATCGTCCGCCGAGCCGCCCGCAGCGCAAGCGAAGGCCACGATTTTGCCGATGTACTGATTGCATTCAACGGGGAGTTAAGGGGTTGCAGCCACACCGCGACCTTTGACGCCAAGGCCGCCGGACTGCCGGGTATGCAATTCCTAGGTGGAGTCTGATTCCAGGTCGTGGGCGGCGGAGCGGGACCATCCGTCTCAACTACGCGGGATGCGCGCTCGCGGCTCCGTTCCGGGGAAGGGTGGTGCGGTGGAGTGGTAGGTGTGGCCGGTGGGGGTGGTCATCCGGAAGGTATGTCGGGACCCCGGTCCTGGTCCGGGGCGTGGTTGGGCTGTCCAGCCGGGGGTTTCTTTGGTGTGGTTGCATAATTCGCAGAGCCCCGCCCCGTTGGCGATCGAGGTACGCCCGCCCCGATTCCACGGGACGATGTGGTCGTAGTGCCGGATCGGTGCATCACAATACGGGGTGCGGCAGGTGTCATCCCGGGCGCTAATGAATCGGCGTTGCGCCCGCGTGAAGAACCGGGCTCTGGAATCCATCGCCACGAGGTCCCCGGTTGCGGGGGCGGTGTAGAGGCGCCGTACCCACACGTCGTAATTGGGCTGGGTGGGATCAGGGTGGAGGAGGTCCCTGGCCCAGGAGGACGGGACGATGCCGTACCCGGGGATCCTGGCTGGTTCACTATCGCCCTGGAACAGGGCACGGTCGGTCATGATGACCTGCACCTCAACCCGGGTTATCCCTCCGGCGACACCGGTGATCCGTTCGACCAGGGTGTCCGCCATCAGCTGACCTTTAGACCGGGAGTCTCCGCCCGCCCGGGTCGTATCGGCGTGCCGGGTCAACGCCGCGTAGGCGGCGACGGCGTTCTTCACTGGTAACAGGGCGGTCAGGTATGCCATGGTGTCTGGTGCCGGCCGGAGACTCACGTACCGCTCATTGGCGGCGTGGGCTGCCCGGTTCACCACCGAACGTGGATCCCGGCGGTACGCCGCAGCCCGGGCGGCCGCGATGATCGTCTTGTCCCCACACCCGGTGAACGTCCCCGTCTCAGGGTGGAGTTCCTCATCGACGGCGGTCCGGTCGGCGCTGGACAGACACGCGGTCTCCTTCACCAGCAGGGTCGCCCGCCACTCATTCAACTGCCCGTTGTGTAGGGCGGCCAATGTGTGCGGCATTTCCGTGACCAGGGCCCGGGCTAATCCGAGCAGCCGGCTGCCGAGGGACGGGGACTCCCGCCGGGCCAAAGCGACCTGCGCGCCAATACTCTTGCCCTGCTCCGCCTTGCCCTGCTCCGCCTTGCCCTGCTCCGCCTTGCCCTGTTCCGACACGGGTATCCCGGCGTCGGTCTGGGCAGCGCGTTCGACCAGATCAACAGCCACAGCAATCCGGGCTTGCATCCCAGCGATAGCGGACTTCACGTCCTCCAGTCCGCGAAGCTGATCAATCAATCCGGCGGACGTCGTAGCCAGCTTCAGCGCTCTAAGGGCCTCGAGTAACGCCTGGGTCCCGGCATCCTGGGCAGCGCCGGACCCCGCGACAGCGCCGGACCCCGGAACAGTGCTAGACCCAGCAATAAATGCTCCGCGATGAGCCGTCCCCGGGAGGGGGAATCCCTTCCGAACCACCGCTGGAGCCGTGCTGCCGTCCATACCTCAATTGTCCCAAACCGCTCCGACATTCCAGAGATTTATAGGCCTATGTGGATAAATCTCTCGAACAAATATTCGAACCGAATAGGATAGGTTGGCAGCGCCTAGCAGGCAGATAACACCTACGCCGTGGGAAACTGCAGCACACCGCCCTGGTAGACCTGCCCGATCATGGATCGCAAACCAGCCAACTGCTCCGCCGAATCCAGCAGACCAGTAAGTACGACGACGTCGGCCAGATGCTTCTCTGCCAACCGGCCCACCGACCCGACCGGCGTGATGAGTTCACCCGGCACCGAGGTGGAAGCCGCCAGGACCTGCTCGAGGGTCATGCCGGCATCGGCCATCAGCGCGAGTTCGTCCAGATTGTCGCCGTGTGCGCCGACCCCGGCATCGGTCCCCATGCCGACCTTAACGCCCGCGTCGATGGCGCGAGCGACTGACTGGCGGTGGTCTTCCGCTACCCGCTGAGCCTTATCGATGACCTGTTGCGACAGGCCGCTGGTTCCGGATTCGCCCTTGCGGATTACCGCCAGTGGAGCTGAGAGGGTCGGCACCAGATAAGACTTGGTGTCCAGGAACAGCTGGATTGCCTCGTCGGTGAGGTAAATGCCGTGCTCGATGGTCCGCACTCCCGCCCGCAACGCGTTGATAATCCCGGCGGTCCCTTGCGCGTGGGCCATGACGTATTTGCCCTGCATGTCGGCCTCCTCGACGACGACGGCGATCTCCGCAGGGGTGAACTGGGAATGCCGGGGATCGGTGGTCGGCGAGAGGACGCCGCCGGTGGAGCAGATCTTGATCTGGTCCGCGCCGGCCCGCAGCAGCGTGCGGGTGACCTTCCGAACCTCGTCGACGCCGTCGGCGATCCCGCTGGGACGGCCGGGGTGAGGGCCGAAGTCGGGGGAGTCGAGCCCTGAGGGGTGCCACAGATCGCCGTGCCCACCGGTCTGGGACATGATGCTGACGGCGATCCGGAGCCGTGGACCTTTGACGAGTCCGGTCTCGACCGCCACTTTCGCGCCCAGGTCAGCGCCGCCGGCGTCACGCACTGTGGTGACACCGGCGCGCAGGGTTGCCTCAAGGTTCCGTACGGATTCGTAGAACTGCAGTGAGTAGGGCTCCACCATCGCCTGGATGGAGCCGGGAGTGGAGGTCATCACGTGAACGTGCAGGTCGATCAGCCCTGGGAGAACCGTGCTCCCAGCACAATCCACCACCGTCGCAGCCGCATACGCCTCGGCAAGGCCGGCGTCGCGGCCCACTGCCTCGATCATCCCGTTGCGGAAGACGACGTCGGTTTGGCCGGGGAGGAAGTGTTCGCCGTCGAACACGTGGCCGTTCTTCAGAACTGTCGCAAGCGTCATTGCTGCCTTTCGCGGGTTGTGGTGACCTGGTTCACCTTACTAGCGCAATCCGATCACCGGTTTCCCCGCGGATCAGCCGGTAGCACTGAAAATAGTGCGAAGATCCGATGGTGCAGTAACGGCTTGGGTGGGACACTGGTCGCACTTACCCAGTTCCCGGAAGACATCATGGCATCAGTAGTTGTCTGTTCCAGTCCTTTAATCAGCCACGTCACACCGATGCTCGGGGTCGCAGCGGGCCTTGTTGACCGCGGAAACGATGTTCGGTTCCTGACCGGTCGACACTTCGGGGACCGGGTGACCGGAACCGGCGCCACGTTCATCGGATTGCCGCCGGAGGCCGACTTCGATGAGAACACCCTCGACCAATCCTTCCCTGGCCGCGCCGGTCTCAAAGGCCCCAAAGGGATCAGGTACGACCTCCAGGAGATTTTCATGCGCCCCGGACGCGCGCAATATGAGGCGGTCCAGCGAGTGATCGCCGACCGCCCGACGGACGTGGTCCTGGCCGAACCGCTGTTTATGGGGGCGTCCCTGCTGTTGGCAGGGCACCAGCCAGACCGCCCCGCCGTCATCACCTGCGGCATAGTTCCGCTCAGCCTGGCCAGCAGGGACACTGCACCGTTTGGGTTGGGCATCCGGCCGATGCCGGGGCCGGTGGGAAGGCTCCGGAACCGCGTTTTGCAGACCGTCAGCGAGAAGGTGGTCTTCGGCCCGGTCCAGAAGTATGCCGACGACGTCGCCCGCGAGACTACCGGAGCCAAGTACCCGACCTTCTTCATGGACTGGCCCCGCGCCGCCGACCATCTCGTCCAGTTCACCGTTCCCGAGTTCGAGTACCCGCGCTCTGACCTGCCGGCCAGCGTGCATTTCGTGGGTCCGGTGTCCCAGAGTGGCAGGCCCGTGGGGGCTATGGGCACGGCGGAGCTCCCCGAATGGTGGGACGACCTCGACGCCGGCCGTCCGGGGGTCCATGTCACCCAGGGCACCGTTGCCAACAAGGATTTCAACGACCTGGTCCGCCCGACCATTGATGGCCTTGCGCACGACGACGCCCTCGTCGTCGTCAGCACCGGCGGACGCCCGGTGGGCTCGCTCGACGGTCCGCTGCCCGCCAACGTTCGAGTCTCCTCCTACCTTCCCTACGACGAACTGCTGCCGAAAACCAACGTGCTGGTTACCAACGGCGGATACGGCGGGGTGCATTTTGCGTTGCGCCACGGCGTGCCGTTGGTGGTTGCAGGCGAAACGGAGGAAAAGACCGAGGCGTCGGCCCGCATTGCCTGGTCCGGGACCGGGATCAACCTGCGCACGAATCGCGCCAAGCCCGCGGCCGTCGCCGCAGCTGTCCGCACCGTCCTCTCCGACACCTCGTACCGGGAAGCCAGCCAACGGATCGGTGCTTCGATCCAGGCATCGAGGGGTGTGGAGGGGCTGGTGGACCTGGTCGAAAGTGTTTACGGCGATGGGCTACGCCGTGAGGGGTAGCGTTCGCTGTCCAGCACCTATTCGTTCCTCGCCCGCGCGGTAGGCACTCCAGGCGTCAACCTAGGGCAGCCGATCCATCACCCAGTCCCACCGGATCACCTCCTGTTCCAGACGCACACCAGGGCCATAGGTGTTGTCACGCAGAGCGCAGTACAGGTCTGACTCGGGAGGGGTCAACCGCCTCGGTTCAAAGCGTGCCTGGGAAGATTCGCTCACCCATTCAGATCGATGCGCCAATAGGGTTGCCTCATCCATGAGGACGCTGGAGACATGAGGGTGCACTGCGCGCAGCAGGTCCAGGATGCGGAAACCATGGGTATCAAGATCCCCCCAGTAGAGGACCTCGCGATCCTGTAGCCAGCGGGCGTCCCGCACAGCCGAAACGCCGTAGCCCGCGCCGAAGAGTGCCATGGTGCCGGGCCGATCCGGGAGCGACAGGAAGTTCACCAGATTCTCCGTCACGATGACCGTCCTGACCGGCAAAGCCAGCGTCCTGAAAACCTCAGACGTCACTGTGATGTCGCTGGCGGCACCCAACAGCCCGAGGCCTGTGCGCTGGTCATCAATACTGAGTCCATCGAGTCCATCGAGTCCATCGAGCCCATCGAGCAGCCGGAAGCGAACCAGTTCCGGCGGATGGGTAAATCCATGGCGGCGGGCGAATCGCGCCGCGGGCGTACGCGGTAAAACGGCCCCGAGCAACTCATCAGAGGCCAGTTGATCAGGCACCGTCAGCGCATCATCGTCGGTCGCCGACATCGCGGTTGGAGTGAAATCTACCATCCGCTCCTGACCTTGCAAGGCGACGACCATTTCATCCACCGTCTGCCGGTGGCTCTCGACGAACTTCGTGTGAACCCCCGGCAGGCTCATTTGGCGGACAAAAATCCCGGGATTCGGATTTTTCGAAAGCCAAACAGCGGCCTTTGCAGCAAGTAACGCCGAGTCACCCAACCGCAGCAGCTCCAGTGGACGTCTCGCCGCCCACGCGCGCAGGGCGGGGTCAATCGCCGCGAGCTGCCCGGCGACGGCCAAGGCGCGAAGGGAGTCCCTTGTTTTGCCGGCAAACGCAATCTCGTCCTCCACCCGGGCAAACACCGCAGCGGCTGGCACGCTGTTTGTTCCGATGGTCGTTCGGCCAATCTCGGCCGTCTCCAAAGAGAAATCACCGACGGCTCCGAACAACTCCCCGGCCCAGGTGCGTGCCGCCCCGTAGCTGTCGCGTAACTCCGTGGCGGTTGGCTTTTTCAGGGAACGACGGCGCGGATAGGCGCCTGAGGGGCCCAAGAGTTCCCGCAGCAGAGTGCCCCGGCCCCACGCCTTGACCGACTGCGCACGCAGTTCGGCAAGGGAAGTCCACCGGGAGTCAGCCGGCACGTGACGTGCGCTCGTCCCGGTACTCCTGGATGGTCATGTTGCGGAGCTGGGAATCATCGCCGTTGGTGTTCGCCACAAAACCCACATGGGAGACAAAGGGTTCGATGACGTGGATCTTTTGCAAGGGTGTAACAATCAGCAACTGCAGCTTCATGCGTTGGAAAAGTTCCAAACCGTAACGAGCCGACTCATCCGACCCGCGGCCAAACGCCTCATCGATCACCACAAATCGGAAACTACGACCGGCGGATTTCCCGCTGGTCTTGCCCGCGGACCCGAGCCCGAACTGAAAAGCCAGGGCCGCAGCAAGAATGGTATATGCCAGCTTTTCCTTCTGGCCGCCGGATTTTCCGCCCGAGTCGGTGAAATGCTCGTACTCCTCACCGGTTTCAGTCCACTTTTCCGAGGCGGAAAACGTGAACCAGTTGCGTACATCGGTCACCTTCCACGTCCACTTCTCGTCGAGCGCGGTGTACCCATCGCGTCCCCGGAACCTCTCAATGAGGCGTTCCACCTGCAGAAACTTCTGCTCGGAGTACTGATCCTGATCACTCAGGCTTCCCTCCGAACACGCTCGCAGATCAATGCCAAACTGCCGCACGTCGAGATCCGTGGTGGGCTGATGCTCCAGCTGGATGTGCCGCCCAGAATTGTAGGGGATCCCGGCCAGCGACATATTGATCTCGCTGATCCGGTGAACGATGTCCTGCCGGCGGCTGTCGAGGAACGCGTTGAACGCCACCACCTCGTGAATCGTGTTTTGGTTCAACGACTCCTTGAAGTGCGTTTGGAACCGGGGCAAGTCATTGCTCACCAATTCGTCCAGCATCCGGTTGAAATCGCCCGCGGACTCAAGGGCGGCGTCGAACTCGGTGGTCTCGTTGGGGTATTTGTTGCGGAAATCGGCCATCCTCCGCACGGTCGACTCCGCGGCGGTAGCGATCCGTTTGGTTAGCGCGTCGATAACTGCCGTCAGTTTGTTCCGTACCGCTGACTCCACGTTGGCTGTGTTCTTGTAGGTGAGGGCTGCGTTCCCCAGCGACTCGGCGGCCAGCATCCCGACGGCGGCCAGCACGGCGCCGTCGTCAGTCAGTGGGGTGTCCGCCAGTACCGCGCGACAGTCCTCGACCGCCTCAGCGATATCCCGTGCAGCATTCTCATTCGCCCCCAGGCGCTGCTGAATCCTGCTCACCCTCTCTTCGAGCCGTCTCACCTGGTTCTTGAGTTCGGATTCGCGCGTCGCTAGCTGTTGGAGGACGTCGCTCGCGGATTCAAGGCGTGAACGTTCCTCCTTCAGTTCCTCAATCCTGTGAGCGGTCTCCTGCCACCCGATTTCGCCAAAGTCAGCGATGGAACTGAGGGTGCCCAAATACTGATGCTTCCGACCGAGCGCACCCAACAACTGGGACACTTTGGTCAGTCTTGCATCAGCCGCGGCGCGCTCACCCGCCACCTCGTCCCGCTCCGCTCGGATCCGGGCGATCTTGTCATGATTGTCCCAGCCGAGGACGAAGTTGCGACGGTCCGCAATGTCCTTCCGGTCGTCCTTCTCGTGCCGCCCGCCACCACCCTTGAGCTGGCCGCTCATCGTCAGGGCACGGGGGCGCCGGCGGAAGTCCTCGATTGACTCGCAGCAGAAATAGTCGAACCGGCCACTGAGCTCATCCAGGAGAAAGTCCCTGAACGGTGTCGCCTGTTTTACCGAGATTTTCGAGGCCAGCGTCCCCGGTTCGGCCGGTCGCGGTGAGTATCGGTCCCCGACCCGGCGGTAGACCAGACGACCCTTCAGGTTGTTTCCATCCACCCAACTGCTGACGGCCGCATAGTGTTCTTCCGGTACCAGTAGCGATAGCGCAAAACCCCGCAGCGTACGTTCCGCGGCGCCTTCCCATCCGCCCTCGCCGTCGCGCACACGCAGCAGCTCGCCCGCATACGGCAGTGCCGACTCAGGGATTCCCGTTCCCTCGCAGAGACGATGCCGCAGCTCCACCTGGTAGCCGGGCAGCAAGTCGACGCGGGCCTGGAGGCTGGCGAGTTCGGCGTCGATCGCGCGGAGACGTCCGTCGAGTTCGGTGCGCGTGATGGTCAGCCCGGTCACTGACTCCTGCAGCTCGGCGGATCGAGAGCGCAGCTCCGCCTCCACCTCGGCAAGCCGGCCGCGGTTACGATCAAAAAGAACGCGGTCCTCCGGGGCCTGCAATCCCAGGTCGGCTGCGGCCACGCAGTAGCCGTCAAAGCGGGACCGCTGGCGGGCCAGCTCCGAGCCCAGGCGTGAGACGTCGGCGTCGATGGCTGCCAATCGGCCGCCGCCGTTTGAACGAATGTCGTCCTGTATCGCTGTCAGCTGATGCCTGGCATCAGCGATTTCCGCTGCGGTTGTGGCGGCGTCTTCGTTCAATCGAAGCCCGGTGCTGCGCAGCTCTTCCTGATGTTCAATGCTGAGTTGGAGCTTCCGATCCGTGAACCAGGGATGCAGCTGGTCACGCTGCGCCCGTGACAACGCGTCCTCGCGGCTCAGCGCGGCATGGAGTGTGGATCCGTCCCGGATCGGTTCGAGGAGGGTGATCTGATCCTTGGCGCGGACGACGGCGTCGTGCGCCTTCTTGAGGTCGTCAAAGTGGTGGATCAGGGTGCCGATCCGGGCGGCAGCGTCGTCCTCTTCCAACATGTTGGTGCGCACAAACGAGGTGATGTTTTCCACCTGCTTCATGGACACCGTCCGGTGGAACAACTCCATGGCCTGGTTGCCGCTGATACCAAACTGCCGTTTGAAGGCGGCGGCGTAAGGATCGAACGAGTCGTGCACGACGGCGCCAGCGGCCCGCAGCTGTTTCTTCAGTTTTGCGGGTTCCTGCCCAAAATTGGCGAAGTCCTCCGCGATGGTTTGGGCTTGCTCTGACAGGGAGTAGAAGCGGTTCGGTTGTCCTGCTTCTTGGGTGGCCCATAGCGTGATTGCGAGGCTCACTGACTTGCCCAGCTGTTCGTTGTGGAAGACCCCCAGGACCACGGTCAGCGTGCCGGTGGTGCGCAGCGCAACAGGCTTGGAGTACTCTCCGCCGGCACTGCGGGTGCTCTTGTGGAAGCCCCGCACATAGGACATCAGGGTGCGTTCCTTCTTCTGCGCACCGGCCGCCTTGTTGTAGTCAATCCGGTTCGCAGGGAGCAACAGGGTGGTGATCGCATCCACCACTGTGGACTTGCCGGAGCCGATATCGCCGGTCAACAAACTGTTGGCGCCATCGAGCCGGAACGTCCTCACACCCTGATGAAAGGTTCCCCAGTTCAGTAACTCCAGCCGCCGCAGCCGGAACCCCGGCGGCATGGCGCCGTCGTCCAGCGGTTCGTCAAGGCTGAACAGGCTGTCCTGAAGGTTAGTTGTCATCTGCTCCGCCCTCCCCGGCGGTCGTATTTTCGCTGTCCCTGGTGCCCGGACCACCCAGCGATGCCCGGTAGTCGGCCAGGCGCGCGTCGAATTCCTCCAGCCACTGAGCGTCAACAAACGCCTTGAGGATCCGTGCCACCTCATAGGTGCCGGGCTGCCCGCGCATTTTGCGGAGGAAACCCAGCTCGATGACCTTCTTGATGTCTGTGCCGAGCCGGTCGAGCACCCGGGCTTCATTGCTCGACTCGGCCAGGAAGACCGACACCAGGTCCGCAATATCCTGTTCGGACATGATCAGACGGACCTCGCTGCTGTTGGTGTCGAATTCGAGCATTCGGCCACGCAGGAGGGCCAGCAGCAAACTGACATTGAAGGTGAGCTGGCGGCGGGGAATCAGCCGTGGGAGGGTGCTGTCCGGGTCTTCCCGGGAACGAAGGAAGGCGTACCCTTCGGGCTCGTCGAGGATGAGATCCAGGCCGAGGACGGCTACGTAATCTCGCACCTGCGAGGTGAGTTCAAGCAACGCCTGCCAGGCCTTCTCATCAGATTCCGCGTACACAACCCCTTTGAACAGGCGAGTGATCACACCCGGCAGTTCCTGCGGCGTGGTGGTGTCCGGTTGAAGAGTCATGTGGGCCTCACGAAAATGATCTGGTCAATGGTGGCTTCCCGGATGCTTCCATCGGGGAGGGCCCAGGACAGCTGATCAGTGGATTCAGGGTTGATGGTGGCCCACTCGGATTCAGTGGCCAGTTGATAGTAGGCAACAATTTCGGCGAGTCCCTGCGAGAGCGGGTAACTGCCGGTGATGTCTGCCAGGCTGGCTTGATCGGTTTCCGCCAGGACGGCGTCGATCTGCGACACGAGTCGCGCCGAATCCACATGGAACTGGCTGAACAGGGCGGCCGCGTCCAGATCGGCGTCGTCGGCGGTCACGATGGCGTCGTCGACCAGTACCCGCCGGCTGGGCTCATACAGTGGGCGCTCGAAGGGGAGTGCCACCTCGACTGCCGGGGCGGGAAGGTGCATGAAGGTGCCTGATGCTGGACGCCCGCGGGTTTCCAGGGCGCCGGATTCGATACTGCGAATGAGCTGCATGATGCGCTTGTTTTCGAGGAATACCTTGTCATCCAGCAGCCGGCGCATCTGCTGGGAAAGCTGGCGGACAGTCATTTGGGTCTGCTCGACCGCGGGGAGCCAGTCCTGGTGCAGATTGGCGACGGCATGAATGTTGTCCAGCGCTGCGAGGGCGTCGATCTGGGTGGCGCGTTCCAGTAAATCCCTGAGTTCCGTGCGGAGCCGGGGCGACATGAGATAGTCCCAGAAGCCCTGGAAGGTCCGCCCTTGCAGGGAGCTGCTGATGTCCTGTTGATTGGCGAAGATGGAAGCGA
The DNA here is from genome assembly GCF_054511125.1 of Arthrobacter sp. TMN-50. Classification (NCBI taxonomy): domain Bacteria; kingdom Bacillati; phylum Actinomycetota; class Actinomycetes; order Micrococcales; family Micrococcaceae; genus Arthrobacter; species Arthrobacter sp. TMN-50. Next base: position 52,437 of record NZ_JBTNDG010000003.1, on the reverse strand, counting down.
GCAGCTCGCCCTGGGTGCCGTCCCACGTGGCAATCTGTTCGCGCACCTGGCGGTCGAGTTTGCGGAAGTTCTGTTCGACTTCGCGGAAGTCTGCGAGCAAGTCCCGTGCGAGCGTGGTCAGCTGCTGGAAGTGATCCAGCGCCTCGGGGGCACTCATCACCGCGATATGACCGTCTCTGATCCGCTGCATTTCGGCGTCGATGTCGTCCTGCTGCCGTTGCAGCTCGGCAAGCCGCTCGGCCGGGTCGGTTTCGGAGCGCTGGACCAACTGCTTGAGGACGGCGAAGATGCTGGTGAGGCGGGACTGCGTGGCGACAAAGTCACGACTTTGCAGACTCTCCACCCACCGGATCGCGCTTTCGGCTGCCGGCGTCAGGTCGTAGCGGGGTTCGTCCTGCCCTGTGACGTAGTACTTCCTTAGCCAGGCCCGCTCGGGCGCCGCCCAGTCATCGAGGTACTCGCCAGCGGAACGGGGGTAGCTGTCCTCCCCGAAGGAGTCCCTGAGGCTAAAGAGCACGTCATCCAGGGTGTCGATCAGCTGCTGACGGCCGAGATTACGCTGATTCGGCCCCGTGAAGGCCGTGATGAAGAAGGCAATCGCCAGCGGCGCGTTTTGGGCGCGGAGCAGTGACCAACCTGCATTGTTTTCGCGAAGAGAATTGATCCCGTAGAAATCCATCCGCCCTGAGTCCACCTAGCCCTGGGGTGCCTTTGGTAATCAATGCTAGGGCACGATGCCCCCAAAACCGTGTGAGCGGTCAGATGGTCCGCCGCAGCGGAGGCTCGGTCCCGCCGGGGCGCTGCACCAGCACCTGGTTCACACCCGTCAGCCCGTTCTCGAACCCCAGCGCACTGGTCGCCATATACAGGCGCCACACCCGGGCCCGACCCTCGCTGGTCAGGCCCACCGCTTCTTCCCACTGATCCTCAAGGTTCTGGACCCAGGCCCGGAGAGTGAGCGCGTAGTGTCGGCGCAGCGCTTCGACGTCGAGCACCTCGAACTTTGCTGACTCCAGGGCGCCCAGCATCACCGTGAGACTGAGCATCTCGCCGTCGGGAAACACGTACTTCGGGATGAACGAATCCGGGTCCGGCCGCATGGTGTCCCCGGCGTTCCACGAAATAGCGTGATTCAGGAGGCGGCCGCCGGGGTGCAGCAGGCCGAACAGGTGGCTCGCATACGCGCCGATCTGGGCCCGGCCCACGTGCTCCGACATCCCGATGGAGCTGATCGCGTCGTATGGGCCGTCGTCGACGTCGCGGTAGTCCTGGACGCGGATCTGCACCTGCTCGCTGAGACCGGCGTCAGCCACCCGTTTGCGGGCGCGTTCCGCCTGCTCGGTGGACAAGGTGACACCGACGACGTCGGCCCCGTAGCGTTCCGCCGCGTGGAGGGCGAAGCTGCCCCAGCCGCACCCCACATCGAGCACCCGCATCCCTTGCTGCAGCCCGAGTTTCCGGCAGACCAGATCGAGTTTCGCTTCCTGCGCCGCGTCGAGGCCTGTGTCGGGGGAGTCCCAGACTGCGCAGGAATACACCATGGACGGGCCGAGGACGAGCGCGTAAAAGTCGTTGCCGACGTCGTAGTGGTGGGAGATGGCTGCGGCGTCACGCTTCCTGGAGTGTTTCCGGCCCACCCGGTCGATGGTGATTTCCTCCGGCGGGGGAGCAGGATTGAATCCGATCGCGCCCAGGCGGACGGCCGTGGTGAGCAATTTTGCACGCTCGCGGAGGGTCGGGGCGCTGAAGGGTTCAAGGTCGGCGAACTTTCCGACGGCGCTGAGGGCGGTGAAGCTTTCGTAGAGGTCGCCGGGGGCATCGATGTCACCGGCCACATAGGCGCGGCTCAGGCCCAGCATCCCGGGGGACCAGAGCATGCGGCGCAGGGCCCGCCTGGAGCGGAATTCGATCACCGGGGCGGACGCCGGGCCCGCTTCGGAGCCGTCCCAAGCCCGCAGTCGGAGCGGAATTTTCTCGGTTCCCAGGACAATTCCCAGCGCCTCCGCCAGCAGTGCTGCGGCCCCCCGTGCTTTGCTCATGAGCCATGTCTACTCCGGTTCTGGCTTCAGGGCCAGAGGCTGCGCGGCAGGATTCCCGCGGGCTGGCGAAGAAGAGAGACACTAGGATGGCGGTAGACAGGGATCGAGGTCCGAAGGGGAGGGAAATGGCGGGGATAACCAGCGCCGACGTGGCTCGTGAGAGCGGGGTTTCACGCACCACCGTGAGCTATGTCCTGACCGGGCGCGAGGGCGTCAGTATTTCCGAGGAGACCCGGCAGCGGGTGCACGATGCCGGGAAACGGCTGGGCTACGCGCCGTCGGCGGCTGCACGGGCGCTGAAGACCGGTCGCACCGACCTCGTGCTCTGCATTCTCCCCGACTGGCCTATCGGCCCCGTGATCGAGACCCTCCTTGACCACCTCGCCGACGAAGTTGCCAAGCGGGGGCTTTCGGTGCTGGTGCACCATGCCCGGGGGCGGCGTCCTCTGCAGGATCTCTGGCGCGTGGTCACACCGCGCGCGGTGATCGGTCTGGCGCCCTTCGACGAGGCCGATCTCCTGGCCATGCGCCAGGCCGGCATCCAGGTGTTGGGAGCCGCCGGCGACGCCGTCGCAGCAGTCTCCGATCAACCCTCCCGGAGTCAGATCAGGATCGGCCGGCTGCAGGCGCAGCAACTCATCGCCACCGGGCGGCACCGGATCGCCTACGCCTGGCCGACCGACGCCCGGGTGGAGCATTTCGCCGCGGACCGGCTGGAGGGCGTGCGCCGTGAATGCGCTGACCACGAGCTACCCGAGCCGGTGGTGCTGCCGGTTGACCTTGAGGCAGCCTCGGCCGCCGTCGCCCTGCGGGCCTGGCGGCAGGGTTCGGACCCGGTGACCGGCGTCGCCGCGTACAACGACGACGTCGCGCTCGCCGTCCTGGCCGGGCTACGGATGCTTGGACTCGAGTGCCCCAGGGAAGTGGCAGTCGTCGGTGTGGATGACGCGCCAGCTGCCCGACTCGCCGAGCCGCCGCTCACCACCATCTCCCAATCTATCGACCTGCAGGCTCGCTACCTGGCCGGGCTGGTACTCGCAGGTCTGGGCGACCCACCCGGTGGAACCGAGTGGGCCGCCCCTCCGGGAGACGGTATGGTGCTGGTGGTTCGCGGCTCAACCTGATTCGGCTCAGCCTGATTGGCTGGGCCTACTGGTACTGCACCACGTAGCTGGGGATACCCGTGTTGTCGTTACTGACCGGAGCCCCAGTGTCATTGACGACGTGGTCGATGGTGCCCGCCCCAAGGTTCACGGTGAGAATGTGGTTCAGTTGCACCCCGGCGGTGTCCGGCACCTCGAAGCCCCGGGTGGCGTGGATGCTGGGATCCACGTTGGTGAAGATGTAGGAGCCGCCGCCCCAGAGGGTGTGGTTCCTGACGTCGTCGGCCACCTTGTACCCGGCCCAGCCAAGGACGCCGTCGTGCTGCCAGGCCTCCTGGTTGGGAGGATCGTACGGGAGCTCGTTCTGGAAGAAGACCGTGCGGCCGTTTTCACCATTCCAGATGACGTTGTACTCCTGGTAATGCTCCACGAAGAGTCCGGTTGCGGTCACGTTGTCACCATTGATGATCACACCGTTGCGCCCTGTGCTGATATCCCAGCCGAACGTACCCGCGTTGCCGTGATCCGCCCGCCAGGCCCAGATGTGGTCGATCAGAACGTTGTCGCTGTTGACCTCCAGGCTGACGTCCGCCTTCCCGACGTTCGGTCCGCCGATCCGGAAATACACATCACTGAGCGTGGTTGGATTGAGTGGGTCGTTTTTCGTGGCGCTGTTATTTCCGTTCTTCGTGCCGATCTGGAGCAGCAGCGGCGAGTTGACCTCACCGCCGTCGATCGTCACACCTGCCAGGACGACGCCGGACACGTCGGCTACGCGCATCGGGGTTGCGCCGCCCACAGCTGTGAGGGTCGCGTGGCCCATACCCAGGACCACCGTGTTGGCCCGTTTGATCGCAATAGTGTTGTCGATGCCGTACACCCCGGGGGTCAGCAGGAGGTGTTTGCCGCGCGCGAGCTGGCTGTTGATGGTCTGGACCGAGTCCGACGGGTCGGCGATGAAGAAGTCCGACAGCTTGATGGTCCTGCCCTCGGTGACGCCGTCCTCCCAGGAAATTCCTCTCGAATTCACTTGCGCTGAAGGCACCCGCACGTTGTAAGACCCGCTATCGTCGACGAAAAGGTAAGGCTTCTCGCGGCTGACGGGGGTTTCCTCGAGAGTGGTGTACGGGGGTGTGGGGAAGGTGGTGTCCGCGGGGGCGCCGTCGACGCCGGCGAATACGGCATTCCATACACCGTTGGACCAGGAGCCTATTGTGCTGTTACGGGTGAACCACTGCTGCTGGGACCCGTTGATGATCGTGCCGGCCTTCGAATCAGCCATGTACCCGCCGCTGGCAAACTGGGGTCCCGCGGTGCAGTAATCCATCAGGGACAGGGTTCCGCCGGTGACGTTGACACGGCGCAGGGAGACGGCCTGGGAGACAGCCCAGAAATTCGCGGACTGCCGGCACCCGTCCTGGCCCGCTCCGTTGACCTGGAGTGTCAGGTTGGACAGGGTGCGCCAGAAGTTGTTGAGGGCAATGCAGTTGCTCGTGCCATTGTTTTCGAGGCAACGGTTATAGACCTCGATTTTGCCGTTGATCGTTACGTCGCTGGGCGACTCACCGAGACCGGCGACCTCCGTGTAGTAGCCCACCTTGAACTGCAGCGGCTTCTCGTCCGTGCCGTAGGTACCGGGCAGGAACAGCAGCGATTGACGGTTGGTGCCCATTTCGTCGTCGATCTGCCGGGCGTTGACGGCGTCGACCGTCGCCTGGATGTCCTCGACGGGCATGGTGGGCGAGAATACTGTCACGTTGGGGCCAAGATCAGGTACGACTGGCTGGTGCTTGGCGTTGGTTTCCGCCGCGGGGGCGGGTGCGGCAACCGCGATGGTGCTGGGCGCCACGAGGAGGGCAGCGGTCAGGCCCGCCGCTACGAGGGCGGGGAGGGCGGCCTTGCGGCGACCGGTGGCGAGGGGAGGAGCGGACCGATGATCGGTGGGGGGTGTAGGAGACATGAGTAGGGGATTCTCTCCGTTGAGGGGTCAGATGGTTTAGTGACTCGTGTCACTAGGGTGTCATCAGATTGAACCGGACGCGGCCGAATCCGTCAAGGAGCTGACCCGTTCGGCCGAGGTTTTCGCCTGAACGAATCAGGTCCTGGACACCAAAAGGTGGGAGGAACGCCTGGGGTCAACTGCGGCGTTCAGGCCCGCGGAGAGGGCCTCCTGAAGACACCAAGCGGGAACGCTGGTACCGAGCAGTTCTTTGAGGGGCCCGAGGTGCTTGACCCGTTCCGCTGCAGCCGTTCCAAATACGGTCTGGTTCACGGCACCGCCACGATGCATGTTCGGATCCCGCAAGGCGGCGTTCCAGGCCCGGCTAAGACCGCGGACCACGGAATGCGGGTCATTGCCGGCGCTTTTGAGGTGCTTGTCGAGGTGGGTTCTCATGACCTCGACTTCGGTGATTTTGGATGTTTTGGCGGGCTGTTTTGGTGCGGTCGGAGTCACTGCAGTTGGCTGCTTCATCATCAGCCGGGCCAGTTCGCTGTGGAGGTTTGAGAGCTGTAGATGGATGTCGACAATGCGCTGGGCGCTGTCCTCTACCGGATTGACGGAAGGGATGGTTAGTTTTCGGCGCGCGGCTCTGGAGATTGTGCAACGGAACAGGGCTGCCAGGGCTTCTGCGAGCTCGAGGAGAGCCGGCGGGTCGGCTGCGAGCAGGGGAACAGGGATAGTCCGGTTCTCCCGCAGGGATTGCGCAAGGTCAGCCAGTGAGCCGTGCACCCGCCCGAACCGGAGACGCTCGCGCGTGGTCTTTGGCCCGATCTGGGGAGCGTACACGCATTGCTGGAGCGCCAGATCCCGGGCGGCAACGGTCGGAAAGAATTGTGGCCGCACCGAACTCCTGAGCACAGCGCGCACGGCTTCATGTTGCCGGGCTACCTGCTCGATCGGGTTGGCTGCTTCCGAACCATCCGCCAGGATCCATTTCACGCCGGTGTCCTTGACCGCAGCAACCGGCGAATGGAAGCCTTTCCACTCAGAGACGGTGAAGTCGCCGCGCCTCGTGTTGTAAAACAGCCAGTCAACTTCAGCGACCGGGTTCCCCGGCGCATCCACCCTGCAGTTGCTGAAGGCCCACACGGAGTCATCCAGTAAATGATCCAGTTGAGCGACATCGGCCGGCGCTGGCCGGTGAGCGGCGGTGTTTGATGACGGGAAATGCAGCACTGATGTTTCTTCCTGCGGCGGGGGACCCAGACGCTGGTTGCCCACCGGAGCCCCAACAACGGTGAACATTCGCGCTGATGCGCTACGTAATCATCACCGGTCGGATGCTGTCACCGCAAGCGCCCGCCGTGGTAACAGGTAGGCTACCCAGACAATCACTTACCTGGGGGAACTACTTTGAACAATCCACCGCTGCCGCCTGCCGCGAGCCCACTACCGTCGACGGACAAACCGAAAACAAGAATACCCACGGCTCTGGCCGCTGGAGCTTTTCTTTTCCTGATCGTCCTTGGCCTCATCAGCAGTGGGGTGAGCGGCGCCGTCATCATGGCGGGACTGGTCGCGTTTATCACCGGTTTGTATGTGGTTGTCACCAACCGGGCATCGTGGGCCGGCATCGCGGGCCGGAAGATGGGTGCCATCACCATGGCGGCCGCACTGGTGACTCTCGTTGTCGGGGGACTCCTGGCGCCGCCCAGTGACACCACGGCACCCGCTGCCGTCGCCGAGGAAAGTACGTTTGCTCCGGCCGAGGTCGAGACGCCCACGCCTACACCCACTCCGATGCCGTCGGTCACCCCGAGCAAGACGCCGACCGCCACACCGTCGCCCACCCCTAGCCCGGACGTGGCACCACTCGATAGCGCGGAAATAGCCACCGTAGAGGGCGACCCGAGCGCGCCCAGCGACCAGCCTGAATATGGCATCCGGGCACTCGACCTGCTGGACACCCTTCCCGTCAAAGGCCGGGCACCGAAAACGGGGTACGACAGGGACCTGTTCGGCCAGGCCTGGGCCGACATCGACCGCAACGGCTGTGACACCCGCAACGACATGCTCAACCGTGACCTTACGTCGATCATTCATGCCAATTCGGTGCCCTGCAAGGTGCAGTCGGGAATCCTCGATGACCCCTACACCGGTACCACCATCGACTTTTTGAGGGGGCAATCCACCAGCAGCGACGTCCAGATTGACCACGTGGTGGCCCTGTCGGATGCCTGGCAGAAGGGCGCCCAGCAGCTTAGCGCAGACCAGCGCCTCGCCTTCGCCAATGACCCCTTGAATCTCCAGGCCACCGACGGACCTATCAACTCTCAAAAGGGAGCGGGCGACGCCGCCACCTGGCTGCCGCCTAACCAGTCGTTCCGCTGCGAGTATGTTGCCCGTCAGATCTCGGTCAAAGCGACCTATAGCCTGTGGGTCACCCAGGCCGAGCGCGAGGCTATGGCCCGTGTTCTCGGTAACTGCTCGGACACGTTGGCGCCGACCAGCCAGACCTCGCCCGAGCCGGTCCCGGAACCGGCACCCACGCAGGCGCCCGCGCCAGCTCCAGCACCCGCGCCAGTTCCTGAGCCGCCCGCGCCTGCACCAGCACCCGCGCCAGTTCCGGCTCCCGTCCCGGCACCCGCGCCTGCCCCGGCAGCGCCCTTCGCTAACTGCACGGCCGCGCGAGCCGCGGGCGCTGCCCCGGTACTGCTGGGCCAGCCGGGCTACGGAAGTCACCTCGATGGCGACGGCGACGGAGTTGGCTGCGAGTAGCTGCCAGGTACTTAACTGACGCGGTCGGTGTAAGCGCCGAAACGCCTACACCGACCGTGAACTTGCTGGAGAAGCAGCCGTAACCTGGCGACGAACCCTAGGCCCGAACTGGAGCGCGGCGAACCAGGTACGCCCCGCCGAGAGCCGCGGTAAGCACCAGGCCGCCGCCGAGTGCGACCGCACCCAGATCCGCGCCGGACTGCTGAGCAACGCCGGTGTCGGCACCGCCGACAGGCATCTGGCTCACCTGAGCCGGTTCCACTACGGGAGGAACCGCAACTGCCGGTTGCTCGACGGGAGGCACCACCACTACAGGCGGAGTGTTCTCGGCAACGATTCCTGCGACGATCGATGCGTCATACGCGGGGGTCCCAGCCGCGTCGCATCCGACGCCATCTTTGTCCCTATCGAGGCCAGGCTGGTAGCCGGGCGTACCGATGGGGATGTTGAAGACGCCGAAAGCCGCAGCTTCGCCGCAGTTGTCGAAGGGCAGAGCTACTGCCATGGCCGGTGTTGCTGAAAGAGCTGTGAAACCTACTGCTGCCGCGATGGCGAGACCTGCTGTGCGCTTGCTCATGTATCCCCCTGTTGGTGTGACACCGCCCACTCGGTGTGGACGGCCTGCTCAGCATAACTTCCGCTACAGACAAAACCAGAAGCAACCGGTTCACTAACCAATAGGTGACAGGAGCGGAAGAGCGCAACCGCGTAGGATCCAGCTATGGACAAAGCCAACGCCACCGCTCACCACTCGGCCACAATTAACGCGGCAGCCAGCACAGCCACTGACCTGGTGACGCTCGACGACATCAGGGCCGCCGCCGAACGGATTCAGGACCTGGTCCTGCGCACGCCGATCATCGCGCTGCCCCACCCGGATCGATCGTCCGACATCCTTCAGCTCAAAGCCGAGTCCCTTCAACCGACCGGCGCCTTCAAGCTCCGTGGCGCCTACAACACCATCGCCCAGGTGCTCGACGAGTCCCGGGAGCGCGGCATCATCGCCCAATCCTCCGGCAACCACGCCCGTGCCGTGGCCTGGCTGGCCAAACGGCTCGACCTGCACGCGGTCATCGTAATGCCCGACGCCGCCCCACCCACCAAGGTGGCAGCCGTTCGCGCCCTGGGCGCCGAGGTGGTACTGGTGCCGGCAGCTGAACGGGACAGCCGGACCCTGGAACTCGCTGCCGAGCACGGCTACGTTCCGGTGCCGCCCTACGACGATCCGCGCATCATCGCCGGTCAAGGCACCGTTGGACTGGAGCTCATCGAACAACTGCCCGACGTCGACGTCGTCCTCGTCCCCATCTCGGGTGGCGGACTGATCTCCGGGATCGCGACCGCCATCAAGTCACTACGCCCTGAGGTTCAGGTGATCGGTATCGAACCCGAACTCGCCGCTGACGCCGCCGAAAGCCTGCGCGAGCAGCGCAGAATCACCTGGGACACCAAGCTCACGTACCGCACGGTGGCGGACGGGCTCCGAACTCCCGCCGTCGGCGTCCACCCATGGGAACACATCCGGCGTTACGTCGACGACGTCGTCACCGTCTCCGAAGAACAGATCCTCGCCGCGGTGCGGCACATCGCCGTGGAGGGCCGCCTCGTCGCGGAACCGTCGGGCGCCGTCGCGACCGCAGCCTGGATGCACGACCTGGCGCCGCGCAGTGCAACGGTCGCGGCGGTCGTCTCGGGCGGCTCCGTCGATCCGGCGCTGATGGCCCGGGTGCTGTCTGCTTGAACTGTGCCCGGTGGGGGTCAGGACACCGCCACGCTAGAGAACGCCGCCACGCCCGCCTCAGCCACCTGCTGATCCTGTTCGATGGATCCCGTAGACACGCCGATAGCACCGACAATGCTCCCATCCCGCACCAGCGGAATGCCCCCGGGGAACACCACGAGGCGGCCACCATGCGCGTCGTTCAGGCCGTAGATCGGGCCGTCCGGTCGGGTCATCCCCTGCAGGTCGCCGGTTTCGCACTGGAAGGCGATGGCGGTGTACGCCTTATTGATCGCGATGGTGATGCTGCCGATATTCGCTCCGTCCATCCGGACGTGCGATTTCAGGTTGCCGCCGGCGTCAACCACTGCGATATCCATCGGCTGTCCAATCTCGGTTGCCTTCGAAGCGGCGGCGTCGATCACGCGGCGGGCCTCATCCAGGCTGACAGTTTCAAGCACGGTTCCAGTTTCCATGAGCTTCCTCTTCCTCAACGTCGATCAGCACAGCATTGTGCTCAGGACAGCGTTGCTGGCATCGCGCGGCTTGCCAAGTAGTGATTACCCCCACGAGGGGGAGGGTGTTCCCTCATACCCGTGCCTGGGGTTCTCGCCTACCGTGTAACCCAGCTACCAAGGAGGTTTGACGTGGGTGTTGTGCCCTTGAAGGACATTGTCGATCCGGCATTTTCGGCTCGTTATGGTGTGCCTGCAATCAACGTGTTCAATGATCTGACCATGGAGGCGGTGCTCGCCGGTGCGGTGGAATGCAACTCGCCGGTAATCCTGCAGACGTCGGTGAAGACAGTGCGCAGCATCGGCTCCCGGGTTCTTTTTGAGATGTGGGAATCGCTGACCCGCGGCATCGAGGTACCGGTGACCCTTCACCTCGACCACTGCCCAGATCGCGAAGTGGTGACCGAGTGCCTGAAAGCCGGTTGGAACTCAGTGCTCTTCGACGCTTCAGCGCTTCCGGTTGAAGAAAACCAACGCCAAACCATCGAGGTGGTCCGCGAGGCTCGCAGCTACGGCGCCCAGGTGGAAGGTGAGATTGAGGCGATCACCGGCGTCGAGGACGACCACGGCTCCGATGAAGTATCAAAACAGCAGAGTCTTGAGACGGCCCTGAACTTTATCGACGCCACTGGGATCGATGTTTTCGCACCGTCCATCGGCAACGCCCACGGCACGTACAAGGCGGCGCCCGTCCTGGACGCCAACCGGGTCACCGAGATCGTCGAAGCACGGTCCCTCCCCATCGCCCTGCACGGCGGTAGCGGGCTCAGCCCTGAACAGTTCCAGGACCTGATTTCCCGCGGCTGTGCCAAGGTGAACATCTCCACGGCGTTGAAGGAAACGTTCATGCAGTCCACTCTGACCTTCCTGAAGCAGGCCGAGCAGAACAACAAGTGGGATCCGCCGTCGCTGTTCAAGCACACCCGCGGAGACATCATCGACATGGTCAAGGAGTTGGCCGATCAGTTCGGCAGCGCAGGAAAGGGCAGGTAGCTGATCATGCCTACCCTGATCTTTGACTGCGACGGTGTGCTCGCTGACACCGAGCAATTTGGGCACCTCCCGGCCTTCAATCGCACCTTCGAGGAATTTTCCGTGCCCGTTCAGTGGAGCGTTGAGGACTACGCAGAGAAGGTGAAAATTGGCGGCGGCAAGGAACGGATGCGCAGCATTCTCACCGACGAGGTCAGCAGTCAGCTGGGACTGCACGACGACGACGCCAAAGATGCGGCGATTCTCGCCTGGCACAAACGTAAAACCGCCATCTACACAGATTTGGTGGCTGGCGGTGTCATGCCTGCGCGGCATGGAATTGCCCGGCTGGTGCAGGAGGCGCACGACGCCGGCTGGGGCCTCGCCGTCGCGTCCACCTCCGCTGAACCCGCAGTCCGCGCGGTCCTGACGCACGCCGTCGGGAAGGAACTCGCGGCTGATTTCGCCGTCTTCGCCGGAGACGTGGTGCCGCGCAAGAAACCGGCGCCAGACATCTACCTGCTTGCGCTCGAGGACCTCGGCCTCAGCACCGACAATGTCGTGGTGGTCGAGGACAGCTCAAACGGACTCCGCGCGGCAGTAGCCGCGGGCCTGCGCACTGTTGTCACCGTCAGCAGTTTCACGCGCTCCGAAGATTTCACCGGGGCGTCCCTCGTGGTCAGCTCACTGGGAGACCCCGGCGAGCAGGCGGAGGTGCTGGCCAACCCGCTCGGCGTTGAGGTGGCCGACGTCGTCTCCCTCGCCACCGTCCAACAGCTACTGGATTCACCGTCCGCCACAACCCATCCGGAGGCATCATGACATCCACCGACCTTGAGAACGTCGAATTTGTGGTCCGCTCCATCGCGCAGACGGCTGTGGACAAGGAACAGGAATTCGGTGACCTTGACGCCGTCGTCGGCGACGGAGACCTGGGATACTCGTTGGCCCGCGGCTTCGAGAAGGTCCTGGCCGACTGGGATACCTTCAAGCGCGACGACCCTGCCACCTTTCTGCAGCAAATTGCGCTGGCCATCTCCAGCCGGATTGGTGGAACTTCCGGCCCCCTCTGGGGGACGGCCTTCCTTCGAGCCTCAGCCGCCGCGAAAGCGTCAGGAATCATGGACGGCGCGACAGTCGTCGCCATGCTGCGCGGTGCAACCGATGGCATCAAGGCGCGCGGGAATGCCGAGCTCGGGGACAAGACCCTCCTCGATGCTATCGTCCCGGCGACGGACGAGCTGGAACGCGAGCTCGGCAAGGGAACCGACGCCGCCGCCTGCCTCAAAGTCTTCTGCGACACAGCCCGGGCCGCAGCCGATGCCACCAGCTCCCTGGAGGCCAGGCGGGGACGGGCCAGCTACAGCGGAAAAAGAAGCATCGGTTCTCCCGACGCTGGCGCGGTGGCAGTAGCCATCATGATCGAACGACTGACCGCCGAATGGGCGGCACGCTAGCCCCTTCTTTGACCTTCAATTCAACACAACGATGTGGAGCCCTCATGAAAAAGTTCGTCAATGATCCCAAGCAGTTTGTTCCGGAAATGCTCGAAGGCCTGGCCCTGGCCAACCCCGACACGCTGAAGTACGTGCCGGAATACAACCTCATCATGCGGGCCGACAGCCCCAACGAAAACAAGGTCTCGATCGTTCAGGGATCTGGTTCAGGTCACGAGCCAGCCCACGTGATGGCTGTGGGTAAGGGGATGCTCGACGCCGCCTGCCCGGGTGACGTTTTCGCCGCACCCCCGTTCGACTATGTCTTCGAAACAACCAAGCTGCTGGCCTCACCCAAAGGCGTCCTGCTGCTGGTAAACAACTACACCGGCGACAAGATGGTCTTCGACATGGCCCAGGAGATGGCCGCCGCCGAGGGCGTGAACGTGAAGACCCTGTTCATTGACGACGACGTTTCGGTGCAGGACTCGACCTACACGATCGGCCGGCGCGGTGTCGCCGGTAACTTCTTCGTAATCAAGGCGGTTGCTGCCGCAGCCGAGCGCGGCGCGGAGCTGGACGAGGTGATCCGGATCGGTGAGAAGGTGAACTCCGTGACGCGCACGATGGGTGTCGCCCTGACCGCCTGCACACCGCCAGCCAAGGGAAGTCCCCTCTTTGAGCTGGGCGAAGATGAGATCGAGGTGGGTGTGGGCATCCACGGTGAGCCAGGCCGGCGTCGGGCCAAGATGATGCCAGCCAATGACATTGTTGATGAACTCCTGGAGCCGGTGGTCAGCGACCTGCCGTTCAAGGACGGGGACCGCGTGGCCCTGATGGTGAACGGCCTCGGAGGCACCCCCATCAGCGAGCTCTACCTGCTCTACGGGCAGGCGCACAAGCAGTTGGCCGCCAAGGGCATCACGGTTGGCCGCAGCTACGTGGGCGAGTACTGCACATCGCTCGATATGGCGGGTGCATCGATCACGCTGGTCCGGCTGGACGACGAGATCGAGTCTCTGTTGAACGATCCCGCCGAGATTGCGATGCGGGTGTTCTAGCCAGACAGGTTTCAGGACACAGATCGTGTTCGTGGGTGCGACCCCCGGCGGATGCCGGGGGTCGCACCCACGTCCGACGTGGACTGGGATGGCTCGACGCCGCTCATGCTGACCAGCATGGTCCGGTTGCGGGCACCGGTCTTGCGTAGCAGGGATCCAACATGTTTCTCAACGGTCTTCGCAGAGATCTGCAGTCGGCGGGCGATTTGTTTGTCCGCCAGGCCTTGCAGCACCATGTCACGCACCTGGCGTTCGCGTACCGTGAAATTGTCCAGCGTGGTGTCTTCCGGGGCGGATGCCATGAGGGAATCAAAAATATCGCCCTCCACGAGGGCCTGCCCTTGGCCGGCTGCGACGATCACCCGCGCAATGGCCTCTCCTCCCGCTTTACGGTTGATGAATCCCCGCACCCCGGCTTGTTTGGCTGACCGCACCTGGTCCACCGTGGGATTATCTGTGAGGACGACGATGGCGGCCTGTGGATCGAGTTTCCTGACCTCCGTGAGTACTCCCGGATCGGCTTCCTGAACCATATCCAGGTCAACCACCAGGACGTCGGGGCGGAGCAGTTCATACGCGTCCAGCAGCTGCGCCGGAGCGCTGACTTCGGCGGCGATCTGGACCGCCGGCTCGCTGAGCTGGAGTAGCCTGACCAGGCCAGCGCTGATGAGGGGCTTGTCATTGGCGATCAGCACCTTCCACCTCGGCTGGGGGTGCCCGCCCCGCTCCGGAACCTTGTCAGGCAGGGTGGCCCTCACCTTGGTGCCCCACCCGGGCATCGTGTCGATGTGCAGGTCACCCCCCAGATGGACGGCACGCGAGGTCATCCCATGCAGCCCGAGGCAACCCGAGGGCAGGGCCGAGTGGTCTCCGTGGGTTGTGGCGAGATCAAATCCCCGTCCGTTGTCTTCCACCAGGACTGCTAGCGAATCGCTTTCATAGACCAACCCCACCCGAACACTCGTGGCCCGCGAGTGTGTCACCACGTTGCCCAGTGCCTCCTGGATGATCTTGAACGCCTGGTGGGTAATCTCCGGTGCAAGAGCACGGGGGGATCCGATGACGGTGAGCTGCGTCTTCGCAACGCTCATCGATTCGGCCCAGGCCAGTTCGGCCGCGACCGCCACGTCGAGGTCCCGGCCCGCGAGGGATGCCGGGCCCATCCCCAGGATTGTGCGGCGTGTCTCGGCCAGGGCGTCATGAGCGATATTCCGGGCGGCACCGATGTGCCGGGACGCAGCGGCTTCCAGACCGCCCTGCCGGACCGCTTTGTCCGCATCATCGAGACTGAGGAGCAAGGTGGCCAGGGATCGGCCGATGGTTTCATGAACGTCCCGCACCGCCCGTTCCCGTTCCGCTCCGATCGCGGCTTCCTGTTCGCGTTCAGAAGCGATGGCGTGCAGCTCTGAGTTTTTCAACGCGATCGCTGCGTGGCTGGCGAAAAGCTCAGCCAACGCGGCGTCGTCGGGAGTAAACACCCGCTGCGGATCGGCGCCGAAGATGATGCAGGTGCCAATCACACGTGCATCCCACTGGATGGGTACCCCAATTACCGCGCAGTTCCACCGCGGATCTTCGGGCGAGATATGGCCCTTCGCCACTTCACTGTAGGTCCGAAGGATCACCGTGGAGCGGTCCCGCACCACCAGGCCGGTGATGCCTTCTTCCAGCGAGAACGTTTGCCCTTCCTGGCAGCCGACGCCGAAATCAACTTTCTTGGCGTAGGTTCCGCTCGCTTCGTTGACCAGTGAGAGGGAGCCCGATTCACAGCCCAGCAGCATAGCCGCGTGTCCCAGGATCCGTTCCAGGAGGGGTTGCAGCTCGAATCGTCCGGCGAGGTCGCGCGCGAGCTCCGCAACAGTGTTCAACCGCTTTTGCGCGCCGTCCACCTGTAGTGCGCCGTGAATCAGTGGGTCAGACCCCAGCCAGGAATCAGTCATTTCCGTCCTCTCTGACGAAATGCGCGTCTAA
Organism: Arthrobacter sp. TMN-50; assembly: GCF_054511125.1. Taxonomy (NCBI): domain Bacteria; kingdom Bacillati; phylum Actinomycetota; class Actinomycetes; order Micrococcales; family Micrococcaceae; genus Arthrobacter; species Arthrobacter sp. TMN-50. The sequence continues at coordinate 36,900 of NZ_JBTNDG010000003.1, read as the reverse complement.
CCGCCATGGAACCGGACACAGGTGCGGCGCCACCATCGGTTTATGCATTACATCACGATGCGTGCTGGTTATCCCCCATGGGTACGGCGGGTAAGCCCTCATGGCAGGTCCGGTGGATTGGTGGTTGCGTTGAGGTGAGCAGAGCAAGGGTCCCTGATAAGGCGAAACGATGGCTGGAGAAGAGTGATGGCTCGGATTGGAATTTTGACCAGCGGCGGGGATTGCCCGGGGTTGAACGCCGTGATCCGGTCCTGTGTGCTCAGGGGGATCCGGAACCACGGCGACGAGTTCATCGGTTACATCGACGGCTGGCGGGGGTTGGTTGAAAACAACTCGATCATCCTGGACTGGATGAGCATCCGTGGTATCGCGAAACTGGGTGGAACTATCCTCGGCACTTCCCGCACCAGCCCTTTCGGCGAGGGCAGCGGCGTGGAGCACATCGAAGCGAACCTTCGTTCTCTCGGGGTGGATGCGCTGATTGTTATTGGTGGTGAGGGAAGCCTCGCCGCCGCGAAGATTCTCAGTGATGATGGCGTGCGGATTATTGGTGTCCCCAAAACGGTGGATAACGACCTTTCCGCGACTGATTATTCTTTTGGCTTCGACACTGCGGTGGAGATCGCGACCGAGGCGATCGATAGGCTGAAAACCACCGGCGAATCGCATCACCGTTGCATGATTGCTGAGGTCATGGGACGCCATGTCGGCTGGATTGCCCTACACGCGGGAATGGCTACGAGTGCCCACGCAATTCTCATCCCGGAACAGCAACCCAGTATGGCGGAGATCTGTGAGTGGGTGGCGAAGCCTTTTCACCGGGGAAGAACCCCGCTGGTGGTTGTGGCCGAGGGATTTGTCTCGGCGGAGATGAGCCAGCCCCACTCGGAACGCGGACTCGATGCCTTCAACCGACCCCGGCTGGGCGGCATTGGCGAACGGCTCGCACCCATCATTGAACAACGAACCGGGATTGAAACGCGGTCCGCAACTCTTGGGCACATCCAGCGTGGAGGTGCGCCGAGTGCATCAGATCGGGTGCTGGCCACCCGGCTGGGCATGGCAGCGGTAGACGCCGTTCACGACGGCGCCTGGGGCACCATGGTTGCCCTGCGCGGGACCGACATCGTGCGGGTAAACCTCGAAGAGTCAGTGGCGCAACTCAAGACCGTCCCGCAGTCTCGCTATGACGAAGCGACGACGTTTTTCGGCTGATCGCCAGGTCTAAAACGGCTCGGCACTGGGAACGCTGGCCACGTCAGAGCAGGTCATACGGCTCCAGGGGTCGATTCTCGTGATAACGGTCCCTCCAGCGGTGGTGGACCTGGGGCTTCCCGTCGTCGTGGACAACAAGAACAGGGCACGTGGCGTGAGCAACGCAGGCGTTGCTCACGGACCCCAGATGCAAGCCACGGAGGCCACCGTGGCCGCGCCGACCGACAATGAGCAGGTGCGCCGCGGCGCCCGCTTCGATCAGCCGGGTCGACGCGTGTCCCCGCACGACAACGCTGGTAAAACCGGGAGGCGGTTCAGCGCCGAAAGCCTCCTCGACAGCCGCGATGAGGTGGCTACGTGCAGCCTCCTCAAACGCCTGGGGATCCGGCAGGAGATAATCCTCGTACATCTTCGGATAGTCCCAGCAGGCGACGGCGTGTACTTCAGCCCCAAAAGCCGGCGCCAAAGTTGCAGCCAGCCTTAGCGCAAGAATGGAGGGCCCCGAGCCGTCAACTCCAACGACTACCTGCGGGTCCTCCGGGTTTCTTTCCATCACAGTTCTCCTAACTCAGGCGGTACCCAAGGGTGCCGCGGTCGGTGGTTACGGGTGATCCTCCTTCATCTCTGTGACTCCAATTTTACTTCCGTAAAAGCTGTTCCGGTGGGAAATTTTAGAAACCGATGAGACGTTGTTGCTGTTCGCCGCCTCGTTCCACAGTGTGCTCATCTCGGTCATGGCACGTTCCATGATGGCAAGCATTGAGTGGTGGGCGTCGACCGGGTTGCCGCGCTGGATGGCGCTGGCGACGTCGACGTGCAGCTGAAGCGCTTCCTCGTGCGGGTGCTCAGGCATCAGGCCGTAGTGGGTTCGCCCGGTGAGGACCTCTGCGACCAGAGAGTTGAGTTTGCCGAACATCTCGTTCCCCGAACTCGACAGGACGAGGCGATGGAACTGGATGTCGAGGGTGAGGAACAGTTCGGTGTCCCCGTCCTGACCGGCGGCCCACAGCTTCCCGGCCAGCCCCATTAGCTCGCTGGCGTCGGCGAGGGGAGCCCGCAGTGCTGCCAGCCGGGCGGCCTGAGGCTCAATGGCGGTCCGCAACTCGGTCAGTGACCGGAGTTGGGCCACCCTGCCCGGTGACGCAAGCCGCCACCTGATGACCTGGCGGTCGTAAAGATTCCACTCCGTGGCGGGAAGCACCTGGACGCCCACCCGACGTCGCGACTCGACCATGCCCATCGATGCGAGCACGCGCAGCACCTCGCGGATGACCGAGCGGGAGACGCCGTAGCGCTCCTCGAGTTCCTCGATCCGCATCACCGATCCCGCAGCCCACTCGCCCGCGCCGATGGCCAGCCCCATTTGATCAATGACCGATGCGTGCAGACCAGAGGACACAACACCGGGGGAGACATCACCAGTAGGGAGGGATTCGGGTGGCTGCATGAAATGAAGCGTACCAAGAGCATCCCATTTGAGTAACGGGGTTGCATAAGTATGATCTTTGTCACTAACATCATGGTTTATAGCAGATGTAAACCGATCATCTACTCCTGGCCCCGGTCGACGCGGGTGTCCTCAACGAAGAGAACTGGAGCAACAGTGCAGCGCAAAACTATGCGGGTAGCCGGACTGGCGGTCACGGCATTGCTGGGCGGAACCCTTGCAGCATGCGGCGGAGGTGGCGGCGACGCAGCGTCCGACACCCTGCGGGTCACCCTTGCCAATCACGTGTGGACCGACAAGATCATCGAGGCCATCCCCGAATTTGAGGAAGAAACCGGGCTGACGGTTGAGCTCACGCAGCTCGGCGAAGACCAGCTTTCGGCCCAGTACAACGTGCAGCTCAACGCTGGCACCGACGAGATCGACGTCATGATGTACCGGCCTCTGCAGGAGGGCAAGCTGTTCGCCCAGAACGGTTACCTGGCAGACCTGACCGAGCGCGTCGCATCCAACCCCGAATGGGAATGGTCCGACTTCCAGAGCGGCCCCGTGGACTCCACTACCTTCGAAGACAAGGTGGTCGGCGTCCCGACCATCACCGAACGCGAAGTGCTGTACTACCGCACCGACCTCCTTGAGGAGGCGGGCCTTGAGGTCCCCAAAACCCTTGAGGAACTCGAAGCCGCTGCCCATCAGATCAGTGAAGAGAACCCCGACGTCGCAGGCTTCGTTGCCCGCACCGGCAAGTCACCGGCCGTCACCCAGTTCTCCAGCTTCCTTTACAGCTTCGGCGGTGACTTCATCGACGAGGAAGGCAATTCGGCCATCGCCTCACCAGAAGCCAAGGAAGCCTACGAATACTACGGCCGCATGATCAACGAATACGGTCCCGAGAATGTCAGCACCGACATGAGCTGGCCCGAAGCGATGGCCATCTTCACCCAGGGCGGCGCAGCCTTCTACACCGAGGCTGACAGCCTGTACCAGAACGCCACCGATCCGGCGAACTCGCAGGTAGCCGAGAACGTAGGCTTCGCCCCACTGCCGGCCGGCCCCGCCGGTTCCAAGCCCTACAATGTGCCGTCGTGGGGCCTCGGCATCAACGAGGCGTCCAACAACCAGGACAACGCCTGGAAGTTCCTCGAATGGGCCACCAGTAAAGAAATGGTTCTCGAGATCCAGCAGGAAGGGGTTCCCGGGCCACGTACCTCGGTCTGGGCCGATCCTGAAGGCACCTCGACCTACCCCGAAGATCTTGCTGCAGCCATCGAAGCCAGCGCCGAAAACGGCGTCGGCTACGACCGCCCGCTCGTGATCAACGTCGCCGAAGCCCGTGAAGTGGTGGGGGATCCGATCGTGGTCGGCATCACCGGCGGCGACGTCGAAGAGGCCGCTGACGCAGCGAGCGAATCCTTCCAGGCCTTCCTGGACGACGAACGCGAATAGCGTCCGACGGCGGCTCCCGTAGCCGTCCCACGATGTGGCGCCGCCCGGCGGAGACAACCCCGCCAGGCGGCGCCACCATCACCCTCACGCGCTTCACCCCGCCAAGAATGCAACCGATGCACTTCCTGCAACAAGGACGTTGACCATGACTGTCGCCTCGCCACCGAGGACCATCCCGCCGAAGGACCGTAGGCCGGGGAACACCCGTTACAAGGCCTACTCCGACTGGGCCAACAATCACCGGAAGTGGCTTTTCGCAGCCCCGGCCATGATCTTCGTCGGCATTCTCATCATCTTCCCGCTCGGCTGGACGATGTACCTGAGCCTGACCGACTCCTCCGGGTCGGTTCGCGCCGAATCCGACTTCATTGGGTTCGCCAATTACGCCGAAGTGCTGACCGATACGGAACGCTTCTGGCCCGCCGTGGGGCGTACCTTCGCATTCACGTCGGTGGCGCTCGCCGTCCAGATGATCCTCGGCATGTGCATCGCCCTTTTGCTGTGGCGCCCGTTCAAGGGCGAGAAATGGGTCCGCGTGGCGATCCTTCTTCCCTTGGTCGCCACCCCGGTGGCCGTCGGCATGATGTGGCGGTTGATCTTCGACCCCAACATCGGGTTCGCCAACCAGGTGCTCGGCTTCGTCGGCATTCCTCCTCAGCCCTGGCTCTCCGGGCAGGCGACCGCCCTGCCCACGGTTATCTTCATCGACATCTGGCAGTGGACCCCCATGGTGGTCATCATCCTGCTCGCCGGCCTCACCTCCCTGTCCGAGGAACCCGACGAAGCGGCCCGAATCGACGGTGCCAACGCCTGGCAGCGCTTCCGCTACGTCACCGCCCCACTGCTGATGCCGACCATCATTGTCGCCGTCCTGCTGCGCAGCATCGACGCCCTCAAGACCTTCGACCTGCTGTACGCCACCAAGGGCCGCGGCGGCGGATCCTTCAACGAGGTGGAAACGTTGAACATCTACGCCTACGGGCTCAGCTTCGACTACAACGACTACGGGTTGTCCTCAACCGTCCTGATTCTCTTCTTCCTCATCATCATCGCGGCCATGTGGGTTCTGACCCGGCGCCGGAAGGACGTGTAGCTCATGAGCACGATCGCCCCCATCCTGAGCCAGGGCAGCACCCAGCCCACCGGTATCCCGAAGCGCCGGAAGAAGCCACTGCGCCGGCAGGGCTACAAAATCTTCCGCGTTGTCGCATTGACGCTTGTGGTCCTCGCGTTCATTGCCCCGCTGGTCTGGATGTTCCTTGCCTCCCTGAAGACCAACGTTGACATCTATGACGCCGGCAAAACCCTGATCTTCACCCCCACCACGGCCAACTACGAGACGGTGCTGGGCCGCAACAACTACTTCTCGTTCGTGTTCAACAGCTTCTGGGTGGCGTTCGCGTCCACCGCCCTGTCCCTGATCATCGGTGTCCCGGCCGCCTATTCCATGAGCCGGTTCGCGATGCGCCGCTCGGCGCTGGTGGTGCTGATGGCGCGCATCATCCCGGGTGTGAGTCTGCTGGTGCCCTGGTACTACGTGTTCTCCAACCTCTCGCTGGTGGGCGGGTACGGGGTGCTGATCCTCTCGCACATGTTCGTGGCCCTGCCGCTGATCGTCTACATCATGATGTCCTACTACGATTCGATGCCACTGGAACTCGAAGAGGCCGCCCGGGTGGATGGCCTCACCCACATCGGCGCGTTCCTGCGGATCACCCTGCCGCTGTCCATCGGCGGCGTAGCGACGGCCGGCATCCTGTCCTTCATCTTCTCGTGGAACAACTTCATGTTCGCCCTGGTACTCTCCGGCGCCGAGACGAAGACCCTGCCCGTAGCCATCTTCAACTTCGTTGCCTACGCCAGCATTGACTGGGGAGGACTGATGGCCGCCTCGGTGGTGGTCACCATCCCGATCATGGTGATTGCCCTGTTCACCCAGAAGTACATCGTCTCCGGTCTCACCGCCGGCGCAACCAAGGGCTAGACCATGACGGCTACACCTACCCCACCGATCGTGGTCATGGGGGTGCAAGGTTCTGGCAAAAGCACCATCGGGGCCCTGCTTGCAGAACGCCTCGGCGTCAGCTTCGTCGACGGCGACGACCTGCACCCCGCGGACAACAAAGCCCTGATGGCTGCTGGCACCCCGCTGACCGACGACAACCGGCTGCCCTGGCTGCACGCCGTCGGCGCGGTACTGGCCGACGGACGGGAGGGGGGCGTCGTCGTCGCCTGTTCAGCCCTCAAGCTCGCGTACCGGGACCTGCTCCGCGGGCACGCGCCGGAGCTGGTGGTGGTCCACCCGCACGGGACCATGGAGCTGGTGGCCGCGCGGATCTCAGCGCGCGAGCACGAGTACATGCCGCCGTCGCTGCTGGCCTCCCAATACGAGAGCCTGCAGACCCTGGGCGACGACGAACGTGGCCTGACCGTCGACCTTTCCCTTCCACCGCGGGCAATGGTCGACCACATTGTCGCGTACCTCTCCGAAAGCACCATTCATGCGCATTAGCAGGATCGAAACCTTCCTTGTCCCACCGCGCTGGCTTTTTGTCAGGGTGGAGACGGACACCGGCATCGTCGGCTGGGGCGAGCCCGTGGTGGAGGGGCGCTCCGAGACGGTGCGGACCGCCGTCGAGCAGCTGTCCGAACTGCTGATCGGCGCGGATCCGTTGCGGATCGAGGACCACTGGCAGGTCATGACGAAGGGGTCCTTCTACCGTGGGGGAGCCATCCTGGCCAGCGCCGTCGCCGGCCTGGACCAGGCTCTGTGGGACATCGCCGGGAAGTCCCTTGGCGTGCCCGTGCACCAGTTGCTCGGTGGGCACGTCCGCGACCGGATCCGGATGTACGGGTGGGTGGGCGGCGATGATCCCGCCGAGGTGGCCGACTCCATCTCCGCTCAGCTTGAGGTGGGGCTGACCGCCGTGAAGATGAACGCCAGCGGCAGGATGAGCCCGCTCGGCAGCGTCGCGGAAATCGACGCCGTCGTGGAACGCGTCGCCGCTGCCCGCGAGGTGCTCGGTCCGCACCGCGACGTCGCCGTCGACTTCCACGGCCGGTTCACCCTCGCCAACACCAGGCGGGTCGCGCCGCTACTGGAACCGCTGCACCCGTTCTTCCTGGAAGAGCCCACTGTGCCGGAGAACTCGCACCTGATCGGGGGGCTCACCAGCTCCACCACCATCCCGATCGCCACCGGGGAGCGCCTTTACAACCGGCAGGAGTTCCTCCCGGTGCTGCAGGCCGGGATCGCCGTCGCGCAGCCGGACCTGTCCCACGCTGGCGGCATCACCGAGGTCCGCAAAATCGCGTCCCTGGCCGAAATCTACGATGTGCAGCTCGCGCCGCACTGCCCACTGGGACCGTTGGCTCTCGCCGCCTGCCTCCAGGTGGGCTTCGCCACCACCAACTTCCTGATCCAGGAACAGAGCATCGGCATCCACTACAACCAGGGCGCCGAGGTGCTCGACTACGTGGTCGACAAGACTCCGCTGAAGTTCGTTGACGGCCACGTGGAGCGCCTGACCGGGCCGGGCTTGGGTATTGAGATCGACGAGGCCGCAGTCCGCCGGGTGGACAAGAGCGGCCACGCCTGGCGCTCACCCGTGTGGCGGCACGACGACGGTTCCTACGCCGAGTGGTAAATCGGCCTCCCAGCCCTACGAAAGGACCACCCATGTCTGACTTCCTTGCAGGACTCTCCAGCTCCCGTCTGCTGGCCATCGTCCGCGGGACCGACCGTGATGCCTCGATCCGGGCAGCCGTGGCCCTGGTGGAGGTGGGGGTCCGCCATCTTGAGGTGTCGCTGAACACCCCGGACGCGGTGGACGTGATCGCCGGAGTGCGCCGGGAGGTGGGGGACCGGGCGACCATCGGGGCCGGGACGGTCCTGACCGCCGACGACGCCGGGCGGGTCGCGGCTGCCGGCGGCCAGTTCGTGGTGACCCCGGCCGTGTCGGCGTCGGTGGCCGCGGCGGTCCGGCTGCAGCTTCCCGTGATTGCCGGTGCGTTGACTCCCACCGAGGTGCTCACGGCAATGGATCAGGGTGCAACAGCAGTCAAACTCTTCCCTGCGTCCCTCGGTGGGCCGCGGTACCTCTCGGCTCTGCGCGACCCGTTCCCGCGGATCCCGTTTGTGCCGGTCGGTGGGGTGGACGAGGCCGCGGCGGCCGATTACCTGGCCCGCGGCGCCGTCGCCGTCGGCGTGGGGTCACCGCTGGTGGGGGACTCGGCGTCGGGCGGGGACCTTGCCGAACTGCGCCACCGTGCCCGGCGGTACCTGGAGCTTGCGGCAGCGGTCGCCGGATGAGTGAGAGCACTGGCGACGGTCCGTCGGTGGACGTAGTCACCTTCGGCGAAACGATGGCGTCCCTGCGTGCTGCCGGGTTGTTGCGGGCTGGCGGAGCGATGACCATGTCGCTCGGCGGTGCCGAAACCAACGTCGCTATCGGCCTGTCCCGGCTCGGCCACCGGGTGAGCTGGGTGGGTAGGCTCGGCGCCGATGAGGTGGGCACCTTCGCGCTGCGGACGCTGCGCGCCGAAGCTGTGGTGACCGACGGCGTCGTCATCGACTCCGCGCGGCCGACGGGGTTGATGCTGCTCGAGAAGCGGATCGCCGACGTATCGCGTGCCGCCTACTACCGGGCGGGTTCGGCGGGTTCGGTGCTGTGCATCGACGATCTGCGGGCGGCGCTCGACGGGCACCCGCGGATCCTGCACCTCACCGGGATCACTCCGGCGCTTTCCCGCAGCGCTGCCGAGGCGACGCTGTGGGCCGCCGGGGAGGCAAAGCGCCGCGGCATCCTGGTCAGTTTTGACGTCAACTACCGGTCCAAGTTATGGAGTGGTCCGGACGCCGAGGCGACGCTGGGCCCGCTGGCGGAGCTGGCCGACGTCATCATTGCCTCCGACGACGAACTCGCCCTCGTGGCATCCGGTGTCTCTGAAGCCGAGGCGGTGGCGAGTCTGCATCGGCGCGGGGTCAGCGAGGTCGTTATCAAACGGGGTGCGGCCGGCGCTTCCGCCTATGCCCCAGGGGAACCGACGGTCCACCAGGCTGCGCTACCCGTGCCGGTCGTGGACACGGTGGGAGCCGGGGACGCGTTCACTGCCGGCTACCTGTCGGCCTTACTTGACGCCGAGCCGACCGCCGGACGACTGCTGCGCGGCGTCACGCTTGGGTCTTTCGCCGTCGCCGGTTCCGGGGACTGGGAAAACCTGCCCTACCGTGGCGAACTGGCCCTGGCAGCGCAGTCGGCTGGCAGCACCATCCGCTAAGCCGTTCCGCTCAATCATGTGCACTGAATACCGAGGAGACCCAAGTGAAAATCAAGAGCGCAGAAGTGATCGTGTCGAGTCCGGACCGGAACTTCGTCACCCTGAAGGTCACCACCGAGGACGGCCTGACCGGGCTCGGAGACGCCACCCTGAACGGGCGCGAGCTCGCCGCTGCTGCCTACCTTGAGCACCACGTGGTGCCGCTGCTGATCGGGCGGGACGCCCACCGGATTGAGGACACCTGGCAATTCCTGTACCGGGGAGCATACTGGCGCCGCGGGCCGGTGACCATGGCGGCAATCGCGGCGGTCGACGTCGCACTCTGGGACATCAAGGCCAAGGCGGCCGGGATGCCGCTGTATCAGCTGCTGGGGGGCGCGTCTCGGGACGGCATCCGCGCGTACGGCCATGCGAGCGGGCGGGACATCCCCGAGATTCTCGACTCCGTGCGCGAACACCTGGACCTCGGCTACAAGGCGATCCGGATCCAGACCGCAGTACCCGGAATCGACGCGGTCTACGGGGTGGCCGCTCAGCCCAGCGCTGGTGGCACCCGGTACGACTATGAGCCGGCGCAGCGGGCAGCACTTCCAGCCGAGGAAGACTGGGATACCCGCGCCTATCTGCGCCACATTCCGACAGTATTTGAGGCGGTCCGGAGCGAGTTCGGCCCGGAACTGCCGCTGCTGCACGACGGGCATCACCGCATGACGCCGATCGAGGCCGCGCGGTTGGGCAAGTCACTGGAACCGTATGACCTGTTCTGGCTGGAGGACTGCACCCCGGCCGAGAACCAGGACGCGCTGCGGCTGGTCCGGCAGCACACCACCACGCCGCTGGCGATCGGTGAGGTGTTCAACACGGTGTTCGACTACCAAACCCTGATCCGTGAACAGCTAATCGACTATGTCCGGTCGGCGGTCACCCACACCGGCGGAATCAGCGCGATGAAGAAGATCCTCGACTATGCGGCGCAGTACCAGATCAAGTCGGGCATCCACGGGCCGACCGACATTTCGCCGGTTGGGATGGCTGCGGCACTGCACCTGGACCTGGCGATCCACAACTTCGGCATCCAGGAGTACATGCGCCACGGTGACCTCACTAACGAGGTATTCCAGCAGTCGTTCTCCTTCAAGGACGGCTACCTGCATCCGGGCGATCAGCCGGGGCTCGGCGTCGAACTGGATCTTGCCGCCGCCGCAGCGCACCCCTATACCCCCGCCTATCTGCCGTTCAACCGGCTCAAGGACGGAACCATCCACGACTGGTAACCGCGACCGGCCCTCGCAGCTGGCGAGTCGCGGCGGACTGATACGTCCCGGATCGCCGGCGGTTCAAGCGGGACCGGGTGGCTGCGTTCCCGGGCATGCGAGATGGCGAAGGACGGGTGAAGTAGCAAGCCTTGCGGGCCTGGAAAGGTTGGCTGACGACTAGGATCTGTTTATGGCCCTCACCGACGATGCGATCACCAAAATCAAGGACATGATTCTCGGCGGGCAGCTGTCGGCGGGCGACCGGCTTCCTCCCGAAAAAGAGCTGAGCGAACAGCTGGGCCTCTCGCGCAGCTCGCTGCGCGAAGCGGTCAAAGCGCTGGAGACCATCCGTGTGCTGGACGTACGCCGCGGCGATGGCACGTATGTGACCAGCCTCGAACCCAAGCTGCTGCAGGAGTCAGTATCGTTCATGGTGGAACTGCACAGTGACACCTCGGTGATGGAGCTGCTGGAGGTGCGGCGCATCCTCGAGTCCTCGGCGGCGTTTATTGCCGCAAACCGGATTACCGCTGGGGATATCGCCCGACTGGGCGCCGAGATCGACGAGGTTGACACCCGGTCGGTGGAGGACCTCCTCGATCACGACCTGCGGTTCCATGGAATCATCGCTGAGGCCGCTGGCAACGCGTATCTGGCAGGACTGCTCTCCGGGCTCAACAGCCGGACGGTAAGGGCACGCATTTGGCGGGCTCTCACGCAGCAGAACGCGGTCGAGCGAACCCTTGCCGAACATCGCGCCATCGCCGCCGCCTTGGAAAATGGCGATGCAGAGCTAGCGCGGGCCGCCACAATGGTACATATCAGCGGCGTCGAGCAGTGGCTACGCGCGGCCCTCCTGGCGGATCTAGAGCAGTCGGGCCATGCTGACTTCGATGGGACGAACCGACCGTCCTAGCGTCCTACGCCTGTCGCGGCTCGCGAAGACTGGCGACGAGGACCCTCATCGAAGAGTTAGGCCCGGATGCTTTCCTGGATCTCGGCGATTTCAACCTGGCCATCGAGCCACAACGCGTTCTCCCAGCGACGAGATCCACCGTCCCCGGTCAATCAGCTCGGCCGCAGTTGAACCCTAGGTCTGGACGAAAACTGTTCTTGCCCCAGCCTCACTGGCCCACTCCACCAGCTCTGGGATGTCGCCGGTCCGGATCCCGGCCGTCGCCAGGAGACTTGGATTGGTGGTAAGTCCTTCAAAAAAGGCCAGTATGCAGCAGCGCCTTGGCTTCGACGCGGTCCGCGGTATCCAGGTAAAACTTCATCAGATCGCTCTCAGGTCAGTATCGCTGACAGGTTAGCCTCAGGGGTGTGCACTAGCTGGTGGATCACCCGTAGGCGACGCCGGCCTGAAGAATGACGTTGGCATAGGGGGTGAATTCGCCCGAGCGGACCGCGGCACGGGCGTCGACGGACATTGCCTTGAAGTCGGAATGCGGTACGAACGAGGGCTTGACCCCCGCTGCTTCCAGTCGTTCGAGGATGAGCTCGAGCAGCCGGGGACTGTGATCCTTAATTTCAGCGGCCAGAATTGCACCTTCGATCACCACCTCAGACAGTACAGCGTCGAGAACTTTTAGAAAGGGCGGCTCTCCTGGGAGGTACGCCAGCTCAACACGTTCCACATTCCGCGGGATCGGCAAGCCAGCATCGGTGACGACCAGGAGATCGGTGTGCCCAACCTCCGAGATGATCCGCGACAGCTGAGGGTTCAAGATTCCAGGATTTTTTCTCATGTGGACGCTCCATTCGGGTCAGTCTGCGTTGCGAGGAAGGTACCCACCTCGTCGGAGGTGGGAAGGCTACTTGAGGCGCCGTATTTCGTGACAGCCAGAGCACCAGCAGCCATGGCCCGCGCAATTGAGTGGTCGACACCCAGTCCGGCAGCCAGTGACGCGCCGAAGTACCCGGAAAATGCGTCCCCGGCAGCAGTGGTGTCAACGGGTACGACCGAGTAGGCCGGGAACACGATCTCGCGGTCCTCGGCAACGAGTACTGCGCCAGCCGAAGCCATCGTGATGATGGCGTTCCTCACCCCTCTGGCCAGGAACCAATGCCCGGCTTTCACCGCTGAAGCAAAGTCAGTTACCTCAATTCCCGTTATGAGGCTCGCTTCGGTTTCGTTTGGAGTTACATAGTCCACGTTCCCCCAGGCCTCTTCGGGGAGGATAGCCGCCGGCGCCGGGTCCAGAATAACGGTCAGTCCAGCTGCGCGGCCGGCACGGATTGCGTGAATAGCGATCTCCCGGGGGATCTCCAACTGGGTTAGCAGTACCGAAGCGCGGGACCTGAGACGGCCGATTGCTCCGTCGATTTGTTCCACACTGAGGAGTTCATTCGCCAACGGCACCATCACGATGTCGTTCTCGCCTGACGCATCGACGCGGATGTGAGCAATACCGGTCGGAGCATTCACCACGCGCAATTCGGAAGTGTCGACCCCGTGAGTCCTCAAACCTCCACCGACGAGTTCCTGAAACAGATCATTGCCAATGCAACCGACCATGAAGGAATCGGTTCCGGCAAGCCCGCTGGAAACGGCTTGATTGGCGCCCTTCCCGCCGAGCAACAGGGTGAACTGATCGCCCAGAATGGTCTCTCCCCTTTTGGGGAGCCGCTCAGAGAACGTCGTCACGTCGGCTGTGACGCTTCCGACGATGATCACGCCAGCATTCGGGGGGTCCGACGGTTCCTTGGCCATGTGGGTCCTTTTTCTAGTCCTGCACAGCTACGCATAATTTGGCGACGTGTAGCTCCGTACCAGTATAGGTCGGATGTTTAGTGCAGTTTAATGGATTTAATCGCCGTCAATTGATCACGAATGTAACGATTGGCATGCGCACCCAACTCGGCCGAATCGGTCCAAAGATTACGCCACACTCCGAGGGTGTTGCTCAGTTCCCCGGACACAACGGCCGACGAGAAGGATTCGAAGACGATAGGTCCGTCGTAATCCACAGCAGACAAGGCGCGGAAAAAGGAGCCGAAGTCTACCGAACCGGATCCCAGGTATCCCCGATGACTTTCACCGATGTGAACATAGCCAAGCTTCTGCCCGGTCGCGACAACTGGCGAATATAGGTCCGGTTCCTCGATATTCATATGGTAGGTGTCGAGATGCAATCTGACGTTGTTATGGTCCACCTCCGTGAGGAATTGGATGCCCTGCCCCGCGGTGTTCAGGAGGTTGGATTCATAACGATTCACAATTTCCAGCGACAGCGTGATCCCCAGAGCGGCCGCCCGTTCTGCCAGGCGGCGTATGGCCTCCGAGCTGTTGTTGCGGCCCCGCTCGCTCGCTGGCTGCTGGTATTTCTGCATGGCGCTGTAGATGACGCCGCAGAGGTGGCCCGACTCCAGCTCATGAACTATTTCCAAGCACCTCCCAAGTAATGCCTCACCCGCAGCGACGACGTCGGTGTCCTCACTGCTCAGGTCGGTGCCCGCGGTCAGCCCGAGTGACGCGGTTGCACTCAGGCCGTGGCTGGCCAGCGTTTTTTTGGTGGACGAGGTATTGAAATCTGCCAGGTTCATCAGCGGTATCTCCAGCAGATCGAAACCCGCTTCAGCGGTCCGTCGGATCGAGTTCTCGATTGACGTACCGTCCTGCGAGCCGTTCCAGACCAGTGCGTGGCATCCAATGAGCATGAATCTCCTTATATAACTATTTGCAAACATCCGACCAAAACTGTGCGCTACGTCATATTTACCCTTACTCTAGTAATTAATCATCTGAAGATACATCCAGATACAGGCTGCCCTTCCCTGGGCCTGTCAGTGGGGGTATCTTCGGTTCGGGTGTGGAAGCGACCGAGAAGTGTCCTTCGATGAGGCAGGAGCATCAGTGAGCGAAACATTGTTGAAGGTTGAGGGGATAAGCAAAAGCTTCCCCGGCGTGCAAGCGCTCAGTGATGTCCAGTTCGATGTGAACCGTGGAGAAGTCCTCGCACTGGTAGGCGAGAATGGTGCCGGTAAGTCCAGCCTGATGAAGATCCTCTCCGGGATCTATGAAAAGGATGCTGGCACCATTTACCTGGAGGGGCAACCGGTCGACATCCACGGCCCCCGTAACGCGCAGGAACTGGGGATCATCATTGTTCATCAGGAGATGAACCTGATGCCCCACCTCACCGTCGCCCAGAACATCTACATTGGACGCGAACCGCTCCGATTGGGACTTCTGGATGAGCGCAGACTCAACCGGCAGACCGAAGAACTCCTAAAACGGCTGGCAATCACCGAGATTGTGCCGGGGGACTTGGTGGAGAACCTGACGGTCGCCAAGCAGCAGATGGTCGAGATTGCCAAGGCTCTGTCCTTTGACGCGAAGATTGTCATTATGGACGAACCGACGTCGGCCCTCACCAGCGCGGAAACGGATACGCTTTTCCGCCTGATAGGCGACCTAAAGGCTTCAGGGATAGGGATCATCTACATTTCCCACCGGATGGAGGAACTCAAGCGGATTGCCGATCGCATCACGGTCCTGCGGGACGGTAAGTACATCGGCACCCGGGACAAAGCAGCGGTGGACCAGCACGAGATCATCAAAATGATGGTGGGCCGCGAGATCGATGAGAATGCGCGGCCTGCGAGCATCCAGCGGTCCAACGTCGACGACGTCGTCCTGCGGGTCGAGAACCTCAGTACCAAGAAGTTGCTGCGGGAGGTAAGTTTCGAACTCCGACGAGGTGAAATCCTTGGATTCTCCGGACTCATGGGAGCGGGCCGGACTGAATTGGCCCGGGCCATCATTGGGGCTGATCCCATCACCGCCGGAAAGATTTTCATCAATGGCGACGAGACGCGCATCAGCCAGCCAGCCGACGCTGTCCGCAAAGGTGTGGGTTATCTATCGGAGGATCGAAAGGCCCTCGGCCTCCTGCTCGACCGGGATGTCAACACCAACATCCTCCTCTCATCCCTGGGCCAATACGCGAATCCGTTCGGATTTATGCGGACTGGTCCAGGCAAAGGGACGTCAAAGAAATATATCGAGCAGCTGCGCATCAAGACTCCCTCGATGTTCGCCACCACGAAGAATCTCTCTGGCGGAAACCAGCAGAAGGTAGTCATCGCCAAATGGTTGGCGAGAGACTGCGACATCCTGATCTTCGACGAGCCCACCCGGGGGATCGACGTTGGCGCGAAGGAAGAGATCTACCGGCTGCTCAACGAGCTTGCAGACCGCGGAAAATCGATCATCATGATTTCCTCCGAACTGCCTGAAGTGCTCCGGCTGTCCCACCGCGTCATCGTAATGGCGTCCGGCCGGATCACCGGTGAGATGGATAGCGAAGGCGCCGACCAGGCCAAAATTATGGACTATGCCACGAGAATGACGCAGTAGGGAGCACCTTAGAATGAGTAAAACTTCGACAACGGCGCCGTCAAAGCCGGCTTCAGAACGGTCAGGCGCAAGGCAGGCATCATTCCTGCGTCAGCGACTGCAGCAGTCGCTGGCATTTGGCACCCTGCTGGTCCTGGTGCTGTTTTTTTCTCTAGCCAGTGAAAATTTCTTCTCCTGGAGTAACATCTCCGGCATCTTGCTGGCGACGGCGGTGATCGGCATCCTGGCGTTCGGCACCACCCTGGTGATTGTCACTGCGGGCATCGACCTGTCTATCGGAACGGGCATGACGTTATGTGCCGTGGTTACCGGCATCTTGCTGGTCAACCTGGAGTTGCCACTGCTGGTGGGGGTGCTGGGCGGAATAGCCACTGGTGCACTGATGGGATTCATCAACGGCGTGAACGTATCGATCTTCGGCCTGCCACCGTTCATCGCCACGCTCGCCATGATGCTGATTGCCCAGGGTCTGGCGCTCGTCATCTCCGGCGTCCGGCCGATCTACTTCAGCAACGTTGAGGGCTTTCGGGATATCTCCCTGGGCCAGTTGATACCCGGGCTACCGAATGCGGTCCTCATCCTGTTCATCATGGGGATAGTGGCGTACCTGCTTCTGAGCAAGACACTGTTGGGCCGGTACACGTTCGCTATCGGCAGCAACGAGGAAGCAACGAAAATCTCGGGTGTGGACACGAAAAAATGGAAGATCCTCATTTACACCGTTGCCGGCGTGTTCACCGGCATCGCCGGAGTGGTCATCGCGGCCCGACTCGATTCAGCTCAACCCCAGCTGGGTGTGGGATATGAGTTGCAGGCAATAGCCGCGGTCATCATCGGCGGCACCTCACTTATGGGAGGCAGGGGGTCCATCCTCGGTACCCTGATCGGCGCGCTCATCATGAGCGTCCTGATCAACGGGCTGCGCATCATGTCGGTACAGACCGAATGGCAGAACGTCGTCGTCGGCGTCGTGATCCTGGTTGCCGTCTTCACCGATTCCCTCCGGCGCCGCCGTGAGGTCTAACACCGTTGGCCAACTATCACGGTGGCACCCAAAGAGCTCAACAGTCAGAGCATCCAGCCATCACTTGTAGGCCAGCACGATTCCAAGTCTCACCACACACCGAAGGTCGGCGCTGATGCCGTCCGGACACGAAAATGGAGAAATCATGAAATTCGGAAAGAAAGCACTTGCGGCAGGCCTGATGGTCTCGGCCCTCTCGCTAAGCGCCTGCGGCGATTCAGCGGGCAGCACCGACTCGGAACTCGACTCGGCAGGTACCGGCGACAAGGTTTACATCGCGATGGTATCGAAGGGGTTCCAGCACCAGTTCTGGCAGGCAGTCAAACAGGGCGCCGAAGAGAAGGCAGAGGAACTTGGCGTCGAAGTGACGTTCGAAGGCCCCGCATCGGAAACCGAAGTTGATGCGCAGCTGCAGATGCTCCAGGCTGCCATCGACCGCGCACCCGACGCCATCGCCTATGCGGCCCTCGACCCCGAAGCCTGCGTTGCATTGATGGATGAAGCCGAATCGGCGAGCATCCCGGTAGTGCAATTCGATGCTGGCTGTGCGAGCGACTACCCGGTCAACCTGGCTCAGACCAACAGCAAGGACGCTGGAGCGCTAGCCGCGGATAACATGGCTGAACTGATCGGCGGATCCGGCGAGGTCGGAATCGTCGGTCACAGCCAGATCAACAGCACGGGAGTGGAACGTCGGGACGGTTTCGTGGAACGAATGGAATCCGAATACCCGGACATCACTGTCGTTGACATCCAGTACGGCGATGGTGACCACCTGAAATCAGCCGATATTGCGAAGGCCATGATCCAGTCCAATCCCGACCTCAAGGGCCTCTATGGCACGAATGAAGGCTCCGCGATCGGCATCGTCAATGGCGTCAACGAGCTCGGACTTGAACCGGGCGAGTTGAAGATCATCGGATTCGACTCGGGCAAGGCACAGACCGACGCCATCAGGAGTGGAGTGATGGCGGGCGCTATTACCCAGGATCCCATTGGTATGGGAGCCGCAACTGTTGAGGCGGCGATGAAGGCAATCGACGGCGAAGAGCAGGAGCCCATCACGGATACCCCGTTTTACTTCTATAACGCAGACAACATCGACGACCCGGAAATCGCACCGGTTCTGTACGAGTAGCGACCCACAACTGTTGATGGCCTTCGCACCTGCGGGGGCCATCAACGGTTAAGGCTCAATCGTCTCCTGCGATGCGGGATCGCCGGGCCAGGATAGGACCCGCGCCGGGTTGGCGATAGTCAACTGTTCCACAACGCGGGTGCCGACCATTTGTTCGAGTCGCGGGACGCGGCGCTCGACCCTGGGGCTGGTGCCTGGTCAGGCGCCGGTTGTCACCCGGTGAAAGCCGGGCTGCGCAGATGAGGAGGTCTCGGCGTCGATCCGGAATTCAAAGCGGCTTTGGTCCCCGCGATGGTGAGCGATAAAAAATTCCACCGGGGTATCTGTGGCATCGTAAATGACACTCCGCAGAAGCATGAGCGGCGATCCCTTCGCGACTTGGAGCGCGTCGGCCTGGATTTTGGTGGCAACCGTCGCTTCCACCGAGCGGATTCCGTGGTCGGCCCGGATATTATTCTCGGCCAACAAGGCATACAGCGACTGGCTGCTCAGGTCCGCATCGAGGACCAGTGATGCAAGCGCCGCCGGCAGGTAGGTAGTGGTCAGGGACCAGGGTGAGCCTTCGACGTAGCGAAGTCGTTCGATCGCTACGACAGGATCGCCGACAGCAACACGGAGAGCCTCGGCCGCTGCCTCATCAGCGGGGACAAGTGCCTGGCGTCGCACATCGCTGTGCGCCGTCCTGCCGCGAGCCTCGACGTCCGCGTACAATCCCCGCGGCGTGTGAACGAGACTCTTGGCAACCTTATGCGGTGCCACGAAGGTGCCCTTCCCCTTGACCCGTTCGACAACGCCGTCGCGTTCCAGCTGACCCAGAGCCTGTCGGACGACGGTGCGGGACACTCCGTAGAGCCTGCACATCCCATGCTCACCTGGGAGTCGGAATCCGGGTGCAAGTTTACGCGACGAAATGTCGTGGGCCAGGCGGTCGCACAATTGTTGATACATCGGGGTGGAAGTATCCCGGATCATGGAGGCCGCTGCGGGAATGGTTCCGGCGGACTGGTTGGACATGTCGAGCCGTTCGTCGGGGGTGCACCGGCTGTGTTACCCCGTCCAAGGGCTGGCAGCGAAGGTGTTATTACAGGTTGGTTCTACGGTAGGTGCGTGTGGCTGTTCCTGCAAGCACGGCCTCCTGCTCGGCCGGGCTCAACGAACCAATCAGAGTCTTCAGCACCTCCCACGTCGGTTGATAACCGCCGAATGGAACGGTCATGGGCCAATCCCCGCCGTACATCAGGCGGTCCGGGCCGAATAGTTCGAGGGCCGTGGTAAAGACAGGTTCGAGCAGTTCAACGCTGTACTCCGCGTGAGGAATCCGCAATCCCGAAAGTTTCGCCACGGTGTTGGGGGAGGCGGCGCAGCGGACCAGTTGCTCCCGCCACCGGCTCCAGGCGGCCGAGCCAACAGGGGGCGGCTTGCCCAGGTGGTCTACGACCACGGTCAGTTCGGGCAAGGCGGCAGCGAGGTCCGCGGTGGCAGAGAGATGACGGGGGAACGCATCGGGGACGTCCAGCGGGAGTCCGGCCGCCGCCACCAGCGCAAGCGATCGCCGGACCTCCGGCAGCGCTAGAAATCCGTCCCGCGGGTCACCGTGGACGAGGTGACGCACGCCGGTAAATAGCGGATACTCCAGCCACTGCTCCAACTGGGCGGCCGCCGCCCCAGGATTGTCCAGTTGGACCCACCCCACAACCCCGCGGATCCAGGTAGTGGCCTCTGCGGTAGCGAGCAGGAACGTGGTGTCCGCGATCGAGTCCTCGGCCTGGACCAGGACAGCCTCCGCGATACCCGCCCGGTCCAACTCGTCCCGTGCCTGTGCTGCGGTAAAGTCACGGTGCAGTTCGCCGAAATCGGGTGTGATCCAGTCATAGCCACCCCGTCCGAGGTCCCAGAGGTGGAGGTGCGCGTCGATCATGCGGTGGTGGACTCCGGAGGGATCAGACCTTGGGCGGTGAGGTCCGCCCAGAGGGCATCGGATACGGGTGCGGCCATGTTGGCGATATTGCTGGACATCTGATCGGCCCCATGGGCCCCAATCACCACGCTGCACACAGCTGGGTGTCTCAGCGGGTATTGCAGGGCGGCAGCGGGTAGTTCAACACCGTGCCGGCGGCAGATGCCAGCCAACACCCGCGCCCGGTGGAGCAGTTCGGCTGGGGCCTGCTGATAGTTGTAATGGGTCGTCTCCGGAACCGCGCTCCTCGCCAGGATGCCGGAATTGAAGACTCCCGCCGCGACTACCCGTGTGCCCCGCTCCTCGCAGAGGTGAAGCAAGGTGCCGAGAGCTGGCTGTTCCAGCAGAGTGTAGCGGCCGGCAAGCATCACGACGTCGAGCGCTGACTTCGCAAGCAGGGTAGCGACGGCCTCCGCCGAGTTGGAACCGACGCCAACCGCCTGGACCAGACCCTCGGCCTTAAGTTTCCGCAGTGTCGGAAGCGCGGTCGAAAGAGCAGCCGCCAGCCCGTGCACTTCCGGATCGTGCAGGTACAGGATATCCACCGAGTCGACTCCGAGCCGGGCGAGGGACTCGTCCAGGCTGCGGCGGATGCCCGCCTCCGAGTAGTCCCATCGCCTGAGTGTGCGGGCCTCGACGTCGAAACCCTCGGTGTCCCTGTTCCCAGGCTCAAACTGGGGATTATCTACCAGGAGTCGGCCGACTTTGGTGGAAAGCAGGAAGTCTGAACGTGGTTTGGTTCGCAGGAACGCACCAAGCCGTTCCTCGGAGAGACCGAGTCCGTAGTGGGGTGCGGTGTCAAAATAGCGAATGCCGCCGTCCCAGGCGGCGATAAGCGTCGACACGGCTTCGTCGTCGTCAATCCTCGAGTACAGGTTCCCCAGCGCGGCGGCTCCGTAGCCCAGGGGGCCCAACGCAAGCGTGGTCATCGCTGAGGTAGACCCCAGACCAGTGGAATGCCGCGGTCATCGCCGGAGTAGCTGTCCTCGATCTCCAGCAGCTCGGACATCTGCGCCTGCCAAGGGAGGTTGGCTGGATGCTCCGCCAGGAACGTGCGCATACGGGAGTAGTCATCGACTTCGATGAGGTGGAACAACTCCCGGCCGCTGCGCCAAATGCGCCAGTTGTGGACGCCAATCTGACGCATCGCCTCATCAAGTTCAGCCGGGATCTGCCGGTGGATCCGGTCGTACTCCGCCTCTTTGCCCGGTTTGAGCCGGGTGTGCACCGCAATTGTTTCTCTTTCCATGATGTCACTTTGCCATAGTCAAAGCGGCTGCCGACCATACCGGTCCGTCGGGGAACGCAAACTCGATGAGGGAGGCCGCCTTCATCTCGCTACCGCCTCCCCGGACCAGTGGAGCGCGGTAGTGTCCATGGTGCAATTCGACCGGGGCGATGAAATGCTCATGCAGATGATCGACAAATTCGATGACCCGGCCCTCCTTCGTTCCGGACACCGCTACGAAGTCGAACATCGATAAATGCTGCACCGCTTCACACAATCCAACGCCGCCGGCGTGCGGGCAGACCCGTACTCCAAACTTGGCAGCCAGGAGCAGGATGGCGATGTTTTCGTTCACCCCCGCCACCCGCGCAGCGTCCAGCTGTAGCACTTCCAGCGATCCGGCTTGCAGCATCTGTTTGAAAATGATCCGGTTCTGCGCATGCTCGCCTGTGGCGACGGGAATTGGAGCGATGGCCCTTGCGATAGCCGCGTGCGCGAGAATGTCGTCGGGACTGGTCGGTTCCTCCACCCATGCGATATCGGAATCCTCCAGGGCCTTGACCCAGGCGACGGCCTCATCAGTGTCCCAGCGTTGGTTGGCGTCGATGGCAATCCGCATGGTGGGCCCGCACGCTGCGCGGGCCACTTTCAAACGGCGAATGTCGTCCTCCAGGTGGGCGCCGACCTTGAGTTTGATCTGGTGGAACCCATCCGCCGCCGCCTCCCGGCACAGGCGGGCAAGCTTTTCGTCGCTGTATCCGAGCCAGCCCGGCGTGGTCGTGTACGCCGGGTATCCGTCGGCAAGCAATTCAGCTTCCCGCGTGGCTCGCCCGGGGCGAGCGTCACGGAGGATCGTAAGGGCCTCCGCCTCGGTGAGGGCATCGGTCAGATAGCGGAAGTCCACCAGGGACACCAGTTCCTCCGGTGTCATCCGGGCAAGTAGTTGCCATAGGGGTAGGTCTGCACGCTTGGCCTTGAGGTCCCAAAGGGCATTGATCACGGCACCAATGGCCATGTGCATCACACCTTTTTCCGGACCCAACCACCGGAGTTGGGAGTCGTACACCATGCTCCGGGATACAGCGCCCATGTCAGCGAGGAGGTGCTCCGCGTTTTTGCCTTTAACGAACGGGACCAGGGCCGCCAGGGCGCCAGCCACCACGTCATTTCCGCGGCCAATCGTAAAAACGAAGCCGTGGCCCTCGTGGCCGTCCCCGGCATCGGTCTCAATCCTGAGGTAGGCGGCCGAATAGTCGGGATCAGGATTCATCGCATCCGAACCGTCCAGCGACGTGGAAGTGGGGAAGCGGACGTCGCTGATCGAGACGGCTGTGATGGTACTCACTGACTAAACTCCCTTGCTGCGGCGGCCCCGGACGATGTCTCTTAACATGGCACCGGTGCTCCTGAGACTAGACATCCGATGTCTGCCTTGTCAACGTTGGCAGATTCTGTATTCTGGATCATGACAGCCAACAGCGTTGCGAGGTGTCTCGACAGGCGGCGCTACCAGGTTTGGGGCACCAAGGTTCCATGTAAAAAAAGGCAGGAAACAACAAGTGAAACTGATAAGGATTGGCGAGCCAGGCGAAGAGATTCCGGCTGTCCTCGACGCCGACTCCTCGGGTGTCGAAAAGACGTATGATCTATCCGGTCTCACTGTTGAGATCGACGGCGAGTTCCTTGCGGCCGACGGAATCGAACGTGCCCGGCGGGCGCTGGCTGACGGGACGCTGCCAGAGCTTCAGCACGCCGGCCGGATTGGTTCGCCCATCGCCCGGCCGCAAGCAATTATCTGTGTTGGCATGAACTACGCAGCTCACGCAGCGGAGTCTGGCTCGGAGCCGCCGACCATACCCATTATTTTCCTGAAAACCCCGAACACTCTGGCAGGTCCCTACGACCAGACGGTCCTTCCCCGGAACAGCACCACCACCGATTGGGAGGTGGAGCTCGGCATAGTGATCGGACGAAGGGCAAGCTACCTGGAATCGCGCGAGCGGTCGGGTGACCACATCGCCGGCTACCTGGTAGCCAATGACGTTTCCGAACGGACTTACCAACTGGAGGAATCTGGTGGCCAATGGTCAAAAGGCAAGTGCGCACCAGGATTCTCGCCGCTGGGCCCCTGGCTCGTCCCCGCTGACGAGGTGGATCCTGACAGGTTAGGTCTCCGCAGTTGGGTCAATGGTGAACAGCGCCAGGATTCCACTACGGCGGACATGATCTTCCCAGTTGACTATCTGGTGCACCACCTGAGCCAGTATCTCGTCCTTGAGCCCGGAGATGTGGTGCTTACCGGAACGCCTGAAGGAGTTGCGCTGTCCGGCAGATTCCCGTATCTGAAACCTGGTGACGTGGTCGAGGTTGAAATTGACGGGCTCGGACGACAACGACAGGTCATTGCCGGCGGATCCGAACTCGATGCACCCGAGGAATCGGTGAGTGAGCGGTGACGGCGGACTTCACCGGTCTCGTCGCGCTGGTAACCGGAGGCGCATCGGGAATTGGCGCGTCGACGGCCGCCCGGCTCGCCGCCGCCGGCGCTTCGGTTGCAGTATTGGATCTGAACCCGGGCGACGCGGCACCGGACCAGTTGGCGCTGCAGTGTGATGTCGCCGACGACGGATCGGTCCGCGCTGCTATCGACGCAGTGATCAGGAAATTCGGGCGTCTGGACATCGTAGTGAATAACGCCGGTATTGGCGCCCAGGGCACGGTAGCTGATAACGACGACGACGAATGGCATCGTGTCCTCGATATCAATGTGCTGGGAATTGTGCGGGTGACCAGGGCGGCACTGCCCTACCTGCGCGAATCGCCGTCGGCGGCCGTCGTGAATGTCTGCTCCATCGCCGCTACGGCGGGCCTTCCGCAGCGGGCCCTCTACAGTGCGAGCAAGGGCGCCGTCCTGGCTCTGACCCTCAGTATGGCCGCTGACCACGTGAGCGAAAGCATCAGGGTGAACTGTGTGAACCCCGGTACGGCGGACACCCCCTGGATCGGAAAACTGCTGGCAAAAGCCGACGACCCCGCGGCTGAACGTGCGGCGCTCAACGCCCGCCAGCCACACGGACGTTTGGTGCAAGCAGATGAAGTGGCTGCCGCCATTATGTATTTGGCGTCGCCGACCGCCGGATCGACCACCGGAACGTCCCTAGCCGTCGACGGCGGAATGCAGGGCCTACGCCTGCGCCCCGCGGCGCCAACACCCGACCTATTCAAAGGAGAATGAGATGACCAGTTACGCCTTTCCGAAGGAACTAGAATTGCCCGTCCTGCGGGACAAAACCGTGTACACGGTGGCCAGCGGTGACCTCCGCCTGAGCGCGAATACGGCGGGTTGGACTACCCAGCAAAAGCTTGAAGCAGACTTCGCAGCCGCCGTCGAGCGTTCCGGATTCTCCGTTCACCGCGGCCACGGGGTGAACCCGGAAACCGGGCACGGATTCATTGACAGCCAGCGCGCCGGCATGAACGTCTTTCGCAGCATTCCCGCCGAAGCGCCTTTGGTGGTGGTGGATGCAGTGTGGCAGTACAGCCACCACGTGTTGGCCGGGCTGCGGTCCCACCGCGGTCCGATCCTGGTGGTGGCGAACTGGGCGGGCGACTTTCCCGGGCTGGTGGGGCTACTGAACCTCACAGCCTCGCTGACAAAGGCCGGGATTGCCTATTCGTCGCTGTGGAGCGAAGACTTCACCGATAAGTGGGCGCTCGACAAGGTAGCGGAGTGGTTGCAGACCGGAACTATCGTTCACGATCTCAGCCATGTGCGCGATCTGGGCCAGCTGCCCGCGACAGCTGAAACCAGACTGGGGCAGGCCCTTGCCCAGCAATTGTCAACGGAGAAGGCGATCATCGGAATCTTCGACGAGGGTTGCATGGGGATGTACAACGCCATTATCGACGACGAACTGCTCAATCCGCTGGGTATTTATAAGGAACGTCTTTCCCAGTCGGCGCTGCTGGCTGAGATGGGTAAGGTGTCCGACGAGGAAGCACAGGCTGTCCGCAACTGGCTTGACGAAGCAGGATTTACTTTTCACTTCGGTACTGACGACGCCTCTGAACTCACCGAGGCGCAGGTGCATGAGCAACTAAAAATGTATGTGGCAGCTGTGCGGATCGCCGATGATTTTGGTGCGGACGCCATTGGTATCCAATACCAGCAGGGTCTCAAAGATATGACCCCCGCCTCGGACCTGGTGGAGGGTCTACTCAATAATGTCTCCCGTCCTCCAGTACTGTCCCGGAGTGGATCACGCGAGCTCTACCCTGATGCCGCACTTCCGCATTTCAATGAGGTGGACGAGGGTGTTGCAGTGGACGCACTGGTCACAAACCGGATCTGGACGGCGATGGGCTTGGACCCGGCCAATACTCTCCACGATATCCGGTGGGGTGAAGAGTACAACGGTGAGTTTGTGTGGGTATTTGAAATTTCGGGTTCGGTGCCAGCATCGCATAACGGGGGGTACGGGAAGTCGTACGGAATGCGACAGCCGGCGGTATTCTTCCCTCGGGGCGGTTCGACCTTGTCGGGAGTCTCGAAGCCAGGCGAGATCGTCTGGTCCCGGGTGTTCATTATGGACGGTGAATTGCACCTCGATCTAGGGCGCGGTCACGTGGTGGAGCTTCCGGAGGAGGAGACTCGGCGGCGGCTCGACGCCACCGACAAGCAATGGCCCATCATGCACGCGGTACTTCACGGTGTGTCCCGGGACCAGTTGATGGCTCGGCATAAGGCCAACCATGTCCAGGTGGTCTACGCGCCGGATGCGGAGACTGCGGATAAGGCGCTCGTCGCGAAGGCGGCATTCTTCGCTGAGTTGGGCGTACACGTTCACCTTTGCGGGACGGTTGACCTGTAACCATGAAGCGGACCGGTCGGGAAGGGTTTTATCGTGGCTGACGTGGTGCTAGGAGTCGACATTGGCACCGGCAGCAGCAAGGGTGTCCTGGTTGCGATGGACGGTAAAGTCCTGCGTACCAAGGTGATCGAGCATCGGGTGGATCGCCCGTATCCGGGTTGGGTGGAGATGGATGCCCAAATCTGGTGGGATGAATTCACCGCAATCTGCCGGGCGCTGCTGCTAGATTTCGGCAACGCTGACTCGCCCGACACAGTGGTCGCTGTAGGCGTCAGCGGCATGGGTCCGTGCGTGCTGTTGACTGACGATCATGATCAGCCGTTGCGTCCGGCCATCCTCTATGGCGTGGACACCCGCGCTACCGCCCAGATTTCCCGGCTGACCCGCGAACTGGGCGGGGACCAGGCGATTTTGGACCGTTGCGGATCCGTGCTGTCCACACAGGCGGTTGGCCCGAAGCTCGCTTGGATTGCCGAGCATGAGCCGACCGTGCTGGGGCGGGCCCGGAAACTGTTCATGCCATCGTCCTGGCTGGCCTTCAAACTGACCGGCGAATATGTTCTGGACCATCATTCAGCTAGTCAGTCCACGCCGCTCTACGACACCAATCTCCTCGACTGGTACGACCCGTGGTCGCAACATATCGCCCCGGACCTGCAGTTGCCGAGGCTCATTTGGCCGTCGGATACCGCGGGGAAGGTGTCAACGGGTGCGGCCCGCGAAACCGGTCTGCCCCCGGGAGTGCCGGTTATTGCCGGGACGATCGATGCGTGGACGGAGGCCGTCAGCGTGGATGCACAAAACGACGGCGACCTGATGCTGATGTACGGCTCGACCATGTTCCTCGTGCACACCGTCCCTGGGAAGGTTTTCACCCCGACCCTGTGGGGGACAATCGGTGCCTTTGAAGGGACAAGGAGCCTGGCGGGTGGCATGGCAACCTCCGGTGCAATCACTGGGTGGCTCAAGGAGCTCTTCGGTTCAGTGGATTACGCGGAATTGCTGGCCGAGGCTGAGCGCTCCGGGCCTGGAGCGTGCGGCCTGGTGATGCTGCCCTACTTCGCCGGGGAGCGCACACCCATCGCTGACCCGGATGCACGCGGTCTGATCGCGGGGCTCACCTTGTCGCATGGACGCGGTGACCTTTACAGGGCCGCCCTCGAGGCAACAGCGCTAGGCGTGCGCCACAACATCGAGCAGATCGAAGCGGCGGGAGGTGCGATCGAACGGATTGTTGCCGTCGGCGGTGGCACCCAGGGAGACCTGTGGATGCAGATCGTCTCGGATATCACCGGTCTCCCGCAAGTCGTCCCAACCAATACTATCGGCGCCAGTTATGGGGCCGCCTACCTTGCAGGGTTGGTAACCGGTAATTCGGACGTCGATATCCGATCGTGGAATCCCACGGCCAGAGTTATTGTCCCCAATCCGGCGGTCAGGGAAAACTACGAGGAGCTGTATTCGCTGTACCGCGACTTGTATCCGGCCACCCGGGAGATAACCCATCACCTCGCTCAACGCCAGCACCTCCTGTTCCGTGACTAACCGACAGAGCGCCCGGCCTTGAATAGCTTTTCAAGGCGGGGGCGAACGTCCTCGCGTCGGAGCAGGCGTGGAGAATGACGTCGGCGCCGTCGTCGATCAGCGCCTCCATCGCGAGATAGGTCTCGTAAACCCTGACGGCGTGAGGAGCTATTGGGTGTGAGTGACGCCGTCGGGAGACTGAAACCATATGAAGGCGGGAGGTGCCATCCCGGATCGCCGCAGGTTCAGGCGGGGTGTGCCGCTCGCAGTTCGCGCATGCTGAGCGTGCCGCACTGTTCAAGTGAGGGCAGGAGGCCAAGCACGGCGTCCACGTCGCGGCGTTCCAGGCGGGACTTCAGCACCCCGGCCAGCGCGGCTAGCTGCTCCAGTCCCAGCATTTTGCTGGAGCTTTCAATACTGAGGATGACGTCCATCAACTGGGCTTCATCGCGGGCTTCGGCGGCACGCATCAGCCGATGGAAGCGCTGGTCCCACATCCCGATGGAGATCTGGATGAAGGCCTGGCAGGCCACCGGGTTCTCAAGTTCGCGCTCCAGTTGGTCCAGGGCACTCGGTGAATAAAGAGGCAAAGCTTCAATGGCGTAGTCGATCATAGTGTCCTCTTCTTCCCTTGGAATTTCAGGGTAGAAGGACACGATGCCGGTGTAACGAGTGGTGGCTACTCGATTCGGCGGCTAGCGGTACGCAAACGATTTAGTGGTACTACTTGGAGCGCTTGGGTCTGAGGGTATTTACGGTTGGGTTGTCCGAGTCATATGATCTGATTCCTACCGGAAGAATGGGTGGGGTTGAGGGGGAGTACTAACTATGAAGCAGCATCGGAAAGCGGGTGCGGCGCCATCGGGGCAGCCGGACCGTTCAGCACAGCCTGCGGGCCCAACCGGTGGGCGGTCGATCAGCTGGCCTACCAGACGACGACAGAGCACGCAGGCTGCGACAGCCAACGGGGAACTGCGTCGGCTCGCGTCCCGTCGATGGGATGCACTGACCAAGCTCAGGCGTCGGCAGCAGCCCGACAACCCCTAAGGAGTTAGCTGGCCAGGGTGGCAGATGGTGCGGCGAAGTGGTGGCGGGTCCCGTCGTGGCCAGCCGCTCTGCCGCGAGGTAGGTTTCGTACACCCCCGACGGTGTGAGGAGTTGCTGGGTGTGGGTGACGCCGTCGGGTGTATGAACCGTTTGAAGGTGACGGCCCAGCACGACGGCGACGGCCGGGGGTGGGTTCGCGCTCAACGCCAGCACCCCGATCCGCGAACCCAGCGCAAGGGCCGCCGCTGCACTGGCCGAGCCAGCACCAGCCACCGGAACGTCGACCGCGCTGGACTAGAGCAGCTTCTCGAGATGGCGCCGCGCGCTATCCACCGCACGCCGAGCGTCACGGGCGGTTCGGACTGCAGTTACCTGTTCCCGCCCGGCGGCGTCGATCCGGGTGTCGAGGGTCTTCAAATCGGCCCTCGACTCGGTGAGACGGCGCTGCAGGTCTTCAATCTCGGTGATCAAGCTGGTGCGGCGGTCCTGAAACTTGTCGAGCTGGCGCCCCGCGTCCTGGGCGTCGTCGTCGGCCTCTGCCAGGGTGCGTTCGGCGTCCTCAAGGTTGGTGCGGGCATTCTCGACCCGCTCGTCGTCAGCCACGGCGTTCCCTGGCTCAGCCGGGTCGGTGGCGCTGGCGCCCGTGGGTCGTTCGAACGGCCCGCCCACCGCGCCGGTGAGGTCGACTGCGTCCCAGCCGTTGGCAGCCAGCGAGCGGAGGAGCCGTCCGCTCGAGACGGCGGCGGCGGCGTCGGGATCGGTCATCGCGGCGCGAAACGTCTGCTCCACCTCCGCGCCGACGGAGGTGCTGACCCGGTGACCGAGTTCAGTGGCCAGTGCGACGCTGTCCTTGCCGAGCGCACTCAAGAGCCGCTGCCGTTGCTGGCCGAGCCCCTTCATCAGGTTCTGGTCGAGGTGCTCCTGGGCGGTGCGGAGCGCGGCCCCGAGTTCGAGTGCCTCTCTCACCACATCCGGGCGCTGTTGAACGAGCATGTTCACCAGCCACCCGGCCATCGACGGCTTGGGCAACCGCCTGATCTGATCGGCAAGCGGCTTATCCTCGGTGCTTTTCGCCAACGCGTTGCGCTCGACAGTGAAATCTTCCAGCGCTAGGGCATACAGGCACCGGGCCGCGGTCGTCAGCGGTGGCTCCGGCGACTGTCGATTGCTCACGGCGTCCTTCTTTCAGGCGGGACGGGTCTGGCCCCAATGTAGCGGTGGTGCTGTGCCTCACACAATTGCCGCTACCATTCCTGTAGGGGTATGGGGCTGGAGAGACAGTTCGCTTATCGTCGAACAACGCCTTCTTGCAATCGCAGGGGTGGAACGTGAGGGTCCAAGCACACCGAAGGATGAGTTGAATGGCGTCCGAGTGGGGACCACGGTTCGAGGGGGAGGTATTGCCTGAGTCACTGTTTGCGCAGGCGCACGCAGCCACCTCGGAGGTCACGTTAATCAGCGATACCCGCCAAAATATTCTCCATGTTTCGCATTCCTTCACCACAATCACGGGACACCTGCCCGACGATGTAGTGGGGCGAAATTGTCGGTTACTCCAGGGGCCGGGGTCTGATCCAGAGACCAAGCGCGCCATACGGACGGCGCTGGCCGCGGGGGAGGCCTTCCGCGGGGAAATCCTCAACTACCGGAAAGATGGTTCAGCATTCTGGAATGATTTGAGCGTGGTCCCGCTGCGCGATGCCGCCGGTCGGGTGACCCATTACGCGAGCGTCCAACGGGACATTAACACCCGGATGGCTAAGCACGAGCAGCTGCGGTTCCAGGCGCTGCATGATCCTGTAACGGGGCTACCAAACCGGGTGGCGCTCGCCGAACGATTCCAGGACATCGTTGCCAAGGGTGACCAGAGTGATGTCACCGCGGCAGTAGGAATGATCGATCTCGACGATTTTCGGGCGGTCAACAACGCGTTCGGCCACGAGGCTGGGGACCGGGTGTTGAAGGAATGGGCGGTGCGCATGCAGGCCAATCTGCGCGATGGCGATTTCCTCGGTCGGATGGGCGGCGACGAGTTTATCCTCGTGGTGAGGGACATCAACCGTGCACTTGCTCCGGAGATACTCGCAGAGATTCTGGATTCACTCCATGATGCCGTGGAACGGCCGTTCCTCGTTTCGGGGAAAAGCGTCAGGGTGGGAATGAGTATGGGGCTTGCCCTGTGTTTGCGCGAGGGGTGCGACATGGTAACGCTGCTGCGAAAGGCCGATGATGCGTTGTATCAGTCAAAAAGGACGAAGAGTGACCGCGACCACTGGTGGACGCTCGCCGCTCTAGAACCGGTGGCCGCGATCGGGTCCGACCTCGCCTACCTGAAAGCGGGAGTTTCCGACGCCGGCGGACGCCCCGACAATACCGTCATCGAGAGCTATCGGACGCAGTTGCGCTCCGGTGGCCTGGAGGCTTTCATGCAGCCCGTGATAGATCTCCGTGATGGTTCGGTTCACCTCTTTGAGGCGTTGGCCCGCTTGCGGATGCCCGACGGGCGCCTGGCTGCGCCCGGTGAGTTTCTGCCTTATCTGACCGAGGCTGAGCTTGACGTCCTCTTTGCCGGGATGATCGATCAGGCGCTCGGATGGGTGGCACAGTGGGATCGGGAGGGCCTGCATGCAAGCGTCTCGGTGAATCTTCCGCCGAGCACCCTGCTGAACCCAGAGTGCCTCGACCTGGTGCGCCAAGCATTGCAGCGCCATCAGATTGCCGCTGACCGGCTAGGTCTTGAGTTGCTGGAATCCCAGACCCTTGAGTGGGAGACCCAACGAAACGCCCTGGACCTACTGGTGGGACTGGGTGTCGGGTTGGCGATGGATGACCTCGGTGCCGGCTACAGCAGTCTCAAGCGCTTGTCGGTCCTCCCCTTCAGCGCCATCAAACTCGACCGGGAACTTCTCTCCGAGATTCGCAGAAAGCCTATCGAGACGCTGAGCATGATCGCTTCCCTCATCCAGATGGGAAGGGACTTTGGCATGAACGTTGTGATCGAGGGGCTCGAGGACCTCGGCATCACCGAGGTCGCGACGGTTCTCGGCGCCCCGCTCGGCCAGGGGTATTACCTCACCCGACCGTTGCCGGCCGTTGAGGCAGCCGGTTGGGCCAAGAGGTTTGTTCTTGATGTGCACCCCGCCAGGCCGCGAACCTATTTGGGTGGGCTGGCTTATCACTGGCAGTTCGCCCGTCTGGGAGCGCCCCATCCGCGGCCGCTCGGGGAATGTCCGCTCACGGGGCTGCTCGATGACAGCCCCGCCGTCGACGACGTCATGCGCTGGCACGCCCAGCAGCACGATCCCGACGCGAGCCATCCAGCCGCGGGTCGCCTGCTCGTGGACTGGCTGGTGCAGCAGATCCGCCGGCAAGGTGTTGCTTCCTCCGGGATTTTCACACCGCTCTAGGGTTACCCGACCTCCATTTATATACAAAGCATGCTTAGTGTTGAGGGTAGGCTGGGTGGGTAACGGCGGGTTCACTGCCTTTACCCGAGCGTTTGGAGCGATCGATGAGCAAAAAGAATTCCCCAGCCACAAACCCGCCTATCCCCGGCGCGCCTTCGGTGGAACCGCCCAGCCTGGCGGAGCCGGTGGAACCCCGCGAACCGCTGCCGCCCAAGCCCGATCAGGGCGCCCCCGAGCCGGTGTCACCTACCGGCACACCTACAGGGGCCGCCAAAACGGTGAATTCCCAGAGCGGGCGGTTCCTTACCACCGCCCAGGGCACGCGAGTGGCCGACACCGATCATTCCCTCAAGGCTGGTCCACGCGGACCAGTCCTGCTGCAGGACCACCACCTGCGCGAAAAGATCACCCACTTTGATCACGAGCGCATTCCGGAACGTGTAGTCCACGCCCGCGGCGCTGGCGCCCACGGAACCTTCGTGGCCAACGGGGCCGCAGCAGGGGTCACGAAGGCTGGCTTCCTCGGCAAAGACGTCGAGACGCCGGTCTTCGTTCGATTCTCCACAGTGCTCGGCTCCCGTGGGTCGGCCGACGCGGTGCGAGACACCCGAGGGTTCGCCACCAAGTTCTACACGGACGAAGGCACCTACGACCTGGTGGGGAACAACATCCCGGTGTTCTTCATCCAGGACGCGATCAAGTTTCCCGACGTCGTCCACGCCGCCAAGCCGCACCCGGACCGCGAGATCCCGCAGGCCCAGAGCGCCCACGACACGTTTTGGGATTTCGTTTCCCTGCACAGCGAAGCTCAGGCGCACACCATGTGGAACATGTCCGATCGCGGCATCCCGCGGTCGTACCGGACCATGGAAGGGTTCGGCGTCCACACCTTCCGGTTGCAAAACGAAGCAGGCGAAACCACCCTGGTGAAGATCCATTGGAAGCCCAGGCAGGGCGTTCACTCGCTCGTGTGGGAAGAAGCCCAGATCATCAACGGCATGGACCCCGATTTCCACCGCCGCGACCTGGCGGACTCTATCGAGGCCGGTGCTTTCCCCCAGTGGGACCTGGGCATCCAGACCTTCCCCGACACCGAGGACGAAATGTTTGAGGGAATCGACCTGCTCGATCCCACCAAATTTGTCCCCGAAGAGTTGGCTCCCGTCCGAATCATCGGAACGATGACACTGAACGCCAACCCGACCAACTACTTCGCGGAGACCGAGCAGATCGCCTTCCACCCCGGCCACCTGGTACCGGGCATCGACGTCACCAATGACCCACTGCTGCAGGGCCGGCTGTTCTCCTACATCGACACCCAGATCAGCCGCCTCGGCGGCCCCAACTTCGCCCAGCTGCCGATCAACCGGCCGCACGCCCCGGTCAACGACATGCTCCGTGACGGCATGCACCAGACCGCGGTCCATGGGGGAGCGGCGCCGTACCAGCCCAACTCCCTCGACGGTGGATGCCCGTTCCTGGCGGGTGAGGACATGAGCGCCTACATCGACGTTCCGCAGGAGCTGCCGGCGTCGCGGAAGGTGCGGGAAAGTCCGGCCACCTTCGAGGATCACTTCAGTCAGGTGCGGATGTTCTTCAGGTCCCTCACCCCGCTTGAGCAGGACCACGTGATCTCCTCCTACACCTTCGAACTGGGCAAGGTCTACGAAGAGAACCTACGGGTCCGTCAGCTGCAGAATCTGGCCAACATTGACGAGCGCCTGTGCGCTGAGGTTGCCAACGGCCTCGGTCTGGACGCACCCCCCGCCACCGAACAGGTTGAGGATCACGAGCCCAGCCCTACAGTTTCGCAGATCGGCGGCACCTGGCCTGTCGAGGGCCGGATCATCGGTGTGATTGCCGACGCCAACAGCGACGTCACCGCCGTCGCCAGGCTCAGCTCGGCGATCCACGACGCCGGGATGGTGCCGTTGATCATCGCTCCCACGGGCGGCAAGCTTGACGGCGGCCTGGTGGTCCAGCGGACCTACCTGACCGCGCGCTCCACCGAGTTCGATGCCCTGATCGTGGCGGGTGCCGCGACACCGGGTGGCGACGCCGCCAACAGCCGGGACGCGAAGGCAGGATCGCCGTCGGTCGCCGTGGATCCGCGGGTTGGGCTGCTCCTTTCTGAGGCGTTCAGGCACTCGAAGGCGATCGGTGGTATTGGCAACGTGTCCTCGGTACTGCAGGCCAGCGCCATCAGCCCCGACGCACCGGGCGTCGTTGTCGGCGACGCAACGCCGGTCCTCATTACGCTGACCGAACTGTTGGCGAAGCACCGCGTCTGGGACCGTTTCCCTGTCCCGGCGTAGGGACTGACCCCACCCCCGCACTACCCCTACCCCCGGTTGCGCAGCTGTGGTGGGTGGATTCACGCATTTGCGCAGCAGCGGTGGGTTGGCGCGTGGGTTACCCACCACTGCTGCGCTTTTGTTGACGCCGTCAGCCTCCCAAGGTGGGAACACCCGCCACAACTGCGCTAGTTCGGACGTGGGAAAATGCTAACCATGAACTTCACCGAGCGGGCCGGGCGCAAACCGATCGTCACCGTGCTGGTGGGGGACCGGCCCGTGGTGGGGCTGGATCGGGTGGGAGTGCTGGCGGACATCCGCGAAACCGACGCCGCTGGCCTGCCCTCGGCCCTCCGCGGAGCCGACGTGCTCTACCTCTGGGACTTCTTCTCGGGTGCGCTGGAACCAGCCTGGAAACACGCCGATTCCCTGCAATGGCTTCACGTCGCGGCGGCCGGCGTCGACAGGCTCCTGTTCCCCGGACTGGTCGAGTCATCGGTCACCGTCACCAATGCGCACGGTGTGTTTGACCGGCCCATGGCCGAATACGTCCTGGGCGCCATGCTGTTCTCGGCCAAAGGCTTCGGCCAGACCCGCGACCAGCAGCGCCGCCGGGTATGGGGGCGGCGAACCACCCGCAACATCGCCGGCGCCCGGGTGCTCATTGTGGGAACGGGAAGCATCGGCCGGTGCACTGCCCGTCTCCTTACCGCTGCGGGTGCCGACGTTGACGGCGCCGGCCGGGTCGCGCGGACGGGGGACCCCGATTTCGGCACAGTCCACGGGAGCGCAGACCTCACGGCAGTCATTGGAGCGTATGACTGGGTGGTCCTGGCAGCGCCCCTGACACCGCAGACCGACGGTATGGTCAGCGCCAACGTACTCGCGGCCATGGCGCCGTCGTCCTACCTCATTAATGTGGGACGCGGACGGCTCGTCGACGAATTAGCGCTTGCACGGGTCCTTACCGACGGCGGGATTGCGGGTGCGGTGCTGGACACCTTCGCCGTCGAGCCCCTCCCCGCCACCAGCCCGCTCTGGGGGATGGACCGGGTGCTCATCTCGCCGCACATGGCGAGCGACGCCGACTCCTGGCTGGAAGATCTGGCCCACCAGTTCGAGACCAACTTCCTCATCTGGCATGCCGGCGATCAATTGCCCCACCCGGTGGACAAGGCACGCGGGTACGTACCGACGTCGGGCTAGCGCAACGAACGAATTCGGTCACGTGAGTCCAGTCCGGGCGGAGTGGCTTGTTTTCCTGCGCAGGCTGGCACGACCGGGCTAGGGGTGCCTGATCCCGTCTCCGCTGAGGACGGCCCGGTACCCCTCCCGGAAGCTCGGGTAGGCGAACGTGAATCCGGTGGCACGCAGCAGCGCGTTGCTGAGACGTTTCCCACCGGACCGCGACGACGACGACGGTCCCACCGGCGGCGTGGGCAGGCCCAGCTGGGCGGCGAGGAACTCCAGCACCTCGCCCTGGTCGACTGGTTCATTATCAACCCCGACGTACACCGGTCCCGGATCACTCACCCGTGTGGTCAGGTGGACGATGGCCGCTGCCGCGTCGTCACGGTGGATCCGGTTGGTCCACTGAATGTCCTGGGGCACGACGGCGGTCCCCGCCGTCAGCTGGTCGATCAGCCGGGTGCGCCCTGGCCCGTAGATGCCCGACAGGCGAAGGATCGTGGCGTCAGGCCGCCGCGCACGTAGAAGTTCCTCGGTGCGGGCCAGGATGGTAGCGGTAGCGGTTCCAGGCGCCAGGCGAGTCGATTCGTCGACCCACTCGCCGTCGGAACCCCCGTAGACAGCGGTTGAGGACACCAGGAGGACGTGGGCATCAACGCCGTCCCGGTCCAGCGCGTCAAGAACGTTGCCCGTGGCCGTCAGGTAGGCCGAGCGGTAGGCGTCTTCGGTCCGGCCGTTGGCTGCGGTGGCAAGGACTACGATGCTGGTGTCCGCTGGGAGACGCGGCAGGTCACCGGTGAGGTCGACGGCGGCGCCCTCGATCTCCGCCGGCAGTTTGTCCGGCGATCGCCGCCACCCGATCACCCGGTGCCCTGCCGCAGCAAACCTCAGCCCCGCCTCGGTGCCCAGATCCCCGCAGCCGGCAATCAGCACGGTGCCCTGGATGGCGTTCACTTCGCCCGACTGACCCACGTTGTACCCCTCTCGCACCGGCCGGAAAGCCGTGAACGTCGAGCCTACAGGGGCCTAGGTGTATTGACCTGAGAGGTTGGTGACGCGGCTGGCTGGTGGTTGACCTTTGAGTGCGGTGTGGCCTCGGTGATGGTTGTAGTGGTGGAGCCATGCCGGGAACGCGGCAACACGCTCGGCTTCTGACTTGTAGGGCATCGCGTAGGCCCATTCTTCGACCATGGTGCGGTTATAGCGTTCGACCTTG
>NZ_JBTNDG010000029.1:0-5806 GCF_054511125.1 Arthrobacter sp. TMN-50 | reverse complement strand
CTGTTGTTTGAGAACTCAATAGTGTGCCATGTTTGTTGATACCGATTGTTTTATTGATTGGTTGAATTTGGCTGCATGATGCCGTTTTGGTGGTGTTGTGTGGTTGTTTTTGGCTGGTTTCGAATTTTGCGCGTGCCTGTTTGCTGGTTTTTCCTGGTGGTGGGTGCGTGTCTGTATAACATTTACGGAGAGTTTGATCCTGGCTCAGGATGAACGCTGGCGGCGTGCTTAACACATGCAAGTCGAACGATGATCTCCAGCTTGCTGGGGGGATTAGTGGCGAACGGGTGAGTAACACGTGAGTAACCTGCCCTTGACTCTGGGATAAGCCTGGGAAACTGGGTCTAATACTGGATATGACCAATTGGTGCATGCCATGTTGGTGGAAAGCTTTATTGCGGTTTTGGATGGACTCGCGGCCTATCAGCTTGTTGGTGGGGTAATGGCCTACCAAGGCGACGACGGGTAGCCGGCCTGAGAGGGTGGACGGCCACACTGGGACTGAGACACGGCCCAGACTCCTACGGGAGGCAGCAGTGGGGAATATTGCACAATGGGCGCAAGCCTGATGCAGCGACGCCGCGTGGGGGATGAAGGCCTTCGGGTTGTAAACCTCTTTCAGTAGGGAAGAAGCGTAAGTGACGGTACCTGCAGAAGAAGCGCCGGCTAACTACGTGCCAGCAGCCGCGGTAATACGTAGGGCGCAAGCGTTATCCGGAATTATTGGGCGTAAAGAGCTCGTAGGCGGTTTGTCGCGTCTGCCGTGAAAGTCCGGGGCTTAACTCCGGATCTGCGGTGGGTACGGGCAGACTAGAGTGATGTAGGGGAGACTGGAATTCCTGGTGTAGCGGTGAAATGCGCAGATATCAGGAGGAACACCGATGGCGAAGGCAGGTCTCTGGGCATTAACTGACGCTGAGGAGCGAAAGCATGGGGAGCGAACAGGATTAGATACCCTGGTAGTCCATGCCGTAAACGTTGGGCACTAGGTGTGGGGGACATTCCACGTTTTCCGCGCCGTAGCTAACGCATTAAGTGCCCCGCCTGGGGAGTACGGCCGCAAGGCTAAAACTCAAAGGAATTGACGGGGGCCCGCACAAGCGGCGGAGCATGCGGATTAATTCGATGCAACGCGAAGAACCTTACCAAGGCTTGACATGAACTGGAACAGCGCAGAGATGTGTTGGCCGCTTGCGGCCGGTTTACAGGTGGTGCATGGTTGTCGTCAGCTCGTGTCGTGAGATGTTGGGTTAAGTCCCGCAACGAGCGCAACCCTCGTTCTATGTTGCCAGCGCGTTATGGCGGGGACTCATAGGAGACTGCCGGGGTCAACTCGGAGGAAGGTGGGGACGACGTCAAATCATCATGCCCCTTATGTCTTGGGCTTCACGCATGCTACAATGGCCGGTACAAAGGGTTGCGATACTGTGAGGTGGAGCTAATCCCAAAAAGCCGGTCTCAGTTCGGATTGAGGTCTGCAACTCGACCTCATGAAGTCGGAGTCGCTAGTAATCGCAGATCAGCAACGCTGCGGTGAATACGTTCCCGGGCCTTGTACACACCGCCCGTCAAGTCACGAAAGTTGGTAACACCCGAAGCCGGTGGCCTAACCCCCTTGTGGGGAGGGAGCTGTCGAAGGTGGGACCGGCGATTGGGACTAAGTCGTAACAAGGTAGCCGTACCGGAAGGTGCGGCTGGATCACCTCCTTTCTAAGGAGCACCTCGGACCGTTAGCGTCAGCCCACTGTGGTTGGTGTGGGGTTCGTAGGAGTATGGCCTATTGCGCGGGCGTTTGTTCCGCGGTGGGCTGCTCAAGGGTGGAATATCAACTTATAGGTGCCTGGTGGCGCCGGCTGATAGTAGAGTACGACTGCTTCTTCGGGGGTGGTGTGGAAATGGTGTTGGTTGGTGGTGATCGGGTTTATCGTATGGCACACTGTTGGGTCCTGAAATAACAGGGCCCTGATTTTCGTGCACGGTTCACATGCTTTCGTGGTTGTCCCTTTGGGGGTGGTCAGGGGGTGTGTGGGTGGTGTGGGTGGGTTGGGGTGTTGGGGTTTCTGGTTTTTCCCTGCCATGGCAGCGGAACCCTTGATGACATGCCGTTGTGGTGTGTGAGGGTTTTGGTTGGTGGTGTGGGGTTGTTGGTTGAGAACTGCATAGTGGACGAGAGCATCTTAAAAATAAGAAGCAATTTCATAAAATCTTGGTTTCAGACTTTTAGTTTGTTTCCGTGGTTTTCTCGATATGTTTTTTGATCTTTTGTGGTCAAGTTTTTAAGGGCACACGGTGGATGCCTTGGCATCAGGAGCCGAAGAAGGACGTGGGAATCTGCGATAAGCCTGGGGGAGTCGATAACCGGACTGTGAGCCCAGGATTTCCGAATGGGGAAACCCCGCCTGGCCAGCGATGGACCGGGTGACCCGCATCTGAACACATAGGGTGCGTGGAGGGAACGTGGGGAAGTGAAACATCTCAGTACCCACAGGAAGAGAAAACAATAGTGATTCCGTTAGTAGTGGCGAGCGAACGCGGATGAGGCTAAACCAGTGGTGTGTGATAGCCGGCGGGCGTTGCATCACTGGGGTTGCGGGACTTTCCGTTCTGATTCTGCCGGATCAGTGAAATGAGTGCAGGCGTATAGGTGAACGGTCTTGAAAGGCCGGCCGGAGAGGGTGTAAGTCCCGTAACCGTAATGCGTGCTGCCGTTTGGAGAGTATCCCAAGTAGTACGGGGCCCGAGAAATCCCGTGCGAATCTGCCAGGACCACCTGGTAAGCCTAAATACTCCCTGATGACCGATAGCGGACAAGTACCGTGAGGGAAAGGTGAAAAGTACCCCGGGAGGGGAGTGAAACAGTACCTGAAACCGTGTGCCTACAATCCGTCAGAGCGTTGCCGTCCTTTTGGGGTGGTGGTGTGATGGCGTGCCTTTTGAAGAATGAGCCTGCGAGTTAGTGTTACGTCGCGAGGTTAACCCGTGTGGGGAAGCCGTAGCGAAAGCGAGTCTGAATAGGGCGAGTGAGTGGCGTGATCTAGACCCGAAGCGAAGTGATCTACCCATGGCCAGGTTGAAGCGACGGTAAGACGTCGTGGAGGACCGAACCCACTTCAGTTGAAAATGGAGGGGATGAGCTGTGGGTAGGGGTGAAAGGCCAATCAAACTTCGTGATAGCTGGTTCTCCCCGAAATGCATTTAGGTGCAGCGTTATGTGTTTCTTATCGGAGGTAGAGCTACTGGATGGCTAATGGGCCCTACAAGGTTACTGACGTCAGCCAAACTCCGAATGCCGGTAAGTGAGAGCGTAGCAGTGAGACTGTGGGGGATAAGCTTCATAGTCGAGAGGGAAACAGCCCAGACCACCAACTAAGGCCCCTAAGCGTGTGCTAAGTGGGAAAGGATGTGGAGTTGCGAAGACAACCAGGAGGTTGGCTTAGAAGCAGCCATCCTTGAAAGAGTGCGTAATAGCTCACTGGTCAAGTGATTCCGCGCCGACAATGTAGCGGGGCTCAAGTACACCGCCGAAGTTGTGGATTTCAGATATTAGCTAAGCCGGAGACTTGTTCTCCTGAGTTCAGGCGTCTGGAGTGGTAGGGGAGCGTCGTGTGGGCGGTGAAGTCGCGGTGTAAACCAGCGGTGGAGCCTACACGAGTGAGAATGCAGGCATGAGTAGCGAAAGACGGGTGAGAAACCCGTCCGCCGAATGATCAAGGGTTCCAGGGTCAAGCTAATCTGCCCTGGGTAAGTCGGGACCTAAGGCGAGGCCGACAGGCGTAGTCGATGGACAACGGGTTGATATTCCCGTACCGGCGAAAAACCGCCCATACTGAGCGGGGGATACTAACCACCCGATACCTGACCGTCCACCCTTTGGGGTGACGCGGTTTTTGGTGGAGCGTGGGACCTGATCCTGGGAGGTAAGCGTATTAACAGGTGTGACGCAGGAAGGTAGCCGGGCCGGGCGATGGTTGCCCCGGTCTAAGGATGTAGGAGGGACCATAGGCAAATCCGTGGTCCTGGTTTTGATACCGTCTCTGAGACCCGATGGGCCCCGTTATGCGGGGATCCGGTGATCCTATGCTGCCTAGAAAAGCATCGGCGCGAGGTTTTAGCCGCCCGTACCCCAAACCGACACAGGTGATCAGGTAGAGAATACTAAGGCGATCGAGAGAATTATGGTTAAGGAACTCGGCAAAATGCCCCCGTAACTTCGGGAGAAGGGGGGCCTCACCCGTGACCGACACTTGCTGTCGTGAGCGTTGTGGGGCCGCAGAGACCAGGGGGAAGCGACTGTTTACTAAAAACACAGGTCCGTGCGAAGTCGCAAGACGATGTATACGGACTGACTCCTGCCCGGTGCTGGAAGGTTAAGAGGACCGGTTAGTGCCCTTCGGGGTGCGAAGCTGGGAATTTAAGCCCCAGTAAACGGCGGTGGTAACTATAACCATCCTAAGGTAGCGAAATTCCTTGTCGGGTAAGTTCCGACCTGC
The DNA here is from genome assembly GCF_054511125.1 of Arthrobacter sp. TMN-50. Lineage (NCBI taxonomy): Bacteria > Bacillati > Actinomycetota > Actinomycetes > Micrococcales > Micrococcaceae > Arthrobacter > Arthrobacter sp. TMN-50. The sequence continues at coordinate 1,316 of NZ_JBTNDG010000029.1, read as the reverse complement.
ACGAATGGAGTAACGACTTCCCCGCTGTCTCAACCATAAGCTCGGCGAAATTGCACTACGAGTAAAGATGCTCGTTACGCGCAGCAGGACGGAAAGACCCCGAGACCTTCACTATAGTTTGGTATTGGTGTTCGGTGTGGCTTGTGTAGGATAGGTGGGAGACTGTGAACCCTGGACGCTAGTTCGGGGGGAGTCATCGTTGAAATACCACTCTGGTCATACTGGATATCTAACTTCGGCCCGTAATCCGGGTCAGGGACAGTGCCTGATGGGTAGTTTAACTGGGGCGGTTGCCTCCTAAAAAGTAACGGAGGCGCCCAAAGGTTCCCTCAGCCTGGTTGGCAATCAGGTGTCGAGTGTAAGTGCACAAGGGAGCTTGACTGTGAGAGAGACATCTCAAGCAGGGACGAAAGTCGGGACTAGTGATCCGGCGGTACATTGTGGAATGGCCGTCGCTCAACGGATAAAAGGTACCTCGGGGATAACAGGCTGATCTTGCCCAAGAGTCCATATCGACGGCATGGTTTGGCACCTCGATGTCGGCTCGTCGCATCCTGGGGCTGGAGTAGGTCCCAAGGGTTGGGCTGTTCGCCCATTAAAGCGGTACGCGAGCTGGGTTTAGAACGTCGTGAGACAGTTCGGTCCCTATCCGCTGCGCGCGCAGGAAATTTGAGAAGGGCTGTCCTTAGTACGAGAGGACCGGGACGGACGAACCTCTGGTGTGTCAGTTGTACTGCCAAGTGCACCGCTGATTAGCTACGTTCGGATGGGATAACCGCTGAAAGCATCTAAGCGGGAAGCCTGCTTCGAGATGAGATTTCCATACACATTTGTGTGAGAGGCCCCCAGCCAGACCACTGGGTTGATAGGCCGGACGTGGAAGCAAGGACTAACGACTTGTGAAGCTGACCGGTACTAATAAGCCGATAACTTACACCACACACACCACCCGTGAACGGCATCAAAAGACGTTCACACCAGGGATGGTGAAAAAGATATGCTGCCCTCGTCCACTATGCGGTTCCCAACCAACAACGGAAACCAAACACAACAAAATACAGGTACAAACTAACTGTTTCACATGTTGTAACCACAAAACTTCCCACCCCCAGGCTAAACACCAGGACGGAACGGGTAAAAAGGTTACGGCGGTCACAGCGTGGGGGAAACGCCCGGTCCCATTCCGAACCCGGAAGCTAAGACCCACAGCGCCGATGGTACTGCACCCGAGAGAGTGTGGGAGAGTAGGACACCGCCGGACAACCATTAGACGAAAGGCCCCACCCCACGGTGGGGCCTTCCGCACTTAACCACCA
>NZ_JBTNDG010000028.1:0-5940 GCF_054511125.1 Arthrobacter sp. TMN-50 | reverse complement strand
CCTTTTGGTGTGGTCAAAATGGTGTGTGGTAACAACATTTTCCCACGTCAGGGGCACCTTTCATCGATTAACACGCCCCGTCAACGCATAGACCAAGAAAACCCTGGGCTAACACCCGTCGAGTTTGAGATACTAAACACCGGCCTCAGAGCCGCCTGACAACACTAAACCCCGAGAGTCAACCAAATCCGGGGCAGTCCCACTCGTCTGCCGTCATAAAATTGTCATTTTCTGAAGTCGTCTGCACGGAATGTCCATAGTCCTCTGCACAAGTCCAGGATGCGATACGACGTCGTCTCAGTTCACTGCTGGAGCAGGGCTTCGACGTGACGGTCGTCGCGGACGCCATGGCAGCCGCACAACACCCTGAACTGGGAGGCGGCGACGCCGCTGCACTGACGAACTTCAACTACATCGCAGGTGCCGTCATCACCACCGACGAGGCCGTTGCGTCGTTTCAGGCCTCACCCTGACAACATCAGGGACGTCCTGGGTGCCCTGATCATGAGTGTGTCAGCCAGGCGCCTCATGCTTCGCAGTACACCCTCGAGAACAAGTGGTCAGGAATTCGGGAGCATGGTTTGCTGACTTCAGAACGGCCGGGGAAGTAAATCCTGGCAGGCCTGTTCGCATCGGCGGCAGGCCTCGGCAGCGATCCGGCAATATGGGTAAGTCTCGGCGTGCTTTTCATATTCGATTGCGCTCGTGGTGCAGAAGTCTCTACATGCCATAAGGATCGTCTTCAGCAGGTTGCCGTCGACATCGGTCAGCCTGCTGAGGAACCGGCCGGTGGCCATACAAAGATCAGCGCAGTCCAAACTGAGACGAATGCACTTTCGCAATTCAGCTACCGTCTCTTCCGCCATACAGGCGTCCGCGCAGGCATCGCTTGCCTGTGCGCAGGCGAAGGCAGCTTCAATGCATGTGCCCAGCGCCTCGGCTAATAATGGCTCACCGTCAGGGTGCGCCGCCATCATGGATCTAGCTGTACTCATAGTCTCTCCCTATAAAGTGCCATCACATTGAGACTGTTCATTCCATCACCTTCGTACCCGGCTCGTCCCGGACGCTGGTCCGCCCCGGATTTGTGTCAGAGACTATCGTTTCGATGAGGATTTCCGAATGCAGGGTGCGGTGGACTGGGCATTTATCAGCGATCTCGCGCAATCTCTGACGCTGGTCGTCGTTGAGCTCGCCGTCGAAGCGGATGACCCGGTCGATTCGGTCCAACTTGCCGGTTTCGGTTTCGCAGTCGGTGAAGTCCTGTGCGTGGATTCTGCTGTGTCACAGCGAAACGGTCACCTTTTCCAGCGGCCATCGCTTGCGGTCAGCATACATTCTGACGGTCATCGACGTGCAGGCGCCCAGCCCGGCGAGCAGAAAATCGTACGGCGACGGGCCTGTATCGGTACCGATCGGAACGGATTCGGCCGCGGTTCAACCGGTGCCCGCCGACCGTCACCTGCTGGGCGAATGCTCCGACTCCGGTCTCAGCTGCGAGTACGTCCTTGCTGCAGGTGAAGCAATGCGCGAACAACGCGTAAGCCAAGGGCGGTGAATCCGGCAGATCGAGCTGCGCCACCAGCAACGCCCCCTGCGAGCCAAGGAATTCCACTTTTTCGCTGTGCCTGGCCATCGCTACCCATCCCTGTTGTCTACATTGCTGATCACACCGACGTGATTCTCTCTCCGGAGGTTTCAGGTCCATCGCGGGTTTTTCGTGGGCTTCAGCGAACAATATGTGGCACCCGCCCGAAGTTCTGTGCTTTGGAATACAGTTCTTCCGCGACAGGTTCCAGTGTTCTCGATCCGGCGTATCAGCTACCCGACAAGCACCCGAATATTTGCACACGGGTTCCTTTTGCGGTCCGGTCTGAGAACGGTGTCCTGGCTTACAGAACAATGGGCGGTGGACGGCTAGCGTCTGGAGGGAATTCCGTTGGGGATTCACCACCTACCCTCAGGAGAGCCATGCAATTCGACCCGTCCACTACAGCACTCGTGCTGACTGACCCACAAAACGACTTCCTCAGCCCCGACGGTGTTACCTGGGAACTGGTCGGCAACAGTGTCAAAGCGAACAACACAGTCGAACACATCGATCAGCTGCTCGCCGGGTCGAAAGCGGCCGGCTACAAAGTGTTCATTTCACCGCATTACTACTTCCCCCACGACCACCAGTGGGAGTTCGGCGGAACGCTGGAAACGAAGATGCACGAGATCGGCATGTTTGACCGACCCGGCCCCTTGAACCTGGACGGCTTCGAAGGCTCCGGCGCTGACTGGTTGGAACAGTACAAGCCTTACATTCAGGATGGAAAGACCGTCGTGTGCAGCCCCCATAAGGTGTACGGTCCCGAACAGAACGACCTGGTGCTGCAATTGCGTAAACGCGGGATCAGCAAAGTGATCCTCGCAGGAATGTCCGCGAACCTTTGCATCGAAAGTCACCTGCGGGAACTGTTGGAGCAGGGCTTCGACGTGGCTGTGGTCTCTGACGCCACGGCGGCAGCGCAACACCCCGAATTGGGAGACGGGTATGCCGCCGCTCTGACGAATTTCAACTACATCGCGGGCGCCGTGATGACCACCGATGAGGCAATCGCCGCTATCTCAGCCTGATACTGGCGATTGCCCTGGAGGGTGTCAGATTGATTGTGTAAGGGATGCGGTCGCTGATTGATTGGAGAATCATTGTGACGATGACTGAACACGAATTACGGAACGCGGAGGCTTTGGCGGCGAAGGTCGCTGCGGCCGACGGTATGGAGGCGTTGAAGGCCTCTGGTGCGATGGATGAGCTGATGGAGCAAATCGACTCTGGGCAGCTTCAGATCGACGGTAAGGACGGGTTCCTGAACCAGATGATCAAAGCCGTCCTGGAACGTGGCCTGCAGACCGAGCTTTCCGCGGAGCTGGGCTACGAGAAAGGCGACCCGGAGGGCCGGTTCGCACCGAACTCTCGGAATGGTTCCTACCCGAAGACGGTGGCGACCACTGCCGGGGACGTGGATTTGGCGGTCCCGCGGGACCGGAACGGTTCCTTCGTGCCGCAACTGGTGCCCAAGGGTTCCCGGCGCACCGGGGGCCTAAATGAGATGATCATCAGCCTCTACGCCGGCGGGATGACCATCCGAGACATCGCCTACCACCTCGAATCAACAATCGGCACCGAGCTGTCGCGCGAGACAATTTCAAAGATCACCGACGAGGTCCTGGACGAGGTGATGGCCTGGCAGGCCCGGCCGCTGGAGCCGATCTACCCGATCCTGTACTTAGACGCCATCGTCGTGAAAATTCGTGACGGGCACCAGGTGAAAAACAAGGCCGCTCATATCGCTGTCGGCGTGGACCTGGAGGGCGTCAAGCACGTCCTGGGCGTCTGGGTCGAAGCGACCGAGGGAGCGAAGTTCTGGGCCGGGGTCTGCGCCGAGCTGGCCAACCGGGGTGTCAAGGATGTCCTAATCGCTTGCTGTGACGGGCTCACCGGGTTCCCCGAAGCGATCCAGGCCACCTGGGCGAACACCACCGTGCAAACCTGCGTGGTCCACCTCATTCGTAACTCGATGAAGTTCGTCGCGTACGGTGACCGCAAGCCCATCGCGGCGGCGCTACGGCACATCTACACCGCCCCGACCGTGGAAGCCGCGTTAGCAGCCCGTGAGGACTTCGCCGCCGGCCAGTGGGGCCAAAAATACCCTGCCGCGGTGAGGGTCTGGGAGAACGCGTGGGAGCGTTTCATCCCCTTCCTGGCCTTCCCACCAGCTATCCGGCGGGTCATCTACACCACCAACGCGATCGAGTCGCTGAACTACCAGCTGCGCAAGATCATCAAGAACCGCGGCCATTTCCCCAACGACCAGGCAGCCGTGAAACTGCTCTGGCTCTCGATCTGCAACATCGAAGACAAACGCGCCAGAGAACGCCGCAAAAGCCGGAAAACCAGCAAGGGAACCACCGGCAACCACCTCGTCGAAGGCGCCTCAACCGCAGGCTGGAACCAAGCCCTCGGCCACCTCGCCATCACCTACCCCGAACGCCTCGACCACTACCTTAACTAAAAAATGGCCCACTCACTTACACAAACAACTTGACAGGCCCTTGCCCTGACCATTTGTCCTTCACAAAATTTCGTTCAGCTCTAAGGAGTGACCCGATGGCAACCATCGACATCACCAGTAAGACCTTCGAATCCACCCTTGAGACCAATGAGATCGTTCTGATCGACTTCTGGGCCGGCTGGTGTGCACCCTGCCGCATGTTCGCACCCACCTACAGCGCAGTATCCGACAAGCACCCGGATGTTGCCTTCGCGAAGGTCGACACGGAAGCCGAACAAACACTTGCCGCTCAGGCGGGGATCAGCTCCATACCCACGTTGATGGCTTTCCGGGACAAAGTGCTGGTCTTCTCCCAGCCAGGAGCGATCGACGCGGCCGCCTTGGAACAAGTCATCGCCGATGTCAGAGCTCTCGACATGCAGGCCATCCGTGACGGCCTCGCAACGGACGGATCGCGGGTCGTCAGCTAACTCATGAAACATACCCCCCACACCACAGACAGGACAGACCCATGATTTACGAGCACGCTCAACTCACTATCCATCCCGACGGACATGGAGAATTCCGGACCACGTATCCGGCAATCCGGCAGAACCTCCTCGGGGTTCAAGGATGCCGCTCGGTAGACCTGCATCCCAGCGTCGACCAGCCCGACGTGTATCTGCTTCGTGTCGGATGGGGCTCGCTGAGCGACCACACCGAAGTTTTTCCGGAGACCGAGGAAGGCCGCACCGTATTGGCCTTACTCAAAGCTCACGTCACGTCCGTGGAAATGATTCATTTTGACGCGAACACGGTCGATCCTCACTAGATCTCGGACAACGGGTGGTCAACCAACGCCGGTCGGCATGGGTTGACCACCCGTTTTAGCCCTCGGTTTTGTGACCCTTAGTTTTTTACTCGTAAGGGAAGCATGATGCGTAGTTCCCTGTTTTCGGCGGGGTCCAGGACGGAGTGTTGGGTGCAGGCTGGCACTAGCTGGCCCGTTCGGGGGTGGGCCATGGTGTACATGCAGGCACCAAGCCGTTCCTGGGCTCCGCGGACAGCAGGATCCTCGCTGGCCTCACCCTGTTCCATGAGCGCCCACGCTGGCGCGACAACCTTCGAGTCCATGAAGTTATGGACAACGAAGGTCTTGACGCTCAGGCTGTCGCTCTGCCACGCACTCCACACCGCACGTATGCCTCCGGCCCGTCTAATGATTCGCCGACCGAGCCCGGCAAGGACAGCCACGTCTCCCGGGTATCGCAGTGCGGCTCGAAGGATCCGCGCTACGCCAACAGATCGGGGTTGACCACCAAAAAAACATGCCGCCATGGTGGTCGAGCAGACGGTCGCGTGCGGCAATATCTGCTGTGTCTGCTGGATCGATGGCGACCGCAAAGGTGCCCTCCGCCGACACGCCCGTCGTATAACGGTTGCACCGCGGATTACCGAACTGGGTACCCTGCCAAGGGAGCTTCTGGCCGGCGCCCTTCTCAATCCGCTCCCACACGTCGTCGATGCCGACCTCGTCGAAGTCCAAGAAGCCATCCGCATCGTCGCACCGGCCGACGGACCAGCAAAGGGCTCCGTGACCGGGTTGAAGTCGTTGGGCGCCCACACACTGGTTCGCGTCACCGGCCACGGACAGAACCAGCCCAATGGGCCCACGGCTGTGCTCACCATCGAGGTTCCGGGCGACCCCGTCATACGGATCGGTCAGGAGGTCGGATTGCAACTCGTCAACGCCACCGGGTGGGCAGTCACCCAGTAGCAGTTGGGCACTGAATTCCGTTGCCAGGGCCCACTGTGTCCTAGATTGCAGAACTGTCCGTGCCGCCCTGTCTATCGTCGGTGGGTACCAACGATAGGAAGGCAAGGACATGAGTTCAGCACA
>NZ_JBTNDG010000027.1:0-7297 GCF_054511125.1 Arthrobacter sp. TMN-50 | reverse complement strand
AAAAATACTTACCGTCCCCGACGCGGCATGGATTAACAAACCATCCCAGGAAACCCAGCCAGAAGCAGCCGCCTAACTCCCACTGGCCCCATTCACCTTGACAACTTCCGCTGCGGCCAGCTAGTGGTGCAAAGGAGCGCCATCATGACCGAACAATTTGATGTGTATTGCGGGCTCGATGTCGGCAAAACCGAACATCACGCAACAGCCCTCACCCCGGCCGGGGAAAGAATTTTCGATAAGCCATTACCGCAGGACGAGGCGCGGCTCCGGGAACTGTTCACTGGTCTTGGCCGGCATGGCCGGGTACCCATGATTGTGGACCAGCCCAACAACATCGGGGCACTACCGATCGCGGTGGCACGGGACTGTGGCTGCGAGGTGGCCTACCTGCCAGGACTGGCAATGCGGAAAGCCGCGGACCTTTACCCGGGACGGTCGAAGACCGATGCTCGGGATGCGTTCATCATTGCTGACACGGCACGGACCATGCCCCACACATTGCGGGCGGTAGACCGCGACAGTGAAGTGCTCGCCGCGTTGAAAGTTCTCTCCGGTTTCGACGCGGACCTGACCCATGAATGCACCCGGGCGATCAACCGGCTGAGGTCGTTGCTGTTGCAGATCATCCCATCCCTGGAACGGGTCTTCGTCGCCGCGATCCTCACCCGCACGCTCGTGCTCGACCCGTTGATCCGCTACGCCGGGCCCACCGGCCTACGCGCCGCAGGACGCGGCAACGTCCTGCGCTGGGCAAAAATCACAGCCGGAGAGCTGTGACCCGGGCGGAATGAGGACCTCCGTCCGACGTGACCCTTGAGTGAGAAGCCGGGCGCTCTGCGGCCAGGATAGGCCGGGCAGGTGCGGGGAACCATCGGTGCAGCCGTATTCGGAGAAGTGATGGACCGTGTTGGAGAAAAGGTGTTATTGCTGTTGGGTAGGAATGGAAACCGTGCAGGCTTCGTTGTCACACTTCGAGTGAACTGTGCCTGTTGATGTGAGTGCATCGCGATGAAGGGATGATGGGTTTTGGCGTTAATTTCAGGGTTGGAGCGGGATTCACGGCCGCTGTCGGAGGCCGATGCGGAAATCTATGTCGCGTCGGTGTGTTTCAAGACCGGCCCTCCGGGGGCGGTGGGCGTGGAAATCGAGAGGATCGTGCATGATGTATCCGACCTGCGGCGCCCCGTTCCGGTGGCCGAGGTCCAGGCCGTTGGCGCTCAGGTGACCGATCTTCCCGGTGGTGGTGTCATCACCTTCGAGCCGGGAGGGCAGCTCGAGCTGAGTTCGGCCTGCGGAGCGGACCTTCCCTCGGTCATCAACGCTGCAAGAGCTGATCTGAGCGCCATTGACGGTATTTTCGAGGGCGCTGGACTCTCCTTCAGCAGCGTCGCCCTGGATTCGTCCCGTCCGTCGGTGCGGACGCTGGATCATCCCCGGTATGCAGCCATGGAAACCCATTTCGATCGGACGGGGTCGGCCGGCCGGACGATGATGTGTTCCACAGCATCCCTGCAGGTGTGCCTTGATGCCGGTCTTCCCGGAAGCGGTACGGGTAGTGCGGTGCAGCGCTGGGAGCGTCTTCACCAGCTCGCGCCGGTGCTCGTGGCGCTTTTCGCCAACTCCCCTTTCCGCCATGGGTCGCCCAGCGGTTGGCAGAGTACCCGCCAGGCCGTGTGGCTGAAAACCGATCCGTCCCGCACCTCGCCCGTTCCGGCTTCCGACGACCCGCCTTTCGCCTGGGCCCGCTACGCCCTCGACGCTACGGTCCTCTGCATCCCCACGTCGAGAGGTTCATGGGAACCTCCGCGCGGCCTGACTATGCGGAGCTGGTTACGCGGGCAAGGCCCCCGCCCCGTCACGCATGAGGACCTCGATTATCATCTCAGCACTCTCTTTCCATTCATTCGCCCCAGGGGCTTCCTCGAGATCCGGGTGATCGACACACAAGCCGGTGCGGATTGGGAGGCCGTCGCAGCAATAACGACTGCCTTGGTGGATGACGAACGGGCAGCTGACGTAGCTGCAGAGGCCTGCGCGCCCGTGACTGCGATGGCTGATCCAATGACCGTCGCCGCCAGACTCGGGCTTGCGGATCCCGTCCTCGCCGCAGCAGGGCGTGTGTGCGCGGAAGCAGCGCTGGGTGCCGTGGAACGGTTGCATGTTGATGCCGGAACGAGGTCCCGGGTGGAAGGCTTTCTTGAGAACTACACCGCGCGGGGCCGCTCTCCCGCAGACCAGCGGATCGACGAATGGCGCCGCACCGGACGGTTTTCCGGGCTCGTACAGCGAAAGGAAAGAATCCGATGACGAATACGGTTTCAGCAGCTACCAGCGCTGCCCCTGACAGATTGCGCGCCTTCATTGTGGAGGGCCTGGAGCGTGCGCGTCGTCGTACCCACGCGCTCACCGCGTGTGACGAGGAGGAACTTCTCAAACAGCATTCACCCCTGATGTCTCCCCTGGTTTGGGATCTGGCGCATGTCGGCAGCCAGGAAGAACTATGGCTGGTCCGCGACGTCGGCAGAATGGAACCGCTTCGCCCGGAGATCGACAGGCTTTACGACGCCTTCGAGCATTCGCGCAGCAGCCGCCCCTCGCTGCCGTTGCTGGCACCTTCGGAATCCCGGGGCTACCTCGCCGATGTGCGTTCCAAGACCCTGGATATCCTTGAAAGGGTCCCTCTTGAGGGTTCACCGCTGCTGGACGGCGGGTTTGCGTTCGGCATGATGATCCAGCACGAACAGCAGCACGCCGAGACCATGCTGGCCACCCACCAGCTCCGGGTAGGGGAACCCGTGCTGCACCCGGTGAATCTGAAGCCCGGCGTGCTGGCCAGCGGTGTCACCGAGCGTCCGCGGGAAGTGCATGTACCGGCCGGGTCCTTCACCATGGGCACCTCGGTGGAGCCCTGGGCGCTGGACAATGAGCGGCCGGCCCACGAGGTGCATGTCCCCGGTTACTGGATCGACACGGTCCCCGTGGATAACGGTGCCTTCATTGATTTCATCGATGACGGCGGATACTCGAACCAAAACTGGTGGACCGCTGAGGGCTGGAGTCACCGCAACGACGACGAACTGGCCGCACCGAAGTACTGGAAGCGGGACGGCCCCCAGTGGTGGCGGACCCGTTTTGGCGTCCTCGAACCGGTCCCCGCCGACGAGCCCGTACAGCACGTCTCATTCTTCGAAGCCGAAGCCTACGCAAAGTGGGCCGGACGTCGCCTGCCCACCGAGGCCGAGTGGGAGAAGGCCGCACGGCACGACCCGGTGAGCGGCCGCTCCCGGCGCTACCCCTGGGGTGACGAGGACCCGACGACCCTGCATGCCAACCTAGGCGGCGCAGCGCTGCGGCCCTCCCCTGTCGGGTCCTACCCTGCAGGGGCATCGGCCCGGGGAGTGCACCAGCTGATCGGGGATGTGTGGGAATGGACCTCCAGCGACTTCGGTCCCTACCCGGGGTTCCGGGTGTTCCCCTACCGCGAGTACAGCGAAGCCTTTTTCGGTGGAGGTTACAAGGTGCTGCGCGGAGGGTCCTGGGCGGCCGACGGCGCAGCAAGCCGGGGAACGTTCCGGAACTGGGACTACCCTATCCGGCGTCAGATCTTCACCGGCTTCCGCACAGCCCGGGATGACGCTCCAGCCGGAGGGGAGTAGCGGAATGTGCCGTCATCTGGCGTTCCTCGGACCTCCGACGCCGCTTGCCACGCTGCTGGTGGCGCCCGAACACGGTCTACTCCAGCAGTCCTGGGCGCCGCGGCGCCAACGCAACGGCACGATGAACGCCGACGGTTTCGGCGTCGGTTGGTACGCCGCAGGGGATCCCGTCCCGGCCAGGTACCGGCGTGCCGTACCCATGTGGACGGACCAGTCCTTTACTGACCTGGCGCGGGTCACCACCAGTGGAGCGGTGCTGGCCGCCGTGCGTTCAGCTACCCCCGGAACGACGCCGGACGAGGCAGCCGCCGCCCCCTACACCGCCGGAAAGTGGCTCTTCAGCCACAACGGGCGGATCGACAACTGGCCGCAGTCGGCGGAGGCACTGGCCGCGGCGCTGCCTCCGGCACGGCTCCTTGACCTCGAAGCCCGGGTGGATTCGGCGCTGCTGTGGGCCATGGTCCTTGAACGGCTTGAATCCCGGGACTGCGGGGGCACGGACTCTACTGCGAACGCGCTGGCGCGGGTGGTGGCCGAAGCGTCCGCGTGCAGCACGGGGCGATACAACTTCCTCCTGACTGATGGAACCACCATTGCTGCCACAGCTGCCGGTGATACCCTTTTCTGGCGCTCGGACAACAGGGGTACCGTCGTTGCCAGTGAACCTTCCGACGACGGCGCAGGGTGGCACGAGGTCCCGGATCAGTCCCTGCTGGTCGCCACTTCGCACGGCGTCGACATAAGCCCGATAACCCCAGCAGAGACGGAGCAGCGCTCAAATGAATCCTTTGACAACTGAATTTGAGATAGTCCACCACCTGCCGGCACACTACCTTGAGCGTGCCCTGCGTCAAGACGTGCGCGAGGGACTGAGTAAACGGGCGAAGACCCTGCCACCCAAGTGGTTCTATGATCGGAGGGGCAGCGAACTGTTCGAGCAGATCACGCAGCTTCCCGAGTATTTCCCTACGCGCACCGAACGGCGGATCCTTGAGGACTCCGCAGGCGAGATCGCCGCGGCCAGCCCGGCAGAAATGCTCATCGAGCTCGGATCCGGGTCGTCGAGAAAGACACCCCTGCTGCTCGACGCCCTGAAGAACGCCGGGCCACTTCAAAGCTATGTCGCTGTGGATGTCAGTGACAGCGCCCTGACCGAGGCCAATAACGAGTTGTCCCGAGAGTATCCGGATCTTACCCTGCACGCAGTCGCCGCTGATTTCGAGTCCCAGCTCCAGCTGCTCCCCCGCGACGGACGCCGGATGGTGGCGTTCCTGGGCGGGACCATCGGGAACCTCGAGCCGGATGCCCGCGCGCGGTTCCTCCTGCAGGTGAGGGAACTTCTGGGGAAGGAGGGCGGATCATTACTGCTGGGCACAGGCCTGGTACAGCCGCCCGAGATCCTGATTCCCGCCTACGACGACGCGAGCGGCGTGACTGCCGACTTCAACCGCAATGTGCTGCGCGTCCTCAACGCGGAGCTGGGAGCCGATTTCGACGTCGAGGCGTTTGAGCACGTCGCGGTGTGGAACGAGGCCGAGGAGTGGATCGAGATGAGGCTCCGGGCCTCGCGCGCCATGCGGGTGCGACTGCCCGGCGCCGGTCTTGAAATAAGCTTCGACCGGGGCGAGGACCTGCGGACCGAGCTGTCCGCGAAATTCCGCCCAGGGAAAATTGCCGCTGAGCTTGAGGCCTCCGGGCTGAGAATTGCCGGGCAGTGGACGGATGCTGAGGAACGCTACGCGATGACCCTGGCCGTACCCTCCTGAACCGCCGGTCAGCGGAACGGGTGCTCAATTTTGGAGCAGCCACGTTCGCGTGGAACTGTCCGTCCCATCAAGTGAAGTTAGCCCATAAATTCAGGCAATCCGAATACTTCCGCCCTGCGGCTTTTCACCTCGGAATCAGTAACCGAGGGCCACCCGGATAAAATGTGTGACCAGATCAGCGATGCCATTCTTGATGGTCTGCTGGCGCAGGATCCCCACTCACGCGTGGCTGGTGTACCCGGTGCGGGGCTTGTCGCTGCGACCGAAACCCCGCCGGTCGTAGGTGATAACCCGGTATCCAGCACCCTGCAAGGCAGGGACCTAGTCTTTGAAAGATTCCCCGGACAGGGGCCAACCGTGAATCAGGACAACAGGTCGGCCTGACCCGCCGGTGTCATCGACGTGCAGATTCGTGTCTTTGAACAAACCATGGTGAGCAGTAAATTCTGTCATGAAGAGCCTCCAACATTGAGATGGGATCGCGTACAAACCCGACTTTACCCACTTCGTCAGCAGGCTGCCCTTCGGATGGGTGCTGTCCTTCACACCTCAAGATGATTCAGAATATGACGCCATGAGGCGTTTCAAACCGCCTTCAATGAAGACGGCAACTAATGCAGGGAAATTCAGGCGCTCCGTGACGTGACACCTACGCTGTGGGGGGAAGATACCCACGAAGGGCATCGCTACCCGTGGAAGCGGACCATACCGTTTATTGGGCATTGAATGGGTGCTTGTAGAGCGATTAGTTGCCTAGCCGCCCCTTTTGAGATGTCATGCGGTATCTTAAACAAAAAGAGACGGCCTCGGTTACCGTTCTCTTCTATTGTTTATGACCTCCGTCTGACCGCACGGCGAGCTACCACTGGGGGAATCGTCTTGAATACATACGGCGGCGCACAACTCAACGCCACCAGGCACAGTATGCCGGGCCTGGGAGACACTTGAGGGTGGAAACGTCCAGAAGCAATCTCACCGGCGTGGACCCTGCCGAACACGAAGGGCTCACAGGGCTTCTCCTCCGGATAGGGCAGGGAGACCGTGAAGCATTTGCCAACTTCTATCGCTTAACCTCTCGCCGGGTCTATGGGCTTGCACGCCGGATCATCGTCAACGTTGAAATAGCGCAGGACACCACTCAGGACATCTATCTGACCGTGTGGCGTGACGCCCACAAATACAATCCGGTCCTGGGCAGCGCCATAGCGTGGCTGTTGATGATCACCCACCACAAAGCAGTTGATAAAGTCCGTTCAGAACAAGCCATCATCAACAGGGAAGCACGTTGGGTAACCGCGAGCCACAGCCCGGACTACGATGTGGTGGCCGAAACCGTGACGACGCGAATCGAAGCTCAAACCGTTGTCCAGTGCCTGGATACCCTCTCTCCTCGCCAGCGTGAAGCGATCGACCTTGCTTACTACGACGGCCTGACCTACCGCGAAGTCGCCGACCATCTGTCCATCCCGCTACCGACCATCAAAAGCAGAATCCGAGACGGGCTCAGGAGCCTTCGAACCTGCCTAGACGGGGACGAAACTAAGTGAACCCATCCGGACAAAACCAGGTACTACCGCATGGGGAAACCCTACTAATCGGTCACCCGGTACGACGCCTCTCCGATTTGGAGTCAACGCGCTCCCACCTCGTGCGCACCGTGTTAAGCATTCTTGAAGCTAGCGTTAGCGCCCGTTCCATCGGTGACCCCACCGCACACCCGCCGGCAGACGCACAGCGACTCCTCAACGCAGCAATCCGGGACTGGACTGCTGCGGAGATTTAGGACGGTGGGCCCTCTTAAAATGGGGGTTCTACTGAAAGAGAGACCAGCAGCATGTCTGCATCGAGATCACGTCGTTCGTATACCCAGGA
>NZ_JBTNDG010000026.1:0-9415 GCF_054511125.1 Arthrobacter sp. TMN-50 | reverse complement strand
GGACGCCGACGAACTCAGTGTGAAGCAGGTCAGCCGGCTCCGCAACGAGGACTTCGGCTTCGTGTTCCAGCAGTTCTTCCTCACCCCCAACGCAACGGTGCTCGAGAACGTCATCCTGCCGCTCAAAATCGCCGGAGTCGGCACCCGGGAACGCAAGGTTCGCGGGATGGCTGTTCTCGAAATGCTGGAACTCACCGACAAGGCAAAGAACAAGGCCATCAAAGTCCTCACCCCGGTCCGCGAAGCTATGGAACGGTTGGATGGTCAGACGGCCGCACCTTCCGACATCACCCCGTACGTGACCCCTTACCGAGATATCCGGCGCGCGGCTCCGACGGCGACAGTTGCGGCCGTTGGTTATCCACACTTCTACCCCGCTTCCGGAGGCGACCGCACCTTCCTGCCCGGTGGTCGTTGTGAGGGCATAAAGAAGGTTGACCAGCGGTGGATGGTCGAGAAGATCGACGAGCTCAATAACATCATCGAAGAGAACGCACGCCGCAGCGGGTTCCTCTTCGCCAATCCCAACCCCAGCTTTGATGGCCATGAGCTGTGTTCCGGTGATGAGGAATGGATCTTCCCCCTTTTGTCGGATGGTCGGATACATCCCACAGTTGAAGGACAGCAGGCAATCTCTGAAACTGTCCTCAGCGAGCTCGACAACAGTGATTTTGAGACTTTTACCGTGCTGCCTCAGCAGACGGTTAGTTACAGCTTCGTGGTCGGTTCGGCGAAGGAGTTCATCAGCCTGGTGACCGGCTGGCCCGGAAGCGATGTCTCCCTCAGTCTCATTTCCCCTTCCGGGCAGCGTTTCGACCGGTCCACTGAGATAGCCGGGGTGACCAGGGAAACCGGGTCGACGTACGAGCATGTCGAGGTGGCCGCCCCGGAGATCGGCGAATGGACCGTTGAGTTGCTCGGCCTTGACGTGCCCGGCGATGGCGAGCCGGTTACTTTGTCTATCTATCAGCAGGAACAACAAAACGCAGCACCGGCCGGGGTCATCACTCCGCGTGTTGAGGGAGATTCTCTAGTACTTGATGCGTCAGGCTCGACGGATACTGACGGGACCGTCACCGGGTTTGACTGGTACATCTCGACGGCTGAGACGGATGAAGTGCTTCAGGGGGAAACAATTACCATTCCTTTGAGGACCGATCAGGAGCGCACCATCTCGCTTGTCGTTACCGATAACCGCGGTGCAACCGATTTCCAGGACCTGGCGTGGGTACCGACCGATGTCATACCAGGTAGCAGCGTTAATCCCATCAATCTCCGCTCCAAGGGCGTTACACCGATCGCGCTGCTGTCTTCTGAAACGTACGATGCGATGACCGTTGCTCCGACAACCCTCCGGGTGGGTCCGGGGAATGCGAAGGCCCGTGAGACCGAAGCAAGGGGCGAAGACGTTAATGGAGACGGCCTGCTCGACCAGATAGTGCATGTAGCAACGCAGGAACTGGGTTTGGCAGCGGATAGCGCTCAGTTGTGCCTCAGCGGCACGCTTGACAATGGCCGCGCCATCTCCTCGTGTGACTCCATTAGGGTGCGATGAGTCAGCAGGGCAACACCGCTGGTGGGCGACGACCTTCCCCGCTCGTTGTTGGATCCTGCATCGTTTTGGCCGTCGTCGGCGGGCTCGTCTCCCTCGGCTGCATACTCGCGCTTTACGTCGAATCATCAGGCCTGGGCTCACCCAGGGATACCGGAATGCGTCCGGTTATACGGCCCTGCTCATTGGCGGCGCCGCCGCTGGAATTCTAGTTCCAGCGGCGGCGTGCTTCACGTTTCTGCGTGCCTCGCAGCGGCTGGTAGTGATTGTGGCGGCGGTAGCGGTAGGCGTCGTCGCACTCATGGTGCTGGGAATCACTGGATTGTGAGGGACGAAAGTTCACCTTTTTCTGCTGTCAAGGAGGCTTGAAGCCGTCGGAACGGAGTTCTCCGGTGGAGAATACATGCCTGCACAAAGTCTGGCGGGTGATGCCAAGCGCTTTGCGATCGCAATCGACGACGTAGTCGGCCTCATCCTCGTCGAAATCGAAGCCCTCCGATTCGATGTCAGTGCTGATGAAGTTGCGCACTTCGCCGGTGATCTGGACTTCATCGCCCTCTCGAGGTCGCCGGTCATCCCGGTTCCGAGAATGAGAGTGTCACCGTCGCCGACGGTGAAGACGCCGGACCCCACAACTTCCTGTACCTCGGTCTGCAACGTCACCGGTTCCCCAAGGATGGCGGTCACAGCGGCGGGGCCTTCTTCCTCTGCCTCCTCGACGACAGTTTCATCCCTACAGGCGACGAAACCTAGTGTAGCGTGTCGTTGGTTCCTTTGGGTCTGATTGTTTGTCAGACTTGATTCATGGTTTATCTGGCAGGGGCATTGGTATTGCGTGACGGGGACAGAGGCGCCTTGGAGGCGTTGACTCGTGGGAAGGCATCGACCGCGACGGTGGCTTTGCGGGCGCGGACGGTTTTGTTGGCTGCCGACGGGGTGCCGAATTTTCAGATCGAGAAGATGACCGGGTTTTCGGCGCCCACCGTTTTGAAGTGGCGCAACCGTTATGCCGAGGGCGGGATCGAGGCCCTGTCCGATGTCCGGCGCCCTGGCCGGGAGCGGGAAATCGACGAGCTCGCCCTGATCGCCGACACCTTATCCAACGACGGGATCCCGCCGGTTGAGCTGGGGATCTCGCACTGGTCCGCCCGCATCATGGCCGAACGCCACGGGGTGTCTTTTTCTTCCGTGGCCCGGATCTGGCGCCGTTGGAAGATCCAGCCGCACCGGATTGAGACGTTCAAGTTCTCCACCGACCCTGCCCTGGAGCCCAAGCTCCGGGATATTGTGGGCCTGTATCTGTCCCCGCCGGAAAACGCGGTGGTCGTCAGCATTGATGAGAAGACCCAGATCCAGGCCCTGTCCCGCACCGGTGCGAACCAGCCGTTGTCCCCGACCCACCCGCTGCAGCAGACCCACGACTACAAACGCCACGGCACCACCACCTTGTTCGCAGCCCTCGAGGTGCTCACCGGCAAACTCAGCGCGAACGCTTTCTACCAAAAGCACACCAACATCGAGTTCGTCGATTTCCTGGGCCGGGTCGCGAACGCCCACCCCGGTGTTGAGTTGCATGTCATCTGCGATAACTATGCGACTCATAAGCACCAGAACGTGTTGGACTGGCTGGCGGACAACCCGCGGGTGAGCATACATTTCACCCCGACCAGCTGTTCCTGGCTGAACATGGTGGAGATCTTCTTCGGGATCATCACCCGCCAATGCCTCAAACGCGGGGACTTCAGCTCGATCAAGAACCTCGAAGACACCATGGAACGCTACATCGAAAACTACAACCAAGACGCCAAACCATTCACCTGGACCAAATCAGCGGAGCACCTCCTAGGCAAAATGAAACGCAAACAAACCATTAACACGGAACACTAGTAAGCGGCCTCAGTGGTGGATTGCGTTCAGTCCTCTAACCGGCAGTGACGGTGTTGTTTCCTTCGGTCTCCACCACGAGATTCTCGGACTGATAGGTAATGGTGTTGTTGTCACCTTCGACTTCGATATCGCGGGTCTCGTCGACCTACAACGCGCGATTTGATCGTGTCGTGTATAATTCCGCCATGTCCAGTGTATCCATGCAGACCCGCCTGGTGACGATTTTCGCGTCCCTCGTCGCCGTCGTCCCCCTTGTTTCAGGGTGCAGCGGCCCAGCGGCGGAGGATCCCCCCGACCCCGCCGCCATACTCCAAGAGTCGAGCGAGACCACTAAAGGGCAGACCAGCGCGCATCTCGAGCTCACGGTTGAAGGCGAGATCGCCGGGTTGCCGGTTGAGTTCATCGAGAGCGATCTCACTCAGACTCCCGCGGTCGCCGCCGAGGGCACACTCGACATGATGTACCTTGGCCAGCAGCTCAAAGAGGTCGCGTTCGTGGTTTTCGGCGGCGATCTCTGGGCTGCCATAACGCCGGGAAGCAGCCTGACCAACTTCGGGCCGGCATCCGATGTCTACGACGCTGCGACGATCCTGGACCCCGACGCGGGCCTGGCCAATGTGCTCGCCAGCTTCTCCGACGCCACGATCGACGGCGACGAGACCGTCGAGGGCGTGAACTCGGCACGCATCACTGGCACCGTCGCCGCCGACGCGGTCAACGAAATCTATCCGCAAATCGGAGCGACGGAACCCGTGCCTGGCACCGCCTGGATCTCCGAGGAAGGCAATCGCGAGCTGATGCAGGTCCGGTTGGTGCCCAGCCCCGGCAACATCGTCACAATGACCTTCTCCAAATGGGGTGAACCGGTCACGATCGACGATCCGGCAATGTGAGCCGGGGCCCGCTCCCGGCAGCCGGGAGGGTGCCGACCAATCGCCGCATCGCGATCAGCGCAGCCAGTCTTGCGGTGGCGCTGGGAGCGCTGGACACCTACGTGGTCGTCACGATCATGACCGACATCATGCGCGACGTCGGCATTGGAGTGAATCAGCTCCAACGGGTAACCCCGATCATCACCGGCTACCTGCTCGGCTACATCGCGGCGATGCCGCTCCTGGGTCGTGCATCGGACCGGTTCGGACGGAAGATGCTGATTCAGATCAGTTTGGCCGGCTTTGCGCTTGGATCCGTGGTTACGGCGCTGTCCGCCGATCTCACCGTGTTGGTCCTCGGCCGAACTCTCCAGGGCGCCGCCAGTGGAGCACTGCTGCCGGTGACGATGGCCCTGGCCGCCGAACTGTGGGTTGCGCGCAATCGTGCAGCTGTACTTGGCGGTGTCGGAGCCGTGCAGGAACTGGGCAGCGTGCTCGGGCCGGTGTACGGCATCGCTCTCGTCGGTTTGTTCCAGCATTGGCAGGCCATTTTCTGGGTCAACGTGCCGCTTGCGGTGATCGCGATGGTGATGATCCACTTCAGCCTGCCCGGCAGGCAGGAAACCGATGACCCACAGGAGGTCGACGTGATCGGAGGTCTGCTGCTGGCGATCACCCTGGGTTTGATCGTGATTGGGCTCTACAACCCCAAGCCCGACGGCAAGGTGGTGCTGCCCAGCTGGGGAATGCCAATGTTGATCGCTGCCGCCGGCGCAGCCGTCGCGTTCTTCGTCTGGGAGAGGTTCGCCCGCACCCGGCTGCTCGAACCGGCCGAACTGCACGTCAGACCTTTCCTTGCGGCACTTGGCGCCTCGATGGCCGCTGGCGCAGCGCTCATGGTGACGCTGGTCAACGTTGAGCTGTTTGGTCAGGGAGTCCTGGGCCGGGACCAGAACCAGGCCGCTTTCCTGCTGCTGCGCTTCCTCGTCGCGCTGCCGGTTGGGGCGCTGCTCGGCGGATGGTTGGCCACCCGGATCGGCGACCGGATCGTCGCGTTCACCGGCCTGCTCACCGCGGCCGGGGGGTATCTGTTGATCTCGAAATGGTCCGTCGATGTGCTGGCCACACAACACAATTTCGGACTGTTCACCCTGCCGACATTGGACACCGACCTCGCGATCGCCGGTCTGGGCCTCGGCCTGGTGATCGGTCCGCTGACGTCGGCGACGCTTCGGGTGGTTCCCGCCGCCCAACACGGAATCGGGTCGGCAGCGATCGTGGTCGCCCGCATGATCGGCATGTTGCTCGGCATCGCGGCGCTGAGCGCATGGGGCCTCTACCGGTTCAACCAGCATCTAGCCAGAATGCCTGCCAGTACGGGCGGCACACTCGAGGAGCGCTTGCTAGCCGAGGCAGAGCGGGTCCGCGAAGCCTACGCCATGCAGTACGCCGAGATTTTTCTGATCACCGCGATCGTGTGCGTGGTAGGTGCGGCGCTGGGCCTGCTGATCAGTGCGCGCGACGAGCATGCCGAGGAGCCAGGGGTAGACGCTGCGAGAGCACCTCTGTAGCGATCGAGTCCGGGACAGTCCGTCTGCACTATGGGCCGCAACGCCCCCCGAAGATAGATAACCTTTTGGGGTTGTGCTTTTGCCTTCGACTCCTAGACTGTGATATAGCACACATCCTCACCCGCTCGTGGGGCGGTCTGCTTGGAACTACTGGTGTCGCTTCCTTGGAGACACCACCCGGCGCACGCGTATGAGGAGATATTCCAATGAACAAGACACTTAGCTTTATGGCAGTACCTACCCTCGCTATGGGCGCACTTGCCCTTTCTGGATCGCCGGCCATGGCCGCTGACCAGTCCTACCAGGCCACCCTGGGCCAGCTCAACGGCAGCTCCGGTGCAGCCACCATCGAAGTTACCGTCACGGGCAATGAGGCTCATGTCCTGCTGAACGTTTCGGGTATGCCCGCGACATTCATGGACATGCCCTACCCGCACGTCCAGCACATCCACGGTGGAGCGCAGGGTACCTGTCCGGATCCTTCGGCCGACAAGGACGGTGACGAGGTAGTCTCCACCACCGAAGGAGCCCCGTTCTACGGCGGCGTCCTCACCACCCTCTCCACCAGCGGTGACACCAGCCCCGCAGCCGCCGCTGACATCAACCTCGCCGGCAAGGGGGCCGCTTACACGATTGACCGTACGTTCGAACTGAATGCTGAGACCAAGGCAGCCCTCGAAGCCGGCACCGCCGTCGTCGTTGTCCACGGCCTTGACCCGGCAACGCTCAGCCCGGCCGCCGCGGCAGCCCCGTCTGACATCGCCCCCCAACTGCCGCTGGCAGCAACCTCGCCGGCACTCTGCGGAACCCTGGCCGCCGGACAGATGGAAATGCCCACAGGTGGCGCTGACACCGGCGTCGCCCAAGAAACCGGCACCGGTACCGGTACATTCGCCATCGCTGGCGGATTGACCCTCATCGCTTTGGCCGGCAGTGCTTACGTTATCCGTCGTCGCACTGCAGAATCAGTCGGCTAAACACCTCTGATCAGGCAAGCACTGGTACACACATGAAGCCCAGGATGCCGGGCAGGCCTGAAGACCGCACCGGCAGTTGGACTTCTGCTCGTCCGGTCCCTGATAGGCTACGGCACACGCATACAACAGGCCGCTGCTCCTGTTCCTGCGCCGACAACGCCGAGAGCAGCCGACACGCTCAGCCTTCCCTGCCTGCTTCCCAGTCATTGGCCCGTTTCCAGAACCCGGCCCGCTGTCCTTCTTCTCATCAGGGAGGATCTCGGAGTGCGCCAGACGCAAGTAATCATCGACCGCGTCACGAATGAAATGATTCCCCGGGTGCCGGTTGCACTCTGGTGGAATCCAACCGAAAGCAGTGACTCCAGTTCCACGTCATCTGCGACAGCACTCTGCGGTCGATACGGCCTGACCCTAGACCCTACATGGCTGCGCGGCCTGTAGGCACTCTTCGGACCGATGCGAATGGTGTAGCAGCCATCATTTACGGCATTCCAGTTTGATGTTCTTCACCGCTGTCCGCCCCTGCCCCGGGTAAGCGGGAGCCCATGAAGTATGAGGCCCCGCTTAGGCCGTCCAGCCGAAAACTGCCCCGCCGACCCACATCGCCCCGACCCACATGGCTACAGCTATAACAGGGACAAGAAGCACCCAAAAGGACCTGCGAAGCGCCAACCGCACGCCGATGAATGCGAGAAGCAGCCACCACAAAAGGAGCAGTACGACTGCCCAGCCCGGGGCGACGAGACCGCTGACCAGGTACAAGTACCCAGCCACGAGCTGCCCGGCCGAAGCAAAACGGCAGCCACCCCAAAAAGCCACGACCGACCGACTTCTTTGCGGGACCAGTTGGACGCCACTTCAGTGTCTTTCGAATCCATCAGCGAGCAACTGCGTCTTTACTGGTGCTAGATCTGGCTGTTTTGCCTGTCGGTTCGGTAGCGTTACCCAGCCATGGGCCGACGGAGCATCTTCTTTGTCCCTCGGGGTCGGGCGCCCAATCTGGTGCCGGCGGCCACCACGATCAGCAGGAGGATCCCAACGGCGAACGCAACGGCTGTCCCTATTCCGTAGGACATCGCTTCCTCGCCGGATCCGGCCATCAGATGGCCGCGCTGCACGTCAAGCCAGATTGCCGCCGTCGACAGCACAACCATCAGAGGCACCTGGGGTAACCCGCTCAACAAAGCCAACGAGATACTCAGGGCAATAGCCTTGAGGCGGCTAACCAGGTAAGCGGACAAGGGTGCAGCCAGAATTAGGGCGACTAGCCAGCCGGGCGGAACTGCTTGTGTTGTGGAAGGGCTGCGGACAAGTATCGGAACGAACACCAACGTTGTCGAAGCCGCCGACGCGGCGGCCACCCATCCGACACCTCTGAGAGATTTCCTCTTAGTCGAACGACCATCGTCACCAGAAGCATTCACGTCGGGCCCGTCTTGTCTTGGATTGCGAGTTCTCAGTTTACGCTCCTCAACCCGACGGCCAGCGGAGACCCCTAAGGTCACAGGTGTTCGCGGATCACCGCACACAGAGCGAGTGACTGCTGAAGGTTTGCTTGACACTTTGATTGTAAGGATTTGATCCTTGCTGGTGGAAGGATGTTTATCATGCCCAAAGCCTTTCCTGATGTGTTCCGCCGTGACGTTATCGCGGTCGCCCGAAAGGGCGAAGCGCCCGTTACCCAGATCGCGAAGGAAAAATCCGGGCTAACTGTCAGCCCAGACTTAACTTATTTGTGCGGAGGCTCACGCGAGAACAAGACGGTGGAGTGAATCTACTGTGCCCCGCTTTCGGCCCCGGAACTAAGCAGGTTTGGCGTATGCGGCTGCGCTCAGAATCTCGTAGCCCACAAATGTCTCGTCGTTTTCGACCCAGGCATCATGGCCAGGGGGAATTGAATAGGCGTCGCCGACGCGAATTGTGGCGCGGGTCCCATCTTCCATCTCAACTATTAGCGTTCCGGCAATACAAAACCCCAAATGGCTATTTTGGCAGCTCTCGGTATGCACCACGGTCTTGACGGTCTCGGACCACTTCCAACCGGGCTCAAAGGTGAACCTGCCTAAGGTAGTGTCGCCGAGGTTGACCACATCAACTTCGGTCTTAGGCGGACGGCGTTTTTCATCGGGTTCGTTGAATGACTTTGATTCCAGAGCCTTGACAGTTATCGCGGACATCTCGTCCTCCACACTAAGTCTTCTTAATTAGTTCGATCCGGAGGAGACCGAGTGCTCCGGGAATGAGGGTCCGGCATACCCCTGAACGGTGGCCCTTTGCAGGGCTGGGCTGGACCTTTGCGAGTCACGCTAACAGTGTGCTCTCAGCTGTATTTGATGTCAACGTGCCATGAACCGTACCGGGTGTGATGCCGCTTTCTTTTTTTGTGAAGGATAACGATTATGCCCAAGCGATACCCCCAGGATTAGCGTGAGCGTGCGGTGCGGACCCTACGTGTCAGGGTGAGTTGAGGCCAGTGGCTCATAGCAAGTCCGTCTAATTCGTAGGGCGAGAATCAGGATCAGAACCAATGTCTATCTCCACAATTTCCCGGGTGCG
>NZ_JBTNDG010000025.1:0-18268 GCF_054511125.1 Arthrobacter sp. TMN-50 | reverse complement strand
TCCGAACCTGGCGACAGCACCCCCCGGATCATCAATGACAGGGGCAGAAAGTCATACCAAGCCCAGCGACCAAGCCCCCGACCTTCGAGGACTCCAATAAATGTAACGGGGCAGCCGTCAGCGGGTCAGTCAATTCGACACGCCGTTGCCGTAAAACCTCCACCATTCGTCACGTACAGCGCAAAGGATGGGCCTGAGTGACGACTGCGAAGGGTAGGGAAGGGCAAGCGAATGTTCTTCTCAGCACACAGCCCTCGTCGCCACCGCCAGAGCTTCGCTTACTGAGGGGTCGCATGAACCCGGTGGTGGCATGAAGAAAGCGTCGGAGAGCACGGTGGAGACCGCTCTTTGTGTTCTCCGACCCTTTCGACCGGGTAGAAAAGAGCCCGGCTATCAGTCACTCGCACATGAAGATAGCTAAAACACTACGCCTGCCGTCTGAGCTTTACCTGGCAATATGGGTTGTTCTTTACCTGTTGTGCGTGCTCAAGAAAAGCGGCGACATTTTAGATGTTTTGGACGTCCGCGCACCGCAACCATCGGGCTAGATAGTTTTCGGCGATAGGCCGAAGATACCCACGCGCCTCACCAGGATCATCCGTCACACAAATACGCTATCCAGGGGGCGGTTCTTTGTTTACAGTGAGAACAAGCACCACAACGTTTTGCGGGTGCTGGAGCTTCAGGGTAGCTGTGTGGGGGCAATCCACCCAGGAGTGTGCTCCGAATCACTTATTAGGGCGTGTCCTACCCGGGATGCGCGCTCACCGCACAGTGAAGGAATAACTTTCATGAACAAGGCCATGCGTTTTCTTGCAGTCCCCACCCTCGCCCTCGGCGCTTTAGCCATGGCATCCTCCCCAGCGATAGCGCATGGCGAAGAGAGCCATTCCTACTCCTCGACCCTGGGCCAGCTCAACGGCACCACCGGCACCGGCACCATCACCGTTGATGTCACCGGTGACAAGGCATTGGTGGACTTGCAGGTTTCCGGTCTTGCAGAGACCTTCATGGACGGGCCATACCCTCACGTCCAGCACATCCACGGTGGAGCACTGGGTGAATGCCCGACCCCAGCCGATGACGCAAACGGCGATGGCATCCTGAACACCACCGACGGTGCTCCCTCCTACGGTGGTATCCTGACCACACTAACCACCAGCGGCGCCACCGGCCCTGAGGAGGGCCTCAACCTCGAGCTCGGCGGCCAGGGCGGAAGCTACACCGTCGAACGCGAGATTGACCTCAACGCCGAAACCAAGGCCTCCCTCGAAGCCGGCACCGCCGTCGTCGTTGTCCACGGCCTGGACCCGGCAACTGCTGGTGTCTCCGAGGAAGTCTTCAACTCCCCAAGTGACCTGGATCCTTCACTTCCTCTCGGGGCAACCTCACCGGCGCTGTGTGGAACTCTTGTAGCCTCCCAGATGGGTGACATGCCTGCCGGTGGCGCTGACACCGGTGTGGCCCAGGAAACCGGGTCCAACACTGCCATGCTCGCACTCGGTGGCGGACTCGTTCTGGCCGCAGCAGCCGGTGGAACCTACATGGTCCGCCGCAGCAACACCAACGCATAAACAGCTAAACACACATCACTACCTGAACTAACCGGATCCGAACCTTCCACCGAATAGCTCACCCAAAACGACCGCCGCAGAAGCCCCAAACCTCTGCGGCGGTCGTTTGTCGTACACAGACGACAGCGGTATCCCTGTCGTGGGCGACCACACTCCCCGCCAAATCTTCTGGGATACCTGCATAGGGAGGCGAGACCAAGAATGACGGTTAGCGTAGCAGTCTGCTGATGGCCTGGGTTGCTTCCTTGACCTTCGCGTCGATGGCTTCGGCGGATCCGGTGGTTCTAGCTTCTTGCGCTGCTTCGACGACGCAGTGTTGCAGGTGGTTTTCCAGCAATCCCAGGCTTACGGCATGCATTGCACTGTTTGCCGCAGCGACCTGGGTAAGGATGTTGATGCAGTATTGATCTTCGTCAATCATGCGTGCTATCCCGCGGACTTGTCCTTCGATGCGCTTCAGACGCCGCAAGCAGGCGGCCTTGTCCGAGGAGTAGCCATGTACTGCTTGATTGGTCGCCGGATGATCAGTCTTTGTTGGCTCCGCCGGGGAGAACTCCGTGTCAGCTGCCTTCAGGGAGTCTGTTGTACTGCTTCGAGATCCAGGTTCGGCGCTCACGTGCTTTCCTTTCACTACCAACAGATATGCTCCGGCCGTGCCCAGATCAGATCGGTGGTGCGTCCCCAGCTACGCGTTCCGCGCAGCAACCATAAGTATGAACGACGCTTCAACTCGCCCAGAACGCTTGAGTGCCGTTATGGGTTCCGCTCATCGATCGTAGGCACACCAAACCTAGTAGCCACATGAGTGGGTGTTGAATACCGTAACCGTAACCGTTACGTGACATAGATACCAGGGTGGGGTATTCTCGTCCGAGTGATCCCGGCACCCCCGCCAAGATCATATTCCCGTGCAGAATGCCGAGCCCTGCCGCTGCACCGGGAGCCGTTCGCACAATCCAGATGGCAGGGACGGGGGAACCACGTTTCCACCGGGCCGCCGCACGCGGTGACCCTCGGGGTTAAGTCGATTCGACTATCCAGCGTAGAACCTGCATCGTTCGCGATGGCAGGCGCTGCACTTAGGTAGCGGACGGCCGGGTGACTCCCATCCGAACCCGACAGCTCACCCCGCAGGCATGGGAGAGGCAAATTACCATGTCACGTTCATTCCTTTCGGCACGCCACCGCGCCGCCACTACCCACTCCATCGCCCTTGAGGGCCTCGCTCAGACCGCGAAGACCAACGCCGTCGCACTGGGCAAGCCAGCCATCATCGCAGCCGCGACCGGCAGCCTCGTTTTCTCCGTTGGAGCCACCGCTCACGCGGGAACCTACGCCGAGAATGCCACGACCGCACAGGCAACAACCGTCTCGGCAACGGCTGCAGGGGTTCACACTGTCGTCGCCGGTGACACTTTAGGCGCGATCGCCGCGCTGCACGGACTGAGCCTTGAAAACCTTCTGGCACAGAACGGCCTGTCCTATGCCTCAGTGATCTACCCGGGGCAGCAGATCCAGCTCACCAGCAGTGCAAGCGCGGCCGTCAGCCCCGCTACTGTTCCAGCGGCACCTGCAGCCCAGGCAATCGCCCCGGCAGCAGTCCCAGTGGCACCAGCCCCCGCCGTGCCAGCCATGATGACGTTGGCCTCGGGGTCTATCACCCCAATTACACAGGAAACCCCGTCAGTTCCGGCAAGCGGAGTCGGCGCAGCCCTTGTCGCCTCGGCATACGGGCAGCTCGGTTCCATCCAGGACTGCACCATCCTCGTCGAGCGGGCATTGCGTTCCATCGGCCTGAACGTCGGAGACCTCGGACCCCTGCAATTCGATCAGTACGGAACCCGAGTCTCAAGCCCCGCGCCCGGCGATCTGGTCGTCCGCCCCGGCCACATCGGTATCTACGTCGGGAACGGCAACGTCATCAGCAGCGGCATGAACGGGGCTAACCTCACCATTGAGCATCCGCTATCCGACCTCGCCGGATCATATTTCGTCCGAGTCAACGGCTAACACCTAGGCCTTGCGGAGAGACTCCGTAAACTGAACAAAAGTGGCAGATGTCCTGGACGGAGGGCACCTGCCACTTTTTGTGTCCGGGTTCCCATATTGTCTGACCATGCTGCGATTAGCCGCCGTTCACGGCTAACAGTCGCAGGCGGCCACCATGAACATAAACATGCCCCGGTTGCTTGCTGGTCAGTCGGTTCACGAGGAACCCATCCGTTTCGACGGCTGTTTCGAAGAATAGTCAAGCACGTTGGTTGGGGGCCTGCAGTAGCAATGTCAAGGAACAACCCTCTAAGTCCCACGAATTGATTGGACAAAGCTCATCATGCTCAGCTCACCCAGCGGACGTCGCAGTGGCTACCTAGCCTCAGCAGCAGTTGCTGCCCTCATCCTTACCGGTTGCGCAACAGACGCCCCACCCCAAAGCCAAGGAACGGCGTCGGCGCCGACGGTTTCTTCCTCGCCCGCGGTTCCAGCTCCCACGCCGACACCCACGCCGACACCCACGCCGACACCTGTGCCGCCCGCGCCTGAGATGCCCGCGGCGGCGGCCCTTGCTCCTACCCAGTTGCCGGTGTTGCCCGAGTCGGCCCCGGTTTCATTCAGTGTGCCCTCCATCGGCGCCGGATCAGAGCTGCTTAGCCTTGGGCTGCGTGAAAACGGCTCACTGGAGGTTCCTCCAGATGGCCCCGGCGCCCCGGCGAGCTGGTATAACGAGTCCCCCACCCCCGGCGAACGCGGACCAGCTGTCCTCCTAGGCCACGTCAATGCAACCGGCGGCGGACCAGGCGTCTTCGCCGACTTGCGCAAACTCAAGGCCGGGGACACCATTGATGTGCTTCGTGAAGACGGCACCACGGCGACCTTCGTTTTCGAACGCGGCGAGCAGTACGTCAAAGACGAGTTTCCGACCCTGACGGTCTACGGCAACACGGAGGGATCCGAACTACGCCTGATCACCTGCGACGGCTATAACCCAGATACCGGTGAATTCGACGATAACTACGTCGTCTACGCAAAGCTGGTCACCTAAGACCTGTGAATTCGATAGCCGCTGCTGGCCCGATCAACGATCCCTGCACTAGTGACTGGGAGCACGCTATTTAGGGCCACTCTGCAGTTCGTAGTCTTAGACGCCGACGATGGCATTAGGTAGGAGGATTAGGGCCAGACCGTGCCTGTTTTGACGGTCCTGGCGATACCAGAGCCAGAGCGGCTTCCAATACCTGCAAAATTGGCAGATCAACGCGTCCGTAGCGGGCGATGGGCTTGGTGAGCGTCTTTCCGTGTGCGGCTTCGATTAGTTCGTTCTCGAGCCCGGCGGCGCTCGTATATCTGATTGGTATTTCGAGTTCACTTTGGAACTTGAAATCCCTAAGCCCCTTGTTCCGGGAAAAGTTCGCGGCCTTCACACAAAGCTGCGAGGGGTGCCGGTTCCCAACGTCGCACTCGGCCAGTCACCTAGGCCGCCAAGGCAGAAGTGTTCATTCCCGACGCTTCGCGAGCAAAACAACGTGAGCTGACGCGAACCTATTGCGATCGTATTGACCTTCCAGTGAATGGAAGGTTTACGGTTGCGGTTCAGATAGAAGCGACGACAGTGAGGTGGCAAGAGATGGTGGAGAATCACGGACGACGAGCCCTAGTGATCGGGGCTGGAGTGATCGGGCTAACGACGGCGTTGTCCTTGCGGAAGGAAGGCTGGAACGTGACGGTGGTCGCCGAGAGTTTCGCTCCGGAAGTTACCTCGACCGCTGCGGGGGCGGTGTGGGAGTGGCCGCCATCGGTATGTGGACGCCACCATGACGAGATCCTGCTGGAGAAATCCAAGGCATGGGCTATGGCTTCATACGAGCAATTCCGAGAGCTGGCTAAACGGCCGCAGGAAACTGGCGTGTTCATTCGGCCAGCCGTTTTCTACTTTCGGTACCCGATCGCTTCCCGACCGGCTGAGTTAGCGAAGATGCATGATATTGCTCGCAATGTTCCAGGTTTTGTTCACGATCCGGCGTTGGCCGATGCTGGGGGAGTGAGCCCGGGGGTCGGTGTTCAGGACGCTTACTCATACCTCGCCCCGGTGGTGGATACCGAAAAGTACATGTCCTGGCTACAAGGGGAAGCCCTGAATGCTGGCTGTCAGCTGGTCCCCTACCGGGTTTCGGGCGACCTGCGTGAGCAGGAGCAGGGGCTCCGGGAAGAGTTCGGTGTTGAGGTGGTTGTGAACTGCTCTGGATTGGGCTCGATCGAGCTGGCTGGTGACAGCGCCCTGTCGCCGCACCGCGGAGCCTTGATCCGCGTCCGCAACGATGGGACGAAGATGCCGCGGATCACCAGCGTTCATGCTGTGGCCAACGACGCGGGCACCGATGAGCAGGACATGATCTTCATTGTCCCTAAGGGAGAGGACCGGCTGTTGCTGGGGGGGCTGGTGGAGCCAGACGAATGGGGCCTCGACATCGGCTTGGATAACTATGAGCCGGTTCGGGAGATGCTCCGTCGCTGCATTGAGTTCTTCCCGTTGCTCGCTGATGCTGAGATCGACGAGTTCGAACCAGTGCGCGCTGGGTTGCGCCCCTTCCGAACTCACAGCATCCGGCTGGAGGTCGATCCGGGCACCCGCATTGTGCACAACTATGGCCATGGCGGGGCCGGGGTGACTCTGTCTTGGGGTTGCGCCGAGGACGCCATGCGGCTGGTAGACCAGCTCGCCAGTGAGTCACGCGAAGCATATTACGCAGGCTCCCCGCAGCGGTAGCGGCGTCGTTTGGGCCGGTGCGTGCTTGACGGCCTCCCAGGGTTTCTTTCTATCTGTCCCGGGTGTTAAGGGACGGGAGGGAGCTCCCTTCGTGTGGACAGCCGATCTTTTCGTGTGCGGACGGGTGATGTCCCTGCCCGGGAGGACGGAGATTCTACCGGTTGTCGGGTCAGGGGGGTGGCAGCCAGGGTTCTTACGACACCTCCCGCCCAGCTGTAATATGTGTTAAGGAGGAATGATGAGAATTGGTGAAGTTGCTCAGGTAGCGGGCGTAAATCCGAAAACGATTCGGTACTACGAATCCATCGGTGTTCTCGCGGCGCCCGCCCGGATGGGCTCTGGGTATCGAAATTATGATGAGTCGTTTTACGACCGGTTATCGTTCATTCGGACCGCCCGGCGGTTGGGCGTCACCTTGGATGAGGTGAAAGAAATTCTGTCCTTTAGCGAGCGGGGAGAGACACCGTGCGCGTATGTCCTCGGTGTTCTTGATGCGCAGCTGGAAGGGATCGATCGACGTATAGAAGAACTTGAACTGCTGCGTGAGCAACTGACGGAAATCACATCGGAAGCAGACCGGATTCCGCCAGGGGATATCAGTGGCACCTGCCGGTTGATTGAACATGTCCGCCACCAAACCGATGACGCCAAAAACAGTTGGGATCGACGGCGTTTGGCTGTTCGATAAACCTTCAGCCGACGAGTGGGGTGTTTCGATGGAAGGACGGACTCGGTTACCGTTCCTGCGGTTCACTTCGTTACCGTCTGAACCGCGCGGCGAGCTATTTATGGGGGACCCCGTCACGAGTAAATACGCGCGAACCAGTCCCGTCGAAGAACAAGCGGAGGAGGAACTCTTGTCTGAGCTCCTCCTTGGAATAGACCAAGGCGCCCGGGAGGCGTTCATCGCTTTCTATCAACTAACGTCGCACGGAGTTTACGTGTTTACGCGGCGGATCATCCTGGATGTGGAACTCGCCCTGGACACTACCGAGCCGTCGATAAAGTACGCAGCGAATAGGCTGGCACGAATTGCGTGCTCCGATGGTGCACCGTCAATTAGGGCGTCGAGTACGATTTCGTTGCGGAAACTGTCGCCGACCCGATGGTAAGGGCAAGACGTCGCCTGGTGCTTGCTGAGTCTTTCCTGTCTCCAACGCGAGGCGGTCACGCCTGCCTATTATTACTGCTTGACTTACCGCGAGGTGGCACCCCGGCTTGATTGTCCCCTACCCATCGTCAGATCAAAGGTTAAGTGGGAATGGAACGGCTGCGCCTATCCAGGGGAGGCCCGACCGCTGAGGCCTTCATTAGGAGGCTGGGGCCGGGTCGATCAGCTTGTCCGGGCGCAACTGAAACACCTTCAGCTCTACTTTTGCGGTGCAACGACAGCAATCTGAACCTTGATAGTAAAGCGCCGACCTAACGGGGGAAGGGGGTAGCTTTGGTGCGTATTACTATGTAGCATAGTAGTTCCTATACATTTGCTGCAGAGAGGTTTTTTGATGACGCTTGAGACAGATCCCCAGGACAAGTTCGCCGACTATGCCAATCCGGAACGGCTTGTTTCCACTCACTGGCTTGCAGGGCACCTAGGCAGCGAAAATCTCATCGTCGTTGAGTCGGATGAGGATGTTCTTCTTTACGACACGGGACATATTCCTGGTGCAGTCAAAATTGACTGGCATACCGATCTCAATGACGAAGTCACTCGCGACTACGTCGATGGCGAAAACTTCGCCAATCTCATGTCGGTGAAAGGTATATCCAGGAACACGACCGTAGTGATTTACGGGGATAAAAGTAACTGGTGGGCCGCCTACGCGTTGTGGGTTTTCACCCTCTTCGGTCACGAAGACGTCCGCCTTCTCGACGGTGGTCGAGATAAGTGGATTGCCGATGGCCGAGAACTGACAACTGACATCCCCGGAACCACCCCTACTTACTACCCCGTCGTCGACCGCAACGACACCCCCATCCGCGCCTACATGACCGACGTGCACCAGCACTTTGGAAGACCGCTAATCGATGTCCGCTCGATGGATGAATACACTGGCGCCCGGACCCACATGCCCGCCTACCCCGAAGAGGGTGCGCTGCGTGGGGGCCACATTCCCTCGGCAGCATCGGTGCCGTGGGCTCGAGCCGCAGGGGAGGATGGCACATTTCGGACACGGGCGGAGCTCGACGCGATCTACCGCGAAGAAGTAGGACTGGAAAGCGGTGACGAGGTGGTCACCTATTGCCGAATTGGCGAACGGTCCAGCCACACGTGGTTTGTTCTGTCCTATTTACTAGGATTCAAAAACGTCCGCAATTACGATGGCTCCTGGACCGAATGGGGCAACGCCGTGCGCGTACCGATCGCCAGGGGAGCGGAGCCGGGAATCGTTCCTGCCACATCCCGCTAAGAACCATACTTGAGAGTTGGGATATGTAGCGCGAGAAATTGTTCCAGGCTTTGATCTCCCGCTTACTGGCACTTCTCATTGGCCGCACGTTACCCGACCCTTTTGTATCCCCGATCTGGAACCCGCTCAACGAGGCAAGGTCCGCTGCGTCCACCACGATGGGCGCCATGATCGCCTGGCAGCGTACCAGCCTGCGAGCCACCTAAAACGGCCGAAGAATCTGATTTCTCGAACATGACCGATATACATCTAGGGAGAAAACCATGGACGTCCTCATCATTGAAACCCCGCAACTCGGGGACCGCAGCTACCTGATCCACGACGGCGAGGTAGCACTGGTCATCGACCCTCAACGCGACACTGACCGGGTGGAAAAGGCCGCGACCGAAGCAGGGGTGCGGATCACGCACATCGCCGAAACCCACATCCATAACGACTACCTCACCGGAGGAGTGGCTTTTGCTAACCAACTCGGCGCGGCGTATCTGGTAAACGCCGCCGACCCGGTGACCTATGAGCGCACCCCGATCAGCGACGGAGAGACCGTCCAGATCGGACGTTTTCTGCTGAAAGCGGTGGCAACCCCCGGCCACACCCATACCCATCTGTCTTACATTGCCACCTCCGACAATGGTGAACAGGCCGTCTTCTCGGGCGGCAGCCTCCTCTACGGGTCGGTGGGACGAACCGACCTGATCAACGCAGATGACACAGTGGCACTCACCCACGACCAGTACGCCTCCGTCCGCCGCCTGGTCGAGGAAGCAGCCCACGACGCGGCCCTGTATCCCACCCACGGCTTCGGATCATTCTGTTCCTCCGGCCCCTCCAGCGGTGCTGGAGAATCCACGGTCGGTGAGCAGCTCACCACCAATCACGCGCTCACCGATCCGGACGTTGAGCACTTCGTGCGCGAACTGATAGCGAATCTCACCGCGTACCCCTCGTACTACGCCCACATGGGACCCGCAAACACGGCAGGTCCAGGTCCGGCTGACCTGTCCGTCCCGGATTCCCTGGAACCCGCGGAGCTCTCCCGCCGGCTTGAAGACGGCGAGTGGGTGGTTGATCTTCGCAACCGGATAGCCTACGCCAGTAACCACCTGCAGGGATCAGTGAGCTTCGAATACGGCGACGGGTCGAGCTTCACCACCTTCCTGGGCTGGGTCCTGCCTTGGGACAAAAAGCTCACCCTCGTCGGAGAGCACGACGACGTCGAAAACGCGATCCGCGACCTGTCTCGCATTGGTATTGATTCCCCCGACGCCGTCCTGGGAATAGACCCGCATGAGCTCGCCGCCGACACCGCCGTTGTCTCCTACCCGCGCGTCGGATGGGATGAAATGCTCACTCATCGACCAGACAATAACACCATTTTGGATGTCCGGGGCGCCGATGAGTACACCGCCTCCCACATTCCGGGGGCTGTGAACATCCCCGTGCACGAACTACTCACCCGCATGGATGAAGTCCCCCCAGGAAAGCTCTGGATCCACTGCGGGTCCGGCTACCGTTCCGGGGTCGGTGCCAGCCTGCTGCAACGCGCCGGTAAGGACGTCATCCACATCGATGCCATGTTCGGCCAAGCCGAAGAAGCAGGCATTCCACTAGAACAACCCTGAGTCCTAGAATGACAAAATCCCGTCACCCGGACACCCCGACCGGTGGTTCGTCAGCCTCTCCCGCCGACCGGCGTACCGCTGTGAGCACCTCACCCCCATCTACCGAAATAGGTCATGAATTCTCTCGCGGAACCCTCCTCTTATCTTCCCTCCCCGACCATCAGCGCCATCCAATTGGGACCGGTTACCCTCCACTTCTATGCGCTATGCATTCTTGCAGGGATCATCGCTGCCTGCTGGCTGACCGACCGGCGTCTCACCAGCCGGGGCGGGCAGCCAGGACAGGTTTTAGATGTGGTGCTGTGGGCGGTCCCCTTCGGAATCATCGGAGGCAGGCTCTACCACGTCATCACCGACTACCAGCTGTACTTCGCGCCGGGACGGGACCCCTGGGCTGCGTTGCGGATTTGGGATGGCGGCCTCGGAATTTGGGGTGCCATCGCTCTGGGCGCCCTGGGCGCCTATATCGGATGCCGCCGGAACGGGGTACGTTTCAGCGCATTCGCTGACGCGGTAGCCCCAGGCCTGCTGATCGCCCAAGGGATCGGCAGATGGGGAAACTGGTTCAACAACGAACTCTACGGTGCCCCATCAACCCTGCCATGGGCCGTGCAGATTCATGAGATGGATCCTTCGGCAGGACGGGCAGCCCTCGACAGCGCAGGGAACCCGATTGTTCTTGGCTACTTCGAACCAACGTTCCTGTATGAGTCCCTGTGGTCCTTGGCCGCGGCAGGAGTGCTCCTCCTGATAGATCGACGGTTCAAACCCGGGGCGGGAGCGGTCTTCTCGCTTTACGTGGCCTTCTACACTGCTGGCAGGTTTTTCTTCGAACTCATGCGCTCCGACTACGCGAACACCATTCTCGGCCTGCGCGTCAACACCTGGGTATCCGGGATCCTCTTCATCACCGGTGCCTTAGCATTCCTGGCCCTTCGCCGCAGGCCCCCAGCCACCACGTCGAAAGAGCTCGACGCCCGGCAGGAAGAACAAGGAACAACCCCGGATAAAGGCACAACAAATACGAACACTCTGTAAACCAACAAACTCGTCCCACAACAACCTCTCTTTGCGTCCATCATGCTCAGCCTTGGATCATGCTCAGCCTTCGATCATGCTCAGCCAGGAAATCCACTGGGACTGTCCGGAATTTGGTGTTTTTGGCCTGACACGTCGGGCATGAGCCTGGCGGGGAAGGTGCCGTGATGACGACACTGGATGCTGTGAAGAAAAACAAGGCGGAGCCCTCTGCCGAAGAGGTAGCCGCGAAAGAGTTGGTGCGGTTGGCGGCCGAGCAGGGACTTTCCCTGACCGGCCCCGACGGGTTGCTAAAGCAGTTCACGAAGACGGTTCTTGAGACTGCGCTGAATGAGGAAATGACCGATCATCTCGGGCATGAGAAAAACCGGGCTGCCCAGGATCGGGATACCTCGAACGTACGAAACGGATCAAGACCGAAAACAGTCCTGACCGAAGCGACCGGGCATGTTCAGATCGAGGTTCCTAGGGATCGGGACGGGACGTTTGATCCGGTCTTTGTGAAAAAACACCAGCGCCGGTTGACCGGTGTCGACGAGATGGTCCTATCCCTTTATGCCCACGGCCTGACAACCGGGGAGATCAGTGCCCATTTCGCCCACATCTACGGGGCGCAGGTGTCTAAGGAAACCATTTCGAGGATTACCGACAAGGTCTCCGAGGAAATGGCCAGCTGGTCCTCCCGACCTCTCGATAGCGTTTACGCGGCGATCTTCATTGATGCGATCGTGGTCAAGATTCGAGACGGCCAGGTGGCCAACAGGCCCATCTATGCGGCGATCGGGGTCTCGCTGGAGGGCGAGAAAGACGTCCTCGGCCTCTGGGCTGGGACCGGCGGTGAAGGGGCCAAGTTTTGGATGAGCGTCCTCACAGACATGAAGAACCGGGGTGTGAGCGATACGTTCTTCCTCGTCTGCGACGGCCTGAAAGGTTTGCCGGAGGTAGTGTCCAACGTTTGGCCCCTCACGACGGTTCAAACATGCATCATCCACTTGATCAGGAACACATTCCGGCTGGCGTCGAAGAAGGACTGGGATGCCCTCAAAAAAGATGTCCGCCCGATTTACACTGCACCGAATGCCGCAGCAGCCCGAGCCGCGTTGGACGAGCTGACGGATACGTGGGGCCGGAAATACGCGGCCATCATCAGACTGTGGGGAAACGCGTGGGAGGAATTCACGCCCTTTCTCGACTACGACGTTGAGATCCGCACCGTCATCTGCAGCACGAACGCAATCGAGTCGCTGAATGCACGATACCGGCGGGCCGTACGGGCTCGTGGACATTTTCCGACCGAGGCTGCCGCGCTCAAATGCCTCTATCTCGTCACCCGTTCCCTTGACCCCACCGGTGCCGGCAGGACACGCTGGACCGTACGGTGGAAACCCGCGCTGAATGCCTTTGCCATCACTTTCGCCGGCCGTTGGCCGGCAGCCGAAACCTACTAACTAAAATGCTGAAAACACCGAAAACGTTACAGACCCAATCCACTCGCCAGAATGCCGACGAACGGGGAGCAGGTCAACCTCGGCACAGTCAGCCTCATTGGG
Source organism: Arthrobacter sp. TMN-50 (assembly GCF_054511125.1). Lineage (NCBI taxonomy): Bacteria > Bacillati > Actinomycetota > Actinomycetes > Micrococcales > Micrococcaceae > Arthrobacter > Arthrobacter sp. TMN-50. Next base: position 5,311 of record NZ_JBTNDG010000025.1, on the reverse strand, counting down.
GGCGTCCGAAATGCCGCTTCAGCCATACCAAAAGTTCGAGTCATACTCAGCGAGCGAGCCGAGGTTCTGGGATCAGTTGTGGCACTTGAGGTCTTCAGCGGTGATGATCGATGCGCAAGACCGAGTGGCGCGTCCACTCTCAAGGAAGTGAAACACTCTGTTAATTGGCCGCGGGTGCGTTTTTGAGTCCGCGCCAGCCGGTCCAGGCGGCTGCGAGCAGGAGGGCGCCGCCGAGGTAGAAGACGGCTCTGATGCCGAAGAGATCGGCGGCGATGCCGCCGAGTAGGAGTGAGATGAGCCGTCCGGATTGCCAGAGCATGTCGAAGGTCGCAAAGATACGTCCACGGAGTTTTTCCGGTATTTCTGCTTGGAGCAGTGAGTTGAAGGTGACGGCTCCGGTGGAGGTCCCCAACCCGTAGACGACCAGGGCGGCCATGGCCGAGAATAAGCCGGTAATCGTAGCGAGGACAACATCGACCAGTCCGCGCAGGACAAACGGCCCAAGCACAAACCCGGCCCGGCGGGGGTTGTCGGTGATTTTGCTGAGGATGAGGGGCCCGATTGCGGCGCCTACGCCGATGGCTCCGATGAGCAGCCCGAAGCTGGCCTCGTCGAGGCGGAGGTGGTCCTGTGCCAGGACGACAAGTAGCGCCCCGGTTGCTCCGGCTGAAAGGGCGGCAAGAAACTGGGTGGCCGCCAGTGCGCGCAGCAGTCGGTGTCCGGCAAGTTCGGAGAGGCCTTCACGGGCATCCCGGTACCAGGAGGTCCGTTGGGTGCGTTCGGGATGGGCCGGCACTTTCAGGCGTAACAGGGCTGCGGCGGAGGCGAGGTAGCTTGCGGCGTTGATCCAGAACGCCCAGTCATAGCCGAAGACTGCGACCACCACCCCGGCCAGCGGTGCGAGCACGACCTGGGAGATGACGGCGGCGGTCCAAATCCCGCTGTTCGCAGCCACCAGGTCCCGTTCCTCGACGATGGAGGGTAGGACTGATTGCGCTGCCGGGTTGAAGAACACGGCCGCGGCCGAGAGGCCGACAGCGATGAGGTAGACGTTGAAGACGTTGCCGTCCACGAAGGGCAGGGCAAAGGCCAGCCCAGCCCTGACCAGGTCAGCGGCGATCATGACTTTCACGCGTGGCAGCCGGTCCACCAGAGCCCCCGCTAGGGGAGCCAAAATCAGGACCGGGATGATTTCGGCGATGACCACCCCAGAGACTCCGAGGCCGGAACCGGTCAGTGAGTAGACCAACAGAACCAGGGCGACCGTGTTGAACGCATCCCCCCACTGGGAAATGGTCCGGGCCGTCCACAGCGCACGGTAGGGGCGCTGTTTAAGAAGCGACGTTAACGAGGTGCTGGGGGCCATGTTCCGATCCTTTCAGAAAAGCTGCACGGAGTCGGGCACGGGTCTCCGATTGATGAAAGGGAAGCGGCGGTGGTGTGCTCAGGTTCAATCGTTTGGACCCTTTCGATATCTCGAGCCGCCAGGTCGTTATTCTGGCGCACCTGCCCACAATGTCGATTGTCACCGCGATGATGATTGCCGTGATTGCTGCGCTTATTCCACCAAGGTATTACGGCGGCGTTCAGTGAAGCGCTGCCTGGATTGGACTGCGGTGAGACGTACCTGCCTGTCGGCGTTGTGCCGGGTCTGGTTCTTTGCTGGTGGTGTTTCCTGTTCATGGCGGGCCTTTCAGTTGTGCTGACAGACATGATCAGTGCCTCCGGGATGTCGTCGGAAGGGTGTTGCGTCGACCGGATCCGGGTTTGACGGACCGGGACACGACGAATGCCACGGCCGTGAGGGCGCAGGCGGAGAGCAGAATGATGCCGGCCTGTTGCTGGTCCGCGGCGGTGGAAGGACCCCATACCCGTCCTAGCCCTGTGAACCAGTCCTGTTCGATGCCCGCCGGCCTCAGGAACCCTAGGCCGACTGCTGCAATGCCACTCAGCGCGACGCTAACGCTTACCACTTGCGGTCCACGAAATCCCGGGGATTCCCGGATGTAAACGGCGTTGATGAACAGCAGGCCGAGGGTGAGGAAAAGGATCAGCACCGTTTCGTGGGCCACGTGTTCGGACAGGCTGAGGGCGAAAGCCGGTGTGAGGTAGAACAGGATGATTACTGATCCCAACGCCAGCCCATAAAGGACTGGCCCGGGTTTCGTTGCGGCGCGTGCGATGGATAGGACAATTTTCTGCGCACCAGAGCTACCGTCGGTGCGTGCCGGCAGGACGCTGAGGATAAGGCGTAACGGTGTGCCTGCCAAGAGCAGTACCGGAACCGCAAAAACCAGCGTCACCATGCTCGCGGTATGGGCGGTGAGCAGGACCGGTGCGTACACGGCCGGAGGCCCGGAGGTGATGAAAGTCAGCAGGATCAGGGCGCTGATCCAGCTCAGCAGAGGCTTGCGCGGCCACCCGGCGCCTTTGCGCCGGGAGGCGAGGTAGGCCCACGCGTAGGCCAGTGCCGCGAACACGGCAGCCGTGATCCACAGCCAGTCGGGCCGCCACTGGGATAACCATGCGAATCCATCAGGTGCGGGAGGCAGCAGGTAGCCGGTGAGCAACTGCGCCGGGGTTGACGTCGGGTCCGGTTCCAAAGGAACGGGGGAGGGGCTGCGGGCTAAGGCGACGGCGAGCCCGGCGGCACCTCCCATGAGGAACAGCTCGACTATAAGAATCTGCCACAGCAGACGGGGTTGACCCGTGGCTCCTGCCAGCTGGGGGATGATCCGGCGGCGGTGAAAGAGTCCCAGCAAACCCAGCAGCAGTGTCGCGGCGGTCTTCGACACGAGCAGCAGGCCATACGGTGAGAGTAGATTCCCAATACTCTCAATCCGGTAAAGGGAACTGATGGCTCCGGTGGCTACCACGAGTGCGAAGGCCAGCCCGGCCAGGACCGAAAAACGGGCCATGATGGTCGCTGTGTCCGCGGGAGAGGATTTCCCGCTGATGGAACCGGGATCGGGGAAGGCCAGGGCGGGGATGATGGCGGCCAGCACGATGATGCCCCCGGCCCAGACCGTTCCGGCGCCGATGTGTAAACCCAGGGTGTTGCTGGCCCCAATGTGGTCGGTGCTGCCCGCGGCGTGACCGATGGCGGAGGTGGCAGGGATGATGCTTGCCAGACAAAGCCCGGCGAGCACCAGTAAGCCCAAGGATGACCGAACCACGAGGACCAGCATGCTGATCAAGACCGCGATGATGAGGATCACCAGTCGGGCCCGGCCCGTGGCGATGTCGGTCACGAACACCCCCAGCTGGGCTGTGAAGGAGGGGGCAGCGCTCAGGGGTGAGCCGGCAATATCGGCATAGGTCAGGAGAAGGACCACCGCTGCCGCTGGCACCCACACCACCGCGGCAACGGATGCCACCGTGATCGCACGCAGGAACGCCGGATGATCCGCATCTCCAGAGCGCCTGGTGGTCCCCGGCTGATGGTGCTTGTTACTGTGAATCCTGCGGGGCACGATCGTGGCGGCGAAAACCAGTGCACCTACCACTGCGGCCAGAGCCAGGTGATGTACGGCCAGAACGGCTGGAAGACCCCACCGGGCAACGGCTCCCGGGTCCCCGAGGACACGCTCCTGGGCTGCACCGGAAAGGGCCACGCCGGCGACTGCCAGCAGAACAGCCGTCGCGAAACTGCCAGCGATCCACACCGCCGCCGCGTTGCGTCGCGGCCCCTGACGTCCTGTCACAAAAAGCCCTTCCACCTTTATCAGGCCTGCGGTCCCGCTCCCGGCAGCGACCCTGGAATCCGGAAACGGCGTTAGACGATAAAGCTGAACCGGCGGGTATAGCTATGGTGCAGGGCATCCTGGGCACTGCGAGGGTATGTTCCGGAAAGCCCTGCACCACATACTTGTTACAGCCAGGCGGCAGGGTCTACTGTCTGGCCATTGACGACGACTTCAAAATTCAGGTGGCAGCCGGTGGAGTTACCGGTGGAACCGGCCACCCCGATCGGTGCTCCGCTTCCCACAGATTGGTTCAGCTGCACACCGATGGTTTCAAGGTGGTTGTACGTGGTTTGAAGACCGTTTCCGTGATCGATGACAATCCGGTTGCCGCCTCCGTAGGCGCTGAACCCGGCTTCGATGACCGTTCCGGCTGCCGAACTCAGGACGGGGGTGCCGCACCCGGCCGCGAAATCAAGGCCCGTATGGAGTTCTCCTCCACGGTAACCAAACGGCGAGTTTACCGACGCGTTTGCTAATGGCGGGTTCAGCCGGCTCACCTGCACCGGCGCTGTGGTCACGGCCGCGAGCATCACCGCAGGTGCAGGTGCAGGTGCTGGAGCTGGCACGGGTGGTGCTGCGGGTGCCGGGGCTGGTGGGGGTGCCGGGGCTGGTGGGGGTGCCGGTAACGCCTGAACACTCAAAGCCTGCACGGCGGGTGCTGCGGGAGCAGGACCGCCGACGGCCACATCACCGGTCAGGTTGATGACATCCCCTGGATAGATGATGGTGCTCTGATTCATCTCGTTGAGGGAGAACACGGTGCCTAGCTCGACACCGTACTGGCCGGAGATGATTCCCAAGGTGTCACCGGAAACGACCGTGTGCGTGGCCAGCGTCGGGGTGTCTGCATCGCCGCTCACGCTGACGATATCGCCCGGGTAGATGATGGTGGTCTGGTTCATCTCGTTGAGGGATAACACGGTGCCTAGCTCGACACCGTACCGGCCGGAGATGGCTCCTAGGGTGTCACCGGAGACGACCGTATGCACGGTTGGTTCTCCTGCTTGGTGAGGTGCATCGGCTGTGTCGACGGCGTTGGCCGGCAGGCCGCCACTGAGCAGTAGTGCTGAAGCGGCGGTAACAACGGCCGTGGACCGGCCGATGCTCCCGGCATGGGAGGTCACGGCGTGTGAAACGACCCGGGCCGGGTGGCGGCGGACAGGATTGGCGCGGTGGCGCGCCGGATGATGGTTCTTAGACAAAAATTGGCCTCTCCCAATGCCGGCGAAGTTAGCTGTCGGACTCGGATGGGATCATCCGGACGCTGAATATCGTCGAAAACATTCATTCAGCGGCTTAGCCCCTAGGGCTTCTCGCGAAGCCCGCTGTTGGTTCCCCCGCTCCTGCCTGATGATCTGCTGCGGACGGCCTCGGGACAGCGGCAGGATTAGGCAATCTGTCCAACGGGCAAACACCTCTGATGGTGTTTCATCGTCCAGTATTGACCTTCCCCCCTAGATGAGTAATTCCTATTGCCGGTGACGGTGTGGAGGCTTTTAAAGTCAGGTGGAGAGTGTTAAACCCAGTATGTGAACCCCGAATTGAACACTCTCCTGACCACACTC
>NZ_JBTNDG010000024.1:0-19249 GCF_054511125.1 Arthrobacter sp. TMN-50 | reverse complement strand
GCCGATCGATCCGGAGACCGCCCGGAAACTTGCCGGGCATGCGTCCTCGTTCACGAGGATCCTCACCCACCCCTACACCGGGGCCAGGCTCGGCGCTGATGCGGGCACGTACCGGGTGCCGAAGGACTTACAGGACGCGGTGAGGGTGCGGGATGGGACGTGCCGGCATCCGGGGTGTAACCGGTTGGCGGTGTTCTGCGAACTCGACCACACCACCCCCTGGGCCAGGGGCGGGAAAACCAGTTACGGTAACCTCGCCTGCCTATGTAAACGTCACCACATGTTCAAAACCGAAGGCTACTGGCACTACACCCAACCCGAACCCGGGACCATCATCGCGATCTCCCCTACCGGGGAAACCTACCTCACCAAACCAAACCCACCACCAACACCGCCGCCGCCGGAAACCCCACCACCACTGGAAACCCCACCACCCTTCTAGGGTGAATTTGTCCTCCGACGAGCGAGAAGCGTCGACTCAAGGGGCGTGTCAGACGGCCGCCAGCCCGCTGTGCCGCCAAGCCGCCACATCTCGCCTTAGGCGCAGCGAGGTTTGCTAGGCGCAGCGAGGCTTACACGGGTGGAGCGAAGTTCACTCGGGCGGGCAAGGTTTGTTCAAGCGGGACTTATGCTGCCGCCGGCGGGCCGCCCCTGATCGCCAGCGGATCACCAGGGATACAGCAGCAACGACGATCGCGGCAACAGCGGCGGCTATCGCCGTAGACGTGGATTCCATCTGGCCGGTCGTACGGCCCACTGCTATCCAGATCAGGCCCCAGCCAATAGCTGCCGCCACGGCGAGCCGACCACCGCCCTGGATCGCCAGGCCAATGCCGACCATCGCCACAACGGCAAGGACACCGATGGCCCAGACGTCCGCGCTCACACCGAACCCGGTAAAACCAGCGGAGGTCAGCGCCGCCGCAATGTTGGCGCATACCGCCACGCACACCCATCCCAGGTAGAGGCCAAGGGTTCCGTCAACAGCTGTCGCTTCAACCCAGGACGATGCGGGCCGGGCGCTGTAGCGCAGAAACACCATGAAGAGGACAGCAAGAAGAACCGTGATCACCAAGACACTCGCATTAAGCCACCCGGCCTGAATGGTCAGAATCCAGACAGCGTTTAGCACCATCGACGCAACAACAAGCCACCCCAGCGACCGCTGCCGCGTACTGCTTCGTTGGGACGGTAGCCACTGCCACACGGTGTACGCCACCAGTCCCACATAGATCACGGTCCAGATCGAGAACGCCGCGCCGGCCGGGGCCAGCGGGGTAGCGTCGGACCCCAACGCGCCGTTGGCAGCCTCAGCTATCGGCGTCCCGCCAAACATGCCGACCCCAGTCATCGATCCGACAATGCAAAAAACCAAGCTGACGGTAACGGCCACTTGGCGATGGCGGTCACTGTGGATCTTCTGCTGCGCCGCTGTGCGAGGGATCACCCCTCTATTGAACCGGCTTGCGCCTGAGAAAACTATCTCTTCCATCGACCGATCAGTAGGCTGGGTAGTTCACGTGTCGACTTGAAAGGGCATGTCATGACCGAATCAAACCTTCCCGAAGAAGAACTGAGTATTGCCGACGGGTTCGACCCAGCGGAGTCAGAAGAGCTGGATCCGGTAACCGTGGGGCAGCCCGACAATTACCCGGGCGCGGCTGAGGACAACCCCGACGAATGGCGCAATGACCCACTGCTCCAGGATGAACCAGCAGCAACCACCCCAGCAGAAGATCCGCTGAGCGATCAAGCCCTGCGTGACGAACTGGCTGGTCCGGCGGCCTCCGACGTGCCAACACTGGGCGAAGCGGCAGCGGACGTGGATTTCGGTGATCCCGCCGACGAGTCAGAAATCGATGCAAGCGACGACAGTGCCAACCTTGGCGGGTCGCCCCTCGGTCAGGCTGATCCGGAGTTTGATGAGCGCTAGGAGAATCGAGCATTAGGGCGGCTACGCCCTAGAATCACCATGCTGCGCCGTCGACAGGCCGATCGGTGGCCCGTCGACGGCGCAGTGGCTCATTATTTGCGGACCCGGGCCGTTCGATGCGTGTGTGGCAGTTACCACGGAAGAAGGATCAATAGGGGACTCCCCGGATGCCACGTGTTCAGCGTCGCTCGACAGCATGTTATTGCGAATAGTCAGCGCAGCGAGGCCAGCGCCAACCAGGAGCACCCCAACCCCGAGCAGCACCGAAATACGGAACCCCTCGTTAAATGCCACCGGATCCAGGAAGCTGCCGTCTGAGAGCCCAGCAAGCGCAGGAAGCAAAGCGATAGCGATGAGCGCCGCCGCCCGCGCCACTGCGTTATTTACTCCAGACGCCAGCCCAGCGTGCCGGCTGTCCACGGACGCGAGCGCCGTGGCCGTCAACGGAGCAACCTGCACCGACAGTCCAAGGCCCAGCACGACGACGCCGGGCAGCACATCGGCCAGGTAGGACGCCTCTGGACCTATCCGCAGCATCAGCAACAGTGCGATAGCGCACAGCACCGGTCCAAGACTCATCGGCACGCGCGGCCCAATGCGCGATGCCAGCTGACCGGCCCGTGACGACAGCAACAGCATCAGGACGGTAATTGGCAACATTGCTGTGCCTGCCGCGAGTGGCGAGAACCCAGCAACCACCTGCAGATGCACCACCAGAAGGAAGAACACGCCCCCAAACGCGCCATAGACAAGGAACGTGACGGCGTTGGTAGCACTGAACTGGGTTGAGGAAAAGATCGACAGCGGCAGCATCGGGTTCCGGCTGCGCGCCTCGACCACCAGGAAAACACCCGCCGCGACTACGCCCAGAAAAGCGGCCCCCAGCACCGCCGTCGAGAACAGCCCCTGCGCCGGAGCCTCGATCAGGGCGTAGGTGACGCCGGCCAGCGCGGCCGCGCCCAGCCCTGCGCCCCACAGATCCAGCCGCCCCGTTCTGGTGTGATCTTTGGTCTCCGGGACATGGCGCTGGGCGACGACGACGACGGCTATCGCCAACGGAACATTGATCAGGAAGACCCACCGCCAGGACACGGCTTGGACCAGCCAACCCCCAAGGAACGGGCCAATCGCCGTAGCTACTCCACCCAGGCCGGACCAGGCGCCGATTGCACGGGCGAGGTCGTCGGGATGGAACGTGGCCTGAATCATGGCCAGGCTGCCCGGCGTTAGCAACGCTGCACCAACTCCCTGCAGGGCGCGGGCGGCAATTAGGACTTCCGCACTGGGCGCTAGTCCGCACCACAGCGAGGCGACGGCGAACCAGATGACACCGATGATGAAAATCCGGCGCCTGCCGTAGCGGTCGCTCAGGGATCCGCCGAGTAGGATCAAAGCGGCAAGGGTGAGGGTGTAACCGGTAATGGTCCACTGCAGTGTAGAGAAGTCTGTTTGCAGGTCTGCGCCAATGGCGGGTAAGGCAACGTTGACCACCGTGGCGTCAATGCCCGCGAGGCTGGAGCCAAGGATGGCCGCGAGGAGCACCCAGCGGCCAGCGATGGAGGAAAGGCGGATTGGCCGCCCGCCGTCGTCGGGAGCTTCAGACACCACACTCCACCGCCATCGTCTTAGCCTTCGCACTCCCGGCAGAACAGGAGGTCACCCTTTTTGCGGGCAACCTGGCTGCGGTGGCGGACCAGGAAGCAGGAGGAGCAAGTGAACTCGTCCTCTTGCGGTGGGATGACGCGGATCAGCAGTTCTTCACCGGAAAGGTCGGCACCGGGAAGATCAATGCCCTCGGCTGTGTCAGCGTCCTCGACGTCAACCGAAGCCGACTGGGATTTGCTGCCACGGTTGGCCTGCAAGGCTTCGAGGGACTCGGCTTCCTTGTCCTCATCGTTGTTGCGTGGTGCGTCGTAATCCGTTGCCATGCCGGTGCCGTTCTCCTGAAAATCGTTGAGGCCCTAGTGGATGATGCAGCCACTGAGTATAGCCATGAACATCCTGACCTGGTGTCCGGGATATTGTTGCACGGTTACCCGACGAACACGCCCGGTTTCGGGGTTCGGGGAGGCTCTACCAGGTGACACCCATATAAGGAATTACCGCGGCTGGATATTCCCTGCCGGCACCCGCTCCGGAATAGGTCGACCACTGGCGTAGTTGGTTCCAAAGGAATCTCCTTTCGACGGAAAGTGCTGCTCGTGACCCTTTTCACCCCGCTCATCATCGGCGACATGGAACTGCCCAACCGCATCGTCATGGCCCCGCTCACCCGGGTCCGTTCGAGCAGGGAAGGCGTCCCCGGTCCCCTGGTTGTCGAACATTACCGGCAGCGCGCGTCCCTGGGCCTGATTGTCACCGAGGGCACCTACCCCGCCGAGGCAGGCCGCGGATTCCCTGGTCAGCCAGGGCTGGTCACCGAGGAACAGCTGGCGGGTTGGCGCAACGTCACTACCGCCGTGCACGACGCCGGCGGCCGGGTTTTCGCGCAGGTGATGCATGCAGGGCGGGTTACCCATGAGTCAACCACTGGCGGGCACACAGTTGTGGCTCCGAGCGCCGTCGCCATCGATGGCGAGACGCGCACCTATGATGGCAAGCTGCCGTACCCGGTCCCCCACGCACTGACGACTGACGAGCTTCCGGGGGTCATCGAGGAGTTTGTCCAGGCTTCGCGGAACGCTATCGACGCCGGAATGGACGGCGTCGAGCTCCACGGCGCCAACGGGTACCTGTTGCACCAGTTCATGTTCCCTGAGACCAACCGACGCGACGACGGCTACGGCGGCTCGCCCTCGAACCGCGCGCGCTTCATGACCGAAGTGGTCCGGGCTGTTGCCGCGGCAATTGGCGCCGAGCGTGTGGGCCTGCGGATCTCCCCGGGCTCCAGCGCCCGGGACGTGGTGCCCGCCGATGGGGCTGATGTTCTCGCAACGTATGGCGCTATGGCTGACGCTATCGGACCCCTGAACATTGCCTACCTCAGTGTGCTTCATGAGGACCCCGCCGGTGCCCTGGTCCAGGAGATCCGTTCTCGCTTCAACGGCCCCTTTTTGGTGAACAGCGGCTTCGGCGTGATCACTGACCGGGACGAAGCTGAGGACATCCTCGCATTGCGCCTTGGAGATGCAGTCGTCGTCGGTCGCCAGGCCATCGCCAACCCTGATCTGGCCCGTCGTTGGCGAGAGAACTTGCCGCTGAACGAGCCTGATCCGCTGACCTACTACTCGGACGGCGCCGAGGGTTACATCGACTACCCGTTCTACCAGGTCCCGTTGGCCGAGGCCTCAGCCTAGAAGTATTGCCCATAGAGGTTGGTGATGGAGACCGCTGGCGAATGGCGAATCCAGCCACAAGCGCCCACAACTTGTGGCTCCGGCTGGGTAGGTGCACCCGGCCGGCGGACTGAAGATATCTTGGCAAAACCTTGGGACTGCGGTCATTTCCAAGATGGTCTCCTTGAACCCGTTGCGCTTCCGGGTGTGGTGCGGCACGCTGAGTGGGTACATAAGAAATTCCCCGCGCAGGGGTGAGCGGTGGGGGCACTTCGCTTTCGCCTTGACGGGGATCCGCCTCGCCGATCAGCTCACTCGGCAAGGATATGCCTGGAGCTGCTCGTGACACCTGTCCGGCCTACCGCCACCCCGACAACACGGGGATTGCGTAAGCCCGCAACGCGGACCACCCTCGCGGTGTGTATCACGTTGGCGGCGATCTGCGGGTCCGGATATCAGAGTTCGGTTACCGGCGCCCCTGGTACCGGCGCCCCTGGCGATCTCATGGCTGCGGCGCGGACCGCGGCAGCAACGGGCGACCCCACCGGGTGGGTGGGGCGCGAACTGCTGGCCCTCCCTCCGTCCTCAACCCAGGACTTTCTGGTTCCGGGCGAGCCCCTTGACCTGAGCAGCTCCATCGGAGAGATTGATCCGGCGGTCGGCGGCCTCACTGACGAGGGCACGCCTGACGTCGTTCAGGTAACCGGTGTTACGACTGACAATCCGGACCGGCCGGGGCCTGGCACTCTGATGTCGCCCCTTGAAGCTCTCAGCCCTAGCTCGCCTTTCGGCGAGCGCATCAACCCAATCACCGGCGAGGCCGGTGAGTTCCACTACGGGCTGGACTTCGGTGCACCCTGCGGCACCCCAGTTCACGCGGCCGACGCCGGCACAGTGCGGGCCGTCGGCTGGCATCCGTGGGGCGGCGGCAACCGGGTGGAGATCGATCATGGCAACGGGTTAATCACCACCTACAACCACCTGGAAGGTATTTCGGTAAAGGCTGGTGACACGGTAGCGGTCAGCCAGGTTGTGGCTGCAGTGGGGACAACCGGGTCCTCGACCGGTTGCCATCTGCATTTCGAGACTATCCGCGACGGCTCGCATGTTGACCCGAAAGGCTGGACGCTCACCCCCCTCGCCCTATCCGCTGCGGCGCGAACACCGGGCATGACTTCCTACGCTCCCGGCGAAGCCGAGTCCGAAGACTCTGTGCCATGGGTGATCGCTTTGCCGCGCGAGGTGTCGTCAGAAGGCGAGATTTACGAAGCCGGAAATTCGGGCCCAGCCATCATGGCCGCCCCCGCCCATCCGACACCAGCCGCCGACCGTGGGACGCCGCGTACCATTCCGAAGCGACAGGTCAGCCCTGCTGCTTCACCTACCTTGAAGGCTCTAACCACTCAGAAGGCTTCAGGCGCCCCAAAGTCTTCACACTCATTCTCGCCGTCGCCGTCGGCGACACCCTCACACTCACCCTCGGCGGCACCTCCACCCTCACCATCGCACTCACCCTCACACTCACCCTCGGCGGCACCTCCACCCTCACCATCGCACTCACCCTCACACTCACCCTCGGCGGCACCTTCACCCTCACCATCGCACTCACCCTCACACTCACCCTCGGCGGCACCTTCACCCTCGCACTCACCTTCACCGTCGCCGTCGCCACCGGGGTCCCCCGGGGCACCCGAGTCCGCGCCCGGAACAGACCGCACTCCGCCTCCCGAAGTTGCACCCACGCCTTCGCCTTCGCCGACTCCCTCCGCGGAGCCCTCGCCTGAGCCGACTCCCGCGCCGGCACCCGAACCTGCACCTGGCGCAGACCCCGATCCAGACCCCGGCTGTGACGTTCAGCCAGCACCTGTCACCGGCCCTGAGACGGCCACCGGAATCGGGTCGGGTGAGGAGCCCGGGCTGGAACCGGTCAATAGCCAGGCCCCATCTTCCCTTCCGGAACCGATTCCCGACCCGGTGCTGAGCTCCGAACCTTCAACTCACGACGGTAACGCCGACATCACTGGAAACACTGGGGACACGGAGTCAGGCGATCAGGAACCTAAATGCGAGGTCGGGGGAGATCCGGGGCAAGCGGCTGACGGCGGGTCCATTGATGAGCCCCAGGACGCCGTTGTACCAAGCGAGGACCCAGCGGCCATCCGCGACCCCGCCGCGCCCTAATTGACGCCAGCGTCGTCGTGAGCCTTCGCGTTATGCCGGGTATGGAGCCTCCCGCCCAGTCCGGTTGACCATCTTGCCGTCGCCCCTAACGGCCTGAAACCATTGGATCCGTTTCAGGCGTGGGCGGAGCGAGACAGGGAATCCTCGAAGGGAAGGACCGGTGACGGATTCGGAGACGGCCTTGAGAAGAGGTAGCCCTGCCCGAAGCGGCACCCCATTTTCAGCAGAAGATCCAGTTGCCCTGTCGTCTCAATGCCTTCAGCGACAACGTCCAGCGTCAACGAATCCGCCAGCCTAAGGACTCCTTCTACAATCGCCCTGTCCCGCGCGGACGTCTCAATATCACGCACGAACATCAGGTCGAGCTTCAACAAATCGATGTCGAAGGCCCGGAGATGGGACAACGAGGAGTAGCCCGTTCCGAAGTCGTCGATAGCAAGACGCACCCCAAGCTCTCGGAGCTCCTGAAACGTCTTGGCCGCAGAGCCGATCGCTTCGATCATGGCACTCTCGGTGAGCTCCAGCCACAGCCGGTTTGGTGGCAAGCCGGACACGCTGAGAGCTTTCTTTACCACCGCGCCAAAATCGTCCCGCTCGAACTGCCGCGGAGACACATTAACGCTTACTGCGATGCCGCCGTCCAGGGCGGCAGCAGCCCGGCATGCCTGGCCGAGGACGGTACCGCCAATGTTCTTGATCAGGCCTGCCTCTTCGGCGACGGAGATGAATTCGCCCGGCATTATGAGTCCTCGCTCGGGTCGCCGCCAGCGAGCCAGCGCTTCCGTGGCTATCACCGTTCGTTCCCGAAGATCGAGGATCGGCTGGTACCAGGTCTCGATCTGGTCCAGGTCGACCGCACTACGTAGGGCGATCTCCGTGTCCAGCCTTTGATCGATACGACCGCGCAGGTCGTTGTCAAAAACTTCGTAGCGCGCACGACCGCGGTCCTTCGCCAGGTACATGGCCTGGTCCGCGTCGCGCAGAAGTGATTCAGGGTCTTCGTGGCCGACGCCGAAAGCGATGCCGATGCTGGCGTCCACGGAAGCGGTGTGCTCGCCGATCGGGATTGGCAGGGCAATGGACTTCTGGAGCGAATCTGCGAGCATGGCGATGTCCTCGCTGCTATCAACATCGGGGCAAACAACGACAAATTCGTCTCCGCCAATGCGGGCCACCGTGTCCGACGCCCGGGTACCGTGGCGCAGCCTCGCGGCTACCTCTGTCAGAACCGCGTCACCGGCATGATGTCCCAGGCTGTCATTGACGACCTTGAACCGATCTAAATCAAGGAACAATACGGCGACTCCACTGCGGTGGCGTGCCGCCCGGAGAAGGGCCTGAGCAAGCCGGTCCAGCAGCAACAGCCGATTGGGCAGGTTGGTGAGCGAATCGTGAAAGGCGAGGTGCTCCACACGAGCCTCAGCCAATCGGCGGGCTGTGATGTCCTCCAGCTGGTACAGGAGTCCCCCCACTTGCTGGCCTTCGTAGATCTCGGCGATGCTGACCTTCACCCAGGTCACTTTGGAGTCGTCGCGGCGAATCTGCCGATCTACCCGCTGCTGGGAGCTCTTGAGCTGCCCGGCTAACAGTGCAGCCGAATCGCCGGTTTCAAGCGGCGTGAAAATCGTTTCAATGGGCTGGTTCAACACCCCGATCGATCCGCCGGTTAGCTCGAAGAGTCTCCGGTTCGCTTCCAGCACCCGGCCGTCGGTCGACACAATGGCCGTTCCGAGGGGTGACCAGGCGAAGGCCGCCTCGAACCGCGCCCGGGCGGCCGTGGCCGATTCCTCCGCTGCACGCAGGGCAGTCACGTCCGTAACGCTGGCCAGGTGTCCAGTCACGGTTCCCCCGTGGCGAATCGGTGTGGTGGTGACCTGCACCGAGTTAACCTGCCCTTCCGGCGTGCAAAAACGCACGGTACCTGAGTACGCAGTACCGTCAGCGACACATGCTCCCCACTCGGTGAGCACCCGGTTTACGTCGTCGGGGTGGACCGCGGAGGACCAGCCGCTGCCGAGGGACTCGTCCAGGGTCAGCCCGGTCATGGCGAGCCATTGGTCGTTGGAGGTGAGCAGTCCGCCGCCAGCATCGAGTTCCACGATGCCTACCGGCGCCAACCGTACAAGCGTTTGGAGAGCGCCCACTGTCTCGGCCAACTCCTTGGTTCGAGTTGCAACCGTGGTTTCAAGAAGGTGGTTAGTCTCTGCCAACCTCGTCAGCGCACCTTCCCGTTGTTCGTCGAGTTCGCGAAGCTTCAGGGCTGCCAGCCAGGTCAGGGCGCTGCCGAGTGCAGTCATGCTGAAAACGAGCATCGCGACGGCGAAAGGAGTGTCCCACCAGCCCATGCTCTGCGCTGTCAGAAAGAACCAGCCGAGGGCGAGCGGGCCACCGACGAAGAACGGTATCGCCGGACGCAGCAGGTTCCCCGCGCTGCCGCCGTCCCTCGACAATCCAGCCAACCCGGTGGAAGGGTATTGAAGCAGTGTCGCCGACGCCAACACTGCGATCCCGATGGACGTTGGCAGGGCCATGCTGGTGTATCCGCCAACGGTATACAGCGAAGAGACGCCATAGACGTAACCGAGGATCGCGATATGGCTAGCGATCAGGGCAATAAAGGCGAGTGTCAGCGCGCTTCTGGTGAACCGGCCGGAAAGGACGGAGCATCCCAGCATCAACAGCGAGACGGCCGTAGACGGCGCCATCCGCGGAAGAGCCCCGTTCAGCTCGATTCCCGGCAGCAGGGTATCGATGCCCAGTGATGCCCCCAGCACGTTCTCAGCGAAGGACAGGCCGCCAATGACCACCACGGATCCACCAAGGATCATGGCGATACGCAGATGATCGAATGCAATCAGCGCGAACGATAAAAGTACTATGGCCAGGGCCGTCGTCGGCTTGACCGAGAGCAGCCCGCCCGTGGCCAGCGCACCCTCGCTATACCAGGCAAACAGGACCACAAGCCCAGCCACTCCGACCAGGGCCGCTCCAATACGCCCGATCAGCTGCATCTTTCCCCTTGTTTTTCGAAGGAGGCAAATGCGCACCAACATCAGAAGAATACATGCTGGGAGCGCTCGGGCCAGGGTAAAAATAGCCTCGATCTGTCCGGGCGTGTCGATTTTGGTGCGGATTGAACGCCCGGAGTCGTCTTCATTTTGCAGACGAAACGGGCCTCTTTGTCGGGTCACCGCAGAAAAGCGCTTCTTTGCATTAAAGCGGTTCTTCGTGGAGCCTCCTAGCGGATTCGAACCGCTGACCCCCTGTTTACAAGACAGGTGCTCTGGCCAACTGAGCTAAGGAGGCGTACTGGCAGAACCAGCGAGCGCCGTCGTCGTCATGAAATCGATCGATTGCGCAAAGACAAGATTAGCCCAGCCGCGCCGTCAGCGAAAACTAGCTTGCGAAAACTAGCCCTTGGCATCGATTTTCTCCTGAGTGAACGCGACGAAGTTGTCGATGGCTTCCGGCACCGCTTCTCCCTCAACATAGATGGTCGGCGTTCCGGTGATTCCGTCCAGCTCGGCGGCCTCCGTGGTGAAGGCGACCCACGGCCTGAAGGTGCCCTCCGACAGGCAGGTGGAGATGTCGGCTGCACCGGACGACGACGCCAGGGCAGCCAGACCGTCGTCGTCAAGCTCACCCTTCTCGTAGTTGGCAAACACGCCAGCGGAGAAGTCGGAGTACGCCTCCGGGGACTCCTCGGCCACGCAGGCGAGCGCGTTAGCACCGCGCGACGAGTAGTCAGTTGAGGAGTTGCGATCCAAATATGCAACGTTGCGGTGTTCCATGGTGATTTTCCCGGAGTCGAGCCAGGCTTGGATCTGATCGGCGTGGGCGCTCTCAAACTCGGCGCAGAATACGCAGTTCACGTCGACATAGGAGACCACCTGCACCGGCTCGCGATCAGCAGAAGCGGCAACGCCCGGGGGCAGCTCTCCGGCTGGTCGGGGGTCCGACGGCAGTGCCGAACGATCAACAGTCCCCGTGTCGAACGATTGCACCTCGGTGCTTGAGGTCAGCACAATCCCGCCATACTCGTTGCCCCCTGCGGGCGCAGGGCCGGCGTCGGGCACCTGACCGCTGATCGTATTCGTGACGATCAGCGCCGCTACCACCAGAATGGCGACCACTGCGGCCACAACACCAAACCGGACAAGCAAGCCTTTGCGTTTGTTCTGACGCTCCTGAGCTTCGCGGATCAATCGTGCCTGCTCAAGCGCCTGCGCCGAGCGCTGCGATTTAGACGGTTTATGGCTCGAGCTGGGCGTCATCAGTCCTCGTCATGGTTTGGGTGCGCGTAGTCTCAAGCTTAGCGATCCACCCTGCCGCCGCCGACGGACCAGTCGGGGCAGCCGAAAACGGTAAAGTGCTAAGTAGGCCTAATATGTGCAGGAGTCAGCGTGCCTTCAGCTACACCTTCGTCCGATAAGACCACCGCCTACGGGGAGTTCGAGTTCATTGTGGTCTCCAACCGGCTGCCGGTAGACCGCGTGGCCGATAACGGCGACAGCTCTTGGCGCCGCTCCCCCGGTGGCCTCGTCACCGCTCTGGCACCGGTAATGGCTAAGGCCGATGGCGCCTGGGTAGGCTGGCACGGAGCCCCCGACGAATCGCTGGACGCCTTCGACCACGACGACATGCGCCTGGTCCCGGTCCCCCTGGCTGCGGATGAGGTGGAGTTCTACTATGAAGGTTTCTCCAACGCCACCCTATGGCCGCTCTACCACGACGTCATTGCCCCGCCCGAGTTTCACCGTCACTGGTGGGACTCCTACCGCCGCGTCAATAAGCGCTTCGCCGAAGCGGCAGCCGCCGTCGCCGCCGAGGGTGCCACAGTCTGGGTTCAGGACTACCAGATGCAGCTGGTTCCCAGGATGTTGCGCGCCGCCCGCCCCGACCTGAAAATCGGCTTCTTCAACCACATCCCGTTCCCGCCCCTGGAAATTTTCGCTCAGCTTCCCTGGCGCCGCCAGGTCATCGAGGGCCTCCTCGGTGCCGACCTGATTGGCTTCCAGCGTCCCAGCGATGCCAGCAACTTCCTGCGCTGCGTACGCCGCTTCGTGGGCCACACAGTGCGGCAGCAGCAAGTTCAGGTGGAAATTGAGGAGGGCGGCCCCACCTACACCTCCCGGGCCGAAGCGTTCCCCATCTCCATCGACGTGGACCAGATCATCACCCTGGCCAACCGCGAGGACATCATTGAACGGTCCAGGGAGATCCGCCGCGAACTTGGCAATCCCAAGCACATCCTGCTCGGCGTCGACCGACTGGACTACACCAAGGGCATTGGCCACCGCCTAAAGGCGTACGAGGAACTCCTGGCCGACGGCAGCGTCCAGGTTGAGGACGCTGCCCTCATCCAGGTGGCCAGCCCCAGCCGGGAACGGGTCGAACAGTACCGGTTGCTGCGCGAGGAGATCGAAGGCGCCGTCGGCCGGATCAACGGCACGTACGACACCATCAAAAACACCGCCATCCGGTACCTGCACCACAGTTACCCGGTCGAGGAAATGGTGGCCCTGTACCTCGCCGCTGACGTTATGCTGATCACCGCACTGCGCGACGGCATGAACCTCGTGGCCAAGGAATACGTCGCGGCAAGGACCGGCAACCGCGGCGCGTTGGTGCTCAGCGAGTTCGCCGGCGCCGCCGACACCCTCCGACAGGCCGTCCTGGTCAACCCGCACGACATCGACGGCCTCAAGGCCGCGATCGTCACCGCAGTGAACATGAGCCCCGCCGAATCCACCCGTCGCATGCGCATAATGCGCCGCCAGGTGCTGCAAAACGACGTCGAACGCTGGTCCAAAGCTTTCCTCGCCGCCCTGCAGGAAGGCAACCACGAACGCCCCCAGGAGACACCGCATGCCTGAAAGCCTGAGCACCGACCTGCTGGCCGCACTGCGGACGATTGCCGCGGCGGACCACTTGCTGATCGCACTCGACTTTGACGGCACCATGTCACCGCTCGTCCCACTCGCTGCTGATGCGCGGCCGCTGCCAGGCTCCGCGTCGGCGCTGTCCGCGCTGGGGCGGCTGCCGGAAACGACGACGGCGCTGGTCTCTGGGCGCGCCCTTGACAGCCTGCGTGCCGTTGCGACACCGGATCCCGAAACCCTCCTGATCGGCAGTCACGGCGCGGAGACCTGGACCGGTCCCGATGGCGTACCCCTGGCACTTACCGAACAGCAGTCGGGCCTGCTCCGGCGGGCCACCGACGCCGTGCAGCGGGTCGTGGACGCCCACGCGGGCACGGTGCTTGAAACCAAGCCGGCCGGCGTCGTCCTTCACACCCGGACCGCCGACGACGACGTTGCGGCTGCCGCAACCGACGCCGCGCGGACCGCCCTGGACCAGTTGGAGGGCGCACACATCACCGACGGAAAGCGCGTACTCGAAACCTCGGTATTGAGCACCGACAAGGGGCAGGGCATCCGTTCGCTCAGGAAGTACACCGGCGCCACGGCTGTCCTCTTCGCCGGCGACGACGTCACCGACGAGCACGCCTTCGCCGCCCTCGAGGCGCAGGACCTCGGCATCAAAATTGGTGACGGTCCCACCCATGCCCACCACCGGATCGGGTCCCCTACCGAACTGGTCGCAGTGCTGGAACACCTCCTCACGCTACGCCGCTCCGGTGCGTGAACCGAAATAATCTGCCATACTCAGATTCTGTGACGCATACCACTAGCGTCGCCTCCTTGAGGCGCCGCCGGTCGGGTGCGGCACGGATAACTGAATATTCTCCATTCACAACGGATCGTCGGGCACGTACCTGCCCGTGAAAAGGAAAAGACAAAATGGCAACGGTAACATTTGACCAGGCAACACGCCTGTACCCGGGAACAGACAAGCCCGCGGTTGACAAGCTTGACATCCAGATCGCCGACGGCGAGTTCCTCGTGCTCGTGGGCCCCTCAGGTTGTGGCAAGTCCACCTCGCTGCGGATGCTTGCCGGGCTGGAAGACGTCAACTCCGGTCGCATCCTGATCGGTGACCGTGACGTCACCGATGTTCCACCCAAGGACCGCGACATCGCGATGGTCTTCCAGAACTATGCGCTCTACCCTCACATGTCGGTCGCCGACAATATGGGCTTTGCACTGAAGATCGCTGGCGTCTCCAAGGAAGAGCGGGCCGAACGGGTCCGCGACGCAGCGAAACTGCTTGACCTTGAGCCGTACCTCGACCGCAAACCGAAGGCTCTCTCCGGTGGCCAGCGTCAGCGCGTGGCCATGGGTCGCGCCATCGTGCGTAACCCGCAGGTCTTCCTGATGGATGAGCCACTTTCCAACCTAGACGCGAAACTCCGTGTGCAAACCCGCACCCAGATCGCTTCGCTGACCCGCCGTCTGGGTGTCACCACCGTGTACGTCACCCACGACCAGGTAGAGGCCATGACCATGGGCGACCGCGTAGCGGTCCTCAAGGACGGAGTCCTCCAGCAGGTAGACACCCCACGCAACCTGTACGAGCGGCCAGTCAACGTCTTCGTTGCCGGCTTCATCGGGTCGCCCGCCATGAATCTGCTGGAACTTCCAGTCACCGACGGCGGCGTCCTCTTCGGCGGAACCACCTACCCGGTCGCCCACGAAGTACTCGACGCTGCGCACGGTGGCACTGTCACGCTGGGTGTCCGGCCGGAAGACCTGCAGATCGCCGAAGGCACCCAGGGGCTTCAGGTGGAGGTCGACGTCGTCGAGGAACTTGGCGCCGACGCCTACGTCTATGGCCACACCACCCTTGACGGGCAGGAGCATGTCATCGTGGCGCGCGTCGACGGACGTCGCCCGCCAATGAAGGGTGACACCATCTACGTCACCCCCGAAAAGGGCCACGTGCACCTCTTCGATATGAAGGACGGACTGCGCCTCGCCGACCATGTCTAGCCTGGCCCCGCTGTCCGAGCGGAACTGACCCGAGTACGGTGGTCTGTGGATTAAGCTTCGATCCTCAGGCCGCCGTACTTCGTTAACAGGTAAACAGTTACAACAAAGGGCAACACATGAACGATGCGCCAGACGCCGAGTGGCACGACGAACCAACCGACTGGGACCAGCCGGGGAAGTTGCCCCGCACCAAGGGTGCCCCGGATCCCGGCACCCTGGGCTCGCTAAACATTACTGCCGCGGCGACAGATCCCGAACTGTTGGACCTCCCGTGGCACATCGGGCTGGAGGACTGGCCTGCCCAGTATCTGGCCGCGCTGCCCCGCGGCATCTCCCGGCACATCGTCCGTTTCGCCCACCTCGGCGGCTCGGTGATCGCCATCAAGGAGACCAGCGAGCACGTTGCCCGGCACGAGTACCACATGCTGCGGAAGCTGCGGCGCCTCGATGTTCCCAGCGTTGAACCGGTCGCCGTCATCACCGGGCGTAAAGCACGCGACGGCTCTGACCTTGATCCCGTACTGGTGACCCGGCACCTGAAGTTTTCCATGCCGTACCGTGCATTGTTTTCCCAGACCCTCCGCCGGGATACGCTCACCCGGCTCATTGATGCCCAGGCGCTCCTCCTTGTCCGGCTGCATCTCATTGGTTTCTACTGGGGCGATGTGTCGCTCTCCAATACGCTGTTCCGCCGCGACGCGGGAGCGTTTGCCGCCTATCTGGTGGACGCCGAAACGGGTGAACTCTATCCCGGGCTTTCGTCCGGGCAACGGGAGTATGACCTGGAGATTGCCCGCGTGAATATTGCTGGCGAACTGATGGACCTCGCCGAGGGCGGTCTGATTGAGGAAAAGGTAGATCCCCTGGCGACCAGTGAACTCATCATGGACAGCTACCGCCGGCTCTGGGCCGAGCTCACAGACCAAGAGTCGTTCGACCTGAACGACCGGTGGCGGGTGAACGCCAGGATCCGTCGGCTCAATGAGCTGGGGTTCGACGTCGAGGAGTACGCCATCCAGACGGAAGCCAACAGCTCGCAGATCCAGTTGCAGCCCAAGGTCGTCGACGCCGGCCACCATAGCCGGCGCCTCTTGCGGCTCACCGGGTTGGACGCGCAGGAGAACCAGGCCAGGCGGCTCCTCAACGACATGGACGCCTACCGTGCAGACAACAACTCTGACGTTGACGAGGAGTTGAGCGCCCATCTGTGGGTGACCCAGGTGTTCGAGCCAATTGTGCGGGCCGTCCCCCGGGAGCTGGGCCGCAAGCTGGAGCCAGCCGAGGTGGTCCACGAGGTGCTGGAGCATCGCTGGTACATGTCGGAGAAGCAGGATCGCAATGTCCCGATGGCTGAGGCAGTCCAGTCCTACCTCGACTCGATCCTTGTCCACCGCCGCGATGAAGCAGCCATTATGTTGACCGCTGACACAAAGACGATGGACATTCTCGGCGGCGGAGCCCGGGATTCGCCTTAGCCGGGTGGACTCCTAAGGGCAGGTCACCTCTGTCCCCTCATACTGATGGACGCCGGGGCCCAGCTCCGCGCAGACTTCAGCGAAGAAGCTGACTCCCGCGACGATGGCAACCACAGCGATGATTCCCGTGATCATGCCGATGACACCGATAATGATTCCAGCAAGGGCGAAGCCATTGCCCATCCGAGCTTTGCGGGACTTCACCATTGCCACGATGCTGATGATTAGGCCGACCACGGAAATTGGCCAGATGATCGAACAAATCATACCGACGATGCCGAGGGTCTTGCCTGGGTTCTCGGTCGGCTGCCCGTAACCGGGGCCGGGGCCGTAGGGACCCTGACCGTATCCGCTCTGCTGGCCATAGGGCGGCTGCTGCCCGTAAGGGGTGGGTTGGCTACCGGGCCCTGGCTGCTGCCATTGCTGGCCAGCAGGATACTTCTTCGGATCGTCGCCCTGGCCGCCCTGCTGGTTGGGCTGATTGCCCGGGTAGTTCTCCGACACGTTGAATCCCCATTCATGATTGTGGCGCTGTCCACTGACGGCAGCGTCAGCCCTCATTCTATCCACGCGAAGCTAAGCCCTGGCGATGATCGCCTTACCCGGGTTGAGGATGCCGCGCGGATC
The DNA here is from genome assembly GCF_054511125.1 of Arthrobacter sp. TMN-50. Classification (NCBI taxonomy): domain Bacteria; kingdom Bacillati; phylum Actinomycetota; class Actinomycetes; order Micrococcales; family Micrococcaceae; genus Arthrobacter; species Arthrobacter sp. TMN-50. The sequence goes on along the minus strand of NZ_JBTNDG010000024.1, from coordinate 1,866 downwards.
AAACACTTCCTTAATCCGCCGCTGCAATTCGAGCACTCCTTCGCCCTGTTCCCAGGCCAACCATCTCAGCTTGTACTGGCCCACACCGTGTTCCCCGGTGATCGTCCCACCCACGCCGAGCGCCAGCCGCACCGACTCGTCCAACGCGAGCTCGAGCCCGGCCACACCCTCTTCACCCTCGGCAGCCGACACCCAGAAGGTGGGATGGAGATTTCCGTCGCCAGCGTGGGCAACCACCTTCAGCAACACCGCATGATCGGACGCCACCCGTTCGAGTTCGGCAATGTAAGTCACCAGCTGGGACCGAGGTACCGCGACGTCATCTCCCACCCGGAATTCGTCCTCGACCTCGTCACCGCGGCTGTGTCGCCGGAGGTCGATCAGTCGAGCCGCCTCCTCAGTGTCCTGAGCACTCACGGTCCCGCCCAGCTGCGTCAGCACGCTGCGGACGACGGCGGCCTCAGCCTCGGCTCCGAAACCGTCAGTCTGGATGAGGAGCAGTGCGCCTCCACGCTCCCTCAGATCAGAGCCATACGCACCGTCCAGCGCGGCGAGGGTCATCCCGTCCAGCAGCTCCATGATCGCTGGCTGCACCCGGGCCCTGCCCACCGCCAGGACGCCAGCCGCCGCGGACTGCACGTCGGGCAAGAACACGGCGAGCGTCTTGACGCTGTGTGGAAGGTACCTCAACCGAACAGTGATCCCGACGACGATACCCAACGTGCCCTCCGACCCCACGAAAAGGGAGGTCAGGTCATACCCGGCCACACCCTTGAACGTCTGGACACCCGTATGAATGAGCGTTCCGTCTGCGAGGACCACATCGAGGGCGAGGACCGAGTCCCGGGTCACCCCGTATTTGGCGCACCGCAACCCGCCCGCATTGGTGGCAACATTCCCGCCGATGGTCGAGATGCGATAGCTGGCCGGATCGGGGGCGTACATGAGTCCGTGGTTGGCGACGGCCTCATTCAGGTCGGCATTGATCACACCGGGCTCTACTACGGCAACCTCATCGAGAGGACGTACGTCGACGATCCGGTTCATCCGCTCAAGGTTAAGGACAATACAGTCCTTGGTGGCGTGCGCTCCGCCTGAAGACCCCCGTGCCGGCTCCCCTCGCGACGGACGGCCGACGGGATCTGGCCGTCGATTACTGGACCCTGATCGCGGGAGTAGGGGACGACGGCGGCTGGTTCGCTGAGGATCGTGCCATTCGGTAAGAGCGCAGCGAGCTCCCCCGCGAAAGTGTTATTCACAGACCACCGCCCATGAAACGGCTGAACTTCTCGAGGGCCAGCGGCCAGAAAGTGAGGTAAACAGCGCGGTCTTCCACGGATGGCGGCTCGGTCGTCCAGCCGTCGTGGACGAGGGACACACTCGTCTCCCCGGTGCCGTCCGCACGAAAGTCAATCGTGAGCTCGGTTGTGGTTCCACCAGCCGGCTGATGATGCCAGACCAGGTCTAGACGAGTCTCCTGGCCTGTGCGGCGAACCTCAGCCCACACGGCCTCCTCATCGTCGGCGGAAGTTTCTACCAGGGCGTTGCCCTCAAGATCGAGGAAGCTCCCTACCCCCCAAACGCTCAGCTCCTCCGCTGGCCACCACAGATGAATGTGGTCGGAGAAGCCAGCGAACGCGTGCTCGACGGGAACCGGAACGACCACGGCGCACTCAAGCGCCGGGACACCATCGAATTCCTCTGGCGTCGGGGCTGCGTCTGAAAATAGATCACTCATACCTCCGACCTTACCGGTGGTGGTTAAGTGCGGAAGGCCCCACCGTGGGGTGGGGCCTTTCGTCTAATGGTTGTCCGGCGGTGTCCTACTCTCCCACACTCTCTCGGGTGCAGTACCATCGGCGCTGT
>NZ_JBTNDG010000023.1:0-19317 GCF_054511125.1 Arthrobacter sp. TMN-50 | reverse complement strand
AAGTGCAGCGACAATGAGCAGGTGAGGTAGGGCGAGGAGCCAGGACTTGACCAGGACCCGCCCATGCGAGAGCTTTTCGGGGTAGTCCACCTCAAAAGTTGCCGGGTAATCGGTGTGCGCCAGGGTGAAGGGTGGGTAGTGGTCGGTGCCCAGCACGCCGTTGGCGTAGAAGGCGACCCGCCAGTGCCAGCGCAGAACGCCGACCGTGAACTGAAAGAGCGACGCCGGGTAGCGCCCGGTGAACAGGATCATCACGCCTGCGGCGACAGTGACCACCACGAAGGCAATCCCGAGGATGGCGAGCACTAGGTAGTGCGGAATGGCCAGAATCCATTTGACCAGCCACATCCACCGCGAGAGGTTGGGATCCAGTTCCCCTCGAGCCGTGCAGGGTAAGTCGCTCCTTCCTCTCCCGTGATTCCCGGACGGTATGGGGGAAGCAGGCCCCTGCCAAGGCCCACGGCGCCGAGGATGATGAGCGAGAGTCCGACGACAAGCAGGGCGAGACCTGCGAGCACGGGGCCGGAGTCGGCGAAGACGATCAGTGAGCTTGCGGTCAGTAGGACGCCCGTGATGAGCACCAGCATGTAAGCAGGGCTCATTCTCTCGGGCTGTGGGCGGGACGGTTCAGAAGTGTTACTCGGGACAATGCTCATGGTCTTGATCCTGGGTTTCTTGAGGATGAAACGGGTTGAATGGAATACCACCCGAGCGCGGACGTTGGATGGCGGAGGACGTCATACGGTGATGACGATTTTTGCGCGGGCGTGATCCTCGACGAAATACCTGATGGCCTCAGGTACTCTGCTCAGCGAGTAGGTCCGATCAATGGCCGGTGTGACCTGACCGGACTCGATGAGTTCCCGCAACAGGTCCAGGCTTTCCCTGCCTGGCTTCGCGGGGACCACGCGCAGGTTCTGGCGGATGAACAGCGACAGGAAAAGCGCCCGAACAATGCGACCCATGGGCCCGAGCACGCGGCCTCCGGTGCCGCTGGAAAGCACGAGCGTCCCTTGGGGTGTGAGCGCCTGCCGAAATGCCGACAGCGTGTGATTCCCGATCGAGTCGAAGATTAGGTCATACTGCAGTCCGCTCTCCGTAAAGTTTTCCTGCGTGTAGTCGATGACATGATCCACGCCGAGTGACCGGACCAGTTCTGCATTCTTCGCACTGGACACACCGGTGACTTCCGCCCCGAATGCTTTGGCTATCTGGACGGCGAAGGTGCCGACACCGCCGGAAGCGCCATTGATCAGGACTTTCTGTCCCGGTTGGATGTTGCCGCCATCCTTTAGTCCCTGAAGCGCGGTTCTCGCCGAAAGTGGAACCGTGGCGGCCTGCTCGAAGGTCAGGTTTGTCGGCTTCAGTGCCAGCAGATTTGCGGGAACAGCTGCGTATTCGGCAAAACCTCCGGCCTCGACTTCGCCATACACCTCATCGCCTGGGCTGAACTCGGCAACACCGGCGCCCACCGCCTCCACCTGTCCTGCAATGTCCTTGCCCCGCACCATGTTTCTCGGTGTGCGCAACCCGAAGGCGAGACGTGCGATCAGTGGGCGGCCGCTGGTATAAACCCAGTCGGCGTGATTGATGGCCGTCGCACGGACCCGGACCAGAACTTCGCCGTCCTTGATCACCGGCTTATCGACGTCCTGGTAGCTGAGCACGTCAGCGGCGCCATACCGGTGTTGAACGACTGCTTTCATTGCCACTGCTGTTCTGTCTGGGCTGGTTGATGATTTCATCGCTTCGCTTCACTATCTGTCGGATAACCTAACGGTGTAAGGTAACGAATTGAAGTTACCATACGTCGTAAGGTAACGTCTATGGGTAGCTTGATCATTCTCAAGAATTACGAGTTGTATTGGAGGCGGTGACACCGTGGCACCAGCGAAAACGAAGGCAGCTACCAGAGAACCTGTTACCAGGGACAGAGCGGTTCAGGTGGCTGTTGGGCTCGCCGATGCCGGCGGGCTGGAGTCGCTGAGTATGCGCAAACTCGCCCAAGAACTCGGGGTCGAGGCGATGTCGCTTTACTACCATGTCAAAAGCAAGGACGATCTCATTGATGGGATGGTCGACGTCGTTTTCAGCGAGATCGTCTTGCCCTCCCCTAAAACTGATTGGAAATCGGCGATGCGGGAGCGTGCCGAATCTGCCCGCGCCGTCCTCGCCCGGCACTCCTGGGCGATCGCCCTGATGCGGAGTACGCCTGGGGCCGAAACCTTGAAACACCTCGATGCCACGATCGGATGCCTGCGCGGTGCAGGGTTTTCCCCGGCCATGGCCGGGCACGCGATGTCCCTCCTCGACAGCTACGTCGACGGGTTCGCCCTTCAGGAGGCATCCTTGCCACTCGACGAAAGTGGAGGTATGAGCGAGGCCACGGAGGACATCCTGGCGCAGCAGCGAATGATGTCGGACGCCTATCCCCACCTTGCCGAAATCGCGGTGACCTACATCCTGCAACCGGAATACGCCTTCGGGAACGAGTTCCGGTTCGGCCTCCAGATCATCCTTGAGGGGATCGAAGCCGCGCACGCCTCCGAAGAAAGTTAAGCTCCCGAACCGCATGTCGGGCATCAGAAGCAACCTCAGGTCGGAAATCCGTTTTCCAGGGGGCTGCCGCTCCTTGCCGATAAGGCTTTGGTTAGTCCAGCGGCCCATGCGTTCTGCCACTCACCGATTCGACATTGACTCTCGCTGCGCCACACCGGCGGTCAAGGGGGTAGAGCTGAGGGGAATGAGCTCGGAGGGCGTGAGGCTCGTGGAACGGGGTGCAACGATGTTTGTGGTCATGGCGCATTCTGCTCAGTCGTGAGGTGTGCGGGAGGGCGGGCGTCCGCGTCGTCCGAAATGTTGATCGAGATGAGGGTCATGCCTAGATTCCCCACCCGTCGAAGCAACCCGTGGAGACCAGCTTGATCGATGACGGGGCCGGTGAGGGTGGTGAGTCCATCCGCACCATTCGTGAGTGTGAAGCCCTCGAACCAGTCACTCCATCTCGAATCAAGCTGCCCCTCGAGACAGATTTCGTAGCGCCTCATTTCTGGGCGGTGTCGATGCGGGCCTTGTCCGCGCGTACCTTCAGCGTTGCGGTGTTTTTGCGTTGGTCGGACCGGAGGGAGTATCCGAGCCAGATCAGGGCGAAGCCCATGGGAATGGCGGCTGCGCGTTCGAGGGTGTGGGGCAGCAGTGCGCCAGCGATGGGCGTTAGTGCGGCGGCAGTGATCAGCAGGATGCCCGCGCCGCGCGAGAGCACCCTGGCGCGGATGACGGCGATGCCGAGGAGTATCGCTCCGCCTACGTAAAGTAGGCCTCCAATTTGGGGCAGGGCGGCCAGAGGGCCGAGATCCGTAACGGCCGCATACCGCCCGAACAACCCGACGAAGTCAACGGATACCTGGGGTGCGTCGGCGACGAACAGGGGGGCGATGAATGCTTCGGCGAAGTTGAAGGAGGCCTGCAGGATGAAGAAGAATCCGAACACCAGATATCCGATGAGTCCCAGGATCCCAATCTGTCGTACCTGGCTAAGATAGATGCCGGTTATTCCGATGAGAGCTAGTATCGCCTCGGCGAAGCTTAGGGTGTGGACGACCACCCACTGTTGGGTGGACAGCGATGCGACAACGTCGGCGGGGTGGATGAATTGGATGACGATGTAGGAAAGGCCTGCGAGGACGGCGGCGACCGCGGCCCCGCGGATGAGGGTGGAAGTCGTGATGCTCATGATGTGCTCCTTTTGTTCCGGGTTGGCCGGGAGGTTACCCGGGCACGTTCGAAAGCTACGCAGCGATGTGGTGATGTGACATCACCACATCCGCGGATTGCGTGGTGATTGTGGTGGAGGTCTTGTTAGATCAGACCTAGAGATTCCGCACGGCGGACAGCGGCGGCGCGGCTGTTCACGTCGAGTTTGAGGAAAATATGCTTCGTATGGGTCCGCATCGTGTTGAGCGAGACATAGAGTTCGCGGGCGATCTCCGGGCCCGACAACTCGGTGGCCAAAAGCCTCAGTACGTGCAATTCACGCTCGCTCAGCACCTCGTGCGGTTGGTCTAGGGCAACAGCGTCACCGGTGTCGTTGTCGCGGAGCATCTGGCTTAGCCGACGAACGAAGTCCGGGCGGATGCCCGCGCCAGCGGCGCTACGCAGGATGGCCAGCATCGGTGCGCCCTCGTCGACAAATAATCGGGAGCGGCCTTCGGGCTCGGCCTGAGTGAGGGCGCGTTCCAGAGGCACGAGGGCGAGGGCTGTCTCGCCCTGCGCGTGGTATGCGATGGCCTGCAGTACCAGGATTTCGCTGACGCTCCCCATCCGACTGCCGGCTTCGGCCGCAACGAGCAGTCGGCCGAGCAGCTCGCGCGCAACGTGGAGGGAGTCGCCCAGAGGGTCAACGCCGTGCTCCGCAATCAGCAGCCGAGCGAGTGTGATGTGACCAAATTCGTGGAGATAGTGGAGTGTATCGACAGATGTCAGCTCCTGCTCGTCCACCCATGCGCGTGCCTCAGGAAGGCGTCCCTGCCTGATGCGGATGCGGGCTCTGATGCCGCCGATCGGGCGGACCTCGGGGAAGAACCCGCGGCGGTAGTGCTGTTCCGCCTGCGTGAGTGACTCAAGAGCAAGATCGGGTGCACCCTCCGCTTCGTGCACTCTCGCCATCGCCACGAACCACCTGTATCGATGCTCGTGCGAAAAGGCGCTTTCACCCAACTTGGTGCTTGCCGCTAGATGATCCTTGGCGAGGGTGAGCTTGTTTCGATCCTGAAGCACGTCGCTAAGGCCGGCGTGAAGGTCCGCTGTCGGTTGGCCGGCGCCGTGCTCGATGGATTGCTGGAGCGCAACCTCGTAGATCTTCTGGGCTTCCCGAAGCCGACCCAGCGGCAGCAACATGTCGGCGATCACCATCGTGGTGCTCAGCGCGTCGGTCAGGTTGCCGGCAGCGCGTAGGCTCTTCGTGGAGTTACCGAAGGCGGTCACCCCGGCCTCAAGATCCCCGTTGGCCCATGATGCGAGGCCCAGGAAACCGGCCGCCGCGCCCCGTCCCAAATGATCTTCGGGCCCCGCAAGGTCGAATGCACGTTTGGCATGGTGCGCGATCCCAGCCTGGTCTCCCATGGCCAGGGCGAGGGAGGCTCGGTAGAGCTCGATCGTGACGGGCAGAGTTTGGAGTTCTTCGCCCGGCTCCGAATCGTGAGCGGGCGCCTCGCCGTCGGCTCCTGCCGCGAGGAGACGTTCTGCTTCGCTCAGTTGGCGATCGACAGAAGAGATGTCGCCCGCGACGAGCGATGACCAAGCGGAGAACACCCGTAGGACGGGCCTGCGCTTCTTGGCGTCCTCTGGCAGCGTCGCGATCCAGCCGAGGAGGGTGGCATCCTGCCTGCTCTTGCGGACCCCGGGGATGGTGGCCTCAATCACTCGCGCGGCCCGCTGGAAGTCGGCGGCCTCGAACGCATGCCTGACCGACTCGTCGGGCGAGTCGTCGTTCTCGAACCACTGACTGGCCCGGCTGTGAAGCGCCGCGACGCGCGCCGGGCCGTGCGCGAGCAGCCTCAAGCGCAGCACATCAGCGAAGAGGTGGTGGTATCGATACCACTGCCGCCTGTCGTCCAAGGGAACGATGAACAGGTTCGCGCGCTCAAGCGACTCCAGCATCTGTGTGCTGTCCGTCCGCCCGGTCACCGCGTCGCAGAGCGGACCGCTGAGCCGCTCAAGAATGGCAGTCTGGCAGAGGAACTCACGGATGTGGAGCGGTGCCCGGTGCAGAACCTCTTCGATAAGGTAGTCGATGACAAACCGGTTGCTGCCTGCGAATGCGTCGATGAAGGCGGGGACATCCGAGCTTTCGCGCATGGACAGCGCGGCGAGTTGAAGTCCGGCGATCCAGCCCTCGGTGCGCGTCTCAAGCGCCGCGACGTTCTCGCGCGTAAGTGAGAGGCCCATCACTTGGTTGAGAAAGGCAGCGGCTTCATCGACAGTGAAGCGCAGGTCAGTGGCGCGCAACTCGGTCAGGTCTCCGTTTGCCCGCAGTCTCGCCAGCGGAAGGAGCGGATCGGTGCGGCTCGCTATGGCAACGTGCGTCTTGGACGGCAAGTGGTCGAGCAGGAAGACGACCGCATCGCGGACGGCTGCGTCCTCGATAAGTTGGAAATCATCCAGAAATATGATCATCGGCTGAGCGCCGTCGGACATGTCATTGATCAGCGATGTGAGGGTCGCTTCAGCGGACAGCCGCACGTCGTGAACCTCCGGACCAACATGGGGATCGGCCCGATGGAGCGCAGCAGCAAGATAGGTGAGGAAACGGACGGGATCGTTGTCACTGTCCTCGAGTGACAACCACGCGACGCGCACCTGCGGATCCTGTCGACGCGTCTGTGCAATCCACTCGCTAAAAAGCGTGGTTTTGCCGAATCCAGCAGGAGCGCAGACGAGGGTCAGTCTTCGTCCCGCTCGGATTCCAGCATTCAGTTGATTTACGAGATGAGGTCGGAAGATCGTCTGGGCGCGCGGGGACGGGACGAATAGCTTTGTCGCCAAAACCGCCACTGCCATGGGCTCATCCTATGGATGCGGGGACTGCGCGGCCAGCATTCTCCCCGAATGCCGGGCGTGGAGAGTCAGCAACTCTGCAGAACAACTCACCCAAAATAACTGTTAACGTGGCTTCGCGTGGATGCATATCCGTTCGCATTGTCCTCCAAAAAGACTGAGGATCTCCGAGGGTTGGTCACCACCACTGCCAAACCAGTGGTTATATTCCGGCACCGGGCGTATCTGTCAGATTTGTGCGTCGTTCTGATAAAGGAATCACCGCTGGGTACGAGGGGCCGGAGTGCAACTTGGGGAACCGGGAGATGGCCCAAGTTTCGCGAGGAAATAAGCGACGGAGGAGCGCCCAACGAAACTTTGGTCCGATCCCGGCGCCTCGCACCTTGGTTGCGCGGAGGACCCGCCCAGCGATGATGGGGATCAGAAAGACAAACAGCGAACATGCTTCTGGTCATCCATGGGTATGTTTCGGCGGCACGGCATGACGCCGGGGCGTTCCATAGATCCGGGCTAATACTGTTCCAGTTCGATAATCCGCTGGCTATTGGTGAACTTGCGGTAAGGGGAGGCTTTAGTCTGGCCACGAGCATGCTTAGTAGGGCGTTGATCCTTGGACCGAACGGTCCGGGCTCAGAGATCATGTTCAAAGTCCTTCAGATGCAGTACGTTTCGAAAGACGTGTTAACCCGTCCCTTGGGCAGCCGAAGGGAGAGCGATGATGAGTGAGGTCATAGATCGGCTTGTGGCCGCGGTGAACGCGCATGAGCTGGAAGCGGCAGCGGCGCTTTTCCATGAGGACTACCATAGCCAGCAGCCTGCCCACCCTGGCCGGGCGTTTGTGGGCAGGGCGCAGATGCGTGCGAACTGGGCGGCGATATTCGACGGGATCCCTGACATTCACACAGAATTAATCCACTCGGTCGAGGACGGAAAGACCACGTGGACCGAGTGGTCCTGGTTTGGTAATCGCACCGACGGTCAATCGTTCCAGGCGCGTGGGGTAGCCCTTTTCGATATTGAGGACGGCCTTATCATGGCGGGAAGGCTGTACATGGAGGACGTCGAACTCGAGGCTGTGGGCATCGAGCAGGCGGTGGAGGATCTGTCCGGGCGCCGACCGGACCATACCGGAACCTGAGCAGCAAACTCAGAAAGGAGTGCCCTCCACTCGTCAACATCCACATTCTCGCGCTCTCCGAGTCGGCTCCAGCCAGGTCGACGCGAAGGGTCGCCTTACGTGGCTATCAGCGAGGGTGATGCAGACCGGGCTTTCCTGGGCCAAAACCCGTAGGTGTGGCCAATGAAACTGAGGACGTCGGCGGGGGTTTTGATGGTTAGCCGTTCCATGTTCCTTCTCCTTCAGCGGCTGGCTGACACCGGGCGTGTCTGTCAGATGTGTGTGTCGTTCTGATAAAGGAATCACCGCTGGGTGCCAGGGGCCGGAGTGCAACTTGGGGGACCGGGAGCGGGCTGAAATTTTCGGGAGGAAGTAAGCGACGGAGGAGCGCCGAACGAAAGTTTGGTCTGCTCCCGGCGCTTCGCGTCCTGGTTGCGCGGAGGACCCGGGCAGCGATGATGGGGATCAGAATGACAAACAGCGAGGATGCTTCTGGTGATTCATGGGTATGTTTCGGCGGCACGGCATGACGCCGGTCGTCCTATAGATCCGGTTGAATCCTATGGTGTCCGTGGGCGCCGGAGCGGGTTTTCGAGCTTGTGTACGGTTAGTCCAATTCCGCAACGTTCCCTGTACTGCAATTTAAACGATCTGCCAGAAGGGGGACTATACGCTCGAAATTCTTCTGGTCCTGAACGCTGCAAGACTGGCTCGCAACCTTCTTACATATCAGGGTGTCATCGGCCTCCCACTGAACATGAGAATGAGTCAAACAAACCTTCAGCAGTCCCCCACCTCGTCACGGTAGAGGAAATGTCCTGTGTCGCGGGTGAACCCGTAGAAGGTCTCCCGCCAAAAGTCTGTCTCGTGATCAGAGGTGACGGTCAGTGAGTCTGTGGTGTTTGACCGGTGGGCTGGTTCGTTCAGTCAGGTCATGTTCTGGAACATCGTGATCCATTGTTCAGTGGTGGGGGCCGTCTGTGTGATGCGGTGCGGGGGAGGGGGGTGGTGAGATTGCGCCGGATTCGCAGGAGGACCGGCGTAAGGATGAGTAAGAGGCCGCAGAGGGCTGCTACTGCGGCCATTGCTGTGCGGAGTCCGCCGGCTTCGGACCATAGACCTACGTAGACCGGACCGAGGAGAAATCCTAGGTAGGAGATGGTGGTGAGGAGCGAAGTTGCCCGTCCGCGGGTTTTGTCGTCGGCGGCACGGGAGACGAGGCCCAGCAGCGTTGGATACAGGACGGCTGTGCCAGCGGCGGCTATCGCTAGCCCGGTCACTGCCACGATGATGTTCGGCGATACCGCGAGTATTGCTGCCCCGACACTGGCTGCGACGGCGCCGAGGACTAGGGTTTTGGTTGCGTGGGCGGGTCTAAGGTGGCCGGTGCTGAAGCGTGTGATGGCGACGACGGCGGCAAACACTGCGGGCGCGGTGGCGCTCAGGGCCACCCCGGTGCCTAGTTCGTCGGCGAAGAACACTGCTGCCCAGCTTTGATGGGCGTTCTCCCCTGCGAAGGCCATCGCGCCTAGGATCCCGACCAGCACGATACCCAGAACAGGGACGCCTCGGCTGTGATCGGATCGTCGGCGAGAGGTGTCCTCGATGGCTCTGTTCGGGCGTTGTGGAGCGCCGGGGATGTAAACCGGGGAGGTGGTGAAGAGATAGGCGCTGACGAAGATGGACGCGGCGCCGACCAGGAGGAACGAGATGGTAATGCTGGCCCCTGCAGCGGTCGATAGGCCCGTAGTCAGGCTGGAAACCACGACGAAGGCCGAAAACATGCCATGGGACCGCGTGATCACCGGTTGGGCTGAGAACTTTTCGGCGGATCCTGCGGCGGAGTTGATCGCCACATCGGTTGCTCCGCTGGTTGCACCAACCAGGAGTAGACCCAGAGAGAGGCTGGTAAATCCTGTCGCCGTCACGGCCACTATGAGTCCCGATGCCCCCAGCAGGATCAGGGTGAGGGCTGCGGTAATCCGCTCTCCGAAGCGGTCAACAATCCGGCCCGTGAGCAGCATCGCCGGCAGGGCGCCAACCCCAATGAACAACAATGCCGTGCCGAGCTGCCCATCTGAGATGTCAGCTTGTGATCTGAGCCGTGGAATATTGGCACCCCAGGCCCCCCAGAAAGCACCGAACACAGCGAATGACCCATAAGACGCCCACACCAACTGACGGAAGGGTTGAGATGAAGAAATCATGTGTGTAACGATACACACCTAGACTGGTCTCATGTCACCTTCCGTACCGGAATTCAAAGTCACGCTCAACGAGGTGGCACGTCACGCCGGCGTATCGGCGATGACCGCGTCCTACACTTACAGCACGCCATCCCGGGTGTCGGCGGCGTCCAGGGAAAAGGTCTTCAAGGCCGCTGCCGCGTTGGGGTATCCGGGCCCGGACCCCAGCGCCCGTTCGCTGCGTAAAGGAACCAGCGGCGCGCTCGGCGTCGTGCTGGGCGAGACACTCGCTTACGCGTTCGATGACCGGCAAGCAACCCGTTTCTTAGCCGGAATTGCGGATGTTTGTGCTGAGAACGGGTTGGCCATGACCATTCTCCCGACCAACGGGTCCGCAGACGATACGCAGCGCATCCGTGCCGCAGCCGTAGACGCTTTCGTCGTGTGGACCACGACGGACGATGATCCGGTCCTCGGTGCCCTCGCTCTGACAGGTAGGCCAACGATCATCCATGCCGGCCCGGAGAAGAAGGCCTTCGGCCTAGTAGGCATTGACGATCGTGCGGCGGCGCAAGCGGTCGCAGCAGAAGGTCTTCAACAGGCCGAACGTCCCGCCATCATCAGCTTTCCCTTCACCAGGGAAAGGTCCGCGATGATCACCAAGGGCCCCGATCCAACGAAGATGACATATCCCGTGACACGGAACCGGATCCTGGGGTACCGGGACGCACTCACTTCGGCCGGATTCCACTGGGCGGATGTAGACGTGGTTTCCTGCCCTATCAACAGTTTCGAGGCAGGGATGCAAGCCGCCGCCCGGTTGCTGGACCGTGCGGGTCCGCCGGACACCATTCTGGCCATGAGCGACGAAATCGCCCTCGGCACCCTGGAAGCAGCAAGACGAGCCAGCGTGGACGTTCCAAAAAGTCTCGCCGTGACGGGATGGGATGCCTCCGACACCGCTAGGGGAAAAAGGCTGACCACCGTCCAGCAAAATCTTCGCGCACAGGGCGCCGCCTGCGCTCACGCGGCCATCACCGGCACACTAACAAACACACCACAGACCTGGCAGCTCCTCACCGGACAAACCACACGATAGCCGGGACTGCCCCGGATTTTGTTGGCTCCCGGCGTTAGTGCTGTCCGGCGGCATTAAGGCCCGTGTCTCGTATATCAAAACCGGCGTGACTCGTCGGCGTTGGTCGCTACTAGAAATACACGTCAAATATGGACGCCACGTACGCAGGGAGCAGGATGTACCCAGCGCAAAAGCCGTTTGATAGGGCCGTCGACTGCGGCTACGGGCGCCGCTTAATCGTTGACGCCATTTCCCCAGTGCCCGAAGTACATGTAGCTGGCTTTCAAATACTGAACCGTCCCCGTCCGAATGGAAATGAACCACTATCGAGCATTGACGGGGCGGCCGCGCCACGCAGCGAACGCAGTGCGGGGTGGGGCTAGGCTGAGCGAATGAGCCCGGAGGCAGAAAAGAACGGCAACAAGTACGATTGGCAATCCCGCCCGTCGGATTCGCTGGAGGGCATGCCTCCAAAGCGACGACGCCTCGTGGTCTGGGGTCTGTGGTGGTTCCTCTTCCTAGGGGTCCTGCTGGGCAGCGCCCTAGATGCGGCGAACGTTCCGCAACCCTGGCGGACTTTGTTAACAGTCTCAGGTTTGGCTGCTGTATTCGTTCCATTGATCCGTGGGGCTGTGCTTGAAACTCGTAAGCTTCGGGTTGAGGGTATCGTCTTGCCGTCTAGTCCGGTCACCCGCAAGTCGCTCATTTCCACAGCGGTCGTCACCGGTAGTCTGTGGATCGTTTTCGTATTCCTCGTCGCTAACGGCAAGCCCACGTTTCCCCTTCTGCCAGTCGTCGGATCGATATGGTTGGCATATCAGTGGCTCCGCCTTCGGTCGTCGCCTTTTAGGAAAAACAATTTGAGGAACGGTTGAAACATCGTTGGCTCAGATCGCTTCTTATTTCGGATTCGGGTCAGATAGATCTGTCTGGACCAAGCGGCCCTCGCCCCGTGCCGATCGACGCGGCCGTCACCGAAATCTAGGGAATTCCTCAGTCACGTAGTTTCCTTCCCACATATCTATGAGATATTCGGAAAAGAGAGATGACTTCGATGATGTTGCTTCACATAGGACCCGTGCAATGCGGTCTTGCTGGTGGCTATTCAGTACATTCACGAGGGGTTTTGAAAGAAGCGATTTCAGGTCGGGTACGACTGACCGTCGCAGGGTATGAAGTTGCTCGCTCGACAGGGTCACGGGGGCCGTCAAACCTGGCCGAAGAGCAGGACAAAAAAGGGGGTGTGCACAATGTGCACACCTTGGGTGTCGGACCGGGGCGTATCGATGCCGGATTGGGCCGGTTTGGGGAGGTTTTCGGCGGAGGCCAGTGTTTGCAGGGGGTGAAAGCCGGTTCAAGTCCCACTTCGGGCACAGTGTTTCCCCTAGTCAGAGGCTGCTTTGCTCTCTGACTGTGCACAAACCGGCGAAATGTGTGCGCAGGGTGTGCCTGTTTTGGTGGGTGGGTTGCGGTTTCCTGTGGTCTGATGCACCCTTTCCCTCGTTCAGCCCTGATTGGGCTTTCTTACTACTTCATGGGGGAGTGGTGGTGAAGGTACATGACTTTTCTTGGTCTTTTCCTAAAGCCAATATCTCGGGGGAGCCTCTCAGGCGAAGCGGCAATCCGCAGATCCCGGTCCCGCTGTCCAGTGTGGGTGGAGATGGCGAAGAGCACACCTCCAGCGTTGGTGTCGTGGCCAAGGTAGCTTGCCACCATTTTTACGTAGCTGATCTCGGTGCTTGGCCTCGGCAGGCCGAGGCGGAGGGTTGGCCCTACGTGGTTATCGACGACGTTGATGCAGACCAGGCTTTCCTGGGTGCGCCCTTATCCATAGGCACCGTCAACCACCGATCGCTCAGCTCATGTAATCAGGCGTCCCGGGCCAACGTCATCATCGGCAGCAGCCCGGCGGTCGATACGAGATTCGGTTCGTCGAAGGCAACTGACGCTGCGGCGGATCTATGGGTGAGGGGCGCTCGAAGGCGCGTGATACGGCAATCCAGTAAGGGCACCCGCGCCCGGCTTGTGGAGAGCCGTCCCAAACATCGGTGACCACCCCTAGTGTTCTCGCTGGGCCAGGAGGTGATTTCCGATATGCCGGTACAGCTCGATCAGCTGGATATTGACCGTGCGCAGGTGTCTGCACAAGGGTGTCGGAAGGTCTGAATTGTCCGCTCGCGAGTAATCGTCCCGAGATACTCTTGTCAACGGGCCCGTTGGAGCCCGTCCAGCAGCAGGTCGAGGGTGAACCCGAACTCACTGTCGGTGTCGCACCACCCGAGCCCGTCGTCGCCGGCGGCGTGCACCTCCGATGCCATCATCGCGGTCAGGTGCGGCACGGCGGCAGCCATTGCCTCGAAGTCCTGCTCGGCCGCGTCGGTGTCGACGTTCCCACCGTCTGCCGTCGGCGAGAATAGCTCCTGGACGAAGCCCAGCACCATCGACCCCAAGGCGTGCAGTCCGCGGTGGGCCAGGTGGTAGTCGAGGCCACCGCGGAGCATCGTCTCCAGCACACCGTCGTAGTAGGGCCACAGGCTGGGCGGCATGGAGGGGCGGGTGCTCAGGAGACCGGGGGCCCAGGGGTGGCGCAGCATAACCTTCCGGGCGGTCAAACACCGGTGGCGCAACTCGGCCCGCCAGTCGTCGTGCTCCACACCGTGCCCGTCCCCGAGCTCCTCTAGGATCTCCTGGACGACCTGTTCAGCCAGCCCGTCCAGGAGCTCTTCCTTGCCCGGGAGATGGTGGTAGAGCGACATTGCCTCCACGCCGAGCGCGGCAGCCACCCGGCGCATGGTGATTGCCGACACCCCAGAGCTGTCGGCGAGGTCTCGCGCCGCCCGCAGTACCCGGTCGCGGCTCAACAGCTCGCGTGTAGCCAACCCAAAAGTCCTTTCGCTTACGTTCTTGCGCGTCCTTACAGTGTATGTCAAACTTACATTGTAAGATTTCGAGAAAGGAAAAGCCCATGCTCGTGGCCACCGAACTTACTGTCAGACCAGATCCGCGGGACGCCCGCACAACCGGGCTGCTGTATCTCGCTCTCACCGTCACCGGGGGCCTCAGCTTCCTAGTGATCCGAGCGCGCATCTTCGAGGAGGGCAGCCCCGATGCCACCCTCGCCAACCTGCTCGAGCACGAGATCCTGGCCCGCGCCGGGATCGGCCTCGAGCTCGGCGCGGTGATCTTTCAGGCTCTCGTGGCGCTGTGGTTCTACCGACTGTTCCGCTCGGTCAGCGCCTTCACCGCCAGCGCCATCGCGGTCTTCGGCCTGATCAATGCCATCGCACTGCTGGGCAGCGCCGCCTTCCTAGCAACTGCGCTGCAGGTCGCACTCGACCCGATCGGCGATGCCTCGGGCTTAGCCCACCTTATGTATCTGATCAGCTCCAACTTCTGGGGCGTGGGCAACCTCTTCTTCGGACTGTGGTTGATCCCGATGGGTGCCGTGGTGCTCGGCCCCCGGTGGGCGCCCCGGGCCCTGGGCTGGCTGCTCGTCGCAGGCGGGGTGGGATACGTACTCAGTGGCCTGCTGGCCTTCCTCGCGCCGGACTCCGCTTTACTAGTCGACGTCCTGGTCATCCCGGCAACCATCGCCGAGTTCTGGATGATCGGGTGGCTTCTCTACACCGGATGGCGGCGCCCCATAGCTCTCAGACCCACACCAGGTCCCCGGTAGCCGCGGGGTCCCGGTGCTACACTCCCTTCGTGGACTCACGGAGTCAGGCCCAGTAATGCGCGCCGTCATCCAGAGCGGCTACGGATCGCCCGCCGACGTGCTCGAGATTCGTGAGATCGACCGTCCGCTGGTAGGTGAGAACGAGGTTATGGTCCAGGTGCGCGCCGCGTCGGTCCATCCCGATATATGGCACGTAGTGGCTGGCCTGCCCCGGGTGCTGCGCCTCATGGGGTCCGGGCTCCGCCGCCCCAAAATAACCGTCCCGGGCACGGACATGGCGGGCGTGGTTGAGGCGGTCGGCGCACGGGTGAGCCGGTTCGCCCCGGGCGACGAGGTCTTCGGGGAGACGCTGGCCGGGATGCAGTGGCGTAACGGCGGCTCGTACGCCCAGTACGTCGTCGCCGCCGAGAACGCGCTGGCGACCAAGCCGCCGCAGGTCACCTTCGCGCAGGCCGCGACGGTCCCGACGGCGGGGCTCATCACGATCCTCAACTTCCCCGACCTCGGCACCTGGCTCCCTGGCAAGCACGTCCTGGTGGTCGGTGGCGCAGGCGGGGTGGGTACGATCGCCGTGCGGCTCGCCCTCTCCGCGGGGGCCGAGGTCACAGCCGTCGACCACTCGCGCAAGCTCGATCTGTTGCGCACTCTGGGCGCGAGCCGGGTCGTCGACTACACGACGGACGACGTCACGCAGGGGGAGGACCGCTACGACCTGGTCTTCGACGTCGTCGGCGTCCGCCCGTACGCCGCCTACCGCAGGATCCTTGCCGATGGTGGGCGGTACGTGCTCATCGGGCACGACCACTTTGGCACACGAGGACGCCTCCTGCTTGGCAATCTGCCCACGATGGTCGCGCTCATGGCCCGCTCGCTCACCGACCGGCGTCTCTCCCGGCCCACGCTCGAGACGCCGGACCGTCGCGAGTCGATGGCGCTTCTGCGCAACCTGCTCGCCACTGGAAGGCTCACGCCGGTCGTGGACCGCAGCTTCCCGCTGGAGCGGACGGCGGAGGCGATCACGTACCTGGCGTCAGGACAGGCGCTGGGACGAATCGTTATCGAGCCGTAGCAAGGCCGAACAAGACCGGCATGACAAAGGATTTCGGGGCCCGATAATGCGCCTAGGTGTCGCACGCTCAGATAATGCTCTCGGCTTTAAGCTGGACGGCGGACGACGCAGTTGCCGCAGCGATTCTGGTCATGGTGCTAGCCAACACCGATGGCCCGCACGCCGTCATCAGCGCGTGGCTGTAGGCGCGTCAGTGGTAAGCCTTCGCGATCTAGCTCTGAATCGCGCTCCGGGCGGGGAGCCGTCGCCGTCGTGAACGAATGCTCCCCGCCCCACCGTCCCAGCGGGGCGCAGACCACTCAGCCGGTCGTCAACTTCGGACAGGCCTTGAACGCCGGGAATTTGGGGTCGGGCTTAACAAGCTCGAGGTAGAGCGGCACAGCGGGGTCGATAACGATAAACACGCCGGTTCCGACTACCTTCGCGTTCGGGATGTCGTAATTGAACTCGACGAGCAAACCAGGCCCTGCACTTCCGGTGTGCGGGACGAGGTTCCCTGTGACGAATCCGGAGGCGATGAGTGGCTTCGCGATATTTTCCGCCTTACTTCCGCCGGAGATCCCGGGTGGGGCGAGCGGATCCTGACCGGAGCACCATTGGCCCACAATCTCGTGCACGGTGGCCGATGCTGGTGCAACCTGAGCGAACACTATGCCGACAGTCGCGGCCACGACAATCAGGGCACGTGTAACGGGGCGTTTTATGGGGTGGGGCATCTTCGCCTCCGGGTTTCGTAGTTTCGTGCGGCCGGGCGGCCGGACGTGGATACCACCACTTACTAGAGCGGTTGGCCCGTTACTCGGACGTTACGGGGACGTTATTGGGAATGATGTGTGAAAAAGTTGGGACTGGAGTAGTAGTAATAGTTCCGGACTGAGGGCGGGTGGGCCGCGGCCGCGTTGGTCGTTCACGCTGGCTCAGAAGCTCGAGTTTGTGGCCGCGTATGAGAACGCCTGTGAGAGCAATCAGGGCGGTGCTTTCCTGCTCAGGGAGGGCCTGTATTCGTGGTTGATGACCGAGTGGCGCCAGCTGCGTGATGCCGGTGTCCTGACCGGGAAGAAGCCCGGGGGATCAATCGGGATACTCTCGGCCGATCAGGCCTCGAACGCAAGTTTTGCGCCGCCAGCGAGAGGTGAGTGAGAGTCGGTATCGTGCACTGACCCCGACGGGGGACCAGGTCATGGTGGTACGTAGGAACAAGCTCGGCGCCGCTGAGAGGGCCGAGACCCTGGCGGCGTTGAACTCATCATAGTTCGTGGACCTGGCACCCGTGCAGGGGGACTATCTCGCTCTGACTGTGCACGAACCCCCGCAAAGTGTGCCCATGGGTGTGGGCAGGTTGTGGTGCGGTTTTGGAGGTGCGGACCACCCTGGGCCGCTTGTTGGTCGCCTTGGAGGACCGCGGCGATGTGGCGGGGATCCGTTAGCGGGTGATCTGTTGGATCTGACCGGACACCCCCGGTTCGAACACCAATGCGTAGAGTTCGTTGTCCTCGTCCTGGCCGAAGCCGATGAGCTGGACGTCCAGAGGCTCGTCGCGGAGCTCGACGACGCGGTGTGGCCCCGTCTTGGATCCGGAAGTGGCGAACAACCTGCCGTGTGCGTTGTTCAGCCGACGCGAGGTGTCGCCGAATACGTACTGGCCTTGGAGGGCGGGGACGTCGGTTCCCCGGTAGACGTAACCGCCGATGATGGCGGTACCGTCGTCGTGGTCATACTGAGCGACAGGGTCGGTGAGCGTGGCGTTGCTGGTCGTTCGAGCGAACACGAACCCGTCGGAGCGTGAACCCTTGAGTTGGAATTCGCTGGGGTTGAACTGGAACCCGCCTTCCCGGACTCGCCAGCCGTAGTTGCGGCCCGCGGAGACCACGTTGACTTCCTCGACGTCGTTCTGACCAACGTCGCCGACCCAGGCCTGGGCAGGGGTTCCGGCGTTGGTGGAGGAGAAGTCATTGGCGTCGAAGGAGAACCTGAACGGATTGCGGAAGCCCATCGCGAAAAGCTCCGGGATCTGACCCGCGGGGGCTGTGGTGGCGAAGGGGTTGTCCGCCGGTATGCCGTACTGCCCGTTGTGGGAGTTGGTCCCGTTTACGTCGATCCGCAGCATGTCACCCAGCGGGTTCTTAGGGTTCTGCCCGTTGCCGTCGGCACCGTGGCCGAACATCGGGTTGCCGTCGAAGTTCGTTTGGCAGTTCTGGTCGTCTGCGCCGCCGCCGTCACCGAATGCGATGTACAGCATACCGTCGGGACCGAAGTGGAGGTCGCCCGCGTTGTGGTTGGACTGCGGCTGGTCGACCGTGAACAGGATGCGGCTAGTGGACAACGCGCCGAATCGAAGAGGAGCGGTGCTGGTTGGGTGCCATTCTCGAATCACGCTGCGATGATCGGGTACGGCACCGGAGAGATCGCAGGAACCGGGCGGGTCAGGAGGCAGCGGGAAGGTGGCCGGCACAGCTGGGTCGAATGCTTCGGAAGTGTAGGTGAAGAGCCGGCCGTCGGCGGCGAAGGCCGCGCCGAGGAAGCCCCGCTCGTCCGTGGCGTCCTGGGGGCCGACCAGCAGCGGGCTGACGTCGAGGACGGTAGTTAGCTGAGCTACTGGGCGAGGGGCGTCGATGCTGAGTTCTTTGAGCTGTCCGATCTGGTCGACGATGTAGAGCTTGCGGCTCTGCCCCGGTGTGGTGATCCCTGCGAGCGGTGCAGTCACGTCGGTGGTCACGAGCGCAAGCCCGACTTTCACGGGGCTCTGAGGCACATCAGGGATGGGGTCGCCGATCCCTCCGCCGCCGCTGGCGGAAGCCGAGCTCAGGGCGAACGCAGAAATGGCCGTCAAGGCAGTCGCGACGGTGGTCAGCCGGGCAAGCCGCAGGCGCCGCGAGGAGCCGCGAGGGCCTGGTGATTGATTAAGCATGAGGAGTCCTCCCAGGGAGCGACTCAGGCGACGAGTGCCGCCTGAGGGGGCGTCATCGAACTACCGTCCCTCGGATGCTCACAGAAGGCTCAGGGATGCTAGACCCCAAAAGCAGGTCTAGTCCTGAGCGGTAAATTTGTCAACCTTCCCGAACGCCATCGACATCGACGACTGACCCCGCCTCAGTTGATCCCTTGTGGCCCGGGGATGAACATATGGATGTGAAGCACCAGCGAGGCTGGCCGACCAATGCGGCGTTGGTCGAGGCGCCCCGCCGGCCAAAGTCACGTAGCACCTACTATGTGGTCCTCTTCCCTGAGGGACTCTGCGAAGTGGGCGATTGCGATCCAACACGGAAAGAGCGTACGGAAGCAGGCCGAGTGAAGGCCTAGCGACAACGCAGCCGGCTCCCTTTGGCACCCGTCGATCGTGAAGATCATGCTCCGCGCGCGGCTCCACCCGTCGTCGCAAGACTGCTGATGTGGCCCGCTCGACCCGACGCCAACGCGCTGCGGGAGGATGGGGCGGACATCGAAGTGTTGATGCACGCTTTGAACGCCCGACGAGCCTGCGGAGCACCCGATCGCCCAGCGGAGCGGCGGCCTCGCTTGACCAAGTGGACTGCTGCGGAGATTTAGGACGGTGGGCCCTCTTAAAATGGGGGTTCTACTGAAAGAGAGACCAGCAGCATGTCTGCATCGAGATCACGTCGTTCGTATACCCAGGAT
>NZ_JBTNDG010000022.1:0-21795 GCF_054511125.1 Arthrobacter sp. TMN-50 | reverse complement strand
AAGACCTCCTGGTCGGTGGATGCTCTTGACAAGCCCCACTACACCCGGAGGTCTTCTTCATGTCACCACACCACGCCGACCGTCACCAACCTCTATGGTCAATACACCTAGGCCCCGGCGTCGCGCTAAAGTCGATCAATGACATCCCACGAGGACCGTTTCACCGGTGGCAGAAATTACACCCGTTGGGCCACGTCAGTGGGACGGTTCGTGGTCAAATGGGTCCTTATTCTGGCGGGCTGGATTGGCCCGCGCTGGGCCGTAATGGTGATCCTGATCCTCGGCGTGGGACTTGCTGCGACCCTCGCCGTCGTCTCCGGCGAAGTGTATGAGGCCGTCGCCGAAGCGGACGGCATCGCGATCCTGGACCAACCCGCGCTGGACGCCGCGGTGCAACTCCGCAACCCGACCTTGGTGGCGCTGGCCACCGGCTTCACGTTCCTGGGCGGCCCGATCGGAATGCCCGTCCTCACCGCAGCAGCGATCACCGCGTTGTGTGTCCGACGTCGCGCCGTCACCCCGCTGATCCTGGTGGCCGTTGCAGCAGCCGGTTCACTCCTGATGACCGTTATTGGGAAAAATGCGGTTGGCCGGTTGCGTCCACCGCTTGAGTTAGCGGTGCCCCCGTACGAGTCCTCGCCGTCGTTCCCCAGCGGGCACACACTGAACGCCATGGTGATCAGTGGCATCATCGCGTACCTGCTGGTTCTGGGCGCGCACCGCAAACGCGCCCGCGCCCTCATCATTGGCGGTGCATTGCTCTTTACCTTCCTGATGGCAGCAACCCGCGTTTATCTGGGCCACCACTGGGTCACCGATGTGGTGGTCGCTGCCACCCTGGGCCTCGGGTGGCTGGCAATGGTGATCACCACGCACCGACTGTGGCTCACTATCGTCGGCCGTCGGCACGCGCCCCCGCAGTAGGGTCCGGCAGCCGTTGAAGTTCTGGCCGGCCAGAACTAGGGGTTGATGGGTGCTGTGGGGCCAGTCGGCCAGCGCAGCAACGCCGCGATCCGATGTGGATCGAGCGCACCGGACGGGAACAGGACGACGTCGGCGTCGGTGAGCACCGCGGCGCGGAGCAGGGCCGACGGCGCGGGGATGGCTCCGATCACTTCCACGCCGGCCGTCTCGCTCGTCGACGCGGCCAGCCACGGTTCAGCCGCCAAGGCCAGTAATCGTTGCTCGTCCCACGCCGATCGCTCAATTAGCAGGGTTCCTACTTGGGCCTGCTGCAGCGCGTGCACCACGGCGCCGAGCCCGGTTACTGACCCCGGGTGCTCTCGCCCACGCTGATTATCCAGCCGTTCCAGCAGGAGGTTCTGCCCAGCTGCAATGCAGGCCGCCACCCGGGAGGCCACCTGCCGGGCGAAGGCATCCCGGTCAGCGCCGTCCGTCCGGGTGTGGCTCTCGATAACCGACAGCAAGGATTTGCTCGCCTCCGAAAGCTGTTCGGCAACCAGGTTCCGCGCCCGGATATCGCCGGCAACGACCAACAGCCTCGCCCGGCTGCCGCGCACCACCCGATCAATTTCGCCAGCGATCTCCACGGCGTTGGCGCGCCAAATGTTCTCCGTGCGGTGCTGGTAGCCGCCCCGTGACGCCCCACCGCCCGGGATCTTCTTCAGGTTTTCGGTGAAGCCTTCGACCTCGGTGCTTTCGTCGTCGGTCGTGTTGGCCCGATGCAGGTGGATCACGCCGCCGTCGCGGCCAACTTCTGCCACCACGTAGGCGAACTCCTCCGGCCGGTGTCGTACCAGGGGCACCAGATTCGGTACCGGCCCGACGTCGAGCACCTCCGACATCACCAGCCGTCCGGGCAAGAACTCGTCGACCACGACCTCACCGTCATTGACAAGGAGGAAGCGTGCGACGGGATCCGACAGGCCCTTCGCCGAGCGGGTCAGCGCGGTACGAATCGCTTTGAGGTCGGGCTTGTCGGCACCAGCCCGGTCCAACGCGGTGGTGACGGCATCGGGGCGCGCATCGTCGGCGTGCAGAGAGTCGCCCACCCCGGTACTGGCGTCGGTGTAGATGGTGCACCAGGGGCCGGACCGTTTATACAGATTGACGCGGGAATGGAGCGCGCTGGTCATCTCACACCCCGCCTGGCTCCCGTTCGCGGCGCCTGCGCCGCGAACGACCCGGTGGATCTTCCTGCGGTGTCCCACTCACACATGGCGGGCCTCCTGGTTCCTCCGGTGATCGACTTTGGGCTGACCGGAAATGTAAGGTTGCATTCGGTCTACCACTCTTCGACCCGGATGAACAGACCCTGATGATGCGCACCAAACCGAAAGCACCCCGCAGATTCGACGACAGGCAGGACGCCGGCCGCCAACTCGCCCGTGACCTCCTCCGCTTTGCCGGTTCGCCCGGTCTGCTGGTCCTCGGTCTGCCACGTGGCGGGGTGCCGGTCGCCGCCGAAATTTCGCTGTCGTTGGCTTGCCCGCTGGACGTCGTTTTGGTTCGCAAACTGGGGGTGCCCGGATTTAGTGAGCTGGCCATGGGCGCTGTCGCGACCGTCAGCGGCAGCCGCAGCATGGTGCGCAACGAGCGGGTGATTGCAGAGTTGGTGGGCGACGGCGAGGCCGCCTTTCGGGAGGCAGCCGCCCGCGAACGGATCGAGCTCGGACGCCGGGACGTGCTGTACCGGGCCGGGCGTCCGCCGGTGGAGATCGCGGGGCGGACGGTGGTGCTGGTCGACGATGGCGTGGCCACCGGCGCTACCCTCCGCGCCGCGATTGATGCGGTCCGTCCCCTCCATCCGGGCGAGTTGATCGTGGCCGCGCCGGTCTTCCTGGGCCACTCCCTGCCCGGCATTCAGTCGGCGACCGACCAAACGTGCTGGCTCTGGGACGCCCCCATGCTCGGCTCAGTGGGGCAGGCCTACCAGCATTTCGAACCAGTACCCGATCAAGAGGTGCGGCGGCTGCTCGGGGCGTGACCGCGCGGGGGTCTCGGCCATTGACAGGCACCACAGGTGCCCGCATAGTTCTCGGTACGGGGGCGGGTGCCGTCCTCCCGCCGGGACGAGTAGGGAGGAAGTAAGCATGCACCGCACGCCTCACCTGATGGCCGGACTGGTAGGGCTTGCGGTTCTGGTCAGCGGGTGCGGCGACGTTCCCTCAACACCGCCGACCCATCGAGGCGCATCACCGCCGAACACCGACAGTGGGGGCCCTGCCGAGCCGTTCAGCACCCCGACCACAGCTGTGTCGCCGGTCACTCTCCACGTCGAGCCGCGGTTTCGGGGGTCGGCGAGTGCTGAGCTTTCCGAAATCAACCACAAGGTTCAGATGTACCTGTTGGACCACCCGACCGTCTTCTCCGGTGCCTACTATTCGGAGGATCTGTCGATTCTGGCCATCGGCGTCGCGGCGCCGGACGACCCGGCCGCAGTTGGCCTTGAAACGCTGTTGCGAAACGAGGATCCTGCGGGGACCCTGACCGAATCAGTCCCAGTCGACTATTCGTGGGCCGAACTGGACACCGCCAAAATGGAAATAGTGCAGGACTACATGATGTCCGGAGCCGCAGACGTCGTGAGCGTAGGCCTTGATATCTCGGTGAACGCGGTGCTGGTTACAGTGTTCCGTGAGGCGGCAGACGTGCCGCTGATCGAGAATCAAACGGCAATCGAAATCGCCCAGCAGTACGGACCAATGGTGCAGTTCGGAGAGAGCCCCAGCAGGGCAGCCTTCTCCGGCTCGTGACCCGGCGTGAACCAACGAACCACACCTTGCTCCCCCGCGTCGGCGACAATAAGAGCATGGATTCCTTACTCCCCCGGGTGCGCACCGACCCGGCGCCGGGCGCCGTTCATCTTCCCGGCTGGCTCACCCTGGACCAGCAGCGGGACCTGGTTGCGGCATGCCGCGGCTGGGCCGCCGGCCCTGTTCCAATGCGGGCAGCGCGCATGCCGAATGGCTCGCAAATGTCGGTCAAAACCGTGTGTCTGGGCTGGCACTGGCTGCCATACCGCTACACCAAAACTGCCGACGACGCCGGTGGCGGCCGAGTGGCCGACTTCCCCGACTGGCTGGCCAGGGTGGGTCGCGATGCGGTGGCGGCCGCCTACGGAGATCCGGATCGCTACGCACCCGACGCCGCCCTCATCAACTTCTATGACGACGCTGCGGCGATGGGCATGCATCAGGACAAGGACGAGCGTTCACCCGCACCGGTGGTCTCCCTGAGCATCGGTGATTCGTGCATCTTCCGGTTTGGCAACACCGAGACCAGGAACAAGCCCTGGACCGACATCGCCCTCGAATCCGGCGACCTGTTTGTGTTCGGCGGCGCGTCCCGCTTCGCCTACCATGGTGTGCTGAAAACTCAGCCGGGGACGGCCGACCCGGCGCTTGGCCTCAAGGGCCGGCTGAACATCACGCTTCGGGAAACCGGCCTTGACTGACCCCACTCAGAGCCTAGTTGTTCCCCTGGATCAGCATCCCCCGCACGTAGGCCGCCTGACCCGCGTGCTGCAGGCAGTCTTCGATCACGCTGACCAGCCGGACCAGGAGGGTGACGGGTAGGTCCCAGGAGGTGTCGACTATCCGGTCCAGGTCCGTCTCGTCGAGGCCAGCGACGTATTCGATCGTGCGGGCGTGAACGGCGTCGTAATAGTCCACCAGCAGTTGCAACGAACTGGGCCGCACCTCATCCACCTGCGCCGAGGTGTGTCCATAGCCGGTATCTGAATTGTCGAGGTTCAGGTCGAACCGCTCGGACCAACCACTGCTGATCCATAGTTCCGGCACCCTGGCGGCGTCGGCAAGGTGGCTATCCTGAACCCGCGCCAGATGCCAGATCAGCCAGCCCACCGAGTTTCCCTGGCGGCCGTCGGTACCTCCGGGTCGAAACGCCAGTTGATCCACGTCGAGTCCCCTAACCGCGCGGCGGACAGTGTCCGGGATGCGCCCGAAAGCCTCCTTCAGAATGTCGATTGAGCTCATCGGGCCAGCCTCTCCTTCGATAGATCACACAGGTTCCGCGCGCCCATTTATAGGCCAGCTTCACGGTAAAAGCCCTCAATATGCTCGGCAATCAAACTCGAGGCGACCAAGCCCCGCGCGGCGTCGTCGTCGTCGTCACGCGCCAGAATCGCCTGATAGATGCCCCGGTGTTCGGCGCGCAAGCGGTCTGCTGTGGCTGCCCAGTTCGGAAGGCGACTCGTGAGCCGGAGGGTGTAGGCCTGGATTGACTCGCGAAGCGAGGACATCATGGCGCCGATGAGCACGTTGCCGGCAGCCTCGGCAACCGCCACATGGAACAGCGCGTCGAGGTGCAGGAATTCCTCGGGCGCCAGGCCGGGGGCGTCCATCTCGTTGAGCAGCCCCGCCGCGGTGGCGATCGACGGCGCGCTCGCCCGGGCCTGGCCAGCAGCCCAGGTTTCCAGCAGCAGCCGGGTCTGGACGATGTCTTCGACCGGGAGATGTGAGCTCGCCACATGGAAGCGGAGTGCGGAGCCGAGCGCGACGGCCGGATTCGCGGTGATCACTGTTCCCGCCCCCGGGCCGGACCCCACCCCGGCCCGCACCACCCCCATCGCTTCAAGGACGCGGATACCTTCCCGGGCCGAGGCGCGGGAGACGTTGAGCTGTTCGGCGACTGCCCGCTCACCCGGAAGTCGCTGGCCGACGGCGAGCCGGCCCGTGGCCAACTCCGCTTCGATCCAGGACAACACGAGCTCATGGTTACGCATAAACCCATGCTAGTCAGTGGTCCGACCACCGGCGAGAGATAGCGGCGACAGTTGCTTGACAGGGCTTGCGCTGGCGAACCGCGGGACTGTAAAGTCCACCGAAAGCCGTGTGGTCCTACCACACTTGGAGTGAAGCGAGGTCAGCATGCCTTCCCAGATTCCCCCAGCACTTAAACGACGCGTCCCGAAGGTCAGTGACCTGGCGCCGCTGATGCAGTTCAGGAAGCCGGAACTGGGCTCCGCTGCCCGGCTGAAGCGGGCGAGCACCATCTGGGACCTCCGGAGTATCGCGAAGCGACGGACCCCCACCGCCCCCTTCGACTACACGGATGGAGCGGCCGAGGCAGAGATTACCCTCCGCCGCGCCCGGGGCGCTTTCCTTGATCTCGAGTTCCGCCCAGGAATCCTCCGCAACGTCGAGACGGTGGATACCTCGGTGTCGGTCCTGGGTCAACGGTCGGCCCAACCCTTCGGGATTGCCCCCACCGGTTTCACCCGGATGATGCAGTCGGAGGGCGAGTATGCCGGCTCGCAGGCGGCAGAAGCCGCCGGTATCCCCTACACGCTGTCCACCATGGGCACCGCCTCCATCGAAGATGTTGCTGCGGCGGCGCCCAACGGCCGCAACTGGTTCCAGTTATACCTCTGGACCGACCGGGACCGGTCGATGGAGTTGATCGACCGCGCGGCCAAAGCCGGCAACGACACCCTTATGGTCACCGTCGATACTGCAGTTGCCGGCGCACGGCTGCGGGACGTGCGGAACGGGCTCACCATTCCGCCCGCCCTCACCGCGAAAACGGTGCTGGATGCGTCCTACCGGCCGGCCTGGTGGTTCAACTTCCTCACGCATGAGCCGCTTGCCTTCGCCTCATTGTCCCGGTATTCGGGCACCGTGGCGGACCTGATCAACTCGATGTTCGATCCCACCCTCACCTATGAGGACCTCGACTGGCTCCGTGACGTCTGGAAGGGCAATCTGGTGGTCAAGGGGATCCAGACCGTTGACGACGCCAAAAAGGCAGTTGACCACGGCGTGGACGGGCTGGTGCTGTCCAACCACGGCGGCCGTCAACTGGATCGGGCCCCGATCCCCCTCCATCTGGTGCCCGAGGTCGCTGCGGCGCTGGAAGGCAAGACCAGCATCATGCTGGACACCGGCATCATGAGCGGCGGCGACATTGTGGCAGCCCTGGCCCTCGGCGCGGACTTCACCCTGATCGGGCGCGCCTACCTGTACGGGCTGATGGCCGGCGGACGGGCGGGCGTCGACCGGACAATCGAGATCCTGAGCAAGGAAGCCTCGCGGACCATGCAACTGCTCGGGGTCAACAAGGTGGAGGACCTCAACCCCGACCACGTCCGGTTGCTCTAGGAACTCCGACGGCTGGACGTCGGGGGCCAGGAGCGGAGGGCGGTTATACCCTCCGGACATGACGCGGGTCCAAAGTTTCCCGCTATATCCCAAATAGACACTATATTTTCAACTTTATTTTCGGCAACGCCCCATTGTCGACGGTAAAACATTCAAGTGTCCGATTTTGGGGTTAGGATCAATCTTGAAACCTGCCTACGGGAGTTTCATTGACCATTGGGGATCAAGCGAATGGAGCACCAGCGGATGAATTATCCGTTGCAGTACCGGCGTGCTCGCGCGCTGGTCTACGCGATCTTTCTGTTTTGGCTGTGGGCCTGGCTGGGTAGCAGCTATTTCATTACCAGCTTGTTCGGCTCGCCTGTCCACGCGCTGCTCGTGATGTATGCCCTTACCGTTGCGATCCTGGTTTCCATCCCTGTCTTGCTGCTGGCAGGCGCGTGTATGCTCCTCACCCGCTCACGTCCGACCACCAGGTACGAGCCCACCGTTGTCACCGAGTTGAGCACCAATCTTTCCGCAGCGCTGCCGCCCGCGGATGGGTCCAACTGGTGGTTCTCGGACAAAGCGTCCTGAGTTCGGCAAAACCTGCGTCAATCCTTCGGGTATTTCGGAAAGCCTTTGTCAATTTGGGGCGGTTCCCGTAGTAGTCGCAAATCTATACTTTTGAGGTGACCTTCTAAGGTTCGGCACTTGCTAGTGCCGAACCTGTTTTGTGTAGGACCTCCCGGGATCCACAGCAAAGCGGTCAAGTCTCTCGCCCCGGTTGAGTTAGGAAAACATATGCGCGTCTTCAGGCGATCCGCGGCGGCTTTGACCGGCCTGATCCTCTTGGCATCAACCCTGCCCACCTTGACCGCAGCGCCAGCCTCGGCGGCGCCCGTCGCACCCGAGGACAAGGCAGTCGTCGAACCTGCTGAAGGGACTCCGCGTTCGATTCACACCTACGAGTCTGGCTACGACTTCGAAACCAATGGGCAGCCCCTGGAACTGCAGAGTGAGGGCGGCGCGAGCGCCGAACCACAGGATGTGCCTGCAACCATGTCACCCGCGCAACGCACGGGTACCATCAAGGTCAAGCTGGTCACCGTCAAGCTTGCAGACAACTCCGGCCAAATTTCGATGGCTAACGCTGTAAACGCGGTGAACGTCTCAAACAACTATTGGAAGTCGATGTCGAATAACCGGCTCTCCATGTCAGTGACGTCCCAGGTCGCCGGACACCAGTCCAAGGCACAATCTACCTGGTCATACAACGACATCATGAACCAGGTCACCAGCGAACTCCGCTGGACCTACAGCCCCTACACAGCGCTCGTCGTGTTCATCCCGTCAGCCCTTCCCGGGGGCATCCTCGGCTATGGCTGGAGCAGCAATGGCACCAGCGGTCGGATCCTGATGCCGCAGATCAGCAACTTCACCACCAACGTGGTCACCCACGAATTTGGGCACGTGCTTGGCCTCATGCACGCCGATGCCCTGCAGTGCGGCAGTGGCGCCTCCGACACCGGCGTCACCAACGGCCGGTTCACCGACAGTACCTGCTACGTCCGCGAGTACGCCGACACGATGGACCTCATGGGATCCGCCCAGTGGTTCCAGACCCCCGTCATTAGCTCCAGTTTCTGGGACTACGGCGAGTTCGGTCGCGGGGATGAGATCCGCAACGTAGGCGTCGCGTCGGGCCGCAAAAGTTACACGCTGAAACCGTGGGCCGGCACGGCCTCCAACCGGGCGGTTAAGTTCACCGATCCCAAAAGTGGTGAGGTCTATTATCTTGAGCTTCGGGCACCGGTAGGTTACGACCGGGATCTGGCAGTCAACGGCAACTTCGGAGTCAAAATTGTCCAGCTGGGCGGCTCCGCGGCGAATGCCTCCCTGATCCTGATGCCTTCCACCAAGCCGTTCGCGGGCTACTACGCGGCGAATCATGCCTGGAAGGCTGGCAAAACCTTCACCACCGCTGCTGGCACAAAGGTCACGATCAACTCGGTATCCACCAGCGCCGCGACGGTCACCATCGACGCGGGCGGGTCGTTCAACGACATCTCCAATTCAGGGTTCCGCGGTGAAATCGAATGGCTCTACACCAATGGTCTAGCCACCGGCTGGGCGGATGGCACCTACCGACCAGCCGCCACCATGAACCGCGACGCCATGGCAGCATTCATCTACCGGCACGCGGGCAGCCCGGCTTTCACGGCACCGGCACGGAGCCCATTCAGGGACGTCCCCACCAACAGCCTGTACTACAAGGAGATCGCGTGGATGTCAGCCATGGGACTGTCCACCGGCTGGGGCGACGGTACTTACCGCCCGGTGCAGCCCATCAGTCGGGACGCCATGGCGGCCTTCATGTTCCGCTACACCGCTGATGCCTGCAACCTGGGCGGCGCCGCAGCATTCACTGCTCCGTCAACCGCGCCGTTCAGCGACGTCCCACTGGGTACGGAGTTTTATAAAGAAATTGCGTGGATGAAGCAGACCGGAGTGTCCACCGGATGGAGCGACCAGACCTTCCGGCCCCTGAACAACATCACCCGCGAAGCGATGGCCGCATTCGTGTACCGGGTGGACGGCGTTCAGCGCAGTCTTGGCGGTTGCCGCCTCTGACTGGGTGCAGCAGCAACCGCTCTCACTCTCCGAGGGCGGCGGGGCTTTGGCCTCTCTCGGAGAGTGAATTTAGGTAATGGATTCCGCGATGCAAGCAGCGGCCCAGCTAATCACCCGGATCGCGCTCAAGATAACCGAACTCCAATTCACTGGTTTCACTCTTCCCGATCCCCTCCTCCAGATCCGGGCCTGGTCGAACTCGGCACCGACCTGTGGACGAAGGCCCAGGCCCGCACCGCAGCTGGGTACCAAGAGCCGTCATAGGCTCCGCGCCCAGCTGGGCGCGGCACCGATGGAAGATGACCCGCTGTTCGCCGCCACCGTCTTCGTCGCACACGACGGGCCATTCCCTGCCTACGGTCGCAATGTCGGACCCACGACCACAGTGCCCGTCCCTAGCCTCCCCCAGCGCGATAGCCACGACCTGACGGTCGAAGCGCTCCCTGGACATCCAACCCTGAATACGACTGAGCCGCTGACCTTCCAGTAAGGTAAATGAGTGGAGTTCTCCCTCACCATTGCGGCAGGCCATGTCAGCGCCTGCCCGATGACACCGCGGCACTCGCCGCAGTCATCCCCGAGGGACACCTATTGCGCAGTAGCGGACGCCTCCCGCTACCCGGTGAACGGCATGACTGCCGACGCCGAACCAAGGCACAAGATTTCGGCCGGTCACGGCCACCCTGCGGCAACCCGCAGCTCGCACATATCAATTGAAAACGAGTAAATACTGTGAATAACAAGACCACCCTGAACGCTCCGCCAGCCTTGGCGAAGGGCAGCATGCGCATCGTCGCCCTCGGCGGGCTCGGCGAAATCGGTCGCAATATGACCGTGTTCGAGTTCAACGGCAAGCTCCTGATCGTTGACTGCGGCGTTCTCTTCCCCGAGGAAGTCCACCCGGGCGTCAACCTGATCCTGCCCGACTTCTCAGCGATCCGCGACCGTCTCCAGGACGTCGTCGGCGTGGTCCTGACCCACGGCCACGAAGACCACATTGGCGGCGTCCCCTACCTCCTGAAAGAGCGGGCGGACATTCCCCTGATCGGCTCGCGCCTCACCCTTGCCTTCATCAAGGCGAAGCTCAAGGAACACCGCATCAACCCCAAGACCATCCAGGTCGAAGAGGGCGCCCGGAAGCCGATGGGTCCCTTCGACCTTGAGTTCCTGGCCGTCAACCACTCCATCCCTGACAGCCTGGCGGTGGCCATCCGCACCAGCGCCGGAATGGTGCTGCATACGGGTGACTTCAAAATGGACCAGTTCCCGCTTGATCGTCGGATCACCGACCTGGTCGGATTCGCCCGCCTCGGCACGGAAGGCGTTGACCTGTTTCTGACCGACTCCACCAACGCCGACGTCCCAGGTTTCACCACCTCGGAAAAGGACCTGCTACCGGCGATCGACACGGTGTTCCGCACCGCTCCCCGCCGCATCATCGTGTCCAGCTTCGCCAGCCACATCCACCGGATCCAGCAGGTCATCGACACGGCTCACCGCCACCACCGCAAGGTGGCCTTCGTGGGCCGTTCCATGGTCCGCAATATGACCATCGCCCGCGAACTGGGCTACCTGACCATTCCCCGCGGCATCCTGGTGGACTTCAAGAAACTGCAGCAGTCCGATGACCACAAGGTGGTTCTGATCTGCACCGGTTCGCAGGGTGAGCCGCTGGCAGCGCTGTCCCGCATGGCCGGTGGAGATCACGCCATCCGCATCGGCGAGGGCGACACGGTCCTGCTGGCGAGCTCGCTGATTCCGGGCAACGAGAACGCCATCTACGGGGTGATCAATGCCCTCACCCAGCTTGGCGCCAATGTGGTCCACAAGGGCAACGCGAAGGTGCACGTCTCGGGTCACGCCAGCGCAGGCGAGCTTGCTTACTGTTACAACATCGTCAAGCCCCGCAACGTCATGCCGGTGCACGGCGAATGGCGTCACCTCAAGGCTAATGAGGCCATCGCCGTCGCTACCGGCGTCGATCCGAAGAACGTAATTCTCGCCGAGGACGGCACCACCATGGACCTGGTCAACGGCAAGGTCACCATTTCCGGGAAGATTCCCGCCGGACTGGTCTTTGTCGACGGGGACAGCGTGGGCCACACCACCGAGGACACGCTGGAAGAACGGCGCCGGCTCGCAGAGGAGGGCGCGGTGACGGTTCTGGCGATTATCGACGCTAAGACCGGCGAAGTGGCAGAGCCACTTGAGTTCTTCACCAAGGGCTTTGAATGCAGTCAGGATGATCTCGACAAAGCGTCCGACGCCATCGAGAAGTCGTTGGCCAACCCGGGTGGCGGACGAAATGGCGGCGACAATGATCCCGAGGACGTCATCGAGCGGGCCACCGCATCCTGGATGCGCCGGTTCTACAACCGGACACCCGTGGTGACGGCGATCGTCGTCGACGCCTAGTCGGACGCGAGTAGACGGTACACACTAGTCTCCGACCAGCGGCGCCCCTTCAATGGCCAGGATGGTGACGTTGATATGCCCTATGGTAAGGCCGCCACGTTGAATAGTTTCGGCTGCGATGGCCTGTAGTTCCCGCGCGAGACTAAGCGCTGGGTGACTGACCTCCGTGGCTATGTCGATATGCAGGTTGACCACTCCCTCGGTGAGGGAGAGGACCATACCATCGCGGGTTGCCACGATTGGATCCGGGCTTGAGGAGCGCAGGGTCTGGTGCAGTGTGTTCACTGACGCGATCTTGAGGCGTTTCATGACGCTGCGGACCGTCGGCTCCAGTCGCAATAAACCCGGTTGATTACCGAGGGAGTGGGCAAGCATATCCGCCATCACTTCAAGATCGACGAGCCGTCCGTTAACCGTTTGATCAGACATCGTAAAGGTCCTCCACAACCACGTTGATCTGTTTCATCGAAATGGTGGTTTGTCCTTGAACGACCGAGCCGATCCGTTCGCGGAGCAATTTCATGGTCGCTGGAATCTTCACTTTCGAAGACAGCGCCACCTGCAAGGTGATTCGGATGTCGGCGACGTCAACCGGATCGGTGGAAGAGGGCTTGGCCCCAGGCGTAATGATCGTGCACCTGCGGGCATGGACCCCTGGCAGGGTAGAGGCGGCAAAGCGGATCAGGCCGGTCAGCGCCTGCTCACTGATGTCGATAGTTCCGAGTGCGGTGGTGTCCAGAGGAGCCCGACGGCCCCGCCGGATCTCCGCTCGGGCAACCATCATGATTGCCTCTCTGACTCGGGTACCCGGCTGAAGATCCGGATCCCGCCGGTCGCGATCCCGCATCGACGCGGTCACTGCCGCAAGATGGTGAAGGGCCGCTCGTGCACTCTGGCACTCATTACACGCCCGTTCATGAGCCGTAGGGGGCTCATCAATCACCGCCCACAGCTCATCGAGCTTCCGACCGCAACCTAGGCGCGGATGGTCATCGTTCAACGCCATGATTCCATCCCTTCTGCTAGCGATCGCCTAGCCCGGGCAATACGCCCTCGAACGGTACTTTCCGGGAGTTGCATAATCGCCGCAATTTCGCTGTATGAAAACTCGTGGACCTCACGGAGCAGCCAACATGCTCTGGGACCGGGGGGCACGGAAGGCAAAAGATCTGCCAGAGCCCGCATCTGAGCATGATTCTCGTATTCCTGCGCAGGATCCGGCGACTGACTGGCGCTTACTGCATCGCGTCCCCCAATTTCGTTTGCAGACTCGAGTTCTGCTGTATCCATCGGCTCCGAGGGTCGTCTCTTTCGCTTCCTTAACGCGTCTAGGCACTTATTGGTGGCGTTTCGATAGAGCCACGGGACAAATGCTTGGGGTGCGGCCAGTTTCGGTAAGGTCCGCCACGCCGAAATGAAAGTCTCTTGGACAATGTCTTCGGCTTCGGTCCTGTCGTTGAGCATCCGGAAACTGAGCCTGTAGATGCCGCCCTGATAGGCGGAAATCAACCATTCAAAGGCCTGGGGATCCCCGTCCTGAGCCCTTGAAACAATCGTCAACTCGTCGAGTTCATCCAGCGAAACCCACACAGAGTCGCTCCATGACCTATGGGGAGAGGTGATGCTGCCATCGGCTTCATCACCTCTCGTTGCGACCTCGACTGGATCTTTGGTAGCCGGCGAACTGCCAATAAGGGACGTTGGTTCCGGCGCCACAAGACTCTCGAGGGAGGGCCCGCCCTCAGACACTGGATCGGTTCCAGCGTCAAGGTTATGGTCCTCGCCAGAGTCTGAGCCGTGTTTCGGCCCGTCGCGGTAGCCAGCCTGATTCATATGGCCCTTCCTCTAATGACGCTGCCGTGACGAGCAGATACTTCCGCTTTCAGTACTGGGTTGCGCTCTGAAGCTGGACCGGATCGTAGCATCGCGCCGACTGAGGCCTGGGCCAAGCCTATGGCACTTTGTGACCTAAACACGAGGACGGTCCGGAACTTCCAAAAAGAATTTAGCCAGAGCGCGTGACGTTCCTCGTACTGGCGACGTCCTAGTTTGTGTACCGAAAAATCTCTTGATTAGTAGATTGGACTTACATGTCAAACGATCAGAACCCCTCAGCACGCCGCTCGAATGTCGTCCCAGCCACCGGCGAGGAACAGAAGCGCCAGGCAGAGCAGCAGGCCAAGGATAGCCAGCAATCCAAAAACATCGGACCGCTCCAGACCGATCAAGGCAACACCACTATCAACGAGACCGTCGTGCAGAAGATTGCTGGCATCGCGACCCGCGAAGTACCTGGAGTGTTCGCCATGGGCAGCGCCGGACGACGCGCCTTCAGCAGTCTCTCAGAGCGCATCCCTGGCTCCCAGACAAACGTCAGCGGTGGGGTGAGCGTCGAAAAGGGAGAACGCCAGGCCGCAATTGATCTGTCGATCGTCGTCGAGCACACCGTCTCCATCGTTGAGGTCAGCCAAATGATCCGCCGCAACGTTATCGCCTCTGTTGAAGATGCCACCGGACTTGAGGTTATCGAAGTCAACATCAACGTCACCGATGTGCACCTCCCCGAGGACGACCAGAAAGAGACCAGCGACTCAGGTCGCGGCGACCTTCAGTAACAACGGTTTCTGGGGGTCTCCGCCGGCGTCCGACGGCGCGAAGGCCCCCGGACTAGGTCACCCCTCCCGGCTACCCGTTCTCGTGATGCCGGTGGATCCATTTCATTCATGCAGTCACGCTGCAGGATTACCTATGCAAGAAGAAAGGTACCAATCATGAGTACAACAGCTATGGGGCTGCTTGTCGGCCTCGTTCTCGGATGGGCCGCGGCGTTCGGCGGTTTCTCCGAATTCCTGATCGTCGCCGTGTTTGGTGCCATCGGCCTGCTCGTGGCTCGAATCATCGACGGCAAACTCGACCTCGGTGCTCTGACCGGCCGCTCGAACTCGCGCCGATGAGCCCCGCTGAAGACGATATGCAAACGCGCATGCGCCTCCGGAACAGCGCCCCGAAACCCGAGGAACGCGGCACACTCACTATCTCGGAGAAGGCCATCGAAAAAATCGCTGGTCAGGTCGCATCCGAGGTACCCGGCGTCAGCGGATCAACCGGCGGGTTCCTCGGTATCGGCGGCCATAACGATGAAGATGCCCGTCCGAGGGTCAAGGTGCAACTGAGCGGTCGCGTGGCGTCCGTTCAGGTGAGCGCTGGCGTCCGTTATCCGGCGCCGCTGCGCGCCACCACCGACCGCCTTCGGCGGGATATCCGCGAGAAAGTCAGCAGCCGCTGCGGTGTGGACGTGCGCCAGGTAGATATCGACATCGATGCTTTGGTGAGCCAGTCTCGCTCGAACAGCCGAAGGGACCTCCAATGAGCCCGAAACCAGCTTCCCAAGCCCTGCGCCGCCGATCGAGCCGTTCGCTGCCAGCCACCATTACAGCCGTGGTCCTCCTGAGTCTGGCTGCAGCAGCAGTCTGGGTCGGGATCAGCCGCCTCGTCACGGGGAGCTGGCCCCCGTTTCTCTCCACCCTGCGGGAAGGTCTG
Source organism: Arthrobacter sp. TMN-50 (assembly GCF_054511125.1). Lineage (NCBI taxonomy): Bacteria > Bacillati > Actinomycetota > Actinomycetes > Micrococcales > Micrococcaceae > Arthrobacter > Arthrobacter sp. TMN-50. The sequence goes on along the minus strand of NZ_JBTNDG010000022.1, from coordinate 6,145 downwards.
TCGACACTCACCTGGAACAGCCCAGCGATATGGGCTGCGGCGACATTATTACTGCTCCTCGGAATCGTCCTCTTGGGTGCCGCGGTCCTTCCAGGCAAGCACACTACTGTGCGGCTGTTGGGTCCTGCAGGCGCGGATCTGCGATTCTCAGAGACAGTGATAACCCGCCGCGGGCTTACAAAAATCACCGCCGCCCATCTCGATCAGGCAGATGGCGTGGACAGCACGTCCGTCAGGGCTACAGCTAAAAAAATCGACGTTGTCGTCAGGACGCCCCTCCATAATTCGGGGGACCTTTCGAAGAGGTTGCGGGAATCGTTGACACGCAAACTCGAACGCATTGGTCTCGATCCCGTTCCCACGGTCGTCGTCCGCGTCCGTAATAGCGAGGATTAGCATGTACCCCGTCAGCGGCCCTACCGGCAACTACCTACCCTTTGTCGGGGTCACCTCCGCTTCATCTTTTGAAAGGAACCACTCATGAGGGAAACTGCTGGCAAGCTCAACCGCTTCTGGCTAGCGGTCATCGGTCTGGGACTACTGGTGCTCGGCGCCGTCGGCGTCCTCCTGGCGAGTGATCTTGCTGCACGTCTCGCCCAATCCCTTGGACTCGGGATCCAACCCTCCCCGGCGGATCAAACGGCCCTACCTACCGATTTTCAGGACCTCTTCGCCAACGAGATCGCAGCGACGATTGTGGTGATCGTCGCTCTTGTCGTCGGGCTGCTTGCCCTCGGATGGCTGCTTGCCCAGGTCCCGAAGCGCAATCAGGCACGAGCCTTCCGCCTCCACACCAACGACGGGATCGACGGGTATACCAAATGCGATCCAGGGGTCATCGCGGAAGCAGTCGAAAACCGGACAACAGACCTGCCCGGGGTTACCTCGGCGTCAGTATTGTTGCGCGGAACATCAACGGAACCTGAACTCAATATCGATGTCAGGGTCGATGACCGTGCCGATGTACAAGACATCCTGCACCGCATCCACCAGGACGTCGCAACCGACCTCGAGGTTGCGCTGGAGGCGCCGCTTCGGAAACTTGCTGTCCTCGTGAATGTCACGGCCCACAAGGGAAGGGACAAGGCTGCCGTTATTTAGAGGAGCGCCTACGGCTGGGTGGACCGCGGCGCGTGGCCGTCCACTCACGTCAGTTCCGGCCGAGCAGTGCCAACCGTTTCGCTCGTATCCTCGACCCGGAAGTCTGACCCGGGCTCAGTAAAATTGGGCTGTCCTCCATCTTCATCGCGATCGACCCCGCGGGTGAATTGGTACCGCAAGCCATCAGCGGTGACCCGACCGCTGGCATGCAAATCCTGTATCTGATTTCGTTTGCTATGCTCACCCTGACCGGACTGGTGCTGTCTATGGTCGTCCTCGTCGTGCGGCTGGCAATGGGCGCGTTCTCCCCCGGATTGTCCGCCAAATCCTTCAGGACCGGCCATCTCAGTGCACGATAGGACTGTTCGCCGGAACGTTCACGTTCTCGCTACTGACGATGCGCACCCTGGTAACCGCACCGGAGGGCGGTACCGCCCCCGGACTAGCCGTAGCGGTAAGCATCCTGCTGGTTCTTTCCTGCATCGTGGCCCTGGTCTGGTACCTCAACCATATTGGCCAGTCGCTACGGGTTGCTGCCTTGGTCGGCTGGCTCGCCGAAGACACCTCGCTACCCTCAATAGAGTCTTTCCGGCGGGACAAGAGGAGCAGCCACTCGACGGCCATCTCATTCCTGCCCGGCGCAGTGGAGTGCTCTTCGAGTTCAGTTCAGCCCAACTGATCACTCTCGCTAGAAAGGCTGACTGTTTATTCGACCTCCTATGGTCAAAAGGCGATTTTGTACCCCTTGACGCGCCGCTGATCCGCGTTCAATCAGGACGTTGCTTACGGCATCCGGCTGCTGGTCGACATCCCTTTGGGCGCTGTTTCATCCGGACCGTTTGAGGATACGACGACAGCGGTGCAGGCAATCGACCGAATCCATGACGTTCTTCGTCACATCGTCCGTCGTCCACTCCACTCGGGCGAGTACATGAACGACGACGGCGTTCTTCGGTTATCGGCACCTTCGCTCACCTGGGACGGCTTCGTCGAACTAGCATTTGACGAAATACGGAGATCCGGCGCCGCTTCACCCCAAATTACTCGTCGACTCATGTCAGCCCTGAGCGATCTAATCAGTCTCGCCCCACTCGATCGGGGGGAACGCTCGAACGCCAGCGATCGCTACTTCGGGATTCCGTCGAGATTTCGGTGGATTATCCGGACGATAGACGGCGGGCCGTTATTGAGGATCCGAGCGGAATCGGATCGAGTACCGACCTCACTCGTTCACCCCGTCACGGAATTCACTAGACCTACTTTTACCTCACCATCCGACCAGAAAGGACCCCACAACGGAAGAGTTTGTTCCGTCGTGGGGTCCTTTTATGCTGGCTCTGAGTAATCAGCCGCCAAGGCCGCCAAAGCCACCGGGGAGCTTGCCGATGAGGTCCTGTGGGTTAATGCCCAGCTTGCTCAGCATGCCCTGGTCCTTATCAGTGTCGACCTGGTCCGGCAGTTCCTGCTCGGCCCGGTCGGCTTTGTCATTATCTCCCTGGCCCTTGAGGAGATCAAGGATCTGCTGCTTATCAATCTTCACTGCTCTCTCCTTCAGATAGTTGTTTAGTGCTGTCCAGACGCCGCGAGGGGTGCGGCTTTCCCATTCCCACCCGGGCAGAACCGCACCTGTCGGGTGGTATCCACGGCTTAGTCCCGCAGACCGGCCCTGTCCACTTTGCGGTGGAACCGCATCCCGGCGAGACCGCCCAGAATCGCTCCGATGAGTGCCACTACGGCCGCGATCACAGCAGCGATCACTCCTGTGGTGGTCAAGTCATCCCCAGCGGGAATCTGCGGAAAACTGTTGATTTGCGAGAGGATGTTGAACTGCTCCCCCGCAACGAGTCCGAGTACCGCCACGATCACGGCGATAACGATTGCCCAGACCCACACCGCGACGCCCTGCTTCATGCCGTTGAACCGGGCCATCCTGCCCGCAACGTACCCTCCGCAATAATAGGCAATCAACAGGATGACCAGCAGCACAATGCTGCTAACGATGCCTGCGGTCTGCGGGTCTGCAGCCGCCTCTCCAGCAAGGTCGGTATTGGTTGCCGAGCCCACTGCAGCTCCAAGCGCCGCGGCAAGGGCGCTCAGGAGGATCGCGGTGCCGGTAGCGGTAAGCCAACCGAAGAATGCGGAACCGATCTTGACCCCACCGAACTCATCCTTCTCCCGGGCAATATCATGCTCGGCATTATGGCTTGCGTCAGAATTGGTGGTGTGCTGGAGCGCGTCACCGTGGTCACGTTGAGCACGCCTTGAGCTTGTGTTGTCTGTGAGGCCGTGATCCGGATGATTGTCCGGAGATTTGGCCGATCCTGCGCTGGTACTCATGTGTTACTCCTAATTATGGTCCACGGTGCCGGGCGGGCACCTGATTGATACCCGCCCAACACCGTGGGTCCAATAATTTTTTTAGCGGTTGTCCCGGCGGCTGTCGTCGGTGGTCAGATCGGCATCAGCGTCAGTGTCGATCTGCTCCTTACGGACTTCCTCGGTCACGGTTTCCTGATCGGTCACGGTTTCTTTGCCCAGCCGGACACGCTCTACCGCAACCGTTTCCTTCTCCACGACCGGAACCTCGGCGTGCAGGATCACTTCGTGTTCCTCTTCGCTGATGTCCGGACCCGCAGTAGCGTTTCCACGGTTGGCGTCGGTGATGGGCTCACGCTCAATGGTGACCTCCTCGCGCTGGACCGGGACGGTCTTGGTGACCATTTCGGTCACCACGTGCTTACGCAACCGTGCCCGACCGGTTTCCCGGCTCTCGGTACCAACGGTCAGGCGCTCCTCGGAACGGGTCATCGCGTCATCAGTGGTGGGACCTGACGTGTCGTGACCGACGACGCCCGAATCGCCGGTGTGGTCGACACGCTCGTCGCCGGACTGGAAACCCTGCTCACCCCTGGTGCCCGGCTCGTCGTAAGTGCCGCCGGGGCTGCTCAGGCCATAGTGCTGGTACAGCCGGCCCTCTTCTTCCACGCTCAGGTCACCGTCGGGGTCGACCCGAGGCGCATCCTTGATCTGGTCTTTGGAGTACCCGACCCGAACGTCGTTGCCATCGACCTGGGCACCTTCCAAAGGTGCGAACGATTCCGAAGTCCCGAACATGCCGGTTTTCACGGTCACCCAGCTGGGGTTTCCGGTCTGGTCATCGAGGTAAATCTGTCCGACTGAACCGACCTTGGCGCCGTCGTTGTCAATGACGTTTCCGCCGTTGCTCAAAAGGCTGTCAATGTTTTCCTGCGTAATCATGTTCTGCTCCTTGCTATCAATTTCGATGATGTGCTCGACAGTTGGATGTGCTGGTAAATCTAGTAGCGGTGGGCGCCTGGACCCTGAGGCTGGGTCTTGGCTGACTGCTGCTGGGCCTTGGCTTTCGCCTGCTGCGCCTGCTCCTTGACGGACGGCGCGCTCTGGGCCTGCTCCTTGATCTTCGGGGCTTCTTCCTCAGCCTTCGTGAGATAGGTTTCCCAGCGCTGGGACATCGGCTTGATCAGCCCACCGCCAACACCGACAACAATCACGCCGACGATTGCCGAGAGGACCGCAATCAAGATTGGGGTGGTGACCGTAACAGCGATGTCCACCTGGTTCAGGGCGGCGATGACACCAATACCGATGATGAAGATGCTTGCAATGTTCGCGAGCACTTTGCCGTAGGACAGGCCGCCAAGCGAGCCCTCAATGAGGGTCTTGACCGCAGCAGCTATAGCGGCGCTGATGATGACGATGATGATCGCAATGATGATCTTGGGCAGGAACGCGATGATTCCAGCCAACAGGTCACTGACGGGGTTCTGACCGAAGACGCCGAAAGCGAATTGAAGTACAAACAGGACCAGGGTGTAGTACAAGATCTTCGCGATGATGTCGCTAGCATCCAGCGAAGACTTATCCAGCGCCTTCTTCACCCCACCGCGTTCAACCAGACGGTCAAAACCGACCTTTTCCAGCACCTTCGACAGCGCCTTCGAGATCGCTTTGGCGATCAACAAACCAACGATAAGAATGACGAGGAAGAGCAGCAGCAATGGCACAAACGCCACTACTGCGGCTAACCCGCTCAGCAATGTCTCCTGCATGAATAACCTCCGGTACATGATGCAACTAGGTGATACCTGAACCATTGCAGACTTTTCCGCAAATGGGAAGTAGCCTTACTAGTTTCTGGGTTACACCCGAGCTGTGATAGGTGCGATGAGTTAGGGTCGAAACGCCAAATCGATTGCGCGAGACTTGCCTTCACCGTGGAAGGGGTTCCCCATCCTTAGGTAAAGACGCTCTTGCCTGAGGATCCTCACACGTGATCAGGAACTATTTTTTGCAGAATGAATAGAGCCGCGCTGCTAAGTACCGAACGCCAGGGATTAAGCCCTCGCGCCCCCAGGAGATTCCTCGAATGACGCCGGCGAATGTGTCAGCTGCCAAAGTCTGAGGCAACGAGATAAGCATGCTGCCTTTCACTGAGGAGTGTCAAGGGGTCTGCACTCTCAGGGACACGACGCGGACCAGGTACTGCAGCTGGCCAGATGCCCGCCCGTAAACCCCCACGCACCAGCCCCACCACGTTTGTCTCCAATATGGCTGGCGCCGAGAATATGGCTGGCCCCGAACCGGGCGCAGTGAAGGCGACGCGGGCGGAAATGGCAGGGACTGAGTCGGCCAGGGTACAACCGTGCCGGTCAGGCGTTGGAAAGTTAGCACCATGGACCTGGAGTCCCTGGATAAATGGCAGGACTACACAGCAGCGAAGGAGGCAATGTTCTTCTACGCCGACACCGCCAAGGACCGTGCCGCCGTCCGCACCCCGACCCGCTGATCGTCGGTATCTGGGCTGCTGCGTGATTTTCGGACAGCGGAGTTAGTGTTTTCTCTTACGCTGCCTGGTGTGGCTGCTGGTAACTGTAATGGACATCGTTGGGGTACTGGTAATCGAGGGCGGAATGCCGCCGTCGGCTGTTGTAAAACCCTTCAATGTAGCGGATAACGTCCTTGCGGGCTTGCTCTTTTGTGGCGTAGACCGTGCGGTAGACTCGCT